>JABARW010000001.1:63119-119414 GCA_019186845.1 Planctomycetota bacterium | reverse complement strand
AGCCGCGCCGGTAGCTCAGCTGGTTAGAGCACACGCCTGATAAGCGTGAGGTCGGCGGTTCGAGTCCGCCCCGGCGCACCATCTCTCCGGGGCTAGACTTGGATCGTGGTCCAGGCCGAGCTTGGGAAGCGTGGGACCTTCGGGGTCTGCCTTGGCAGGCACGGGCCTGTAGCTCAGTGGTAGAGCATCGGCTTTGCAAGCCGAGGGTCAGGGGTTCGAATCCCCTCAGGTCCACCAGACCTGCATGGCGTCAGCCCGCGAGAGTTTCGGAACGGGCATCCGGCAACAGGCGCGCGTTTACGCGCGTGAGGTGCGACAGGGTGCTTGACCCGGTGCTCTTGCGGCAGTTTCCGCCTCGGCGGAAGCTGTCGAGAGTACTCGTTCTTTGACAACAGCATACTGTGAATTTCGTATTAGAGGCACAACGGCTTCTACCCGGCTGCAGAGCCGGTTGGAAGTTAGTAGTCGTATTCACTCGTTCAGGGGCTTCGCCGCTCCTGGATGATTGAGTTCGGCGAGTCTGAGAAATGAACCAGCAGCTGCTTCTGGCGTGAGCCAAAGACAGCTGCATCGCTACGGATCGTGTCTTCACTGCATGACCCCAGTCGGCATACCGCCCGCGGATGAGTGATTCTTGCTCGCGGGTGGAAGAGGCAGGGGACATCCCGTCCTATCCAGGCGGGGTGGCACGACAGGTCGGCGGACCTGGAGATTATTGTGGTCAAGATACAAAGGGCGTATGGGGAATGACTTGGCACTGAGAGGCGATGAAGGACGTGGTAGCCTGCGATAAGCTTCGGGCAGCCGGCAACAGGCGTTACGACCCGGAGATTTCCGAATGGGGAAACCCGGCGGGTTTGAATACCCGCCAGGCATGGCTGAATGCATAGGCCATTGCCAGCGAAATGCAGAGAACTGAACCATCTTAGTACCTGCAAGAAAAGAAATCGAATGAGATTTCCTGAGTAGCGGCGAGCGAAAAGGAAAATAGCCCAAACCGGCAGCAGCAATGCTGCCGGGGTCGTGGGAGCCTCAGCCGCAAGGCAACGGAGTTACAAAATCACACCTAGTTGAACGGCATGGGAAGGCCGACCATAGAAGGTGACAGTCCTGTAGGCGAAAGGTGATGATCTCCGGAGGATTTCCCAAGTACTGTCAGCTAAGAGAAAACTGGCAGGAATTTAGGGGGCCCACCCTCTAAGGCTAAATACTACTCAGTGACCGACAGTGAACCAGTACCGTGAGGGAAAGTTGGAAAGATCCCCGGGAGGGGAGGAATTGAACCTGAAACCATATGCCTACAAGCGGTCGGAGCACTATACCCGTATGGGCAAGTGTGACGGCGTGCCTGTTGGATAATGATCCAGTGAGTTACGCTGCGTCGCAAGCTTAAGCGTCTATGACGCGAAGGCGAAGCGAAAGCGAGTGCGAAATGTGCGTCTTTAGTGACGTGGCGTAGGCCCGAAACCGGAAGATCTACCCATGGCCAGGGTGAAATGGGCTTAACCGCTCATGGAGGCCCCAATCTTTCAGCGTTGAAAAGCTGTTGAATGAGCTGTGGGTAGGAGTGAAAAGCTAATCGAGTTCGGAGATAGCTGGTTCTCCGCGAAAAAACTTTAGGGTTTGCCTCAAGTCATAGTGTGTGGGGGTAGAGCTACTGAAAAGATCGGAGGGGCCTTCGGGCTACCCCATCTTCTCAAACTCCGAATACCACACGCCGTATCTTGGGAGTAAGACGGTGGGGGATAAGCTTCATCGTCAAGAGGGAGATAACCCAGACCGCCAGCTAAGGCCCCTAAACTGACGCTAAGTGGACAAAGGAAGTGGAAGTGCTAAGACAGCCGGGATGTTGGCTTAGAAGCAGCCACCATTTAAAAAGTGCGTAATAGCTTACCGGTCGAGCATTTCCGCGCCGACAATGATCGGGACTAAGCGTCATGCCGAAGCTGCGGGTGTGGAATGGACGGAGGTCCATCCACGCGGTAGCGGAGTGTTCCCAGGGCAGTGAAGCCTTACCGTAAGGAGAGGTGGAGCGCTGGGAAGCAATGATACTGGATTGAGTAGCGATAAAACGGGTGAGAATCCCCGTTCGTCGAAAGCCTGAGGTTTCCGGGGCAAGGTAATTCCGCCTCGGGTTAGCCGGCCCCTAAGCCAAGGCCGAAAGGCGTAGGTGATGGGAATCACGTTAACATTCGTGAGCCGCATTTGGTGCGATGGGAAGACCCAAGAAGAAAAGTCTAAGGTCTGTTGGATGATCTGTCGGGTGTTGGGGTGGCCGCGTGGCAAATCCATCGGCGTAATCTCCGGCACTTGAGACGGCGCGGCTTCGGCCAAACCGTACTGACCGGATGTCTTGGCAAGAAAATCCCCTAAGCTTCAGCCAGGTGCGACCGTACCACAAACCGACACAGGTGGGCGAGGAGAAGATCCTCAGACGCGCGTGAGAACTCTGCGGAAGGAACTCGGCAAATTGGCCCCGTAAGTTCGCGATAAGGGGCGCCTAACCGCCGTAAGGCGGAAGGTCACAGAGAAGAGGTTCTGACGACTGTTTATCAAAAACACAGCTCTCTGCTAACTCCGAAGAGGAGGTATAGGGAGCGACGCTTGCCCAATGCTGGAAGGTCACGGGGATCGGTTAGCCGTAAGGCGAAGCTGAGAACCTAAGCCCCAGTGAATGGCGGCCGTAACTATGACGGTCCTAAGGTAGCGAAATACCTTGGCTGGTAAGTTCAGTCGCGCATGAAGAGCGGAACGGTTGGAACACTGTCTCCCGCAGGGACACGGCGAAATAGGAGTCGTTGTGAAGATACAACGTTCCCGCAGCTAGGCGGAAAGACCCTATGCAGCTTTACTGTAATCTGGCAATGGGCCTTGACATTCAATGCGTAGGATAGGTGGGAGGCTATGAGGACTCGGTTCTGGCTGAGTCTGAGCCGTCGGTGAAATACCACCCTTTGTGTGTTAAGGTTCTAACCCCGTTCCGTGAATCCGGGCGGGGGACACTGCCTGATGGACAGTTTGACTGGGGCGGTTTCCTCCCAAAAAGTAACGGAGGAGTTCAAAGGTACCCTCAGGGCGGTCGGCTATCGCCCGTTGAGCGTAAAGGTAGAAGGGTGCTTGACTGTGAGACCAATGCGTCGAACAGACTGGAAACAGGGACTTAGTGATCCTGTGGATCCGTGTGGAAGGGACATAGCTTATCAGATAAAAGCTACGCTAGGGATAACAGGCTGATCTTACCTAAGAGTTCCTATCGACGGTAAGGTTTGGCACCTCGATGTCGGCTCATCGCATCCTGGGACTGAAGGAGGCCCCAAGGGTTCGGCTGTTCGCCGATTAAAGCGGTACGTGAGCTGGGTTCAGACCGGCGCGAGCCAGGTTGGTCCCTACCTACTGTGGGCGGAGGAGTTTTGAGCGAGTTTAACTCTAGTACGAGAGGATTGGGTTGGACGTACCTCTGGTGTTCCTGTTGGGCCGCCAGGCCCAGCGCAGGGTAGCTATGTACGGAAAGGATAAGCGCTGAAAGCATATAAGCGCGAAGCCCTTCGCAAGATTAGAACTCCCTACCAGACTCGTGGCAGACTACCACGTTGATAGGCCGGAAGTGTAATGGGTGAAAGCCCTTGAGCTGACCGGTACTAATCAGTCGATTGGCTTGACCACAATTATCTTCATGCCCGCCACCGAACGGCGCTTTTTTGCGCTGCTTCTTCGGCGACATGGGGTAATCGTCAAGACACGATTCCGAGCGATTCATAGTCAGACATGTGCCCGTGATACGCAAGTATCCGTACGAAACTCACAGTGCTGTTTGTCAGGAACCTTTGACATCTTCAGGCGGCCTTGCCGCTTGGCAGTTTTCTCGGTGCCCATACCCAAAGGGACACACCCGATCCCATCTCGAACTCGGAAGTTAAGCCTTTGGGGCCGATGATAGTCGAAAGGCGAAAGTAGGTCGGTGCCGGGGTATAACACGGGCCGCGGAGCAATCCGCGGCCCGTGTCCGTTTTTCCGCCCTTCACCACTTCACCGCGCCGAACATGTCCAGCATCGTCATCAGCTGCGCTTCCTGCCCCTCCTCCAGGTTCAGCAGCGGCGGGCGCGCGGCATAGGCGCCAAAACCCTTGCGCCTCAAAATGGCCTTCACTGCGGGCCCCAGGCCGAACTTCTCCAGCAGGCCTCGCACGCTGTTGAGCTTCCCCTGCTGTCCCGGGTGGGCCTTGATGCTTGCCACCAGGTCCGGCACTACGCTGGCGGCCGCCGTGATGCTGCCGCGTCCCCCTGCCTCCAGGGCCTTGGCAATCAGCTTGTCGCTTCCCACCAAGTAAGCGGTGTCCCTGAAGCGAGGCGCAAGCCGCGCCAGTTCGCCTTCATCGCCCGTGCTGTCCTTGATGCCGGCGAGGTTGGCGTGAGGGCCGATGGCATCGAGCAACTCATCGCCCAGCGCGATGCCCGTGAGCTGGGGGATGTGGTAGAGCAGCACGGGCACGCGGCTGGAATCGAGCACCCGCCGGAAGAAGGCCGCCAGGCCCGCCACGCTCGCATTGCGGTAGTACCAGGGAGGGGGGCAAAGCACGCTGTCAAAGGCGAACTCCTTGGCCAGTGCCAACAGCTCCAGGGTTTCCGGCAGGGCGCAGGAGCCCACACAGAGCATGAGCTGCAGCTTCGGGCGTCCCCCGCGCGCGGCGGTGTAGGCGACGGCGCGCTTTTCGGCGAAGGAAAGGGAGGGGAACTCTCCGTTCGTGCCCAGAATGAGCGCGCCGGACAGCCCCTCCCGTTCCAGCCAGGCCAGGTGGGCGCGCAGGGCGGGCGCGTCCACGTTGCCCTCCGGCGTGAAGGGCGTGGGAACGGGTGCAAAGGCGCCAGTTGGCAGGTACATTGTGACCTCGGTGATCGGACTGGCCGACAAGATAGCACGGCCCCAGGGGCTCACATGTCAACGAAGCGAATTCAGCGCAACCTGACCATCATGTTCACGGACATCTCCGGCTTCACGCGCCACACGGAGAAGATCTCGCGCGACCAGCTCATGAACCGGCTGGAGACCCACAACAAGCTGCTGATGCCCATCGTGGCCCATTTCGAGGGCAAGGTCATCAAGACCATCGGCGACAGCTTCCTGATCACCTTTGAAAGCCCGACCAACGCCGTGCAGTGCGGCACCTACATGCAGTACACGCTGCGCAAATACAACCAGGGCCTTTCCGAGCAGGACCAGATCCACATCAAGGTTTCCATCAACTCAGGGGACGTGACCCTGACTGACACTGACGTCTTCGGCGACGCCGTGAACGTGGCCGCCAAGATTGAGAAGGCCACCAACCCCGACGAAATTTACTTCACCGAGACGGTGTTTTTGGCCATGAACAAGGCCGAGGTACCCAACGCCTTCGTCAAGACATTCCGGCCGCGCGGCGAGAACAGCCAGGAGATCAAGCTTTACAAGGTGGTGCAGGACCCCGCTGATGAGGTCTACAAGCGCATCGTCGAGGAAACGCGCATCGACCCAGACAAAATGAAGACGCGCATCATCGAGCTGAGCGCCACGGCTGAGAAGGAATACACCCGCTACCACGAAGCCCTGGAAGCCTTGATGGAGGCGCAGGGCAAGTCATCCAAGACCACGATGATCGTGCTGGCGGCGGGCGTGGTGCTGCTGTGCGCGGTGCTGCTGATCGGTTTCTTCATCCTGCGCGACAGCGGGCCCACGCCGGAGCAGGTGGTTCTGGCCGACGCCCGAACCCTGATGGCCAACGGCAAGCCGGGTGAGGCCAGGCGCACGCTTGAGGTCTACATCAAGGAGCACGGCGAAAGCGCCGACCTCAAGGACGCCCTGGAACTGGCAACGCTGAGGGAGAAGCAGGACGCCGGGGCGCTGGCCGCGCGCGAGTTTGACGATCTCGAGAAGGAAATTGTCCGTCTCGTGGCGCAGGGCAAGCCCGACGTTGCCCGCGACCGGCTCAAGGCCGCCGTCGTCGGGGCCGAGTTCACCAAACGCGCCGACGCGCTCAAGGAGCAGGTGGAGCACTACCTGGCCGCGCGCAAGGCCATCGAGGAGGGTGACGCGCAGCGGGCGCTCAATGAGGTCAGGGCTGCCTTCGGCGAGACGGACCCCAGCGACGAAATCAAGGGCATCCGCGAAAAGGCCAATGCCGTCATCCGCGCGCGCAAGCTGCTCAGCGGCGAAGATGCCCGCGATAACGGCGCGGCTGTCGTGGGCATTTTGGTCAAGGCCTTTGGCGACAACATGACAGGGCCGGTGCTGGAACTGCTGTCCACGGCCATCGAATACGACTTGTGCGTGCTGGCGCGCAAGGACGGCAAGGACGCGACACTGAAGGTGCTGGATGCCTATCGCACGCGCTTTGCGCTGCCCGGGGCGACCGTCAAGCAGATTACGCGCGAGGTGAGGCTCAACGCCCTGTGGTACTTCACGACGACCTACCAGTTGAAGCAGCAGGTGATGCGCACGGACTTCGGTGAGTTCGGGCAGGAAATCTGGCGTATGACGTACCAGGATTTTCCGGATCAGCCTGATTTTCTCTGGAGGCTGGGCGATACGCTCTATGCCATTTCGGACGCGTGCTATCGCACGCCGTTGGGCTTTGTTCAGTGGGCCCGGGCCTATTGGAAAGAGCCGGCCATCATCGATAAGCACCCGGAGTTCTATGACCGCCTGATGGAGGAGCTGCACGACGTGCAGAGCGCCGGCATCTCGAACTCCATGCAAGAAGAGGGCATCACGGAGCCCATTTACGACGCGCGCTTCTTTCTCAAGAAGTTCTATTTCAAGAAGGCGCGTCCGGCCCTGATTGCCGGTCTTACGGCCCTGCGCAAGAAGAGCAAGCCCGAAGACAAGGACGTGCGCGACACGACGTTCAATGCCAACTGCTTTTCCATTCTGGCGGACAAGGGCGAGGCCGGGGTGCTGGAGAACCGATTCGAGTTCTTCCGCGACGTGCTGGTGGACGCCTGCCTGCGCGACAACGTCCTGCAGATTGAGCACATCAAGGCGCTCTTTGCCGAGCCCATGACTTTCGAGGAGTACAAGCAGTACCGAGAGCTGATTGATGACTGCCGCCGTGAAACCATCGACGGCCGTTACCAGAGCTACTCGCTGGCCAAGGACATGATTGAGGCCTGGCAGGCTGCCATCCGCGAGGCCCAGCCCCAGCACACCGAGGCCTATCGCTAGGCGGCCACGCTCAGGTGCCGGGCCTGGTGGGATGCGCCAGACTCACGATGCGCAGGCCGAAATGCTCGTTGACCTTGACGGCCGTGCCGCTGGCTATCACGTGTTCGTTGGCCATGAGTTCAAGGGGGGAATCGTAGGGCCGCTCGAACTGAATCACGGCCCCGGGCGCCAGCTCGATCACGTCGCCAATGAACATGCGTCTCTCGGCCAGCTTGACCTGGACCGGTACTTCGATCTTCAGAATGCGGTAGATGTTCCCCATGGCCAAAGCTCCTGCCCGGGCCTCATTTTATAGTTTTTACTTTTTACGTCAAGTCGCCGCTCAACCGCAGGGCCGGTAGGGGCCGCCGGGCAATTCGTTGAGGCTCAGCCAGTAGTGGGCGATGCTGCGAATGACCTCCACAAACTCGTCAAACTCCACGGGCTTGCGTACATAGCTGTTGGCGCCCAGGGCGTAGCACTGCTTGAGGTCACTGTCTTCCACCGAAGAGGTCAGGATCACTACGGGCATCAGGCGCGTACGCAGATCCGCCCGGGTGCGCTTGAGCACATCCAGGCCGCTGAGTTTGGGCAGCTTCAGATCCAGCAGCATCACGCGCGGCACCTGTGTTGTGTCGCGCCCGGCAAAGGCGTTGAGGCCAAAGAGGTAATCCAGTGCCTCGGGGCCGTCACGGGCCACCTGGACGGGCTGGCTCACGCCGCCCTTGCGCAGCGCGCGCAGGGTCAGTTCCTCGTCGTCGGGGTTATCTTCGACCAGCAGAATGGTGCGCGAGTCGCTCAAGTGCCGGCCTTGCCCAGAGTGAAATAGAAGGTGGCGCCCTCGCCCAGTCGGCCCTCGGCCCAGACGCGCCCGCCGTGGCGGTTAACGATACGCTGCACCGTGGCGAGCCCGATGCCGGTGCCTTCGAATTTCTTCATCGAATGCAGGCGCTGGAAGGGCCCGAACATCTTGCCGGCATACTGCATCTCAAAGCCTGCGCCGTTGTCGCGAACGAAGAAAACGGTCTCGCTTTCAGCGCTCTGCCGCCCGAACTCGATGCGCGCCGAGTCCTTGCGCGACGTAAACTTGAAAGCGTTGTCCAGCAGGTTCTGCAGAAGTACGCGCAGCAGGTGCGCGTCGCCCTCGGCCCAGACGTCCGGAGCCACAATGGCGTCCACGCGCCGGGCGGGCGCTGCCTTGCGCAACTCGGCCACAATCTCGCCGCACAGCGCCGAAAGATCGACCCGCTCGGGTTTCATTTCGGCGCGGGTGACGCGCGACAGCCCGAGCATGTCGTCAATCAGCCGCGCCATGCGCTGGCTGGCGGCCTTGATGCGCTCCAGCAGGGCGCGGCCGGCGTCGTCGAGCCTGTCTCCGAAGTCTTCCTGCAGGGCCTGGGAGAAGCCGAAGATGCCGCGCAGGGGCGCGCGCAGGTCGTGGCTGACGGAGTAGCTGAAGCTCTCCAGTTCACGGTTGATGGCTTCGAGCTCAATGGCGCGGCGCGAGAGTTCGCGGTTGGCGTTCTCAAGCTGGGCCGTGCGGTCAGCCACGCGGTTTTCGAGCACGTCGTTGATGCGTTTGCGCTCGATCACGCGGCCGATCTGGGTGCCGATGTTGGCCATGAGTTCGAGCATGTTGGGGTCGGGTTCAACCGGCTGGTCCGTGTAGAACTCGAGCACGGCGGCCACCTCGCGGCCTACCATCACGGGCAGGGCAAAACCCGCCCGGATGCCCACCTGTGTGGTGGCGCGGGCGCGCACAAAGCCGGGATCCGCCAGCACGTCGCGCACCCACACGGGTCGCGAGTTCTTGAGCACGCGGCCCGGCAGGTCCACGCCGGGAGCAAAGCGCGAAGCCTCGGTGATGCGGCGAAACGCGGCCAGATCAGCGTCCCCGGACTCGTGCCACACGCCCGATGGCACCAGCTCGTTGCTCGGCTTGTCGAGCAAGAACGCGTGGCCCACGCCCCACCCCGTGTAGTCGCACACCGCCTCGATGGCTTCACGCAGCGCCGTCTGGGTATCGGCGGTCTCGTTGGCCGCGGTCGCCACGCGCTGCAGCAGGCGGATCGTGGCAGCCTCGTGTCGCAGGGCCTCTTCAGCGCGTTTGCGTTCGGTGATGTCCCGCACGGCCACGACGCGCACGAGCTTGCCGCCCAGTTGCAGGTTGCGCGGAGTGATCTCGCCGGGGAAGGTCGAGCCGTCCTTGCGCAGACCCACGGCCTCGTAGGGCACCTCCACGCCCGCCTTGACGGCGTTGATGACCGTGGCGCGCGAATCTGGCTCCGCCAGCGTGAAGGCGCTGAGCCCCAGGAGCTCGGTGGGGGAGTAGCCGAACATGTCGGCCGCGCGCTGGTTGGCGTCAAGGATGCGCCCCTGGTCATGGATCAGGATGGCTTCGGCCGTGGCGCCCGAGAGGCGGCGGTAGCGCTCTTCACTTTCGCGCAGAGCTTCGGCGGCCTTCTTCTGGGCCGTAATATCGCGTTGCGTGCCCCACAGCCGCCTCAGCGTGCCGCCTTCGAAAATCGGGATGACGTTGTTCAAGAAGTAGTGGTGGCCGCCGTCACGCCCGATTTCGTGGCTCTCCATGTTCTCGATGCGGAAGCGGCTTTGCGCCAGCGCGCGGAACTGCTCGAGATTGGTCGGGTCGGACATGTCCAGCAAGTCCACGATGCGCGTGCCCAGTATGTCGTGGGCGCGCTCATAGCCGTACATGCGCGCCATGACGTCGTTGCACTCCGCCAGCACTCCCTGGTGGATGATGGCCCGGGTGACCTGCTCGATGTCGTCCAACAGAATGACGGGCGGGCTGAACTCAAAGCGCCACACGCCTTCGGCGCTCTGCGCGATGAAGGCTTTGTAGCGCTCGTCGCTCTCGGCCAGGGCGCGCTCGGCTTCGCGCTGCTCGTGAACGTCCGCGATGAAGCCCTCCAGCGCCTCCAGCCGCCCCTCGGGGTCGTAGACGCCCTGCCCCTGCTCTGAGACCCAGCGCAGGCGCCCGTCAGCGCGCTTGATCCGGTAGCTCAGCGAAAACGAGCGGCGCTCCGCCAGGGCCATCTGCACCTCGTTCCAGACCCGCTCGCGGTCTTCCTCGGCGATCAGCGATGCGAAGCTGAGCTTGCCGTCCATGAAGTCCGACGGCGCGAGGCCCGTGACCAGGCGCGTGCCGTCACTGACAAACACCATGGTCCAGTTGCGATCGTTGAGGCAGCGGTAGGCCATGCCCGGCAGGTTGGAAAGCAGGGTGGCCAGGCGGCGCTGGCTCTCTCGCAGGGCCTGTTCGGCGCGGCGGCGCTCCGTCACGTCGCGGATGATGCCCAGGTAGCGGCCGGGACTGATGCGCCGGGCCGTGATCTCCGCGGGCATGGCTGTGTCGTCCTTGCGAAGCAGGTCGCGCTCGATGCGCAGGATGCCTCCGGAGTCGAGTTCCGCGTAACGCGCCGGCACTATTGCGTGGGCATCCTGCGGCAGCATGACCGTGGCCGAAAGCGTCAGCAGCTCCGCCTTGTCATACCCCATGAGCTCACAGAACCGGGTATTGACATCCAGGAAGCGGCGGTTGGCGTCAAACACCGCAATGCCGTCTGAGGCCTGCTCCATCAGCAGCCGGTAGTTCCGCTCGCTTTCCTGCAGGGCCTGCTCGGCCCGCTTGCGCTCGGTGATATCCAGGCAGGAGCCGATGTAGCCGGAGAACTCGCCGCGCTCGGTGAAGCGCACCACGCCGTGATCCAGCACCCAGCGGAAGTCGCCGTCGGAGGTGCGCAGCCGGTACTCCTGTGTAAAGTCCTGGCGTGAGAACAGGCTTTCCGCCAGGGTATCAAGCACGCGCTGGCGGTCGTCGTCATGGATGCCGGTGCTCCAGCCCTCGGCCAGCTCGTCGTCAAGGGCGCGGCCCGTGAACTCCAGCCAGCCCCTGGAAAAATAGGTGCGCCGGCCAAAGCGATCCGCCAGCCAGATGAACACCGGCGCGGCATCGGCCAGGAGCCTGAAGCGCTGCTCACTCTCGCGCAGAGCCTCCTCGGCGCGTTTGCGCTCGGTGGTTTCGCGCATGATGGCGAGCAGGCGCCTGTCGGGCAGAAAGCGCGCCGAGATCTCGACGGGAAAGCGCGTGCCGTCCTTGCGTAGAAGCTCGCGCTCCCAGCGCTGGGCAATGCCCTCGCGCATCTTGGCAAAGCGCGCGCCGATCAAATGCCGGTCCTCGGGCGGCACGGTGTCGGCGATGTTCAGCGCACGGAATTCCTCGCGGCTGTAGCCGAACATCTGACAGGCCTTGGTGTTGGCGTCGATGTTGTTGCCCGATTCGTCGGCAAAGCAGATGGCGTCGGAAGCTTCCTCGATCAGCAGGCGGTGGCGGGCCTCACTTGCGCGCATGGCCTCTTCGGCTTTCTTGCGCTCGGTGATGTCCAGGAAAGTGACGACGGCGCCCGCTGGATTGCCCGTCGCGGGGTCGTGGAGGGGCACGGCCGTGAATACCGCCCAGTGGAGATGCCCGTCGCGCTGGCGCACGCCAATCGTCATGGGAGGCTGGGGCTTGCCCGAGGCCAGGCAGCGCGTCACCGGGTACTCCGAGACGGGACAGGGTGAGCCGTCGTCGCGCAGGGTGTCGCGGCTGAAATCGGAGACATAGCGGCTGGAAAGCTCGTCAAAGTTCAGGCCCAGAATGCGCTGCGCCTCCTGATTGGCCGCGCGGATCGAGCCGTCGAGTCCCACTTGCACGATGCCTCCCGGCACGGCTTCGAGGATCCGCCGGTTCAGCTCTTCGCTCTCGCGCAGCGCGGCCTCGGCGCGGCGGCGTTCGGTAACGTCTTCGCCCACGCCTGCGGAATATTCGTGGTTGCCCAGGGCATCGTCAAGACGGCTGAAGGACCAGTGGATCAGCCGCTGGGCGCCGTTCTTGTGCCGCCAGAGAAGGTCCATGGCGTCGGGGGCCGTCGCACGGGCGTCGCGCGTAGCCCAGAGCTGCTGGATGCGCTCGTGCTCGCTGGGGTCCAGCACCGTGAAGAAGGACTGGCCGCGCAGTTCGTTGAACGTGTAGCCGGTAATTTCTTCGCAGGCCCGGTTGAACACCACGAAGCGGCCAAGCCGGTCCACCACACAGAACAGCGTATGGCCCGACTCGAGAAAGGCCGACGCCAGCTCCTCAGGGCGTTGCAGCAGCTTGCCCGTGATGTGCCGGCGGGTGGTCTGGCGGCGGTCAGCCATGGCAGTCGGTTCTAGGCTACGCCGTCTGCCGTGCCTTGACCAGCGCGCCCGGGAGATTTGCGTCCGGACCTGACCGGCCGGTCGGATTTGCCCCGGTGGCTTATACAGCCCGAGCCGATTTCACTGTAAGCTTGCCGGCCTCGACCCGGGAAAGTGCCGTGTTTGAACAGGACAGAAGCCCCCAAGCCCTGCTGGCCAGGCCCATGCCGCCGCGCTTTCGCCTTGCTGCGGCGCTGCTTCGCCGCGTGGCAGCGGCCTTTGAAGGTCTTGGGCCGCGTGCTTTAGGCAAGATCGTGCCGGCCCCCATGGCCCGTCGCGACAGCGAGCGGGCGCGGCGGCTGCTGGCCGGCTTCAAGGGCACGCTGGACGACGCCTCGCGCCATGAAGAGCTCGATGATGCTGTCGAGCGCGCGGTGGATGCGTTGCTGGCGGACAACCAGCACGTGCCGGCGCTGCTCATGCTATGTCAGGCGTTGATGCTCCATGCCCAGGTGGACGGCTGGCAGTATCACCCGCGCCCGCTGCAGGATGCGCGCCGCTTTCTGCTCTACGCGCGCGAGCTTGCCCCCGCCGACCCCCAGGTGCTCGAAGCCCTGTTGCGGTGCGAGCTGCTTCTGCGGCGCTTTGAGAGCGCGGCCTTCCTCATGGACGAGGCCAGGGAGCAGCGCGGCCTGGCCTTTGTCGCGGCGTTGGGGCGTGCGATTTCGCTGGATATGCAGGAGAAGCACAAGCTGGCCGACGCGGCCTACGCCGAGGCAGTCCAGCTGGCCGATGAGGCCTCGGCGCGCTGTGGCGCCCTGGTGCTGCAGGCGAGGTGCCTGGTCTCGGCGGGTGATCTGCCGCGCGCCGACGCCGTCATGGCCCAGGCGGTGCTCACCGGCCGGCCGCACCGCCAGCGCCTTCAGTACTGGAGCCGGCTGAAGTTCCTGCGCAAACGCTACGACGAGGCCTGGGAGTTGAACCGCCGCGCCCTGACGTTTGGAGAGTTCGAAGAGGCCATGTGGGCGCGACAGGAGATGCTGGTGTTCTTCCGCCGGTTGAGTTTCACCCCGCGCCCGCCCTTTTCGCTGCCCGAGGAAACGGCGGCCGGCATCGACGGGGTGGCGCGCTTCACCGGGGGGCGTCTCGTCAACGGGGATGCCGTGCCTGCCGCGGCGACACCGGATGATGAAGAAGACTTCATTCCGGCTTTCCGGGTGAACCTGTTTCTGGAGGGCGACCACCTGCCGGTGGTCAGCGACATCGCCGACCCTTCCGCGAGCTTTGAAGGCCGCGCGCGCCTGACCGTGCGTTACGTGGATCCCCGCACGCTCGAGAAGCAGCCCTTGACGCCGGGGGCGCGCTTTCGCAGCGGGCAGTACATGTTCATTGATGAGCGCGCCGGCATTGTTTATCACGCGCTCATCGTCAGGCGCGCCGACCGGCAGAACCCCTTCAGGGACTTGCCGGAGGCCGACGGCGCCTTCTTCAGCCTCGACAAGGCCGCGCTGGAGAAAATCGACCGAGCCCCCTTTGACGTCCGCCTTTACGTGGCCGAGCACGGCTACGACCCGCTCATGGGCCAGCTCAATTTCTGCAAGCTGGTGGACTCTTTCGTGCGCCACGGACAGGGCATCGGCGTGGATATGGAAACCGGTCGTGCCATCGCGGGCGGTGATTGGCGCAACGAGGGGCCCCAGAGCTTTGAAGTCTCCAAGCACGTGCAGATTCACGCGCAGGAACAAGAGCCAGGCCGCTTCTGGCTGCACACCCATGGCCTGTGCAAGTTCCTTCGCCCCGAAATCGAGGTTTACGACATTCCGCTTGCCCTGCTTGACCTGGCCCGCCGTGAGCTGCTGCTGGCCGCAGACGAAGCCGCGCGCGGGGCCATCGTGCGCGAGGGAGACCTGGTGGGAACGCTCTCTCAGCCGCTATTGGTACGGCGCGGCCGCAAACGGCCCGAGGATGACGGCCAGCACAACCTCAGGCTGCGCGTCGAACTGGTGGACGTGGACGCCAACCAGGAGCCCCTGGCCGGCGGCGCGGCCCGCGGGCTTCAGGCGTTGGGCAAGTCGCGCGCGGGCTGACGGGGGCGCGGCCGCCATCGCCTGGGCCGCCCTGGATGCGGCACCGGCTGTGCGCTGATGCTCAGGCGCTTTCGCTCTTCCAGTCGGGCACGGGCAGGCCCTCCGTGCCCGCCTTCATGGCTTCGAACAGCGGCTGGTTTGTGCGCTTCACTTCACTGCACTCGTGTGGCTGTTGCTCCGCGAAAGCCGCCCATGCGGCCAATCGCGTGCCCGGCTGAAGGTGGCCGGGTATGAAGCCCCTGAACACTCGCGGAGGCCGGTGCTCGGCGCGGGCAAGCCCAAGTTCGCGATCGAGGTCGCCCAACATGGACTTGATGCGGCCCAGCATCGCGTCGTCCTTGAGTGCGGGGTCCTGGGCGATGTGGTTGACGCGGCGCGCGCACTCGCTGCGCTCGGGCAGGCCCTCAATGGCCCTGCCACGCGCGATTTCAAGGCGCACCAAGGGCAGCATCAGGTTCTGGCAGCGCATGAACTCAAGGCCCGCTTCCCGCTCCACGGCAAATCCCTCCCGCAGGTTGGCCTCGGCCTGGTCATGCCGCCCCAGCAGCAGATTGGCGTGGGCCAGCTGGCCCAGGGTGGCCGTGATGAACAAGGCGTCGCGCGTCTGGCGCAAACGCTCAAGGGCAGATTCGTTGGTCCGCACCGCGCGCCAGAGTTCTCCCGTATCCAGCAGAAAGCTGGCAAAGCTGCACAGGGCGCGGCCTTCCACCACGAAGTTGCCCGTGTCGCGGTGGATGCGCAGGACTTCAAGGTAGAGCCTGCGGGCCTCCGCGAAGCGCCGGTCATCACGGGCCTGGTTGGCCAGCACGTTCAGCGCCTGGGCTTCCATGCGCCGGTAGCCCGACTGGCGCAGAAGTTCCAGCGCACGGTTGATGTGCGTCAGCGCGGGCTCCTTCTGGCCGCGGCGGCGCGCAATCACCGCGAGATTGATGTGCACCACGCCCCGTTGCGGCAGGTTGCGCAATTGTTCGAACTGCCTGTCGGCCAGCCAGAGCTCCTGCTCGGCCTGAACGTAGTCGCCCAGTTCCAGCAGGGTCGCGCCCAGGTTGAGGTGCTGCACGGCCTCCGTATCAAGGTCGCCCGCGGCGCGGCACAACTCAATGGCGCGGCCAAAGCAGGCCAGCGTTTCGTTGCTCTCGCCGCCGTCGGACAGCGTGATGGCCAGGTTGCCGCAGGCCGTGGCCATGCCGCGCGCTTCGCCCAGGCGCTCGAAGGCTGCCAGCGCCTCGCGCAGGGAAGCCAGGGAGGCCTCGCGCAGACCCAGGTCGCGCTGGACGGTGCCGGTGCTCTGCAGCGCGTTGGCGATGCGCGAGGCATCTCCGAGCTCCCTCGCGAGTTCCAGCGCTCGCAGAGAGGCCGTCAGCGATTCGCGCATGTCGGAGGCGCTGCGCAGGGCTCGCGAAAGCTTCAGCGCCGCTTCCAGGCGCGCAGCGGTGTCGGCGCGGGGGTGGTCCAGGGCCTGGCGCCAGAGCGTGATGGCATCCGCCGGGCGAAAACCATAGAGGGCATGTTCGCCGGCTGCGCGCAGGTAGACCAGTTCACGCTCGAGCAGGCGCTGCCGCTCTTCCCCGCTCATCTCGCGCGCGGCATGGCCCGCATGGAGGGCCAGTTCGGCGGCCAGCTCTTGCGGGGGCGGGTCGAACAGTCCTTCGAGGATCTCCAGCGCCAGGCCGTGCAGGCGCGCGCGCAGGGAGGGCGGCTGCAATTCGTATGCCGCGCGCTGAAGCAGGGCATGTCGGAAGATGTAGGCCTGCTCGGCGTTCACAGGTTCGTGTAAACCGGTCCCTGGCCGCCTTCGGGGACGACCCAGTTGATGATCTGGTAGGGATCCTTGATGTCGCAGGTTTTGCAATGCACGCAGTTGCTGGCGTTGATTTTGAGCACCAGGCCCTGGGCGTTCTCTTTGCCTTCGCCTTCGCGGTTGAGTTGCGGGCTGGCACCCTTGCCCTCGGCCTTGGGCACCATTTCGTAAACGTTGGCGGGGCAGAAGTGCTGGCAGGGGTTGCCGTACTCCCGGGTGCACCGGGTGACGCAGACGTCGGGCTGCGTCACCTGCAGGTGGCAGGGCTGGTCTTCTTCGTGCTTGCTGCCGGAGAAGTAGACATCCTTGAGCTTGTCGAAGGTGAGCTTGTCGTCGAAGTTTGACTTGTCCACGGGCTTCGTCGTTCCGCCCTCTCCGGGCAGCCGGTGATACTCGCGGTAGTCGGCGTGGGCCGAGAGCCGGCCGGCAAGCCCGCGGCCGCCCGTGATGAAGCCCAGGGCGACGTTGACCATGCCGAAGAACTCGCCGCGCTGGAACCCCTGGCGGAAGTTGCGAACCTTGAACAGCTCCTCCTTGGCCCAGCTTGTTTCGTAGGCGTTCTGGTAGCGCTGCAGGCGCTGGGCCGAGAAATCGCCGTCCTTGAGGCATTCGAAGATCGTTTCCGCCGCCAGCATCCCCGACTTGATGGCGAGGTGAATGCCCTTGAGCCGCATGGCGTTGAGCATGCCCGCGGTGTCGCCCACCAGCAGCACGCCGTCGGCGCTGAGGCGCGGCTGCGAAAAATAGCCGCCATCGGGAATGGTCTTGGCGCCGTAGTGCAGCAGCTCGCCGTCTTCCAGGAGCGACTTGAGGAAGGGGTGGGTCTTCCACCTCTGGAACAGGGCGTGGGGGTCCAGCGCGGGGTCCTTGTAGTCAAGGCCGGTGACCAGGCCGATGCTGACCATGCCGTCGGCCATGCCGTAAATCCAGCCGCCGCCAAACACGCCCTTGGGCAGGGGCCACTTCATGGTGTGGTAGACATCGCCGGGCTTGAGTTTTTCCTGGCCCTTGGGACCGAGCTTCCAGACTTCCTTGACTCCGAGCTGATAGACCTGCTCGTTGCGGCCCTTGTCGAGTTCAAGCTTCGGAATCAGGTGCTTGGCTAAAGAGCCGCGGGTGCCTTCGCCCAGCACGGTGACCCTGGCCTTGAGATCCACACCGGGCATGAACTCGCCCTTCTTCTCGCTCCACTTATTGACGCCCATGTCGCGGGTGCGGACGCCCAGCACGCGCTTGCCGTCGTAGAGCACTTCCGCGCCGGCAAAGCCCGCAAAGACGTTCACGCCCAGGCTCTCGGCCTGTTGCGCCAGCCACTTCACCACCTTGTTCAACGAGACGACCACCTTGCCGCGGTTGTGCATGATGGGCGGCACCCAGATGGCTTTGTGCGAGGTTTCGCCGAGCTTGAGCATCTTGTCAGCGCTGCCGGGTCCGACATCGCCCTCGACAGGAAAGCCCTTCTCGCGCCAGTCGGGCATCAGCTCTTCAATGCCGCGCGGGTCCATGACGGCGCCGGAGAGCTGGTGGTTGCCGACTTCAGCGCCCTTTTCAATGACGTAGATCTGGGGGTCCAGCTTTTTGTCGTCGGCGGCTGACTCGTTGTGGCTTGCTACGAGTTGCTTGAGGCGGATGGCCAAGGCGAGATTGGCGGGGCCGGCGCCCACCAGCAGCACGTCACAGGGCATTTCCTCGCGCGTGATCTCGGCGGGGTTGTAGGGCTCTCCGTGGGATTCGCTCATGGGGTGGCTCCGCTGTGTGCGGGTTCCTTTTAAACAAACTGCATGTTTTTGACCACAAGGTTGACGCGTGAAATTGCCGGCTATGACAGGCCGGGCTGCAATAAAAGAAACAGGGGCGGCGTGATCGCCGCCCCCGAGTCATGCCAGGGTCAGACTAGTCGCGGTACACGTTGCCGGGCACCGCGGTGCCTGCGCCGGTGTTGGTCGTGACGACCGCGCCGGTGTTCTCCATCAATGCGGGGTTCGGAGCCGCGCCGCTGGGGTCGAGCTCGATGAAGCCCGCCGCGCCGGGGGTAGCGCCCGAACCGCCGTTGCTGCGGATCACGGCGTTGTTGCCGAGGTGAACCACGCCGGCCAGGTTGAAGCCGATGCGCAGGATGCCGCCGCCGAAGCCAGCTGCGCCGCCGCCGTTGCCGCCGGTGGTCGCGCCGTTGCCGCCGTTCACCAGGATGGTGCCGTTGATGAAGACATTGTCCGTCGTGCGCAGGGTGGTGCGGTCCGTGCCGCCGCCCGCGCCGCCGGAGCTGTTGCCGCCGGAAATGTCCATGGTGCCGTAATGGAACAGGACGCCATCGTCGCCGGCGTTGTTCCAATTGAACTGACCGCCGGTACCGGCGGAGCCGGTGCCGTTGACGTCGCCGCCACGTAGGTTGACCGTGCCGTTGATCAGCAGGAAGCCGGCGTTGCCGTCGTTGTCGTTGTCGTTGTCAATGAAAAGGTCCTGGGACCCGCCGCCGCCAAAACCCGTGCCGCGCCCACTGCCGCAACGGATCTGGGCGTTGAGGTTGAAGGTGAGGTTGGAGTCGTCGGTGTTCAGGTCGAGGTTGTTGGCATCGCCACCGCTGCCGTTGCCGCCGCTGGTGGCGCCGTTGCCGCCGGACATTTCAATGAGGCCGCCGTCAAAGTTGGCATCGCTGAAGAACGTACCGGTCAGGTTGCCGCCGTCACCGCCGCTGCCCGAGGCGCTGTCGCCGCCGCGCAGCCAGAGGTTGATGTTGGGAGCATAGAAGCCGCCCTGGATGCCGACCTGGATGGTCGGGTTGCCGCCGCCGCCGCCAAAGCCGGCAGCGCCGGTGCCGCCGTTGCAGGAAACGTTGATGCGGGCCACCACGGAGCCGAAGTTGGTGGTATCCCCGGCGCTGACGTTCAGTGTGCCGCCGTCGCCGCCGCTGACTGTGCCCACGCCGTTGCCGCCGTTGGCCGTGCCCGTGATCGTGGCGTCAATGCTGCCCGCCGTCAGCGTCACGCCGATGGTGCCGCCGTCGCCGGCCGAGTTGCTGCCGGCGTTGGCGCCGTTGGCCGTGCCGGTGATTGAAAGCTCGAGGTTGCCGGTATCGCCGAGGCCCAGAACCGCGCCGCCGTCGCCGCCGTCCACCGTGCCGTTGCCGCCGTTGGCCACGCCGATGACCGCCACGCTGGTGGCAAACAGATCCAGGTTGAGCGAGTTGGGATCGCCCGCGCTTACGGACCCGCCGTCGCCGCCCTGGTCGCCTCCGTTGCCGCCGTTGGCCGTGCCCTCAATACGGCAGTTGTGCAGTTGCAGTGAGAACGCGCTCGTGTATCCGGTTGTAAAGACCCGGCCGCCGTCACCGCCATCACTCGTGGTGCCGTTGCCGCCGTTGACGGTGGCCGCCAGCAGGCCGCCGACAATCTGTTCGTTCTGGAAGAAGAAGCTTCCGCCGTTACCGCCGTTGACGCCATTGCCGCCGTTGGCGCTGCCGCGCAGCTCCTGGTCCTTGCCTTCAAGGCCGCCGGCCGTGGCCGTCCCGCCGTTGCCGCCGTTGCCGCTGGTGGAATTTCCGCCATCGAGGGTGGCATAGAGGATGCCGGTGAAGGAAGCCGAGATTTCCGCCGCCACGCCGCCGTTGCCGCCGTTGCCGCCGGTGGAGGCGCCGCCGCGAGAAATCACGCGCGAAGCGACAGCCACGTTACCGATAACAGTGACGTTGAACCCGCCGCCGTTGCCGCCATTGCCGGTGCCGCCGACGCCGCCGTCAGCCTGGAGGCCCCAGCCAAAGCTGCGGAAGGTCACGCCCTGGCTTTGGGCCGTAAAGCTTCCGCCGTTGCCGCCTGCCGCGCCGCCAATGCCGCCGTTGGCCTGATGGTGGCCGGCGCGAAGGATCAAATCGTTTAGGGCCACAAACTGCGTGAAACCGGCGTTGCCGCCGTTGACCGCTGCCGATCCGGGTCCGCCGTTGGTTACCACGCTTCCCGTGGCGACGATGCCACCTGCGGTGCTGTTGAGGACGAAGCTGCCGCCATTGAAGCCGGTGTCACCGGTGCTGTTGAAGGAGCCCGTGAAACCGATGGCCACCACGGCGTTCTGCGAGGTGTTGAACTGCAGGTTGACCGAATTGGCGCCCGTGCGTGTCGTCAGGATGGCGCCCGTCAGGAGCACGGCGCTGTTGCCCGAAATGGTCACGCTGTTCACGGTCGCCGAGGGGGCGTCTGAGAGGTTCAGCGTGACGCCCGAGGGCAGGTTGAAACCCGTACCCATGGGCAGGGTGAACGTCGCCGTTCCGGCGGCCACCGCGGGAGCCAGAATCGAGGTCAGCTCGGTGTAGGTAACAAGGTTGTCCGCCAGCACGCCCGCCGTGAGGAAGTTGGTGGCCACCGTGGGCAGTGAGCGCCCGTCGTTGGTGCGCACGTCGCCGCCCTGTGAGAACGCGCCAAAGGAGCCGCCGTTACCGCCGTTGCGGGTGGCGAAGTTGGCCGCGCCGCCGTTGGCCTGAATGATGACCGTTCCAAGGCCCGGAAGCGGGTGAATTACAATGGTGCTGCCGGGGCCGCCGCCGCCCCCCTCATCGTCACTGCTGCAACCGCCCAGGAGCATGGCGCAGGCAAGCGCGCTGGCCCCAAGGGCTTTCGGAAACAGCTTCCAGATATTCATTGAGTAATCTCCATGAGAATGTGTTGTCCCCCGTCTGGCCAAGTCTTACACAAGGTCAGACAAACGGGCCGCGACTCTGCCTTTGAAGAGTGAAGTAGTCAAGGGCAAATGACGAAGTGATGACGCCTTGCAGGCGTCAATGTGATTTCACGTAAACGTATGTGCTGACACTGGTTAGGAACGTATCGCGCTGGCGCAACGCTGGAAGACCTCTGACATGAGTCTCTCGTATCGCGTGTGCGGCATCCTTCAATTTGTTCCACTCCATGAAAACGAGACTTGTACTCACTTGCGGTTGACCGGGCAGCCCTTGGCTGAACCCAAGTCCCCTGACGGGGGCATGGGCCGGTCAAGTCGGCGCGGCTGCGGGCTAAGGCGCGCCGGCCAGGGCAAACCAAAGGCCAAAGGCCGCCGCCAGCGCACCCAGCATGGCTTGCAGCAGCAGGGACAACACCATCAGGCCGCGAGGGGGCCTTGCGCCCTCCTCACTGTTCTTCCAGTTGCGCCACGAACGTGCTGCTCCCGCAAAGGCGATGAAGGCCACTCCCAGGATGGCGCCGCTTAGCAGTCCGTGCATGGACAGAGCATAGCAGGCCTCTTTACGAAGGGGCGCAGTCACGGCACCATCTGCGGCCATGAAGCGACTGCTGGCCGGCATTGCGCACTTTCGAAAGAAAATCCGTCCCGGATACCGCGAGACCTTCGCCAAGCTGGCCCTGGGTCAAAAGCCGGACTGCCTGTTTGTGGCCTGCTCTGACAGCCGCGTTGTGCCTAACCTGTTTGCCTCCAGCGACCCCGGCGATCTGTTTGTGATCCGCAATCCGGGGAACATCGTGGCGCCGGGCGGCCCGGGCGGGAAATCCCAGGCCGATGAAAGCGAGGCCGGGGCCCTGGAGTTCGCGCTGCTCAGGCTCGAAGTGCCGGATATTGTGGTCTGCGGCCACAGCGAGTGCGGCGCAATGCGGGCCATCTGCGGTGACCTGAGCCTGGACGGCGCGCCCAACCTGCAATCCTGGCTGCGCCACGCCGAAAAGGCCCTCAAACTCCCGCCCAACGTCGAGTTCGACACCCGCCTGCCCCGCCACAACCTCGTGGCCCAGGCCAACGCCCTGGCACAGCTGGAGAACCTGCGCAGCTACCCCATCGTGGCTGAGCTGGAAAGGCGCCAAAGGCTGCGGCTGCACGCCTGGTACTTCGACATTGCCATGGCGGAAGTCCAGGCCTATGACGCCGATTCGCGGCGGTTTATGGTCATTGACGAGGCCCACGCTCGTCGCATGATTGCGCGACTTGTCCGCCGGAAGTGAAGCGCCGTGCATACGCTCGAACTCCTACAGGCCAACCTGCTCTCCCCGATGGTTCTGGCCTTTGTGCTGGGCATCTTTGCCACCATCCTGCGCAGCGACCTGCGCTTTCCCGACGAGCTTTACACGGCCCTGAGCGTGTTCTTGCTCTTCGCCATCGGGCTCAAGGGCGGGGCGGCCATGTCTGTGTCCAGTCCCGGCGAGCTGCTGCTGCCGGCGCTGGCCTCGCTGGCGCTGGGGGTGGGAACGCCCCTGTGGTGCTATGCCATCCTGCGCTATCTGGGCCGCATGGAGGTGGCCAATGCCGCGGCCATTGCCGTGCATTACGGCAGTGTGTCCGCCGTGACGTTCATAGCCGGCCAGACCTATCTCGAGAAAATCGGCGTGAAGTTCGAGGGCTTCATGCCCGCCCTGGTGGCGCTGATGGAGGTTCCGGCCATTGTCGTGGGCCTGTTGATTGCCAAGTGGCAGTTGGGCGGTGGCAACCTCAAGCAATCCCTGCATGAGGTGCTGGCGGGCAAAAGCGTGGTGCTGCTGGTGGGGGGCCTGCTGATCGGCCTGGCAGCCGGGGCGCACGGTGTAGAGCAGGTCAGACCCTTTTTCCTGGACCCCTTCAAGGGCGTGCTGACTCTCTTCCTGCTGGAGATGGGCATGGCGGCCGCCCGCCGTTTCCGCGACCTTTCAAGGGTCGGCGCCTTCCTGCTGGCCTTTGGCCTGGTCATGCCGGTGCTGCATGGCCTGCTGGGTGTCTGGGTGGGTCGGCTGATTGGCCTTTCTGAAGGCGGCGCCACGCTGCTGGCCGTGCTCTCGGCCAGCGCCAGCTACATTGCCGCGCCCGCGGCGGTGCGCATATCTTTGCCGCAGGCGAACCCGAGTTTTTACCTGACGGCCTCGCTGGCGATTACATTTCCGTTCAACCTCACGGTGGGTGTTCCGCTGTATCATGCGCTGTCGGAATGGATTTACCGGGGAGGCACGCCGTGAAACTGCACCCGCTCAAACTGGTGACCATCGTGGTGGAGGCCGTGCTGGACACCCGCCTGCGCCAGGACCTTCTGCGTTTGGGCGCCAAGGGCTACACCTGCACCAAGGCCGACGGCGAGGGTTCGCGCGGCATGCGCACCGACGACCTGGCGGGCAAGAACCTGCGTTTTGAAACCGTGGTGAGCGACGCCGTGGCCGAGCGCATCCTGACCCACCTGGCCGAGCAGTATTTCCCCAATTACGCGGTGGTGGCCTACGTGCAGGACGTCAGCGTGGTGCGCGGCGACAAGTACGTTTAGCGGGCCGTATTCAACGGCATGACAAAGCGGGTTAATTCCGTTCAAGGTCAGAAACGTCGATAGCGATGGTTCGGTCTGGGTTCTCGACTGACAAGGCCACGTCGAGCTGTTTGACAGTCCCGCCGCCGGGCAAAGGACAAACGAAGACGGTGTAAGTGCGGCCGACCGGCAAGCCCGTGATCCGGACCTGGCCGTCTTTGACAGTGACGTCGCGCAAGAAATACCCGGCGTGGGCGCCCGCCCTCAAACTTACGGCGTATTCCCACGTCGGAACGCGCGACAATAGATTCAATGTAATAGCGCCTTGGGCCGGCAGGAGACGAACAGGACTCAGCCTGGCCACACCGCCGCCGGGGATGTCGGCGCTCAGGCGCACAGGTTCAAATCCCCGCGCCTCAACGGAAAAGTTCACCCTTCCCGGCGGCAGGCCCTGGAGGAGCGCCTTTCCATGACTGTCGGTGACAGCCGCATTGCCGGGGATCGCGTGAGGATTGTTAATCCAGAGGGGGGGCTGGTCGCCAATCTGAACCAGTGCGTTCTTGAGGGGTTTGCCGTCGTCTGCCAGAACCTCGACTTCGAGGGAGCCGGCCAAAATGAACTCCGGCGTCAGCTTCACAACTGATCCGCTCCTGACCTCAAGGCTTGGCGCGGACCACACCCAGTACTCCCACACCCAGTGCTCGAATTGGTCCAGATCCTGCGCGCCGACTTGCCGCCGCCACAACAGCGTGGCTTCGTAGCTGCCCGGATCCAGACGTTGTGACTGCAACAAGCCTGAACCCGTTCTTTCTCCGCGCGATGCAATAATGTCCGCAAATAGGGTATTGCGCTTGCGCAACAGAAGAACAAACGAGTCGTAATCCGCGCCCGAACAATTCACGGCAATGGCCCCTCTGGCGTTGGCCGCCTTCGGAACCACGTATTCGAGAATGCCCCCGCGCCGCAGTTCTTCCGGCGAGATCTCGTAGTCAGCGCTTTCGTAGCCTATGCGGGTTGGAAATACCGTGAGTTCCGTAGTCCGGTCACAGACGACGCCATGCAATTCTATCGGTTGTCGTGCCTCTGACGGGAACCAGCGGCTCCAGCGTTCGCATTTCAGGCAGGCACTGCCCTCGAACAGTTCCCCATCGTCGAAGGTGATTCGCAATCTGATGGTGGTCGCGCTACCGACGCGCACCTGTATCTGTTGTGGCGTACGCTGAAAGGAGAACGTAATCCGCTCGCTGTAGTGAGGGTAATCCTCAACGATCGAGTACACCTTTTTGCCGCCCTCTTCGATGCGCTCCTTCCAGTTGGTTACTTCCAATTCGCAGGTTGTTCCCTCGGCTGCGCGCAGCACAGCCGAGCCACGGGCATCGCTATGCTCAAAGCCGCTGCGTTGAACACGACCGAAAAGCCAGTAGCAGTACTTGACTTCGCCGACGGGCGCTCCCGCGTCATCGACAAATCGCAGTTCGACCGTGCACAGCTCGTTTGGAGCTGTGGCCGCTTCTGAAGGCTTCGGGCCGCCATTGGTACCGCCTGCGACGGGGGGCGCTTCGCGGGCCGGCGGGTCTTGGCCGGCGGGGGGCAAACCCGCTTGAACACCGGGTGGGGTGCAGCGTGCCGGTTCGTTCGCGACCGGGTCCTGGCGCAGGAACCTGAAGTGCACGTAAAGTCCCAGCACGCAGAAAACCGCGATCATCGCTGCAACGTTGATCACCCGTCTGTGGCCCGGCGTCGTCATTTCAGCTTCCACTCGTTGACGATAAACCCTGGCCGCCTCGGGTCTTCGACTCTGACGTAGCTTCCCGTCCAGTCGATTTCCGGTCTTGTGGGTTCGCTCTGAACGCCGCGAAAGGCGCTCTCCACGCGCTCTTCCAGGCTGCCGCACCTGCCTTGGAGATTTCCGTAGCTGCGATACTCGAATTTAAGCCTCGCTCCGGTAAAGGTAGCTGTGAAGTTCAGGGTTACGGTCTTTTCCTGCGTGACCGGATTATAGGGAGGCATGATGGCGTGCGCACGCGCCGGCGGAAGGACAATGTATGAATGAGGTACGCCGTTGCCTCTGACGTAAGTCTGCTGCAAGTATCCCAGCAATGCGTTGGGGTGTGCGACAATGCAGGAATTCGCCGAGACGGCGTTTACATCCCCCCATGCGTCCAAGGCGAACTGCGCGAGTGCAAGCTTGCCGGCGTTGCTCTTGGAGTCCACCATTGCCGTGCCATAGATGGCGGCCTGAAGATGGACTGTCCAGATCATGGTCTGCGGGAACGCGTTGTCAAAAACCGTCCTGTCCCATGCGGACCCTTCATGGCTGACGGAAAGGTGCGGATCGACAGGGGCGACATAACCGAACCCGTTGGCTTGCGTCGATTCGCCGGCGGTGAATCCGGTACCCAAGCCACCATTCCGATCCTGAAAGTCGGTCAAGCCAGCAGAGCCGTCATGAGTCACGCCCGCGTGGATCAGGTGAGCAGTCTCGGCTAGCACTACGACTATCACAATGGTCCAAATTACTGCGCATAACATCCTCCAATTGTCTCTGGAGGCTAGAAATTGGCCATTTTTTTCAAGTCTCTGTGGGCAATGAACTGTACGAATCCCCCTGTCCGCCCAGCTCGGCGACTTTTTCAAAGGCTGTTTTCTGTGTTCTCCCGCGCCGCCATGCCGTCCACATCAGTCATGAGCGCCCAGACACTTGCCGCTGGGTGCGCGCGTTCACTCCCGCATCATGCGGATGCTGACGCTGGTGGCGGGCTTGAGCCGCATGCTCTCGCCGCTCTGGGCGCGGGCCAGCTTCATGAAAGTTTCCTGCGCGCTGACCAGGGGCGCGCCCTCGGCCGCGCGGATCATGCGGTGGGTGCCGTCACCGAGAATTTCGCGCGCCTTGGCGTTGTCGGACAGGAAGGCCGCCAGAATCTCCTCGCGGATGCGCGCCTTCAGCCGCGCGTCGCCGATGGGAAACACCACCTCTACGCGGCCGCGCAGGTTGCGCGGCATCCAGTCGGCGCTGCCCAGAAACACCTCGGGGTCGCCGCCGTTCTCGAACCAGAAGATGCGGCTGTGTTCGAGGAATCGGCCCACCACGCTGCGCACGCGGATGTTCTCGCTGACCTGGGGCAGTCCGGGCCGCAGGCCGCAGATGCCGCGCACGATGAGGTCCGCGCTGACGCCGGCCTGGGAGGCGCGGTAGAGGGCGTGGATGATGTCCACGTCCAGCAGGGAGTTGACCTTGGCGATGATGCCGCTCTTGCGGCCGGCCTTGGCGTGCTCGGCCTCGCGTTCGATGAGGCGCACAAACGTTGGCAGCATGTCAAAGGGCGCCACGAGCAGCTTCTTGATGGCGGGCGTCTGGGAGCGCGCCGTGAGCACGTTGAATACCTCGGCCACGTCGTCGGTCAGGGCGCTGTTGGCCGTGAAGAGCGAGAGGTCGGTGTAAACGCTGGCGGTTGTGGGGTTGTAGTTGCCCGTGCCCAGGTGGGCATAGCGCCTCATGCCGTCTTTCTCGCGCCGCACCAGGAGGCAGAGCTTGCAGTGAGTCTTGAGGCCCACCAGGCCGTAGGTCACCTGAACGCCGGCGTTTTCGAGGCGGCGCGCCCAGCGGATGTTCGACTCTTCGTCAAAGCGGGCCTTGATCTCGACCACCACGGTGACCTGCTTGCCTGCTTCGGAGGCAGCGCAGAGTGCGCCGATGATGGGCGACTCCTCGTTGGTGCGGTAAAGCGTCTGCTTGATGGCGACGACGTTAGGGTCTCTGGCCGCGCTCTGGATGAAACTCAGCACCGTGGAAAACGACTCATAGGGGTGGTGCAGCAGGATGTCCTCGCGCCTTATCGCGGCGAACAGCGCTTCGCTGTCGTCGGCGTTGACGCGCTCGACGGGGGCAAAGGGCTTGTCCTTGAGGTCCTGGCGCGGAATCTCGGCGTAGAGGCGCATGAGCCGGTTCAGGTTCACCGGCGAGTGAACGCGGTAAATGGCGCTCTCCTCGACGTGCAGGTTCTGGCGCAGGAGGTCGAGGATTTCCTTGGGCGCATTGTGCTCGATTTCGAGGCGCACGACATCGCCGCGGCGGCGCTGGCGGATTTCGTTCTCGATTGCCATCAGCAGGTTTTCGACTTCTTCCTCTTCCAGGTAGAGGTTGCTGTTGCGCGTCACGCGGAAGGCTGCCGTGGCCACGATGCGATAGCCGCGGAACAGGTGGTCCAGGCGGCGGCGCACCGCCGCGGCCAGCATGATGTACTCGAGTTTGCCCTTCTTGCCCGGAATCTGGATGACGCGCTTGAGCAGGCGCGGCACGGTGACCACGCCCAGGGAGCGCACGATCTTGCCGTCGCCGTCCTTGCCCTCCAGCAGGGCGGCGAGGCAGAGCGCCTTGTTGGCTACGTAGGGGAAGGGGTGGGCGGGATCGACCGTGATGGGTGTCAGCACGGGCTCAAGCTCGGTGTTGAAGTACTGGTCGAGGAATTTTTCGGCAGCGGCCGAGAGCTTGGGCTCGCCGGCGTGGATCTCGATGCCGGCGTCGTTGAGGGCGGGCAGCAGCTCGTTGGACCAGCACTGGTACTGCTCGGCCACCATGCGGTGGGCGCGCGTGGAGATGAGCGTGAGCTGCTCGGCGGGGGAGATGCCGTCGGGGCCGGTGCTGTCGTTGTGCGACTCCACCTGCTGCATGAGGCCCGAAACGCGCACCTCGAAGAACTCGTCGAGGTTGTTGGCCGAGATGGCGAGGAACTTGACCCGTTCAAGCAGGGGGTTCTGGGGATCGTGGGCCTCGTCGAGTACGCGCTGGTTGAACTCGAGCCAGGACAGCTCGCGGTTGACGTAAAGCTTGGGGTCTTCGAGGCTCTGGACTTCAGGCGCGACGGTGGCGGTGTCAGTCATAGGAAAAGTCTAAGGGCGGCCCATCAAGAATGCGTAAACGGGGCAGTATAGCATGGCTGGTGGCAACGTGATGTGGCATGGCGCTCCAGGGCCATGCATGGCGTGCATTGCCCGCCACTTGTCGCCGCCCATAGCAGCGACGCACGGGTCTGAAGCCCCGTGCCACACGATTCAGCTCTTCGAGTTGCCGTTGAGCGCCACAGCCGCGCGCACAAGCGCCACAAACGCGGCTTCGTTGAGTGCCTCGCCCTCGTGAAGATCGATCGCGCGGCGCGTGTTGCCCTCAAGGCTCGAATTGAAAAGTTTCCTGGGATCAGCCAAAGCCGCACCCTTGGCAAACGTGAGTTTCATAGCGGCCTTGTAGGTTTCGCCGGTGCAGATGATGCCGTCATAGGACCAAACAGGAACGCCCGCCATGCCGTTGGAAGGCTTGCGCCATTTCACTTCCTCAACCACCTCTGGATCAGCCTGTTGAATAAGCGCCCGCACGCGAGCAAGCGTCTCGCCGCGCCAGTCGCTCGGTTCCTTACCATACTTGGAGCTGCTCTTCGCCTTGTTCATGCCTGTCGCCGCGCGAAGATCTACGGCTCACCAACCCGCGGCGTATAGTCTTTCGTACGCGGATCAGAGAGAACCGGAGATGACTGGTCCCACACCAATCGCGACGTAACCGACTCCAGTTTCGGAGCTGCATACACGAATCGAAGGTCGTAAGCGCGGTACAGCTTCGTGAAGAATCCAGAGAGGGAAAGGGGTGATGTGACGGGTGGAAAGTTTGCAAGCGGGGTGCCTCGGTGTGGCTGGTCGGGCTTCACGAGCACCAGCGATACAGCTTCGTACTTTGTCGTCTCGTCGCGAAGGTCTAGCCGCCCTTCGAGTCGACCCAGCACATCGTGGTACCGCACTACGGCCTCGCTGACGGCCCCGTTCGAGAGAACACAGGCATCGTTCGGCTTGATGCCCGAACCTGCTCGCGTCGCCCGCAAGACCTGGAATAAACCATAAACCAGCGCCGGGTAGGAGATATGCAAATTGGTGCAATCCCCAATGGCCTCTTCCATGCGATTGGTCAGATTGCGGAATGCCCCGAGAGTTCCCTTCATCGACACGGCGACAACGGGTCCAATCGTGGGTTTCGTTACGACAACATCAACCGCTTTTGTCTTGAGCCCTCCGAGAACCGTTCGCTCTCCGGAGCCCGCCGACTCCGGATGGTATTCAAGGATCTTCCGCCCACTCTTTTCGATGATCCGAAATGGTGGGTGCGGCGTGATCTCGCTTGGATGGAACCCGCCTTCTACAACAAGTCGCGAGGCAACGTAATGGTGCAACGGGCGGATGTGCCCCTGACCCTGATGACCTGACACGTTGAGGACGAATGCCTCAAGCGCCTGCTGGAGGGTCAACCATTCACACTTGTTCGAATCGCCGGCTTCGTCACTTCGCGCTTTAGACATAGTGTCTCCAGCGTTTCATGGTCAAAATGGCTTTTTCGACTGTCGCGCGGTCCTCTTCGTTGCGAATGGCAGTGTCAGACAGCATCACGCGGGCCGCCTCGCGGGGCTCGACCTTGAGCATGCCTCCGCCCAGCGGGTGCCCCTCAATCTCGCATGAAAGCGCAGTCAAAGGCTCCGCCCAAAGCTTCATCAGGCGGCTCATGCTCGTTCCGTCGGTCAGGTGAACAACGTGGACAGAATTTGTCCCTACACAACCCGCGCTGTTGCCTACCAGTTTCGGGCCATCACCGCTCATGTACGACAGGAACCCATCTGGAACAGTCACGTCCGGAACTGCGTACCACGGGTCGCGATTGCGGCACTTGTAGGTTTCGCGAGCAGCGCGGCCAGCGGATGAGTTCAAGTAGCTGCGTACCGGAAACGGAAGTTCGGACTCAGGCGAAAGCCGGAGAAGCATGACCGGTTCATCAGCGGCAAGCCATGATTTGACGCACACCTGATCGACGCTTCCATTTGCAAGACTCTTCCCGTTACGGACCGCTGGATGAAGCAGGCTACGCGGAATACCGAGCCGATCTGCGAAGGACGGCCGAAGGTGAAAGAAATCGTTCGCGCCGGTCACGTAACCGACGCCGACGCGAGCAAAATCTCCGAGCCGCCGTGTGCGCCGCGAATCGGCAGCCATTGTGTACAAATCGCGGCCTTCGGCGGTGATAAGGAACGGGCGGAGTCGGTAGTTCCACTGCTTCCATTCGTCCAGAGATATGGCAATACTACCGCGCGGCGGGCGAGCGCAGAACGAGAAATGCTCAAGCGGTGTAAACCGGATTTCGCGTGTGCTGCCGCCGAATCCATCGGCGTAAAGCAGCCAACAATCCTCCGATAACTCAGGGAAGAGCTTTTCGCGCACGGCAATCACCTGCACACGATCAAACTTTTTGGTCATGTACTCGAGGACGGGCGCAGCGTATGGAGCGTGTCCGATTTCCGCCGGAACTACGAAAGCCATGCGCCCGCCGGGTTTGAGAAGTGACGCTGTGGCAACAAGAAAAGGAGCCCATGACGAAGAAAGTGACGAAAAGGAGGCTCCGTGTCGCTCGCACAGCCGTTGCGCGGCATCCCGTACCTCGCCCGTGAATCGCTGGTAGCGGATGAAGGGCGGATTGCCCGCAGCGCATTCAAACCGCTCATGCGTCTGATCGGCCCATGAGAAAAAATCTCCCTGATGGATCAAACTGCCCGGTGAACGCTGATGAACGATCTGGCAGGCTTGGGCGTCTTGTTCAACACCGACACTGTTGGCATGGACGGTGAGAAACCGGCCGTCGCCGCAGGCTGGATCGAGCATCCGGTCCGTTTCGCGTCGAACCGCCCACGACACGAGCGAGCGGACAACAGCATCAGGCGTGTAGTAAGCGCCCGCGATTTTTCGCCGCTCGTGTGCGGTTTCAATGTCTGTGAAAAGCGGCATCGGTTGTTCCTGAGCAGTCATATCGATTAACATAGCAGTTGCTGCGTTGCGTTTTCAGTCTCGAATCACCGCACCAATCTTTCGACCGATTCTGCCACGTCACATTCTTTCGCCGGGCAACTGGCTGGCTTGTTTTGCCCAACTTGTGAATTGGGCTTCGTCGAGTTTGCCGTCTTCGTGGATGTCGAAGTAGCGCACTTCTTTTTGCTTGGACTTGCCGGGCGGAATCGGGCTCAGCTTGGCGCCCTTGAAGAATGCGACTTTGATGTACTTCGCGAAGCAATGGATGCCCAGGAACCAGCCTTCGCCCTTGATGCCGTACAGCGGTGAATTCCATTTGACGGCTTTGTGCACGTTGGGAACGGTGCGCGAAATCAGTGCGTCTAGCCTTCGCCCCACTTCGCTTTTCCAGCCCGGCATGGCCGCGATGTAGGCGTCGATGGGCGCTTGCCCCTCGCCTTTGGCAATCTGCGGGTTGCCGCCTGAGAGCAGCTTTGGCTCTTTCGCAGAACGGGCTGGCTGGCGCTTGGATAGCGGCATTGGAGTTCAATTGTAGGCTTGGCGGCGGGCCGGAATCAATCACGCCCCGCGGGCCCAAGTGCCGTCCCTGGAGTCCTGACCTGCGGAGTCGACAGGGGCCCGGCACCCTGAAAGAATCCGGCCATGGACGCGGAAACCGCCTACCTCTTCCGGCACGCGCTTTTGCGCGACGCCGCCTACCAGCTTCAGCTTCCCGGCGAGCGCGCGCGGCTTCACGCCCTCGCGCTGGATTTGCTTGAGGGCCTGCTGGGTGTGCCGCCGCGTCTGGAGTTTGACGCTTCGGGCGAGCCCGAGTTCAGGCCTCATCCCTGTGATCCTCATGCTCTGGATCTTGCGGCGCACGCTGCGGCAGCCAGTTCCCTGGATGCCGCCGCTGCGAGCCGCGAGCTTCTGTATGTCGAGCGCGCCTCGTATCGGATGCTGAAGGCCCATGATCTGGCGCAGGCTGCATCGCTCATGCAGCGCGCTGCCGCCCACCCCCTGCAACCGGCGTCGCGGCGGGTCTTGCTGCTGCTCAGTGCCGGCAGGACGCTTCATGTCGGAGGGCGCGGCGCCGAAGCCCAGGCGCTGCTGCGAGAAGGCACGGAGCAGGCCCGGGCCCTTGGCCTGGATGCGGCCCTGGCCCGGGGACTGACTTTTCAGGGCATCGTTCTCCATGAGGCCAACCGCCTGGAGGAGGCCTTGCAGCACTATGAGCAGGCCCTGACGCTGCGCCGCGCCCTGGGCGACCGCAGGATGGAGGGAGCACTGCTGGACAACATCTCGGCGTCGCAGGCGCGTCAGGGAAAGGCGGCCCAGGCCGAGGAAAACCTGCGTCGGGCGCTGGAGATCTTCGGCGAACTGGGCGACGAACACTTTACGGGCGGGGCCATGGTGAACTACGGCCTGCTGCTGATGCGAACGGCCCGCCAGCAGGAGGCACGGGACATGCTCGAGCAGGGGCTGGCGCGCCTGCGCTCAACGGGAGACAGGCGCGGGGAGGGCATGGCCCTGAGCATTCTGGGCGGCTGGCACCTCAACCAGGGCCGGCACGCAGACGCCCTGGCCTTGTCGCGACAAGCCCTGGAGGTTCACCGGCAGGTGGGCAACCGTCGCTCTGAGGCCAAGGCGCTGGGTACGCTTGGGGTCGTGCTGCGGCGCAGCGGCGCGGCGGCTGCCGCTGAACAGCACCAGCGGGCCGCCCTGGCGCTCTACGAAGACCTGGAAGACCGCACAGGATATGCCCTGGCCTTGTCGAACCTCGCCCAGGTGCTGGTGGATCTGGGGCGTCTGGATGAAGCGGCAGCGCTGTTTGAGCGGGCGATCGAAATGCAGCATGCCCTGCGCTATGGCTTTGGCGAAGGCATGGCCCTGTGCGACTACGCGCTGTGCCTGACGGCCCAGGGACAAATCGAGCAAGCCAAGGAGGCCTGGCGCCGCGGCGTTCCGCTGTTGGCGGCCCATGCTTCACCCCCGGAGGTGCAGCGGGTGAAGGCGGCCATGCTGGCTGTCTGCGCGCGGGCCCAAGTGCCGTCCCTGGAGTCCTGACCTGCGGAGTCGACAGGGGCCCGGCACCCTGAAAGAATCCGGCCATGGACGCGGAAACCGCCTACCTCTTCCGGCACGCGCTTTTGCGCGATGCCGCCTACCAGCTTCAGCTTCCCGGCGAGCGCGCGCGGCTTCACGCCCTCGCGCTTGCGTCCATCGAGCAGACCCTTGCCCCCCTGGGTCAGGCGGCGCTGGACGCCGCCGCCGAAGACCTTGCCCACCACGCCCGCCAGGCCGCCCTGGGCCGCGGGCAGGACGACATGGCCGCCAAGGAAGCCGAGTACCTCTGGCGTGCGGCGCGTCATCTTGAGCGGGCGTTTCACATCGATCGCGCTGTCCAGTTGTACGAGCGGCTTGCCGGCCACGCCCACGCCACAGAGCTGCGCAAAGCAGAAGCCCTGCAGGCCGCGGGCGCGGCCCTGGCGACCGCAGGGCGCCTGACCCTGGCTGAGCCCTGGTTGGTGCGCGCGCGCCAGGCGGCGGAGCAATGCGGCGCGAAGAATCTGGCCGCGCGAAGCCTGTGCAGCCTGGGATTGCTGCTGACCCAGCTTGGGCGTTCTTCCGAGGCCGAAGTGGCCCTGGTCGCGGCGCGCCCCATGGTGGAGGCCTCTGGGGATCAGGAGCTGAGCTGGATGTTGCAGCACAATGAGGCCATTCTGTTTCATCACCTGGGCAGAAACAGCGATGCGGAGGCCGGCTCCAGGCGGGCCTGCGCCGTGGCGACTGCGGTCGGCGAGTCGAGGTGGCTTGCGGCGGCGTTGGTGACCTCGGGTGTCATCTGCAAGCACACGGGGCGACTGGAGGAGGCGGAACGCTACTACAGGCAGGCCCTGGATCTGTGCCGCCAAGGCCGCCTTCCGATTCAGGAGTTGTCGACGCGCTACAACTTGTTCGGACTGCTGGTGGACAGCGCGCGGTACGACGAGGCCACGGCTGAATTCAGCGCCATCATGAATCTGTGCGCTGAAACCGGCGCGAGGCGCATGGAAGGACTGGCCATCGGCAACTTTGCGATCCTCAGGGCGCGGCTGGGCTTCCTGGATGAATCGTACCGACTGTTGATGCGCTCGGTTTCTCTCGCGCGCGAAGCCGGCAACAGGGTGGGGGAAGCGGCTTCCCTGGGAAACCTCGGGTGCAACTCCAACACCGAAGGCCGGTTCAGCGATGCTGAGCGGCTGCTCTCCGAGGCGCTTGAGATCCATCGCCAGGTTCAGAACAGACGCTTTCTCGGCGCCCACGGCGCCCCCCGTGCGGTGGCGTTGCTGGGCCTGGGGCGTCGCGCCGAGGCCGAGCGACAGTGGCGCGAGGCGCTGTCCATCATTCGTTCGCTGCCCGATCCGCTGTTGCTTCAGGCCCAGATCCAGGACATGCACGAGATCTGCCGCAAATATGGCCTCGAGCCGTTGCCGGCCGAGGGTGAGTAGCGCGGCATCTCAGGCGCGCCCGGGCCCGGAAAAATCTGTCGCAGCGTGTTGTAGGCTTCTCTCAAACACAGGAGAAAGCCATGTCCAACAGCTATCGAGCAGAAGGAATCGCCGGCGCGGCCCAGGACGAATTCAAGGCGCTGATCGCCCTGTCGACTGTCAAGGTCCGCGCCCTGTACCTCCAGCTGGGCGGCGCCCACATCGAGCATTGCCTGGAGCGCCTCAGCCTGAGCATGCGCGAAGGCCACGACAGCTACCGCCGCTACCTCGCCCAGGAAACGGCGGACTACGCTGCTCGCTACGACGACCCCTCCCTGGAGCCTCCGCGCCGGGAGCGGCCGGCCCTCAATGCCCGCGAAGCGCTGAATCTCGCGCGCGAAACCACCGAGCTGATGGAGCTCAAGCGCAAGCTCGCCCTGCAGGCCGCGCGCATGGCAAGTGCCGGCGTGGAGCCGGCCAAGGAGTTCATCGAGGCGGCCAAGGATTCGCTGGTGCGCGAGGCCGAAGTGGCGGCGCAGGCCATGAACAAGCCCGCGTCCATTCCGCCGGCTCCGCGGCCTCAGCCAAAGGCCCGGGCCGAGAAGGCTCAAATCGCCACTCCTGCGGCGGCGGCTGCCTAGCCGCCGGCAAAGCGGCCCCAGAGCATCAGGGCCGCAGGCACGCTCTTTGACATGTCAGACCCGATCAGGCCAGTTGGCCGTAAAGCGCCTGGCCCGTTGTGCGGGTGATCTTGACGTTTACAATTTCTCCCGTCAGGTCGCGCCCGCTGTCGAAGTGGACGATGTTGTTCTGGGGTGAGCGCCCTTCAAAGGTCGTGCCCCCGCCCGGCGCGCCCACCGTCTTCACGCGGCTGTCCACCAGCACGGGCAAGACGCGCCCTTCGTAACGTTTGAGCACCCGCGCGCTGATCTCGCGCTGCTGGCGGATCAGCTCGTTCACGCGCTGGCTCTTTACGTCTTCGGGAATGTCATCGGCCAGGTTCATTTTCTCCGCGGGCGTAAACGCGCGGTGCGAATAGGCGAAGATGAACGCGTTCTGGTACTCGACGCGGCGGTGCAGCTCCAGCGTGCGCTCGAAGTCGGTGTCTGTCTCCGTGGGAAAGCCCACAATGGTGTCGCCGGCCAGCCCGATTTCCGGGCAGGCGGCGCGGGCCTGGTCCACAAGCCGCAGGTAGTCGTCGGCGCTGTAGCCGCGGCGCATGGCGCGAAGGATGCGGTCGCTGCCGCTCTGGGCCGGAAAGTGCAGATACGGCATCAGGTTGGGAATCTCGCGGAAGGCCTCAAGCAGTTCGGGCTTCAGGTCTGCCGGGTGGCTGGTGATGAAGCGCAGGCGGTCCAGCCCTGGAATCTTCGATACCGCGTGCAGCAGCTCGGCGAGCGTGCGCCGCGGCGAAAGCCGCTTGCCGTAGCTGTCGATGTTCTGGCCCAGCAGGGTGATTTCGCGGGCACCCGCGCCCACGAGAATCTCGCACTCCTTGACGACTTCGTCAAAGGGCTTGCTCTGCTCGATGCCGCGTGTGTTGGGCACGACGCAGAAGGTGCAGTGGTGGTCGCAGCCGCGCATGACAGCGACCTGCAGGGAGTGGCGCGAGTCGCGCAGGCGATAGCGCTTGGCGCTGACGACCTCGTCATCGCGGCCCAGGGCGAGGATGCGCTGCTTGCCTTCGCGTACGCGGCGCACGTATTCATCAATGCGCGTGAAGTGGCGGGTGCCCGCGACGATATCGACGTAGGGGGCCCGCTTGAAAATCAGCTCGCCCTCTTTCTGGGCCATGCAGCCAAGCACGCCGATGACGACGTGGGGGTTGGCCTTCTTGAGGCGCTTCATGCGGCCCAGGAACGAGTAGGCCTTCTGTTCGGCCTTGTCGCGCACCGAACAGGTGTTGACGAGGATGACTTCGGCCTGCTCGGGTGCGTCGGTCGCGCCCAGGCCGCTTTCGGCCAGGGTGGCCATGGCCAGCTCGCTGTCCAGCACGTTCATCTGGCAGCCGAACGTCAGCATGTAAGCGCTTTTGCCCGGCACGCCGCCGGGTGCGAACACTACGCCTTCGCGCGGCAGGTCCTCGGAGTGGTCGTGGTCATCGTGCGACATGGCGCGGCAAGGATAGCGCCATGGCGCGGCCTGAAAAGCGGGCGGACTGGCAAGTGACAGACGGCGCGCTCGAAATAGGATGGTGAAAGGTAGATGGGCGTAATGCCAAGAATGGGCGGTCATGAGCGAAGACAGACCCGCTGAATCCCCCGCCTGGGGTGAGCCTCCTCCTCCACCGCAGCCACTGGAACCTCCGGTGCCGGCGGCCCCGCCGCCTCCGCCCGAGAGCGGCGATGGCGCCTTTGTTCCTGCCGGGCAGGGCTTTGCCCCGCCGCCGGTGACGCCGCCGCACCCCCACGACTTCTACGCCGCGCACGTGTCAGGCCCGCGCCCTGCGGCGGCCATGCCGCCGGCGCCCCCGCCGCCGGGCTATGGCGCGCCCGGCTATGGCGCCCCCTATCCGGGTTACGGCGTGCCGGGCTACGGCGCACCGGGCTACGGCATGCCGGGGCAACCCTTTTCGCCGGGTTATGGCGTGCCGCGTCCGTTCCCTCCGGCGAAGCCCTACAGCGGCCGGGCCATCGCGTCGCTGGTGATGGGCATCGCGAACTTCATGTTCCTCATCACGGCGCCGGTGGTGGCGCCCATTGGCTTCATCGTCGGCTGGCTGGCCCTGAAGGAAACCCGCGACGATGGCCCGCGCCAGGGCCGGGGTTTGGCTGTCGGCGGCATGGCGATCAACGGCGTGGCACTGCTGGTCTGCGTGGTGGTGGGGTTGGCCATCGGTGGCGCGATATTTGCCGCCGAAAAGGAACGTCAGCAGCGCCAGGAGCGCTGGGTTGAGAGTGATTTCGACACCATCCGCGCCCGCCTGCAAATCTACTACGAACGGAACAACAACTCTCTGGGGCCGGGCGGTCCCGTGCTGGCCACAAACTCCATTCGCTATGACTACTCCAACCGCGCGCCCCGGGAGGAGGGCAAGGTGGCCGGCACCTTGAGCCTGCGCCACCTCGTGACGGAGGTAGACCTGCTGGGCTCCGTCAGTGAGTTCACATTGACCATCACCGGTACGGCCAGCGCCGTGGTGCGGCACAGTCCGAGTGGCCGAGAGATGCGCGTCATCGACATCGGCAGCGACAACTACACGATCACGCCGAGGCCCTGACATGGCAGGCCCGCCGGCAAGTCCGCCTCCCTGGGGCCCCGGCGGCTGGCCGCAGGGCTATGGGCCCGTGCCGCAGCCGCGCCGCAGTTCAGGACTGGCCCTGGTTTCATTGATCTGCGGCATCGGCAATCTCGTGCTTTGCGTCGCGGCGCCGCTGCTCGCGCCCCTGGGGCTCGTGCTGGGGGTCCTGGCCTTGAGAGAGCGCTCTGGCCCGGGCCATGCCGCGGGGCGCGGCATGGCCGTGGCGGGCGTCATTCTGAACTCCGTGGGGTTGCTGGTGGCGGGCCTGGTGCTCTTTTACTTTGCCACGCAGGTTTACACGGCACAGGCCAACGAAAGCGTGCGCCAGGCTGCAGGCGTGGATGCCGACTTCCACTTCATCGAAGAGCGCCTGCGGACCTATTACCGCGCCAACGGAGACTCCCTGGGTCCAGGCGGTCCCGGCGTGGCGGGCCTGGGCAGCCGCTTTGCCAAGCCGGCCAACAGTGCGCCCAGGGTGGCGGGGGCTCTGCGCGTGGCGGACCTGGTGGGGGCCGGCGAGATCCAGCACCCCTTGGGCGACTTTCGCCTGACGGTGACGGGGCCGCGCAGCGCGGTGGTGCGCCATGAACCCAGCGGGCGCGAGTTGCGCATCCTGAATCTGGACAAGCGCGTTTCAAGCATTCATTTCGGGCCTTGAGCGGCCTGCACACATTTTTCGCGGGAACTAGACTGAAGCCATGAGCCAGGCACCTGACGAACCTCAAGCGCCCCGCCCCTGGGGCGAACGCCCAACGACTTCAGGCCAAGGCGCGAGCCCGTTCTACGGCGCGCCGCCGCCGCCTCCGCCGCCTCCGCCGCCGCCGCGACCCATGGCGCCGCCGATGCCGGGCTATGCAATGCCAGGCTACATGCCGCCTCCTGGCTACATGCCTCCGCCGCCGCCCATGATGCCCGATTTTGGCGTGGCCAAGCCGCAAAGCGGCAAGGCAGTGGGCTCCCTGATCTGTGCCGGAGTGGGGCTGGTGGGCGGTGTGCTTTGCGGCGTTTTGGGCATTGCGGTGCTGGTGGGCATTGTGCTGGGCGCACTGGCCATTGCTGAAACGGGCCCCAACGGCTCACGCACCGGCCGCGGTCTTGCGATCACCGGAACGGTCATCAACGTGGTGCTGCTGCTGGGGGCCGTGGCGGCCGGCTTTGCCTGGTATCACTACGTCTCGCAGCAGAGCCGGCAGAACCTGGAGGTGGACGCCGCCCAGCTGCGCGAGGATTTTGAGCTGATTCGCTCAAGGCTCAAGACCTACTACGAGCGCAACAACCAGTCCCTGGCGCCCGGCGGGCCCCGCCTGGCCGAACACGGCAAGCCGGGCATTTCTAATGGCGCGCCGGGGGAGGCTTTGGGCGTCGTGCAGGGGGCGCTGAAGATCAACGATCTGGTCTGGGACGGAGAGCTGAACGAATACGCCGGCAACTTCGAGCTGACCGTCACGGGGTCAGCGTCGTGTACCGTGCGATTCACGGCCTATGACGGCAGGTCGCACTCCATGAAGGTTTATGACATCGGCAAGAACCACTATTCGATCATTCAGGAGTGACGGTCGGTCCGGGCTGGCGTTTTCCACAGGTTGCATTGGGCGGGCGTGGGGCTAGGCTCTGGCGCTGCGCGGCAGGCACCCAACTTCGAGAGAACGAGACATGAAATTCTTCATTGATACGGCGGACGTGAAGGAAATCCGTGAGGCCAATGCCCTGGGCATCCTCGATGGCGTCACAACCAACCCGACGCTGGTGGCCAAGAGCGGCCGCCCCTTCAAGGAAGTCGCGGCGGAGATCTGCAAGCTGGTCAAGGGGCCCGTGAGCCTCGAGGTCACGGCCCTGGATGCGGATGGCATGCTGGCCCAGGCCAAGGAACTGCTGAAGTACGGCGAAAACGTGGTCATCAAGCTGCCCCTGATTCCCGAGGGCCTCAAGGCCTGCCGCCGCCTCAGCGGCGACGGTGTGAAGACCAACGTGACGCTCTGCTTCAGCCCCGTGCAGGCGCTGCTGGCGGCCAAGGCCGGCGCGACCTACGTAAGCCCGTTCATCGGCCGCCTGGACGACATCGGCCAGGACGGCATGCAGATCATCGGCGAAATCCGCAAGATCTACGACAATTACGGCTTTGAAACGCAGATTCTGGCCGCCAGCATCCGCCACCCCATTCACGTTCATCAGGCGGCCCTGATGGGTGCCGATGTTTCCACGATTCCCTTCAAGGTGTTCTCGCAGCTCGTGCAGCACCCGCTGACGGACAAGGGCCTGGCCCAGTTCCTGAAGGACTGGGAGAACGCCAAAGGCGCCATCTAGAAGCTGACGAGTAATCCGTGCCTGCCGTGAGAACGGCCGGCTTCTGCGGTGCGGCACACACGACGGTTGCCAAGAGGTTCCTTCATTCGTTGCGGGGCGCACAAGCCGGTCCATCACCGGCTCTCCAGTTGCTTTGGCGCCCGTGCTTCGTAGCCTTGCGTGACTGTAGGCCCAAGACCGACCCAACAAGGCGCTGCGGCGATCACGCCAAGGCGTAGAGTATGCCCGACACCGCCAAAGCCGCGCTGAACGCCTCCGACAAGCCCACCAGCAGGCTGCCTCAACCCGAGGCCGACGCTGAGACCTCCAAGCTGCCGCCGAAACACCCCCGGCCCGAACTGCTGGCGCCGGCCGGCGGCCCCGAGGCCTTCTACGCGGCCATGGACTACGGCGCCGACGCCGTTTACCTCGGTTTGAAGTCATTCTCCGCGCGCGCCCAGGCCGAGAACTTCACGGTCGAACAGCTCGACCAGGCGGTGGGCTTTGCCCATGATCGCGGCCGCAAGGTGTACGTCACGATCAACACCGTCATTCAGCAGAAGGAGCTGGACGAACTCATTTCCATGCTGACCGACTGCGAGGAGATGGGCGTCGATGCCGTGATCGTGCAGGACTTCGGCGTGTACCGCATCATCCGCGAGTATTTCCCGCGCCTCAAGTGGCACGCCAGCACCCAGATGCTGGTGCACAACGTGGACGGCGCCAAGTGGTGCGAGCGCAACGGCTTTGAGCGCGCGATTCTGGCGCGCGAACTCACCCTCAATGAGATTGACGCCATCCGGTCCCAGTGCGGCATTGAGCTTGAGACCTTTGTTCACGGCTCGCTGTGCTACAGCTACTCGGGCCTGTGCCTGTTTTCATCCCAGGTGACGGGGCGCAGCGGCAACCGGGGAAAATGCGCCTACACCTGCCGCGATTCCTTTGTGACCCCGCTGGGCGAGGGCAAGGCCTTTTCGATGAAGGACCTGCAGGCGCCCTCGGTCATCCCGGAACTGGCGCGCCTGGGCGTCAGGAGCGTGAAGATCGAAGGCCGGCGTAAGAGCCCGCTTTATGTCGCGGCCGTGACGGACCTCTACCGTAAGGCCATCGACGGGCAGCCCGTGGACATCAAGGCGGCCGAGGAGCAGCTCAAGGTCATTTACTCGCGCGAGGCCACGGAGCTGTTCTATTTTGGCAGCCACAACGAGCACAAGAACGTCGCGGACAAGGACGAAAGCGAGCCCCAGGGGCTCTACCTTGGCACCATAGAGCGCGTGCACCTGGGCCGCGCCGCCTTCCGCGCCGCCGCTGACTTCGAGCGCCACGACGGCCTGATGGTCAAGCCAAGCGGCGCCAGGCTGCACCGCGAGGGAGCAGAAGTTGATGACCGCTCCGAACTGGGGCCCGGCTACAGCGCCAGGCCGGTCACCGTTGCTGATGACGCAGAAGCGCAGCGTGCAGCCCCCCGGCACAGCCGGGATGCCGCCCGCGAAAAGGCCATCGAGTTCCGCGAGTCCGGCAAGTCCACGCGCATTGACGCCGGCGCCGAGGTTTCTGCGGAGCGCGAACCGGTCAAGTTCGCCGCCGACAAGCTCAACCTTGCGGGCAAGCGCGTCTTCAACGTCAAGGCCGGCGAGGAAGTGACCATCCCCGTGCCGCCTGGCGTCAAGGCCGGCGACGAGGTGCGGCTGATCTCGAGCCAGGCGCTCAAGCGCAAGTATCCCACCAAGGTTCCCGCCAAGCTTTCGCGCGCCCGCCTCAAGGTCAACATCGACATCACCTTCCGCATTGACCGCGACGCGCCGCGCCTGGGCGAGCTGGGCATGCCCGGCAAGATGGTGATCACCGGCCGCCACGGCCCCATCGAGCTTGTGCGCGAGTATCCCGTCAAGCTGCTCTTCGCTGACAGCCAGCCCATGGACGAAGCCCGCCTGCGCGAATTCTTCGAGCGCCTGGGCAGCACGCGCTTTGCCCTGGGCAAATTCAGCGCGGCTGTGCCCGCCGGCGTGTTCACCCCCGCGGGCGAAGTCAACGAGGCGCGCCGCCAGTTCTTTGCCGCCTTCGACGAAACCGTGAGCGTGGCGCGCATCCGCAAGCTGGCGGATGTGCGCGCAGCCCTGGCCACGCCGACGCAGCAGGGCACGGGCCGCGTCAAGCACAAGCCGCGCTTTGCCGCGCTGGTGGACCGTGTGGCCTATCTCGAGCATCTGCCGCTGGAGCAGCTTGATGAGGTCTTTGTAGACATCGCCAATGACCGCCCCGAGGCGCTTGTTGAGGCACTGGGGCGCCACGGCCAAAGGCTGCGCGTGGCCCTGCCCGTGATCACGCGCGCCTGGGAACACGCGGGCATGGAATGGAAGCTGCGTGACCTCTATGCCGCGGGCGCACGGCGCTTCTGCGTGTCGAACCTGGGCGGTTTTGAGTACCTCGCGCGCATGGCGGGCGTGGACAAGCGCAAGCGCATGGGCACGGCCACGATCATGCGGCGCAGCGCCGACGTGGCCACGCGAAGGCTGGGCCTGACCTTTGAGCCGCGCATTCCGGATTTCAGGGGCGCGGGCCTCGACATCATCGCGGACTGGCCCCTGTACACGCTCAGCCGCGAGGCCGCGCGCGCCTGGCTGGAGCAGGGCTGTTCGCGCGTGACACTCAGCGTCGAGGACGGCATCGAGAACATGCGCGCGGTGCTGGGCGAGTTCGGCCCCGAGGCCGACATCGTGACCTACCAGGACACGCCTCTCTTCACGGCGGAGAGCTGCGTGTATGCCAATATGCTGGGCCACTGCCCCGGCCGTGCTTACTGCGGCTTCCATGAGATGACGATGAAGAACTCCTATGGCGAGGAGTTTCTGGCCATAGACCATCACTGCCGCACGATCATCATGGGCAAGGAGGCCTATTCGATCGCGCACCGGCAGTCAGAGCTGCAGAAAGCAGGGGCCAGCCGCTTCAGGGTGGATTTCATCCATCGCAAGTTCACGGGCGAGGAAATCCGCGCCATCTGCGACGCGGCTATGCGCTCGCAACCCATCGCCGCGACCAACGAAGGCAACTGGTCGCGAACGCTTCTGTGATGTTCCGGGCAGATTGAGGTGTCGTGCGGCGCTGCGCGCCCGGCCTTCTTGTCGTCACGCCGTCGTTTGCCCTGGGCCGGGATTTGAACCCGCCAGGTGTGTCCATTGGTTCCTGGTGGTGGAGCCGCGGAAAAAGCAGCGGGAGGGCGCAGGACATGCGCCCTCCCATGCAGCCTGGCGGAGAGGGTGGGATTCGAACCCACGGACAGTCCGGTGGACTGTCCGTGAAGCGAAGCAGCACGGCCCACAGGCCGTGCGTAAGCGCAGCGGCCCGCGGCAAGGCCGCGGAAAAAGCAGCGGGAGGGCGCAGGACATGCGCCCTCCCATGCAGCCTGGCGGAGAGGGTGGGATTCGAACCCACGGTAGCCTTTTGGGCTACACCTCCTTAGCAAGGAGGCGCGATCGGCCACTCTGCCACCTCTCCGCAGCCGAAATTGAGAGGCACAAAGTAAAGAAAGCCCCCAAGCTGTCAATGAGGCGCAGTGCTCAAGCCGCGTCCTGCACGGGCTCGATGCGGATGGAATCGGGAAACTCGTCCTCGATCACAATCACCAGGGCGTCTTCGCCCAGGTCCGCCGCCTGGTTGCCGGGAAGGACTCTCTGCCGCGTGCTCATGGCATCAAGCATCGAATGGAGGCGATACAGGCTGAAGGCGTCGCACAGGCTTTCGCTGGGGTCGACGAAGAACAGTCGAATGCCCTGCTCCTTGCAGGCCATGGAAAACTCCAGTACCGCGGCCATGGCCGCACCGTCGCAGAACTCCACGCGGTCACAAATCAAGCTGATGACGCGGCGGCGCTGGCCCAGCAGTGCGAAGAGGGCCTTGCGCAGCAGGCCGGCGTTGCGGAATGTCAGGCGTCCGCGCATGGCGCTTTCGTTCTGGCAGGTCCCCGCCAGTGATTGCGAGAAGCCGGCTTCGATTTCCGGCTCGCGAATGAGGGCGCGGTCCATGCGACGCAGGGTCTCGGTGAAGCGGCGCGTGATTTTCCTTACCATGGGCAATCTCCCGGCTCTGCATCGGCATCGGTGAGCGGGGACTGAACGCAAGAACAGGAATTCGGAGCGTGCGGGGCGGATTTTTATTATTGACGGATTTCGTAAATTAGATAGTATCCGATCAAGTGAGTTCTGGAGCCGCCATGGAAATCCAGTTCAGCAACAGCGACCTCGCCTCCATTCTGATGCGTCCTCAGCAGATGCGCACGGAGATGGCCTTTGAGGTCGCGGCCCTCAAGAAAGTCATGCAGGTTCAGAAGGCCACGGGCGAAGAAATGCAGAAGCTGGTGCAGGAAGCCACGCAGTTGGGCCGCAGTCTGGACGTTCGCGCCTGACGGGTTTGGGGCTTCGCGGCACTGCTATACTCGGGCGATGGAGTTGCCCGACCCCCGCAAAGTGGACTGGCCCCTGCCCCCTTCGACGGAGGAGGAGCTGGAGCCATTTGGCGGCGAAGCTCTGCAGATTGCCGCCGAGGAGATCCGCCATGCGCTGCGTGGCGTGGGCGCGGAGGCTTCGGAGGCCTTCGTTGACATGCTGGCGCGCACGCTCGAGGCTTCGCCATCGCCGGAAGATTCCGTGCGCGCTATCGAGCGCCTGGTGGCCACGCCGGATTCGGCGGCGGAGTTCGTGCAACTGTCGCTGCAACTGCCGGAGGCCTTTTCGCGGCTGTTCGTCCTGCTGGGCCATTCGCGGCCCCTGGCCAATCATCTCGTGCGCGGGGGCTGGCGGGAGTTCATGGGGCTTTCCGTCGAGGAGCTGGCCCAGCCCGTCACCAAAGAGCAGATCATCAATCGCGGCCGCGAGCGCCTGGCCCAGGGCGTGGAAGTTCTGGCCGCGCTGCGCCTGACGCACCGCGACTTCGCCACGCGCGTGCTGTATCACGAGCGCGCCCTGCAGTTTCCCCTGGAGGCCGTCACGGCCGAGATCAGTGCCTTGGCCGATGGCGCCTTGCAGGTGGCCTGTGAGTACGCCAAGGGCGAGATTGCCCGGCGCCGCGCCTTGCCCGCGGGCGGCGACTTCAGGTTCTGCGTGATTGCCTTTGGCAAGCTGGGGGCGCGCGAGCTGAACTATGCCTCGGACATCGACCTGAGCTTCGTCTTTGACGGCGAGCCGGCCCAGCCGCAGGAGGGGCGCGGCCTTTCGGGCCCGGAGTTCGCCGTCAAGATCGCCGAGGCCATGATTCCGCTGATCGATCAGGTCACGGAGGACGGCAACGTTTTCCGTGTGGATACCCGCCTGCGGCCCGACGGCAAGAAGGGGCGGCTGGCCCGGGGGCTGGAGAGCACGGTCCAGTATTACTTCTCGTTTGGCTCAACCTTGGAGCGCCAGGCCCTGCTCAAGGCGCGGCCCTGCGCCGGCGATCTGGAGCTGGGCGAAACCATGTTCGCCCGGCTCACGCCATGGATTTACCGCAAGTATCTAACGGTGGGTGAAATCAACGAGATCAAGGGCCTCAAACGGCAGATTGAGCAGCGGGCCGAGGCCGGGCAGGATACATTCCGCGACCTCAAGCACGGCTTTGGCGGCATCCGCGACATCGAGTTCGTCACGCAGTTCCTGCAACTGCTCAATGGCGGCCGCCTGCCGGCGCTGCGCGTGCGAGATACGTTGGGTGCCCTCAAGGCGCTGGCGCAAAACGGCGTGCTCAGGCGCGCCGAATCCGACGAGCTGGCCCAGGCCTACCGCTTCCTGCGCGGCATCGAGCACCGGCTCCAGCTCTGGGAGGGGTTGCAGACCTATCGTGTGCCGGACAGCCGTACCGACATCGAGCGCGTCGCCCGCTGCCTGGGCTATGCGCCCCAGCAGACAGCGGACCTTGAGGCGCGCCGGGCTGCGGGGCAAAGCCGGGCAGTACTCAGCCCCGGCCGCGCGATGATCAACGATCTCAAGGCGCATACGCTGAGGGTGCGCGGCCTGCTGGTGCGGCTGTTCGCGGGCCTGTTCTCGACCCAGCACGCGCCGGCGGAAAGCGAGCTGGTGCTGGACCCCGACCCCAATGAGGAAGAGGCCAGGCGCCTTCTGGCGCGTTACGGCTTCAAGGACCCGGCCCTGGCCTTTCGGCTGATCCGGGAGCTGGCCGAGGAGACACCGGAGAACCGGCTGTTCGGCCCGCGGGCGCGCAAGTACCTGGCCTCGATGATGCCGGCCCTGCTGGATTTCACGGGCAAGACGCCGGACCCCGACTTCACGCTCATGAACTTCGAGCGCATCACGGCGCGCCTGGGCGCCAAGACCATGCTGTTTGAACTGGTGGCCGAGGACCCGCGCGCCCTGGCAGTGTTCGGCAACATCGCCGCCCAGTCGCGCTGGCTGTCAGACATTCTCTGCCGCCGCCCCGGTCTGGTCGACGAGTTCATCGACAACCTCCAGACTTTCACGCGCCTGGATCAGGAACGCCTGCGCGCGGAACTTTCGGCCCGCGTGCTGGCCTCGGCCGACGTGCTGGACGCGCTCTACTGGCAGCGCGACGTCGAACTCCTGCGCATCGGCCTCTTTGATATCAGCGAGCGCACCCCGCTGCCCGAAACGCTGCGCGAGCTGTGCGTGGTGGCCGAGGTCGTGCTGGAGGCCGCGATCGAACAGGCCCTGCGCGAGGAAGGCCGCCGCGAAGCTTTGCCCGGCGCGGCACTGGGCGAGGCGCTGAGCGTGGTGGGCATGGGCAAGCTGGGCTCGCGCGCCCTGAACTACGCCAGCGACCTGGACCTTGTGTTTATCTACGACACCGCCGGCCTCGATCCTTCGCTTGCGGCCCGGGCGCAGGCCTTCTACACGCGCGTGGCCCGGCGCGCCTCCGACATGCTCTCCAGCGCCAGCGAGCGCGGCGCGCTGTACCGCGTAGACCTGCGCCTGCGGCCCCACGGCGGCAAGAGCAGCCTGGCCGTCGGTGTCGAGGAGTTTGAGCGCTATCTCGCCGAGCAGGCCCACTTCTGGGAGCGCCTGGCCTGCACGCGCGCCCGCGTGCTGTTTGGCCCAAGCACGCCTCTGGCCCTTCGCGTCACCCGCGCCCTCGAAGCCTTTGCCCATCCCGTGGCCGTGGCCGATGCCGCGGCCCAGACGCGCGAGATGCGCGAGCGCGTCATGGCCCATGCCCCCAAAGACGACCTCAAGCGCGCCGCCGGCGGCCTGCACGATGTCGAGTTCGTCATCGAGTTCCTGCAGCTGGCCCACGGAGCCAGGCGCCCGGTGTTGCGCCAGCCGGGCATGTTCGAGGCCATCGAGGCCTGCCGCGCCGAGCGGCTCATCAGCGTGGCGGACCACGACTCGCTGCTGGGTGCCTACGCCTTTGTGCGCCAGATCATGAACCGCATGCAGCTGCTCGACGGGGAGCCCCACGATGCCCTGCCCCAGGGTGAGGAAGCCGAGCTGTTTGCGCGCCGCGCGGGCTTTGCGCCGGGCGGGGGTCTTTCGGCGCTGGAGCAGTTGCTTCAGGAGCTTCAATATCACAAGGCAAACGCACGGGCCGCGTTCAATAAATACGTGCGTTGACGGCTCAGGGGGCCAGACCCTCGCCTTCGATCAGGGTGAAACGGCGACCGTCTTTGGCCTCGAGCTCGGCCACGACGCGCTCACGCAGCTCGCCCTTGATGGGCAGGGCCAGTTCCAGCTTTGCGCCGCCCAAGTGCTTGAGGGGCTGGCCGCGTTCATCGAGCAGGACCTCGCGCGTGCGGCCCTGGGGCGCGGCTGTTTCAACGCGCAGGGCCACGAGCTTGATTCCCAGTCGGAAGTCCAGGGGGGCGCTCTGGCCCTCGACACGGCGCAAGTCGCCGATCTCTTCGCCGGCGGCATGCACGAACGTTTCGTCGTAGCGGCGGCCCTGCACGAACGAGGAAATCTCGAAGATGCCGCGGGTCATGGAGCCGCCCCGAAAGCGCAGGCGCTGGGTGGCCCCCGTGGTCACCGTGACCGGGGCCGACTTCTCGCTCAACGAGCCCGTGGGTGCGCGAAGGGCCAGGCAATACTCCCAGGTCTGTCCCGTGCTCACGGCGCTGTCGGACCAGGCCAGGGCTTCGGCCTCGACCTGGGCCACTTCGCCAAAGCTCTGCCCTTCCTGGCGTCGATAAATGATGACGCGCTCAAGGCCCGGCCCGGCGGGCAGGCGCCAGGCCAGGTGAACCTGGGTGCCGTCAAAGCGGGCAAGGGGAGCCGCCGGGCGCGGGGACGGCTGGGCGCGCCCCGGCGCCCAGAGCGCCACCAGGGCCAGCGTCAGGCCGAGCATCACGAGCGCCACGCGAACCATGGCCTGATTCTGGCATGAAGCCGCTCCGGCGTCTCGCCTTTTGGATCATGGAAAAGGACGCCGCCCGCGTACAATCCCCGCCCCATGACTCCGCAAGAGGCCAAAGACGCTGTGTTGCTGCTCTGCCGAGAGCGCGGCTTCGAATCCGTGCGCGTGGCGGCCGCCGGCCCCACAGCCCACGGCGCCTTCTTTCGTGAGTGGCTCAAGCGCGGCTATCACGGTTCCATGGACTGGCTGGAGCGTGCCCCTGAGTTCAGGGAGGATATCCGCGTGCGCTACCCCTGGGTGCGAAGCTTCGTCATGCTCGCGCTGGACTATGCGCCTTTACTGCCCGAAGACCTGCCGGAAGACAGCGTGCTGCCTCGCGTGGCCCGCTATGCTCGCGCCCAGGACTATCATGAGGTTTACAAGCCGCGCCTGCTGGACCTGGAGCGGGCCATGAAGCACCTGACTCCAGGTACGCAGGCGCTGTGGTACCAGGATACAGGTCCCTTTCTGGAGCGGGAGCTGGCGGCCAGGGCGGGGCTTGGCTGGCAGGGCAAGCACACGCTTTTGATTGACCCGCAGAGCGGGAGCTGGAAGCTGCTGGCCCTAGTGGCCACCAGCCTTGAGATTGAGCTCGATGAGCCGGCGTCCGGCCACGGCGGCACCTGCACGTCCTGCCTCGATGCCTGCCCGACGCGGGCCTTCCCTGAGCCCTTTGTGCTCGATGCGCGCCGCTGCATCAGCTACCTGACCATCGAGCCTGCCGGCCCCATTGCGCCCGAGTTCCCTGAAGCCATGGGGGGCTGGCTCTTTGGATGTGACATCTGCCAGGAGGTCTGCCCCTGGAATCGCAAGGCGGCGCCGGCCTTCGCGCAGGCGCCCGAAGGACTGGAGACCCTGACGCTGCACAAGGTGCTGGCGCTCAAGCCCGAGCACCTCGAGCGCCGCATTGAGGGCACGGCGCTGGAGCGGGCCGGGACTTCGCGCCTGGTGCGCAATGCGGCCATTGTCGCGGGCAACCTGCGCGACACGGCCCTGGTGCCGGCGCTGGAGAAGGCCGCCCGCCACGCCGAGCCCTGGGTGCGCGAGGCCGTCTACTGGGCGCTGATGAGGATGGGAAGCTTCGAGGCCTACGCCGCCATCTCCCGCGCCCAGCGCCACGAGTGGGACGACGACCTGCGCGAGACGATCATTGCCTACCTTCAGCGCGGCACCGGCCACCTTCAGTAAGCCCGGCGGGATTTTGGTGAAGGGGCGGCCGGGAAGTTCCCGATAAAGCCATGCGCGCCGTTGCGCGCATGTCCTTTTACGCGGGTACAACCATGCTCAAGTTCATCACTCGATTCTTCCGCAAGCGCGACCACTCGGACACCCCGGTGCGCGACAACTATGTGCTGCCCAGTGACAACCCGGATCACAACCCGGTCATCGTCATGGATGAAGACGGCATCGACCTGACCGAAGTGGCCAGCCTCAACAGCCGCCTGCTGGCGCCCGTGGATTCTCTGGGGCTCAGCGGTATGAGCGTGCGCACCCGGGCCCTGATTGAAATGAAGAACGGCTTTACGGACCTCTCCACGCATATCCGCTCACTGGGGCAGCGCCTGCACGCACAGTCCCTGGGACAGAGCCGGCTGATTGAGACGCTGACCAAGCTGCCGACGATGCTGCGCGAAGTGATTCCCAATGGCGAAGAGCAGACCAAGGCGCTGGCCGCGCTCAAGGTTGCGCTGGACGAGCAGGCCTGTGCAAATCAGGTGGTGATTGAGTCGCTCAAACCGCTGCCGGCCTTTGTTCAGGCCGTGTGCGAGCTGCCCCAGGCGGCCAAGCAGCAGGTCGTGGCGCTCGATGAGCTGACGCGCGAACTGGAACGCACCAATAACGAGGCCCGCACGCAGAGCGAGCAGGTCAAAGTCATGGTCGAGTCCCTCGTGACCAACGAGAAGGGCAAGAGCGAGGAACTGAAGGAAGCGGTCACCCGCATGGAGCAGTTCCAGCAGGCCCAGCTGGCGGGCGTTCAGGTCCAGGCCAAGGCCGCCGAAGCCACGCGCCGCTCCCAGCGCCGCCACCACCTCGAAGTGGCCCGCAAGCAGGCCGAGCAGCTGGCTTCACTCAATCGCGAGCAGGGTCGCTACTTCGCGCGCATGGAAGAGCACATGCACAAGAGCGCGAGGCGCATGATGTGGGTCGCCGGCAGCGCCGTCGGCCTGGCCATCGTCTCGACGCTCGTTGCCGTCCTGTTCGCCACGGGCATGCTCGACCTCGGGTCTGACCCCGCCAAGCCTGCCCTGGTCGCCCCTGTGGCGCGCCCGGCGGGCGACGCAGTCGTCTCCCGTTAGAACGTCGCGTTCACCAGGAACGAGGGACTGCCCGGGTCACCGGGCAGTTCTCATTTGGCGGTCACCGACACGCCGTTGATGCCGATCTGGCCGGATGCGAGCGTGAGTTCCAGGGTCTCCTCGCCGCGCACGATCTTTACCGGCGCCGAGGCGCCGTCGGCCACCGTCTTCTTGGCCTCATTGACGTCGCCCAGCGACTTCGTGGCGCGCCCGTTGTAGCTGACCATGATGTCCCCGACCCGGATACCCGGCAGAGCGCCCTGTCCGTTGGCGTCCACCCAGGTGATCATCACACCCGTTGCTTTGGGGTTGCGCGTGAGCTGGGCCTGCCGCGCGGCTTCCCGCACGCCCTCGTCGCTGTCGCTGGCGGCTGCCTTTTCAATGGCCGCCCAGGCCTCGGGCGTGTTCTTCTGGGCCAGGACGGTGACGGCCTGTCGGCGCCCGTTGGCGTTGTCGGCGTTCTTGCCGAGGTAGTCGGAGAGGTAGCGTATCGAAGCCGGGTCCGGAATGTCCCTGAGCGCCTCGATGGCGGCTACAGAGGTGTAGCCGGTGGAGTTGAGCAGGGCATCGCCCGCCAGCTTGGCGCGCTGGCTGGAGGGCTCGCTGGTCCACCAGGGCAGCCCGTACAGCGAGTTGATCTTGAACGCCTCGTTCACCCTGGGGTCCGTGACGCCATGCTTTACCAGCTCGAAGTTGCTGATGAGCGAGACGTACTCCTGGAAGTTCAAACCCAGGGTGTTGGCGCCTTTGCCCCAGTTCTCGCCAATGCCGAAGTCTTCGGCGGCCAGAAGCCACAGCTCAATGCACTTGTCATAGGCTGAGGGGCCCAGCTTCTGGAGCTCGGCCATGGCCTTCATTACGCCCTGCTTGTCCTTGCCCTCAAAGGCGCGGCGGAAGCGTGCCTCGCCATCGACCATGCGGGCCTGGATTTCCTCGGCGGAGAGGTGCTCGTAAATGCCGTTCTTTTCGAGCACGCCCTTGAGGCGGTCGATTTCGGCCTGGTTCCTGCGGCGCAGGTCCTCGGCTTCGTTGCGCGCCTTGAGCAGGTCCGCTTCGGCCTGCTGGGCGCGATCTGAGGCTTCACCCTTCTCCCGGGCCAGGCGGTCCACTTCAGACGCGATCTCCCGCGCTGATCGGTCCGTCCGCGAACCGGCGGTCTTCACGTCGCCAAGCTGGCGTGACAGCGAGGCTGATTCGTTCTCGGCCGTCTGGGCGCGCGACAACAGGGACTCTCGCTCGCGGCGCAGTGAAGTCAGCTCGCCCTCGGCGTCGAGGCGTGCAAAGAAGTAGGCCGCGGGTCCAAGCAGCAGGGCACCCACAATGAAGGCAATGCCGGCGATGAACTTCCTGTCCATGGATAACCCCCCTTTGGCAAAGGGGGCATTATGCCTTGGAGGAGCCGGACAATCAGCCTCAGGCCGCGAGATCGGGGCCGTCGAAGCCGTCGGGATTGGCGTTGCCTCGGCCGCCGCGCTTGCGTTCCAGCAGGTAAATATCGAAGTCGCGGCCGCTGCGGCAGAGCTTGAGAATCTGGTCAATGACGCCCACCACGGGGCGGCGCGTGGCGAAATCGGTGGCGATTTCAGGGCTGCCCGGCGGGTTCATATGGAAGACGCGGCGGGTGCCCGCCTCGTGGTCTACGAGGGCGACATAGAATTCGCGCCCCTGCTGCGTCCAGTCAATCACGTCGCGGATGGCGTCGCTGCTTTTGTAGGTGTTCTTGAGGCGGTTGCGCCACTTGCCGGAAACGGTGGCCGCCGCCGGGGGCCGGGGCAGAAAATAGATCTTCTTCATGGGGTCTTCCCTGCGGCAATCCGCAGGGAGTTATCGGCAGTCAGGGCGGGGCGCCTTGGACAATTCTCCCCTAAAGCCCTGCTCATCCGTACTATGAAGGCATGCTGGAACGTTTCACCGCCCTTCAGGCCATTGAGCGCCACCCCCTGCTGGCCTTTTTCGCCCGCCGCCCGGTCACGGTCTGCGTGCTGCTGACGGCCACCACGGTGATCGGCCTCATCGGCATGCAGCTCATGCCTCTGGAACTCTTCCCCAGCGGGCTGGAGTCTCGGACCATCTCCGTGACCGTGCCCTACAGCCGCGCCGACGCCGTAAGCACGCCCCTGAGCGTGGAGCGCACGATTACCCTGCCGGTGGAGGCCGAGCTTTCGACGATCCCGGGCATCGAAAACCTGACAGCCGTGAGCTCGCGCACGGGGGCCCGCTTTGACATCGAGTTCTCCGGCAAGCAGGACATGACGGAGGCCTATGCCCAGGTGACGGACGCCGTCGAGCGCGCCCGTCTGCGTCTGCCCTCGGACACGGGGCGCATCCAGGTGCGCAAGAGCGGCATGGGAGGCGGCGGGGCCGGAGCCTTCCCCATCGGCTTCATCAGCTTCTTCTGGGAAGACGACGTCCAGGACCCCCAGCTCAAGCTCGAGAACATCGTGCAGACGCGCCTGGAGAGCGTCGACGGCGTCTCCGGCGTGACCTTCTTTGGCGTGACGCGCAAGTTCATCGCCGTGGACATCGATCGCGAAAAGGCCGGCGCATACGGCGTGAATCTGGCCGAGCTGATGTCGCGCCTTCGGCAGGACAACGTCCGCGAGCCCGCGGGCAAGGTGCGCGAAGAGGGCAAGGACATCTACCTCGTGGCGGACAGCCGGCTGAAGTCCGTCGAGCAGATGCGCAGCCTGCCCGTGCGGCCGGGCCTCAAGCTCTCCGAAATCGCCGAGGTCTACGAGACGGAGAGCATCGACAGCTACGTGAGGGTCAACGGTCGCTGGGGCGCAACCTGCATGCTGTTCAAGTCCAGCGATTCCAACACGGTGCAGGTGTGCGACCGCGTCAATGAGGCCCTGGTCGAGCTGGCCCACGACTCGCGGCTGGCCGGCTTTCAGACCCGGGTGCCCTGGATGCAGGGCGACAGCATAAAGGAAAGCATCGCCAACCTGATGAGCACCCTGCTGTGGGGCGCGCTCTTTGCCGTGATCGTGCTGCTGGTCTTCCTCAAGAGTTTCCGCTTTTCGCTGGTGATTGCCCTGTCCATCCCGCTCTCCATGGCCATGACGCTGGCCGTCATGTACTTCATGGGCGAGACCATCAACATCCTCTCGCTCATGGGTTTCACCCTTGCCGCGGGCATGCTGCTGGACAACGCCATTGTAGTGGCGGAGAACGTATTTCGGCGCGGCCAGCTGGGCGATGAGCCCCTGGGCGCTTCGATTCGCGGCGCCGGCGAAATCGGCCTCGCCCTCGTACTCTCCACCAGCACCACCATCATCGTGTTCGTGGGCGTGATTTACCTCAGCGGCGCCGACTTCATCCGCTTTGTCATGAGCCGAATTGGCATTCCCGTCTGCGTCGGGCTGGCGCTGAGCGTGCTCGTGGCCCTGGGCGTCATTCCCATGGCCATGCACCGCTTCGGCATGATTGGCGAGCGCAAACCTTCGCGCTTTCGCGCCTGGTTCATCGGGCTGCGCTTGCGCATCACCTTGGCCCTGCCCGCGGCGCCCGCGGGACGCAAAGCCGCGCTTTGGGGCGCCCTGGCGCTCTGGGAGGGAGCCTCGGCCTTTGTCGGGCGGCAGGCGGGCGGCACGCCCAAGGCGCCGGTCATCGATGCCGTGGCCGCGTTCTATGAGCGCAGTCTGCGGGTGCTGGCCCGCCAGCGTTACTGGGTCACCGTCCTGGTGCTGGGGGCGACGTTTGCCGGTATCCCCGCGCTGTATTCGGCGCTCCAGCAGACTGACCAGAACCAGGGCAACCGCGACCGCATCGAGCTGCGCATCAACTTCCCGCCCAGCGCCGTCATCAAGTACGAAGCCCTCGACGACAAGGGCCAGCCCGTCATCCGCCGCGACGAGCTCTGGAAGACGTACACGCTCGAGGAACTCGAGCGCACGCTGTGGGGCCTGCCCAGGGTCGAGCGCGTGACCGTTGAGGAAGTGCTGGCACTGCTTGCCTCGCGCGGCAACACTTCGCCGACCAACGACGAGTTCATGGAGGCCGTCAGCGAACTGCGCAAGGCGCGTGAGCCTTCGGAGCAGGTGAAGCAGGAGGCGCGGGCCGTGGCTTTTGAGAAGTTCGGCATCGAGGCCATGTCGATTTCATTCTCGTCGCGCAACGCCCGTGTTTCACTGTTTCTGGATCGCAAGCGGCTGGACCAGGGCAATGAGTTCTACAAGCGCATCATGGCCGCCATTCCCGAGCGCGCGGGGGTAGAACTGCGGGGCGAATTCCAGGGCGGCAGCGCTTCGTCGAGTGAAGTCAGCGTGCTGGTCAAGGGGCCGGACAGCGAGCGCCTGCTTGAGATCGCGCAGGACATCTCGCGCCGCATGGAGGGCGTGCGCGGCGTGGAGGGCGTGCGTGTGGATGCCGAAGCCGGCACCGACGAAGTCACCCTGCAACTCGAGCGTGAACGCGCCACGGCCATGAATGTTTCGCCGGACATGCTGGCCCAGGTGCTGGCCTTCAACCTCGGCGGCACGGCTTTGCGCGACTACCAGAAGGGCGACAACCTGATTCCCCTGCGCGTCAGGTTTGCGCCGCCGCGCGACGCGCGCGGCAACCCGCGCGACCCAGAGATTGACGACGTGGGCGAGATCCGTGTTCCCGGCGCCTCGGGCGGGGCCGTGGCGGCCAAGGCGGTGACCAGCACCAGCGGCCTGGCCAAGCCGGGCCTGGGAGAAGTCAGGCGCCTGAACCGCCAGACGACCTTGCGCGTGGTGGCCACAACCTCGACGGAGGACCTGGACCGCATTCGCGCCGACGTCAACGAGCAGATTGCCGGCGTGAGGTTTCCGCCCGGCTACTCGCGCGAGTTCTCCGGCCGCTTTGCCAGTTTTGCCCGCACCAGCGGGGACATGTTCGCGGCCCTGGGCTGGTCCATGGTGATGGTCCTGCTGCTGATGTGCTTCCTGTTCGAGAGTTTCATCAAGCCGGTTTGCATTCTCGTGGTCAGCGTGCCGGGAGCGATTCTGGGCGGCTGGGGCATGCTTCTGGCCACGGGCACGCCCAATGACAGCCTGAGCTGGCTGGGCCTGATGATTCTGGTGGGGGTGGTGGTCAACAACGGTATCGTGCAGGTGGACCTGATCAACCGCCTGCGTCAAGACGGCATTGAGCGCAACGCGGCAGTGATTGAAGGCTGTACGCAGCGAATCCGCCCCATCTTGATGACGACGCTGACGACGGTATTTGGCCTGATACCCATGGCCATTGGCGACGCGACGTTTGTGGGGACGCCCTACTATCCCATGGGGCGCATGGTGCTGGGGGGCATGATCGCAAGCATGTTCTACACGCTGCTGTTCGTACCGCTGCTCTACCTGATTCTGGATGACGCGGGCCTGGCGGTCAAAGGCTGGGCGGGCACGCTGTTTGGCTCGCGCCGTGGCGGCGCGCCGGCTGTTGCCGTGGCCCGCTCGCCG
>JABARW010000001.1:0-63109 GCA_019186845.1 Planctomycetota bacterium | reverse complement strand
GCTCGCCGGAGTAGTTCCCCGGCCTTGTAGAAACTCCGTGATTCCCTACCCTTGCCCGCCTGCCGGTCCACCGCACGGGGGCCGGACAATGCTGATGCCCTGAGGGCTTATCGGGACGACATCCCGTAGAGCCCGAACACATGGGGCGAAAGGACAATCATGAAGACGGAAATGCCTCCCCGCTTCGAACCGGGGACGATCGAAGACAAGTGGTACTCGTTCTGGACGGACAAAGAGCTGTTCAAGGCCGTCCGCGATATCCGCAAGAAGCCCTACACCATCATGATGCCGCCGCCGAACATCACCGGCGTGCTGCACATGGGCCATGCGCTGAACAACACCCTGCAGGACATCATGGCGCGCTTCAAGCGCCTCCAGGGGTTCTGCGTGCTCTGGCAGCCCGGCACTGACCACGCCGGCATCGCCACCCAGGCCGTCGTGGAGAAGAAACTCTGGGCCGAGCAGAAGTTGACACGTCAAGACCTTGGCCGCGAGAAGTTCATCGACGAAATCTGGAAGTGGCGCGAAGAGCACGGCAGCTTCATTCTCAGGCAGCTGCGACGCCTGGGCTGCTCCTGCGACTGGTCGAGGACCCGCTTCACCCTCGATGAAGGCCTTTCACGCGCCGTGCGCGAGGCCTTTGTGCGCCTGTTCAACAAGGGGCTGATCTACCGCGGCGCGCGCATGATTAACTGGGACTGCAAGCTCGAAACCGCCGTCAGCGACGACGAAATCGAGACGACCGAGGTCAAGGGCAGCCTGTGGTACATCCGCTACCCCATCAAGGATGCGCCCGAGAAGTTCGTGACCGTGGCAACCACGCGCCCCGAAACCATGTTCGGTGACACCGGCGTGGCCGTGAACCCCAGGGATGAGCGCTATTCCAACCTCGTGGGCAAACACCTCGTGCTGCCCATCATCGGGCGCGAGTTGCTGGTGATCGCCGACGAAACCGTGGACCCGGAGTTCGGCACCGGCGCCGTGAAGGTGACGCCCGGCCACGACGTGAACGATTACGAGCGCGGCCGGCGCTTTGGCCTGCCCATGATCAACGTGCTCAACAAGAACGGCACCCTCAACGAGCAGGCCGGCAAGTACGCCGGCAAGGACCGCTTCAAGGCACGCAAGGAACTGGTCGAGGAACTTGACACGCTGGGCCTGCTCGAACGCGTGGAGGACCACACCCATGGCGTGCCGCACAGCGACCGCAGCAAGACGCCCATCGAGCCCTTGATCAGCGAACAGTGGTTCGTGAAGATGAAGCCTCTGGCCCAGCCGGCCATTGCCGCTGTCAAGCCGCGCAAGGCGCAGGCCCAGTCGAGCGAGAGCGCGCCGCAGGAATCGCTGCCGGCCGAAATCAGCTTTGTGCCCGAGCGCTGGGTGAACACCTACCTGCACTGGCTGGAAAACGTGCAGGACTGGTGCATCTCGCGCCAGCTGGTGTGGGGGCACCGTATCCCCGTCTGGTATGACGAGGACGGCGAGCCCGCCGCCCTGACGGAAGACCCCGCGCCGGGGCAGAAGCACCCCAAGACGGGAAAGCCCTTGACGCGTCAAGATGACGACGTGCTGGACACATGGGCGTCGTCGTGGCTCTGGCCGTTTTCCACGCTGGGCTGGCCCGCCAAGACGGCCGACCTGGATTATTTTTACCCCACGAACTTCCTGTCTACGGACCGCGGCATCATCTACCTGTGGGTGGCGCGCATGGTCATGGCCAGCTACGAGTTTCTCGGCGAGCCGCCTTTTGCCACGGTGTACATACACGCCACGGTGCTCGATGAGAAGGGCGAGCGCATGTCCAAGTCCAAGGGCAACGGCATCGACCCCATCGAGATGATCGAGAAGTGGGGCGTTGACGCCGTGCGCCTGACCCTGCCCCTGCTGACCAACGAGGGCCAGGACATCAAGCTCAGCCCCACCAAGTTCGAGATGGGGCGCAACTTCTGCAACAAGCTCTGGAACGCATCGAGGCTGGCTTTGGGCAACCTGGGAGACTTTGAAGCCCAGATGGCCGCCCTGCCGCCCGAGCAGCGCCGGGAGCTCGCCGAAGGCGCGGCCGCCGAACTGGAGGATTGCTTCATCCAGGGCAAGCTTACCCAGCTCATCGTGGACGTGACTGACAGTATTGAGCGCCACAAGTTCAATGACGCCGCGACGGCTCTGTATCGATTCACCTGGGACGAGTTCTGCGACTGGTATCTCGAGGTCATCAAGCCCAGGCTCTATGAGAAGCGCGACGGTGAGGCCTCACGCCTGCGTGTGCAGGCCACGCTGGTGCGCGTGCTGGATACGCTGCTGACATTGCTGCATCCCATCATTCCCTTCGTGACCGAGGAGATCTGGCAGAACCTGCGCCCCATGGTGGCAGCCCTGCACGGCGAAACACCGGCCATTTCCCTGGCCCTGTCGGACTGGCCCAAGCCCAGCCGCGACCGCCTCTACGAGCCCCAGGTGCGGCGCTTTGACTTTCTGCGCGAGGTGACGCGCGCTCTGCGCAACATTCGCAGCGAACACAACATCGAGCGCAAGACCGCCATCGATGCCGTGCTGCGCGTGGGCACCCAGGAGACCCTGGCCCTGATGGGTGAGCGCGAAAAGGCCATGATCTCCGCGCTTGTGAACCTGGGCCGCTTTGAGGTCGGTATCGGTGCCGTCAAGCCACAGCCGGCGGCCACGGTGGTGCTGGGCAGCGCCGACGAAGTCTATGTGGCGCTGGGCAACCTGATTGACTTCAAGATGGAGCTCTTGAGGCTCGATGCCGCGCGCGCCAAGCTGGTGGAGGGCGTGAACAAGCTCAAGCTCAAGCTGGAGAACGAAAGCTACGTGCAGCGTGCGCCGGCGGCCGTGGTGCAGAAGGACCGCGAGCGTTTGAGCGAAATGGCGGCGGAGCTTGAGCGCACGGACAAGCACCTCGCCGAAATCCGCAAGCTGGCGAAGTAGAGGAGCGCATTTTTCCCAAAGTCCGGTAAGGCTTTGCGCCGATGAACGGGTCAGCCCGCGAAGCGGGTACACCGTCATCGGAGCGCCCATGGCCAACATCCTCATCACCGACCTCTACGAAGAGTCCGCCTATCTCATCCGCAGCATCCTGCGCGGTGTGGGCCATGCTGTCAGCATTGCCATCACGCGCGAGGACGCCGAGGCCAAGCTGGCCACGGGCCTGTTTGATACCCTGGTGGTGGACTACTGCACCGTGGTGCAGGAGAATCTTGCCGTGGGCCGCTTCGCCAACGAGATGCTGCCCGGTATGCCCCTGGTCGTGCTGACGCGCCCCGAACTGGAAGACAGGCTGGCCTCCCTCGCTATCACCTCACGCTTTGGTCGCCCCATCCGCGGCCAGCGCGTCAAGGAAGCCATCGCCGTCGCCACCCAGGCCCTGGCCAAGCTCGCCGCGCGCCGCGCCGTGCCGCGCCTGCATGCGGCCCTGCCGGTGGAACTGGTTTGCGAGGGCGTCAAGTTTTCCAGCGCCACCATTGACCTCTCTTCGCGCGGCATGGCCGTGGACGCCACGGAAGTCAAGCTCACGCCCGCGGACATCGAGCGCCTTGAAAGCCAGGTGCGCGGCGGCGTTGTGCGCGCCAAGCTGACAGTGGAGCCGGGCCGCGTGATCGAACTGGCGGGACGCGTGGCCTTTGTCGAGAGGCACCGCTCGCTCTCCGGCCGCACGGTGGGGGTCTGCTTTGAGAAGCTGGATGAACAAACGGAAGTGGTGCTTTCGGGCTTGACGCGTCAAGCTGCGTAAGGCCGGCAGGCGGAATTCAGGCGCCCGTCCCCCAGGGGGCGGGCGCTTTGCGTTGGGAGCCTCAACGTCCGGTAAGGCCGCGCGCGAAAGCATGCATACCCTTGGTTCAAAACTGTACTCACCATTCTTTTAGAATTTATGGTTCATAAGTAACTGTGAATCAAAGACTTATGATGTGCCTAAAAACTCATGTGCGATTTCTGGTGGAAATGGTGGGCGCCTTTCCTATGTTTCCGGCCTTCACGACATTGTCATGCCGGGCCGAACGTCCGGTTAGAAGCGCGCCAGCAACGACCATTGGAGACATGGGACATGATGACCGTTTTGCGCAGCACCCGCATCCTTCCTTTCGCGGCTCTGGCCTCGATTCTGTTCACCTTGGCTTCCTGTGCCGGAGGCGGCGATGACGGCGGGTCCGTCGATGCGCCCGTCGCGTTTGCCGGCAGCAGCCTGGCCGTCAACGCGGCACACCCCGGCGAGGTCATCGCCATTGAAGTCGGCGGTTCGGCCAAGGCGCTGGATGCCGGCTTCTTCGTTCGCTTCGTCGACGCCAACCGCACGGTGGATGTGCCCCCGTTCCGCGTAGAAAGCGGCCGCGCCTTTGTGATGGTGCCGGGCCTGACGGAAGAGCAGGATCGGACGGTGACGCTGTCGCTGCTCGATGACAAGGGCAAAGTGGTCGCCGGCAACGGACCCAGCCTGACGATCAAGCCCGTCAAGACTTCGCTGGTGGTCACGCGCGAGCAGTTCAACACGGCAGTCGGCGAGGGTCTGGCCCGCATCATCGAGCTGGCCCGCGAGGCCGTCGTGACGCTTGACCAGCAGGGCCACATGGTCAACGCCCAGGTCGCCCTGGACGCCATGGCCCAGCAGCAGACGCTGCTGCGCGGCATCTCCGACTACACCAGCCACCTCAGCAACGCCGAACTGGGCATGCTGCAGCAGATGCTTGGCAACACCAAGCTGCTCGACTTCCTGGCATCGGCCGGAGGTGTCAACTTTGGCGGCAGCGCCAGCCAGCAGAGCCCGCTTTCTTCGGTGGTCATGAAGCTCGTCGAGAGCGCCCTGCTCAAGGCCGACTTCGCCTGCCTGCTGCTGGGCGAGGCGCGCGGCATGCTCGCCCTGATCTCCTGGGTCTGCACGCAGGTGTCAAGCTGGCCCATCATCGGCGGCACGGCGCAGTCCGTGGCGGCCTGGGCCCAGGGCCTTTCGGCCACCCTGAAGACTCCGCAGGACTTCATCAACAGCATGATTCCCAGCGACCTCGTGCGCGTTACGGCCAACCCCTCGACCCTGACGATCAACGGCGGCTCGGTCAGCGTGCGCGCTCAGGGCCGCTTTGAAACCGAGAAGGCCTTCAACACGGCCTGGTTGCAGCAGCAGCTCAGCACCTACTCTCAGATGGCCGCCAGCGCCATCCAGCAGCAGATGCAGCAAAGCCCCGTGCTTCAGCCCTATGCCCAGTATGTGCAGCAGGTCGCGGCGCTGGTGCCCACCTGGATCATGAACTGGCTGACCGCCCGCGGCCTGCTTTCCACCTCCGTGGTGCCCGGCCAGAGTTACACGGTCTTCTCGCTCAACAACCTCGAGCTCGACATGAGCCAGTACCGTTTTGACGTGGCCGGTATCGTGGCCAATCTGCTCAACCTGCCCTACAACATCGTAACCGCCTTCTTCAACTGGGTAGGTATCGGCTACGGCAGCCCCGTGGGCGGCTTTGCGGGCGTGAAGGTCAACAGCCCCATCGCCACCTACCTGCCTAACACCGACAGCCTGCAGCGCATCAGCGCCGGCACCACGACCGCGACCTACATCGGCGTGCTGTGCCGTCCCGCCAGTGGCTGGTGGGCCCAGTGGGGCTTCTACACCGTCAAGCAGTCCACGGCGAATGTCACCGTGATCTGCAACTAGGCAGAAAGATCATCGTAAGGAAGAGGGGCGGCCTTGGCCGCCCCTCTTGCATTGCCGCCCTTCCGCGCCGCTACCGGGCGCGGAAGATCATCAGCTGGGGTTCGAACACACGGCCTCTGCCGCCGTCGCCGGTCAGCACGAAGGCCGCCCGCCCCTGGCCTGCCCTCTCCAGCCGGTAGCTGATGCGGTAGCCCACGCCGCCCTCGCGGTCGCTGTCGCGGGGCTTGCCGCGCGTTTCGTGGTTGCGGCGATAATGGGAGTTGAAGGTGTCCGGGGCTGTGGTGACGACATCGCCGCCTTCGTTATGGGCGAGCTGGGCAAAACCGCGGGCCGTGAAGTCAGCGCCGATGACGTTGGCGGGGTAGAGGTACATGCGCCGTTCAATCTTCACTGCCAGCACTTCAGGTCCCAGTTCGGAAAGCCCCGTGCGGAAGTGGCGGTCAAACTGGCCGCGTTCGAGTTCGTAGCGGCGGCCCAGGGCGGACTCCCCGGCGTAGCGCAGGCTGAAGGCCTCCACGAGCGAGAAGGTATTGGACGTGCGGCGGCCGTCGGAATACTCAAAGGTCACGGTCTGGGTCAGTTCCTGCACAAGATGGCGCTGGGGCAGGGGCTCCTGGGAATGAACGACGAAGAGCAGTCCCGCGTCAAAGCCGTCCAGAGAGTAAACCGGGGGGCGCTGGGGCATCACATCAATGAAGTAGAGCGGCTGGACGCGGCTATGGGCGCTCTCGATGGGAGCAGCGGGCGCCAGGGCGCAGCCGGCGACGAAAAGGCCCTGGGCCAGAACCAGCAACAGCAAGAAGGAGTAACGAACGGACTTCATGGCACACCTGCCTGAGAAACCAGCTTCCGCTCTCCTTCTAACGCGCCCTGGGGGCCGCGGCTTCCAGTATTGTCTCCCGTAGAAGCTTGATTTCAAGCGGGTTTGAGGGCCACACCCGGGGGTGCCGGGTTTGCGGCAGGGGTCGTGGCGCGAAGATTCTCAATTTTCTGCACCCTTTGGGGGCCGGGGCGGACTCTCAGGTACGATGGTGGGCGTGACGAACGAGGCGAAAGTTGATCTGGCGGCACTCATGCGGGCTCACCAGGCCGGAGTCTGGCGCTACCTGCGGGTGCTGGGCTGTGACTCGTCTCTGGCTGACGACTTGACCCAGGAGACTTTTCTCGCGGCCTATCGTACCGGGTTTGAGCAGCGCGACGAAAAGAGCACCCGGGCCTACCTGCGCACGGTGGCGCGCAACGCCTTCCTCAAATCGCGCCGGCACGCGGGCAAAGTGGTCAACGTCGAGGAGCTGGAGCGATTGGAGCGGGAGTGGGTGCAGCTCGCCCAGGACGGCGGCGAGGCCATGACCGAGGCCTTGCGCCGCTGCCTCGAAAAGCTGGAAGAACGGCCGCGCCGGGCCCTGGACGGTTTCTATGGCACGGACAAGTCGCGCGAGGCCGTCGCCAGAGAGCTGGGCATGACGGATGACGGCCTGAAGTCGCTGTTGCGTCGCACACGGGAGTTACTGAAGGAGTGCATCGAACGGAAGATGAAGTAAGCGGCGTGGCCGTGGCCTTCACGGGCTGCCAAGAGTCTTGCTCCCTGGGGCAAGCTGACTGCGCCACAAAAATGCAAGGGAAGCCTTTAGCTGGAAACGGAAATGCAGGACGAACCCCACATTCTTGATGCCGCGCTGCGCGAGGTGATTGGCGGTCAGACGCCCCCCGATCTGATTGCCGCGACACTGGCGCGGGCGGGCGGGCCGCAGGATGCGCCCTGGCACAAGGCCCCCGCGGACAAACCAGCGGCCGGCGCAGACAATCCGCCCATTCCCTTGCGGCGACCCTGGCTGCGCTGGTCGCTGGCCGCCGCGGCAAGCGTGACCGTGGGCGCCCTGGTGTTCTGGCAGATTGCCGTAGTTTCCAACCAGCATGAGTACAGCGGCTCTCAAACGGCGAGGCAGGCCAGCGCAGATCTGGAAAATGTCCGCACAGGTTCTGAGGACAATGCGGGCGGCCAATTTGGCAACGGTTCTGGGGGCGTTGCAGACAACACGCCTTCCGCCGGGTTGCCGGGCAAGTCCGAGCCCGGTCAGCAACCTCCCCATGACCGGCCCGGCGGAAAGGTCAAGATGGGGCTTCGCGGGGGAGAAACCGCCCCGGAACGGCCCAGCGGCGAGCAATACAAGAACCACGGCACCAATGCCTTCATCGACACCGAGGACGACCGGCTGTCCACCTTTGCCCTCGACGTTGATACGGGTTCCTACACCAAGGCCCGCTCCTGGCTTCAGCAAGGCAAGCTGCCGCCCGAGGAGGCCGTGAGGGCTGAGGAGTTCGTCAACTACTTCAAGTACGATTACCCCCGGTACTTCGACGACGCCCCCTTCTCCCTCACCCTGGACGGCGCTCCCTCGCGCTACGGCCAGAACCTCAAGAACTGCTACCTGATGCGCGTGGGTATCAAGGCCCGTGAGATTGCGCCTTCGCAGCGCAAGCCGGCCACGCTGACCTTCGTGATTGACGTCAGCGGCTCCATGGAGGGCGAGACGCGCCTTGAGCTGGTGAAGAAGAGCCTGGCCCTGTTGCTCGAAGAATTGCGCGAAGGCGACCGCGTCGGCATTGCCCTGTTCGGCAGTCGGGGTGTGGAGTACCTCTCGCATCGTGATGTCTCGGCCCGGGCCGAAATCCTCGAAGCCATCAACAGCCTGAAGACCGAGGGCGCCACCAACATCGAAGAAGGCTTGAAGGTCGGCTATGACATGGCCGGGCGCGAGTTCGCGGCCGGGCGCATCAATCGCGTCATCCTCTGCAGCGACGGTGCCGCCAACGTGGGGGCCACGGGCCCCGGCGCCCTGCTCGAGACCGTAGCCCAGCAGCGCCGCAAGGGCATCACCCTGAGTTCGGTGGGCTTTGGCATGGGCGGCTATAACGACCACCTGCTAGAGCAACTGGGAGACCGCGGCGATGGACACTATGCCTATGTGGATTCGCTGCAGGAGGCCCGCAGCGTCTTCGTCAGCAACCTCAATGCCACGCTGCAGGTTGTGGCACGCGACGTGAAGATGCAGCTGGAGTTCGACCCTGCCGTGGTCAAATCCTGGCGCCTGATCGGATATGAGAACCGCGATGTCAGCGACAAGGACTTCCGCAACGACGCCGTGGACGGCGGTGAGGTGGGCGCGGGCCACAGCGTAACGGCACTCTATGAGATCAAACTCGTCGACGGCGTCTCGGGGCGCATTGCCCAGGCCACCGTTCGCTACCGCCACGACGAGCGCGAGGAATTCCGGGAAGTCAGCAGCGCGGCATTCACGGGCCAGTTTGCCCCAGCCTGGGAACTGGCGGCCGAGGACCTGCGCCTGGCCGCCAACGTGGCCGAGTTTGCCGAGATTCTGCGCGGCAGCTTCTGGGCCAGGGGGGCTGGCCTCGATGCCGTGCTGGAAGACCTTCAGAGGTTGAACCGGAACGATGAGCAGGTGCGTGAGTTGATTGAACTTGTGAAGAAGGCAAGAGAACTGAAGTAGCGCGGTGCCGGCACTTTGCCCCGGCGGGCAGGAAGTCTGAGTTCCCGCCGGCAAGAGGGCCCCGCTGCAAATTGGGAGAGAACGATGAAGAACAAACTGGCAATGGCGGCCGTGCTGGCGCTGGTCGCGGGCACCTTGTTCATGGCGGCCTGCGGCAGCAAGGCCAGCTACGAGGCCAAGGCAGGAAACAGCGCTGGAAGCGTGGCCGCGGGGGCTGACGGCAGCAAGGCTGTCACGCGCCAGGAAGCCCCTCAAGCCATGGCCCCTTCCGACCGCCGGTACACCGACGGCGAGCCCTCCACCGACCCCGAGGGGCTGCAAAGGCCGACCGACGGCCAGCCCTACGACATGTTCTTCAAGGAACACGGCGTCAACCCCTTCGTGGATACCGAAGACGACCGGCTCTCCACCTTTGCCGTGGACGTCGACACGGGTTCATACACGGTGTGCCGCGACTACCTCAACCGCGGCAACCTGCCCCCGCCCGAAGCCGCGCGCAGCGAGGAATTCGTCAATTACTTCAAGTACGGCTACGAGGCGCCCAAGAACGGCCCCTTCAACATCGTGATGGACTGCGCGCCTTCACGCTACGGCCAGGACCTGAAGAACTGCCACCTCCTGCGCATCGGGCTCAAGGGCCGCGAGATTGACACGCGCAGCCGTAAGCCGGCCATTTTGACCTTCTGCGTGGACATTTCGGGCTCCATGAACATGGAAAACCGCCTGGGCCTGGTGAAGAAAGCCCTGGCGCTTCTCGTCGATCAACTCCAGGAGGGCGACCGCGTCGGGATCGCCGTCTACGGCTCGCGCGGCTACGAGTACATGAGCCATCGCGACGCCGGCCGTAAGGAGGAAATCCTGGCGGCCCTGCGCGACCTCAAGAGCGAGGGCAGCACCAACGCCGAAGAAGGCATCCGCATTGCCTATGAAATGGCGGAGCGGAACTTCAACGAGCGCTGCATCAACCGCGTGGTGCTCTGCTCTGACGGGGTGGCCAACGTGGGGAATACCGGGCCTGAGGCCATTCTCAAGCAGATTGAGGAAAAGCGCCGCAAGGGCATCACGCTCACGGCTGTTGGCTTTGGCATGAGCAACTACAACGACACGCTGATGGAGCAGCTCGGAGACAAGGGCGACGGCCACTACGCCTATGTCGACAACATCACCGAGGCCAAGCGGGTGTTTGTGGAGAACCTCACGGGCACGCTGCAGGTCATTGCCCGCGACGTGAAGGTGCAGGTCGAGTTCAACCCGGAGGTCGTCAAGAGCTACCGCCTGATCGGCTACGAAAACCGCGATGTGGCTGACCACGACTTCCGCAACAATGCCGTCGATGGCGGCGAGGTGGGTGCCGGCCACAGCGTGACCTGCCTCTTTGAAATCAAGCTCCATGAGGGCCGCCAGGGCCCCATCGCCACCACCACGGTGCGCTACAAGCACGACGAGCGTGACGAGTTCAGCGAGATTGCCCACGAACTGGCCACGGGCAGCATTCACAGCGAATGGGCCAAGGCTCCCGCCAACATGAAGCTCGCCGCCAGTGTGGCCGAGTTCGCCGAGCTGCTGCGCAAGAGCTACTGGGCGAAGACCGGAACCTACGAGGCGGTGATTGCCGACCTCAAGAAGCTGGCCATCGAAAGTGACGACGGCGACCTCCTTGAGCTTCTCAACCTCGCGCGCAAGGCCGAAAACCTCAAGAGCACCGAGGGCAAAGGTGCTGCGGGCGGCAATTAGTGCGGCTGATTGTTACGTTGCAGGTTTCAGCTCGCGGCGCCCCTGGGGCGCCGCGATGCGTTTCACATTGGCACAGGGGGAATGCCACTTCCTACAGGGCTGTTGTTTCGCTCGCGGGATTTCCGACGCATAATCCGCCCATGGACCTCAAACTGACCGACAAAACCATTTTCATCACCGGGGCCTCCGGCGGCATCGGCCGCGCGCTGGCCGAAGAGTTCGCGCAAGAAGGCGCCAGTCTCGCCCTTACGGGCCACGGCAAGTTTGACGAGCTTCAAGCCTGGCTCGCCGGGCAACCCTGGGCCGGGCGCGCCATGGCCCTCAAGGCTGACACGACGCAGCCCCTCGAGATGGATGCGGCCCTCGCGCAGGCGGTGGAGCGCTTTGGCCGCGTCGATGTCTGCGTGGCCAACGCCGGGAAGTGGCCGCAGGAAGACCTTCGCCTGGACGAAATCGACGAAGGCCGCCTGCGCGAGACCATCGACGTCAATCTCTACGGTTCCATCTGGACGGCGCGGGCCTTCATGCAGGCCCTGGCCCGCAGCGGCCCTCGCCCCGACGGCCACGGAGCCTGCCTGATCTTCATCGGCAGCACGGCGGGCCGCTTCGGCGAGCGCGGCCATGTGGACTACGCCCTGAGCAAGGCCGCGCTGCGCGGCATGGTCAGCACGCTGAAGAACGAGATCGTTCACACTGATCCGTATGCCCGCGTGAACATGGTCGAGCCGGGCTGGACCGTCACCCACATGGCGCGCGAGGCCCTGAACCAGCCGGGCACCATCGAGCGCGTCGTGCGAACCATGCCCCTCAAGCAACTGGCGCGCGCGAAGGATATTGCGCGAGCCGTGGTCATGCTCAGTTCCCATGTGTCGGCCAGGCATGTGTCCGGCGAAGTGCTCACGGTGGCCGGGGGGATGGAGGGGCGGGTGCAGTGGAACGTCGACCAGGTCAACGCTGACGCCATACGTGAACGCCTCAGGCAGGATTAGCGACGCGAGATTCGCCCATGACTCCCCCGACCTCCACGGCCGTGTTTGTCGCGCGCGGCATCACCAAGGTCTATCGCATGGGTGAGGTGGAGGTCCATGCCCTGCGCGGCGTGGACCTGGAGCTGTTCGAGGGCGAATTCGTGGTGCTGCTGGGCCCCTCCGGCAGCGGCAAATCGACCCTGCTGAACATCCTGGGCGGCCTGGACATTCCCTCGGCGGGCAGCGTCATATTCCGGGACCACAACCTGACCCAGGCCACGGAGCGCGAACTCACGAGCTACCGGCGCGACCACGTGGGCTTCGTGTTCCAGTTCTACAACCTGATTCCGAGCCTGACGGCACGCGAGAACGTCGCCCTGGTCACGGAGATTGCCCAAAACCCCATGAAGCCCGAGGAAGCTCTGCGCCTCGTGAAGCTCGGCGAGCGCATGGACCACTTCCCCAGCCAGCTATCCGGCGGTGAGCAGCAGCGCGTTGCCATTGCCAGGGCCGTGGCCAAACAGCCGGACGTTCTGCTCTGCGATGAACCTACGGGCGCGCTGGACATTTCCACGGGCAAGCTGGTGCTCGAGGCCATCGAAAGCGTGAACCGCGAACTGGGAACCACCACGGCGGTGATCACCCACAACTCGGCCATTGCCGCCATGGCCGATCGCGTCATTTCGCTCCATGACGGCCGCATAGCCGGCGTTCAGCACAACACAACGAAACTCCACCCGCGGGACCTGAACTGGTGATCAGCGCCCTTGACCGCAAGCTGCTTCGAGACCTCTGGCATATGCGGGGCCAGGCGTTGGCTATCGCCGCGGTCATGGCAGCCGGCGTCGGGCTTTTCGTGTCGCAGTTTGCCACGCAGCAGTCACTGGCCCTGACGCAGTCCGAGTACTATGCCCAGCACCGCTTCGCCGAGGCCTTTGCCCACTGCAAGCGCGCCCCCCGCTCGCTGCTTGAGCGCGTCAGCGCCATCGACGGCGTGGCCGCCGCCGAGGCCAGGGTGGTCGCCAATGTCACCCTGGACGTGCCGGGGCTGCTGGAGCCCGCCGTGGGCCGACTGGTCAGCCGCCCGCGCACGGGTTCGCCGCTGCTCAATGACGTCTACCTGCGCAAGGGCCGCCTGCTGGAGGCCGCCGACCGAGACGGCGTGCTGGCCAGCGAGGGCTTTGTACTGGCCCACGGCATGGAGCCCGGCGACCGCATCACCGCCGTGATCAACGGGCGCAGGCGCGAACTGACCATCATTGGCGTTGTGCTCTCGCCGGAATACATCTACTCGATCCGCGATGGCGAGTTCATCCCTGACGACAAGCGCTTTGGCGTTTTCTGGATGAGCGAGGACGAACTGGCCGCGGCCTTCGACATGCAGGGGGCCTTCAACGAACTCAGCCTGGACCTGGAGCCGGGGGCCAGCGGCCCCGAAGTGCTGGCCGCGCTTGATCGCCTGCTTGAGCCCTTCGGCGGGGTGGGGGCCTTTGAGCGCAAGGATCAGGTCTCCCACTGGTACCTCAGCAACGAACTGGCGCAGTTGCGAAACGTCGGAATCGCCATGCCCCTGGTGTTTCTGGGTGTGGCGGCTTTCCTGCTCAACGTCGTGCTCACGCGCCAGATCTCCGTGCAGCGCGAGCAGATTGCCGCGCTCAAGGCCTTTGGCTACTCGAACCTGGGGGTGGGGTGGCACTACATGAAGCTCGTGCTCGTGATCGTCGCTCTGGGCACGGCCCTTGGCGCGGCGGCGGGGGCCTGGCTTGGCACGGAAATGGTCGTGCTGTACACGGAGTTCTATCGCTTCCCCTTCCTGCGTTTCACCCTGGACCCCGTGATCGTATTGCAGGCCGCGGCCATCACCGGGGGAGCCTCCATGCTGGGCTCCCTGGGCGCCGTGCGCGCGGCCGTCAGTTTGCCCCCTGCTGAGGCCATGCGGCCACCCTCGCCCGGCCGCTACCGCCCCATGCTGTTCGAACGCCTGGGCCTGCAGCGGCTCTTCTCGCAACCCATGCGCATGATCCTGCGCCAGTTCGAGCGGCGCCCGGCCAAGACCTTCCTTTCCGTGCTGGGCATCGCCATGGGCGTGGCCGTGTTTGTGGTGGGCTTCTTCTTTCTGGACACCATCGATTACGTCATCGACGTGCAGTTCAACCGCATGCAGCGCGAGGACATGACCCTGACCTTCAACCAGCCGCGCTCGCTGTCGGCGCTGCATGAGGTCAAGTCGATGCCGGGGGTTCTCCACGCCGAGGCCTTTCGCGCGGTGCCGGCCACGTTGCGCTTTGAGCATCGTTCGCGTCGCCTTGCGATCATGGGGGTGAGCAACGACAGCAGCCTCAACCGAGTGCTGGACGCCAGGCTGGCGCGCATCGTGATCCCCGAACAGGGGCTGGCCCTTTCGCGCAAACTGGGCGAGGTGCTGGGAGTCTCCGTGGGCCAGCGTCTGCAGGTCGAAATCAAGGAAGGAGCGAGGCCCACGCGGGAGATTCTGGTCAGCGCCCTCGTGGACGATTTCCTGGGCATGAGCGCCTACATGGAGATCGGGGCCCTCAATGAACTCATGCGCGAGGGCCAGACGATCTCGGGCGTGTTCCTGACCTGTGACCCGGCCGGCCAGAAGGTGCTCTACGAGCGTCTGAAGGCCACGCCCGGCGTGGCCGCCGTCAACGTCAAGCAGGCCGCGCTCAAGGGCTTCACGGAAACCCTGGCCAAGAGCCTTTGGATCACCACGATCATCAACATCATATTTGCCACGGTGATTGCCTTTGGCGTGGTTTACAACAACGCGCGCATCTCGCTTTCCGAGCGCTCGCGCGAGCTGGCCAGCCTTCGCGTGCTGGGCCTGACGCGGGGCGAAATCTCCTTCATATTGCTTGGCGAACTGGCCATCGTCACCCTGGCCGCCATACCCCTGGGCTGCCTGCTGGGCTATGGTCTGGCCTGGGCCCTGATCGAGCACATGCTCGACCTCGAACTGATGCGCTTCCCGCTCATTGTCGCGCCGCGCACCTACGGTTGGGCCGCCGTCGTGGTGCTGGGCGCGGCTACGGTTTCGGCGCTGGTGGTGCGGCGCCGTCTGGACCACCTGGACCTTGTGGAAGTTCTCAAGACCCGCGAGTAGGTTGTGGCCATGAAATGGATGCGTCGAGGTGTTCTGGTGCTGCTGGCGCTGCTGGTGTTCGCGGCGCTGGCCTATGCCTTCATGCCCAAGCCCGTGCGTGTCGAGACGGCCCGCGTGGCGCGCGGCAGCCTCAGTGTCACGATTGACGCTCAGGGCCGCACGCGTGTGAGGGACCGCTTCACGGTCGCTGCGCCCCTGGCCTGCTTTGTGCAGCGCATTTCGCTGCGCGCGGGCGACAGCGTCAAGGCGGGCGACGTTCTGGCCGAAGTTCGGGCCCAGGACGCTCCCATGCTGGATACCCGGGCGCGGGCGCAGCTTCAGGCCGCCCAGGGCGCAGCCGAGGCGGGCCAGCGACAGGCGCAGACCCGCGTGACGGCGGCCCAGGCCGCGCTGGCCTTTGCCCAGTGGAAAGTCGAGCAGGATCGCGGCTTGCGAAAGTCCGGCGATGTCTCGGAGGAAGTCTTGCGGGCCTCGGAGTTGCGGCTGGTCGCGGCACAGGAAGACCTGAAGTCGGCCCAGTTCGGCCTGCAGGTATCTGACTTCAACGTGCAGCAGGCGCGGGTGGCGCTGTTGCGCTCCGCCGAGGCTCCCGGCGGCGAGGGCCTGATCATCCGCTCGCCGGTGTCGGGCCGAGTCCTGCGTCTGTGGCAGGAGAGCGAGGGCGCAGTGATGGCCGGCGCGCCCCTGCTGGAGCTTGGCGATCCCGAGCGCCTTGAAGTGGTGGTCGATATGCTCTCGACGGACGCCGTGCGCATCGGGTACCTCTCGCCCGTGGAGATCGTTCACTGGGGCGGCGACGGGCCGTTGAGCGGCAAGGTCAGGGTGGTCGAGCCCTCCGGCTTTACCAAGGTGTCGGCCCTGGGCGTGGAAGAGCAGCGCGTGAACGTGATTGTCGACTTCAACGAACCCCGCGCCCGTTACGCGGCGCTGGGAGACGGCTATCGCGTGGAGACGCGCACTCAGGTGTGGCGCCGCGACAACGTTCTCAAGGTGCCCGGGAGCGCGCTGTTTCGCTCCGGAGACGGCTTTGCCCTGTTCGTGGTTGAACAGCAGAAGGCGGTGCGACGCGAGGTGGTTGTCGGCCGGCGCAACGGCCTCGAAGCCGAGATCGTTGAGGGCGCCGCCGAGGGCCAGAGTGTGATTGTGCATCCCGGCGATGCCGTCACCGATGGAGTCGCGATTTCCACCCCATGACACCCCGCATCGACTCTCTTGCCCTGGCCCGCTGGTACGAAGCCGTGAGGCGTGAGTTGCCCTGGCGCCGCCGGCCCACGCCCTACGGTGTCTGGGTCAGCGAGATCATGCTGCAGCAGACGCAAGTGGCCACGGTCATTCCCTACTTTGAGCGCTTCATGAAGCGCTTTCCGGACGTCCATAGCCTGGCCCGTGCCCGCCAAGACGATGTCCTCGCCCTCTGGTCTGGCCTTGGCTATTACCGTCGCGCCCGCATGCTGCACGCCGCGGCACGCGTCATGGCGGAAACTCACGGGGGTGAGATTCCCTCGTCGCGGCGGGCCCTGCTGGCCCTGCCGGGGGTGGGTCGCTATACGGCGGGCGCAATCTTGAGCATCGCGTTCAATGAGCCCGAGCCCCTGGTCGATGGCAACGTGGAGCGCGTGTTCGCCCGGTTGAGTGCCCGGCGCGGCGACACCAAGTCAAGGCTCGCGCAGCGCGCCGCCTGGGCCTTTGCAGAATCTGCCATGCGGGAAGCCGCATTGCAGGGCGTGGCGCCTTCGGTGTTCAATCAGGCGCTCATGGAGCTGGGGGCCACGGTCTGCATTCCCGGCAGGCCACGTTGCGCCCAATGCCCCCTGGCAAGCCAATGCCGCGCGCTCAAGCTGGGCCGGCAGGATCGACTGCCGCGCCCCGTCCGCCAGCCCAAGGCCGGCCTGAGGCGATACCGGGCGTGGTTGATGAAGGACCGGCGCGGGCGCCTGCTCCTCATCAAACGGGAGAGTGGCGGCGCCAGCCTGCTGCCGGCGGGGCTGTGGGAGTTGCCGCACACGCCGGCGGATGCGAAGCACTCGGGCGCGGCCCTGGCGGTCGTTCGCCAGGCCATCATGAACTGGCAAGTGGAGCTTGAAGTCCAGCTGGCGCCGCGCCGCGCCCTGAAGGGCGGCCGCTGGTTTGAGTCCGGCGCTTTGGCGGCTCTGCCCATGGCAAGCCTGACGCGCAAGGCGCTGAAGGCTGCGGGCTACCTGGGTTCGACGCGGTAGATGCGGCCGTCAAAGCAACAGACGAAGACCTCGTTGTCGGCGTCAACGCCAAAGCTGGAGATGCCGGGCTTGCGGGTCTCCAGCAGCTCAGCGGCATGGGTGACCTTGTCGTTGGCGTACTTCAGGCCCCAGAAGCGGCCTGTGCCGTAATCCGCATAAAAGTAGATGCCATCAAGGCTCTTGTGGCGGCTGCCGCGATAGACCTCGCCGCCGGTGATGCTCACGCCTTCTTTGTGGCTGTATTCGATCAGGGGCGGGGAGATAGGGTCCACGGGCTCGCCTCCCTTGAAGTCGTGGCTGCCTTCCTTTATGGCCCAGCCGTGGTTGCTGCCCTTCTTGATGAGCACGACGAATTCCCACATGTTCTGGCCGACATCGCCTCCGATGAGGTCTCCCGTCTTGCTGTCAAAGCACATGCGCCAGGTATTGCGCAGGCCGTAGGCCCAGATTTCGGGCAGGGCGCCCTTGCGCTTGACGAAGGGGTTGTCCGCGGGAACGGCGTAGGGTTTGCCGTTCTCTTCTTTGTCAACGTCAATGCGCAGAACCTTGGCCAGCATAGTGCCCAGATTCTGGCCGTAGTCGTGGGGGTCGTTGGCGGCGCCGCCGTCTCCCAGGCTTATGTAGAGGAAGCCGTCGGGCCCGAAATTCAGCGAGCAGCCGTTGTGGTTGCCGTAGGGCTGCGTGACCTCGAAGAGTACTCTCTCGCTTTCAGGGTCGGCGATGGTCTTGTCCGCCTTGCTTACCGTAAAGCGGGACATGACCCCGCGGCGCGGCTTCGTGCGCGTTCTGGCCATGGAATAGTGCACGTAGAAGTGGCCGTTCTCCTTGAACTTGGGGTGAAACGCGAGTCCCAGGAATCCTTCTTCGTTGTGGCCGCCGTTGTTCCAGCGGTAGACGCGATCGCTCAAGTCCAGGAACAGCCGCGCCACGGCCACGCCCTCTTTGTTCTCAAAGCGATAGACCTTGCCGGTCTGCTCGGCTACATAGAGCACATCGCGGCTGGCGTTGTCCCAGCCGATCCAGAGGGGGCGTTCAAACTTGAGCGCGGCAAAGGCGTGGCTCAGCTTCACCTTGGGCAAGTCCGTGCTGGCGTTGACGAACATGGCCCGGGGTCGGTTCTCGTTTCGAACGCAGGCGCCCGTGGTGGGCACTATAAGCAGGGCCGCCAGGGCCAGGAGGCAGGTTGTTTTCATGGTGGGCTCCGCGAGCATCTTAGGCTGAAGGTCCGTCACGCCAAGCCGTGTTCGAGCAGCAGTTCATGCCGGGCCAGCAGGCCGGAGGTTTCGCCTTCGGCCACGACCTTGCCTCGGGCCATGATCACGCAACGCGGGCAAAGGGCGCGGGCGAGATCGAGATCGTGGGTGACAACGAGCAGGGTCTGACTCAGCTCCTTGAGCAAATCAATCAGTTCGCGCCGCCCCCGCGGATCCAGCCCGGCCGTGGGCTCGTCAAGGCAGAGAATCTCGGCGTCCATGGCAAGGACGGTGGCCATGGCCGCGCGCTTCTTCTCGCCGATGCTCAGGTGCAGCGGACTGCGCTGCGCTGCCTCGGGCAGGCCGACGCGGGCCAGGGCGTGGGTCACGATCTCCTCCATACGGCTTTCGGGCAGGCCCAGATTGCGCGGGCCAAAGGCCACATCTTCGAAGACCGTGGGGCAGAAGAGCTGGTCGTCGGGGTTCTGGAACACGAGGCCCACGCGCTGCCGCACCAGCTTCAGGTGGCGGCGCAGGACGGGCACGCCGAGAATCTCGATTTCGCCTCGGCTTTCGTACAGACCGTTGAGGTGCAGCATGAGGGTGGACTTGCCCGCGCCGTTGGCGCCGAGCAGCGCCACGCGCTCGCCCCGGCCCACCTGAAGCGATACTCCGTCAAGGGCCTGTGACCCGTCCGGGTAGCGGTAAGAGAGGTTCTTTACGGAGATTGCCGGGGCGGTCATAGGGGCAGCAACCTCACGGCGACGAACAGCATCAGACTGGATGCGATGAGCAGCCACTCGGCGCCTGACAGCGAGCGCGAGGACACGGAAAAGGCGCCCCCGCTGTATCCGCGCGAGGCCATGGCCTGCTGGACGCGTTCGGCGCGCTCGATGCTGCGAAGAAACAGGCTGCCGATCATGAGGCCCACCACCCGGGCGTGCCACAACCAGCGGCCGCCAAATGCTCTCGCGTCTCGGGCGCGTTTCATGCGCAGGGTCTCTTCGCGCAGCACCAGCAGATAGCGGAACGTGAAGTTCATCAGGGTTACGAACAGCGCCGGAGCGCCCATACGCTGCATGCCGCGCGTTATTCCGGCGAGGCTTTCAGTGGCGGCCAGGGCGGCGACACAGGCAACACTGAGAGATGCCTTGGCCGCCATATCCAGGGCCTGCTCGCTGCCCGCCGCCGACAACGTCAGGGGGCCAAACGCGATTGCGTGGTCCTGGGGTCCCAGGGGCCGAAAGGGAAGCAGCACCGCCAGCAGCAGGAAGAAGGGCGAGGCCGCAAGCAGCCGGCGCAGAACCTTGAGCAGGGGCGCGGCCAGCGCCAGGCACAGCAGCAGCCAGCAGGCGCCATAGACGCCCAGGACAGCCCACTGTCCGCGCGGCGTCAACACCCCCGCCATGGCAAGCCCCAGCCAGGCCACAATCTTGGCGCGGGCATCCAGGCCTCCGGTTTCGGGCGGTTCATGGATGTGTTCGTGGCCGGGAGTGAAGTGCATGGCTCAGGCCTGGGAGGGCCTGCGCCTGGCCGCCAGCCGCGCGATGGCAAGCGCGACTCCAAACACCAGCAGTGTGCCGATGACGCCGGCCGCGGCCTTGCGCAGCGGGGTGGGCTGGCCGTCTTCGCTTTCGGACCAGTAATCCGGCCAGGGCGACCACTTCCACGCGGGTTCTTCACTTTCGCGCGCGATGAAGCCCTGGTCGTGGGCCACTTTTTCCAGCCCGTCGGGGTCGCCTGACGCAAAGGGCGACACCAGGGCCGCCAGAGCCAGGGCCAGCAGCAGACCAGCGACGACGAATGCCCAGGTCTTGCGGTTCATGAAGAGGCTCCCGCCAGTCGGGGCGCCTGCGCCACGAGATCGGGGCGCGAGGCCAGCACCATGGCCACCACCGTGGTGGTGATCAGGCCTTCACCGATGCCAATGAGGGCATGCACGCCCAGCATGTCCGAAAACACATGACTCGCGGGTTCCACGCCCGAGAACACCAGCTCCGCCGAGCAGGCCGCGGCCGCCAGCATGACACTGGCCCACGAAGCCACGGCGACAGCCCCAAGGAACGCGCTGCGCCCGCGTGGCAGGATGGCGCGCAGGCCGACGAGGACCAGCCATCCACCCATGCCGCCGACGACGCCCATGTTGAGCACGTTCGTACCCAGGACCAGCAGGCCGCCATCGGCGAAGAACAGGCACTGAATGGCCAGCACCACGGCCAGAATCAGGCAACTCTCGAGGGGGCCCAGCAGGGCGGCTGCGAGCAAGGCGCCAAGAAAGTGGCCGGAGGTCCCCATGGCCACGGGGAAGTTCAGCATCTGCGCGGCGAAGATGAACGAGCTGGTCAGACCCACCAGGGGCACCTGCTTTTCCCCCATCGTGGCGCGGGTGCGGGCCAAGGCCGCGGCGCAGGCCGAGGCGGAGACTACGGCTGCGCCGACATTGATGGGCATGGAAATGAAGCCGTCCGGGATATGCATCAGTGCCTGTGCTTTCGGTGGCGTACTGCCCTGGAGCGGCGGCCTGATCGGGCACTGGCCGGATCCAGCGGCCGGGAGTGGGTCATGGAAAGCGCGAGATGGTGCACGCCCTTCTGCTGGCGCATGTGGTCGGCCAGGTGGCGGATTTCGCCGGGTGCGCCGCGAACCATGATCATTTCGGCGCAGAGGTGCTCGTCGAGATGAACGTGGGTTGCGGCCAGCACGGCGCTGTGGTGGCTGTGCTGGAGTTCGACGAGCTTTTCGGTCAGTTGGCTCTGGTGGTGGTCATAGACAAGCGTAATGGTGGCCAAAGCCTCGCCGTCACCCTGCCAGGCTTCATGCACCAGGCGGTCGCGTATCATGCCGCGCACGAACTCGGAGCGGTTGGCGAACTCGCCGTGGGCGGCCAGGCGCTCAAGCTGCTCATAGAGCGGCCGTTCAATTGAAAGGCTGAGTCGCACGAGGTCGGACATCGCTGTATTACCCCGGCAACAATCGTAATAACGAAGCCGGTTGCCCGAAAGCCCCGGCCCATGCTTACTTCTTGTCGGGGCTGGCGGGTGCCTCGTCGGCGGGCACCAGCACCCCTTCGCGCTGCGTTTCGAGCAGGATTTCATCGAGCGAGCGCGTGACGGCCCCCGAGCGTTTGAGCAGCTCGCCCAGCACGCGCGACAGGAAGCGCACGCCCAGGATGCTGGCGTGCTTGACCGTCTCGCGCACTTCCGGCGCCAACCGGTCGATGCGCGCCGTGACCAGCGAGCTGAGCGAGCCGGGCAGGCGGGCGGTGTCTGTGCTCTTGACCTTCATGCGCTGCCGCGTGCGCACGGCCGTTTCACCGCTTTTGATGATTTCGGTGTGCTCCTTGGTGCCCGCGGGTACCAGTTCGCCCGTTTCGTTGAGGTGCAGGATGAGCTGCTCCGTAAAGAAAGGATTGCCTTTGGCCTTGCCGGCCACCAGCCGCAGTGCCTCGGTATCCAGCTCAACGTCGGCACCCAGCAGCGCGCGCGCCATGGACTGGGTGAAGTCGTCGCCCGTGATGGGCTGCAGTTCGACATCCTGCAGCGAGGTATCCTGCGCAATCTCAAGCGCCGGCTTGCTGCCGTCGTCGGCAAAGCGCGATGTGGCCACAATGGCCAGCGGCAGCTTGGCCACGTTGCGCGTCATGGCTGTCAGCCAGGCAGCCGTTGACGCGTCAAGCCAGTGGGTATCTTCGATTTCGATGATCACGGGCGCCACGTGGCCCAGGGCGCGAACCAGTTCCTTGATTGCGATGATGCGGTTTTCGTGCCTCAGCTTCGGGTCGTCCAGTTTGGCAAAGGGCGAGTCGTCCCAGTGGCAGTCCACGAGGTCGGCGGCAAAGCTCATGGTGCGCTTGAGCTCGCTGCGGGTGTATTCGGGAATGCGGGTATCGTCGGCGTATTCGGCGTAGCGGCGCTCGATTGCGGCCTTCTTCTCAGGCTGGGGCATGCCCTCGGTGACGAGAAAGAAGCTGCGCAGCCAGGTGGAGACTGCGTTCCAGCCGCTGCGGTGCACGCCGTCGCAGGGCAGGTTGAGCCAATGGAAGGGCCGGCCCTTCTCCTCGAGGCTGGCGCGCAGGGCGGCAACCAGGCGCGTCTTGCCGAGTCCCGGCTCGCCCAGCAGGCGTGTAATGCCCGCAAAGCGCGGCTCGCTGGAGAACAGCGGCTCGACGAAGGCCGTCAGCTGAGCCAGCTCCTTGTCGCGGCCCAGCATGGGGTTGCGGTAAACGAAGCCGCGCATGGAACCGCGCTTGCCCTTGGGCTCGAAGGCCTCTTCCTTCTGGGCTTTGCCCTTGAACTCGAACGTTCCCCGTGATGTGAACTCCCAGTTCTTTTCAGCGGGTGTCTTTACGCGGGCGCTGACGAGCGAGGCGTTGCGCTCGGCGGCCTGCATCAGGCGCGCCGAAGTGTTCACGGCGTCGCCGATGCAGCTCCACTCGTTGCGCGCAGCGCCGCCCACAATGCCCGCGTAGCACAGCCCGGCGTCAATACCGATGCGGCACTTGATGGCGCCCAGCTTGGGCAAAGAGGCGTTGCGGAAGGCCTGCGCAAAGCCCACGGCGTTGCTTTCCGCGTTCTCCGTGGCGCGAGGGGCTCCAAAGAAGGCCAGCGCGGTGAAGCCCTTGTCGCCAAACAAGAGCTTGTTCAGGTTGCCGCCGTGCTTGCGCAACTGCTCGACGAGTTCGCGGAACACGGCCTCGATCTGCTCGTGGGTCCTGGCGCCCTCGAAGTGAAGAAAGCAACTGACCACATGGCGCAACTCGGCCCGTTCGCCGGCCTCCACCACTTCCGTGGCAAAGAAACTGTCCAGCAGGGCCTTGTCGGGGGCCGCCGCCCTGGAGGGTGTGACAGCCTCGCCGCCCTTGGCCTTGTAGCCCTCGAGCGTCTTCTTGATCTCGGGGCCCAGTTCAATCTTGCCCTTGGCCGCCTCGTGCTCTGCGTCGGCTGCGCCGTCAATGGCCTTGCCGCGGAAGTACCAGGTGCGGGCCTTGCCGTCCTCCGTGGCCGGGGTGCCCCATTCGATCTTGCCGCGCTCAAGGCCGCACTTCACGCTGAAGCGAAAGTCGCCGTGGCGAGTCTTGCTGGTTGCCTTCTGCCTGAAATAGGCGGTGATCTCGTGGGCCGCGCCCACCGCGCGGGAAGCCACCGCAGCGCCGTCGGACTTGCCCTCGGGAAACACGGCCGTGAAGGCGTCGCCGGCAAAATTGGCGATAAAACCGCCCGCTTTGTGCACGGACTCCACCATGGGGTCAAACACGCGGGTCAGCTCGCGCGACATGACTTCGGCGCCGGCATCACCCATCTTGAAGGCGTACTCTGTAAGCGCGGTGAAGCCGCTCACGTCCACGAACAACACCGTGCCCTTGAGTGACCCTGAATGTTCGCCGCTGCGGCTCCTGGCCTCGACAAACTCCGGAATGAAATTCTGCATGGCGCCTCCTGCCAGGCGTGTGGAGATGGCTGAAATGTGACCCCAGCACGATAGCCTGGGGACCCTCACTTTCAAAGGCGCCTTCCGCCTCGTAAGTTGTGGCCATGGATCAACCCGCCAAAGGCCGGCCGGTCGTTGCCGCGCGCGGCATTGTCTACCACGAGGGTCGTGTGCTGCTGCTGCGTGCCCAGGAGCCGGGGCGCACCTACTATTTTCTGCCTGGGGGCCATGTCGCCCACGGTGAGCGCCTGGCGGATGCCGTCGTGCGCGAAGTGCGCGAGGAGACGGGTTTGCGCGTGACCGTTGAGCGGCCGCTGTATGTTCGTGAGTTCATCGCCTCCCGCCATGCGCGACGCCCGGCGAGCATGCCCAAGTCCCATCACGCCCTGGCCGTGATTTTTCTCTGTCGCCTGGATGAACCGACGGACGGACGCGCCGTGCAGCAATTGGGCCATTTTGAGCCCGACCAGGGCGCGCAGGGAGTCGAGGCTCTGGAGTGGGTGAGTCTGTCGAATCTGGCAGGGCGTGAGATACACCCCCCCCAGTTGCAGGCCATGCTCTCCCGTGACTTTCCTCCGAAGGGCAACGCCGTCGAGTTCTGGGAAGAGGAGCCCTAGCCCGCGGCGGACCAGCCTGCTGCCGCGGATTTCGAGCACGTTACACAGAGGGCTGTTGTCACATGCAGACGGTCGATGAAGTTTCACCAAATCGTCGCGATGCCTCTTTCACGTGGTGACCGTTGCGGGCTAAAGTATTATCTCAGGCCGCTGCAATCATTGAATTTCGACGCCGGATTTCGTTGTCCACAATCTCGCGGGTTGCATGGAGCAACTGAATCTCAATGAGCAGTTCATCAACCGGGCGCTTCAGCGCCGCCTGTTGACCCGTTCCCAGACGGACAGCCTTCGGCGCGAGCTGCTGCGGCGCAGCCAGCAGGGGCAGCCAGCGACTATCGACGCGGTGGCCATCGAGGCCGGCTATCTCGATCCGGCCAGCGCCCGGGCCATTGTTGGGGAACTTACCCCGCCGCCCAAAGCCGCCCCCGCAAGCGACTTCTCGGGGTGGGCTGATCCCGGCGCCAAGCTCCAGCAGATCGCCGAAGAAACCGGCATTCCCACAGGTACGCCGCCTCCACCGGCCGCGCCTCTGGAGATGGAGTTGCCTCCGCCGCTCAATCGCAGTGGTGACTCCGTGTTCGAGGAGAGCGAGGCCATTTCCGCCCTTGCCGAGGGTGAAGCCACGGAAAGCACCGCCAGCGCCGCGCTGATCGAAGAAGAAGAGCCAGACTTCCAGGGCGGTTTCACCATGCCGCCGCCCTCGGCTCCTCCGCCGCCCAAGGGGCAGAAGCGGCCGACTTCGCCCACCGAGAAGAAGCCGCCCACGGGGCCCCTGCCCAAGCAGAGCGAGGCGCCGACGAAGAAGATCGCAGGATCGTCCAAGGACAAGCCCACCCACGTGGTGGAGCAGGAGCCTGACTTCGATCGCGGCTTCACCATGCCTCCTGCTCAAGAGCCGGCCACCAACAAGGTTTCCAAGGAGTCCCTCAAGAAGCCTACGGAAGTAGTGGACGAGGAACCCGAGGGTGACCGCGGCTTCACCATGGTTCCGCTGGAGGACGAATCCGACACGCAAAAGCGCGCCCGGGAGACCACCGGAGGCGGCAAGACCACCACGGCGCGCACCACGGCCGGTGCGGGCCAGGCCCAGGAGGGCACGGGCCGCGTCAGCTTCGACACGACGGACATCGAGAAGCCGGGTTCGCTCATTGATTCGTCGGAAATGACGATCGCGCAGCTGCGCACCAAGATGCAGATCGGGACTGGCGTGGATGTTTCCGGCAGTTCCAAGGGCGCAACGGCCCTCAGTCAGTTGTCGCGGCAGACGCAGCAGGGGCGCAAGCGCTACGTGGTGATCCGTGAAATTGCGCGCGGCGGCATGGGCAAGGTGCTCGAAGTTGAGGATACCGATCTCAGGCGCAGTGTGGCACTGAAGGTGCTTCGCAAGGAACTGGTAGGCCGGCGCGACCTCGTTGAGCGCTTCCTGGAAGAAGCCCAGATTACGGGCCAGCTTGAACACCCCAACATTGTGCCCGTCCACGAAATCGGCATCGACGGCAAGGGCAACCTGTACTTCACCATGAAGCTGGTGGAGGGCTGGGGCCTCAACGAGATCCTTGCCAAGTTGCGCGCCGGTGACAAGGACATGCTGCGGGAGTGGACGCTGCCGCGTTTGCTCGAGATGTTCCTGAAGCTGTGCGAAGGCATCGCCTTTGCGCACTCGCGCGGCGTCATTCACCGCGACCTCAAGCCTGCCAACATCATGGTTGGGCGCTTTGGCGAAGTGCAGATCATGGACTGGGGCGTGGCCAAGATTGTGGCACGCAGCGAGAAGGACCAGCACGAGAAGGCTGTGATCTCCGACCGCATGGAGAGTTCCTTTGGTGCCACCATGGTGGGTGCCATCGTGGGTACACCCAGCTACATGTCCCCCGAGCAGGCCCGCGGCGAGACCGACAATCTGGGCGTCGAGAGCGATATTTTTGCACTGGGCGTGATTCTCTACGAGTTGCTCAGCCTGCGTTCGCCCTGGACGGGTAAGACCAGTGATGAAGTGCTGGAGCAGGTACGGACTTACAGCCCCGACCCGCCGTCACGCCGCAACCTTGACCGCGCCATTGCCCCGGAACTGGACGACCTCGCCCTGCGCTGCCTGGAGAAAGATCGCGATCGCCGTCTGGCGACTGTGCGCGAGTTGATGGTCAACGTCCGCAATTACATGGAAGGCCGCACCATGGCGGCCGTGAAGTACAGCGTGGGTCAGTTGCTCGGCAAGTGGATGGCCAGAAACCGTCGTACTGTTCTGACCTTCGTGCTGGTGGTTGTGGCACTCGTGGGCGGCGCGGCGGCCACGGTGTTCTATCTGCAGCAACAGCAGAAAGAAAAGATCCCCGGCATGATGGCCGAGGCCCGCAAGCAGGTCGCCGATGGGCGCGCGGCCGAGCAGGGGGGGAACTTCGAATCGGCCAAGAAGAGCTATGTGGAGGCCCGTGCAACCTTTGAGCAGGTGTTGCAGATTGACGCAGAGAACGACGAAGCCCGCAAGGCGTCGGATGAAATGGAGCGGGCGTTGTCTGAGACCCTGGTCAAGGAGCATGACTTCAAGCAGTCCCAGGCGGTGTCGCGGCGTTTTGGTGAACGCATCGCCTATGCCGCAAAGCTCTACCAGTCGACCGAGAACGAGAAGTCCTTCGACATCCTGCAGATGAGCTTGCTCCGCGCGCTTTCAATTGTGGATCTGCTGCTGGAAGAACAGCCGGGCCACGATGGTGCGCTCACCCTCAAGACCGACATTGCGTTCAGGCTGGGTACTCGCGCCCTCGATCTGCGCAACGTTCCGCTGGGCCAGGCGATGTATGACGTGATGAAGTCAACCGGTCGCAAGGAGTCTGAAGTCGACAAGTTCGAGGCGCGCCTGGCCCGCGTCAAAGCGGGCGGCGACTAGCCCGGGTCAGCCGGGCCGGCGGGCCACGAAGAGTTCGTAGCCGTTGATTCTGTGCTTGTTGGGGTATTTCGGAATTGCGCGCCCGGCGGCCTGGAGCTTCCGCCCCTGTTCTTTGCTCAGACGCGCGAGCAATTGCAGCCATCATTCCCCAGGGCGCCCGTTTGCCGCGCTCGCAAAGGTATTCTTCAGTACCCTCTGGGCCATAAAGGCGTTCCTTCAAAGTGCTCCAGGGTGCGCCTGCGGATGTGGTTGCGACCGACGTGGCGAACATCACCGACAAACCAGCAGTGCGATCCTGCACCGAAATGGCGCGCGCGTTGTCCCCCTGATCGGGGCACCCGAGGGAGACATAGCGCCGGGTCTCGTGAAGTTGATTGAGCGGTGGAGGCGAAAGGCCGAAAAACGGGCCTATGTGCTACCCCATCGAGGTGTCAGTGCGCCTCTCTTTCCAAAGAGCGCTTGGCAGTTAGTCAATGGCAACGCGCCACGAATCGGCCCACAAATGCTGCGACAAAACTTTACCTCCTACGCTGCAAGTCTCGGCATTCCCGCCGCCGTCACAGCACTGTGGCAGGGTCATGTAAAGGTAGTTGCGGAGCGCTTCTACCGCGCACAGGTACTGGAACGCCACCAAGGCAACAGTCTCGAACAAGCCATGGGTATGAGCAAGGTCGTCCAAAAGCTCGCGGAAAGACGCTGAGCCGCCCGGCCCAAAAGGTGGGCCTACCTGGAGGCGCTTCACTTTTCGACCGCCCTTTTCATCCCTTTGGGGTGCTTCACTTTTCAACCGCCCCTTACAAGCTTCACTATGTCGCCACACTTGCCTGCGGGTCCGTTTGGTCAAAGCATTAAAATCGGATCCATACACGTAAGCGGCGGGGCATGCCAAGGGCTTCGGCCCCGTCGGGGGCATCAGAAACGCACTTCGAATGGCAATCAGGTTCAGGGTCGTCGCTGCGTCACAAATGTATCCGCGGCGCTATTTGTATCCCCGGTGACAAGATTGTCGGCCAGTGAATCGAAGCAGATGCTATCTCCTGAGGCGCTGATCCTGGGGGAACCACAGTTGCCGTTGCCCTGAACACCGGCACTTGAAAAACTCTGACGCAAAGTTGTTCCTGACTGGACATCCCGCATGAAAATGTCGTCCACTGCGTTGGTGTCGCCCGCAACCAGGTTTGTCGACGAAGACTTGAATACGATCCATCGACCATGTGCCGAAAGCTCCGGCGATGTCGAGTGATCATTGCCATGCACGCCAGCGCCGTCAACGCTGACGCAGCTTGAGCTTGAAGATGCTAGGGCGTGCACAAACACGTCAGTGCGATTGTTGCTGTCGCCGGCCACCAGGTTGTTAGCGTCGGACTGGAACGCGGCCACGCTGCCATCGGCGCTGATCGAGCCGTTTGCCGAGGTCGCGTTGCCCTGCACACCACCCGTGGCCACGCTGATCCGAACTGTCGTTGCCGGCCCACGGCGGTGCACGAATACGTCGCGAACTCCGTTGGTATCGCCTGCCACCAGGTTGGTCGCGTCGGATTCGAAAACCACGCCGTCGGCGCTGAACGATGCGCGCGGCTTGAAAGAAGGCCCGTTGGCCTCATTGCCGGAGCTGTCAACGCTAAGGCGGAAACGCACGCACTGGATCCAGAACCAGGCCACAAAAACGTCCGTGACGCCGTTGGTGTCTCCGGACACGAGGTTTGTCGCGTCGGATTCAAACGCAACATAGGAGCCATCAGCCGAGAAGCTGGCGTTGCGCGAGGTGCCGTTGGATTGCCCGCCGCCCAGCGGCTTTGAGTATATGCGCATGATTCTGCGCGCACGGTCGTACACAAAGATGTCCCTCACGCCATTGGTGTCGCCGGCGACGAGGTTAGTAGCGTCCGACTCAAAGGCGACAAAGCGGCCGTCGCCGGACATGCTGGCATTGAGGCAATCGGCGTTAGGCTCGGCGCCGGCCAGGCCCATGCTGATGCGCTCGATTCTGCCTGTCAGGGTGTCCTTCACGAAAACGTCTACGAATCCGTTCGTGTCGCCGGCTACCAGGTTCGTAGCCGAGCTTGAAAACAGCGCGTAACGCCCTTCCGTGGAAATGCCGAAGGCGGCGCTGGAGCTGTTGGCCTGAGTCCCCGAGTTCGCAACCGAGGTGCGGCGTACCCCGACGCGAAGCAACGACGCATTGCTGACCTGGTCTGAAAGCGCCACGAGCACCGGCCCGTCGACGGCAGAAGCCGGCACCGTCACCACAAGCCTTGAGAAGGATGCAGAGGTAACGGTCGCGGCCACGCCTCCGACAAGCACGGTATTGGCCGAAGCGATGCTCGAGAAACCGTGGCCGAAGATTTCCAACGAGCCGCCGGCCAGCACCAGACCGGGCGCGAGCGCCGTGATGTGCGGCCCGGGTCGCGAATTCATGCCCAGGGGCAACATGAAAACATCGATACTGTTGTTGGAATCGCCGGCGACTAGGTTGGTGGCGCCGCTGTTGCAGTAGATTCCTTCGGCACGCGGCAGCATTTTGAAGACGGTCTGTACGCCGAAATCAGCCTCTCCGCCCGAGGAAGAAACAGAAATGCGCGTTGTGGATGATGCTGCCCGGTCGCGCACGAAAAGGTCGGAGAAACCGTTTGTATCGCCGGACACGAGGTCCGCGGCCTGACTCCCGAAAACGATGATCTGCCCATCGTTGGATACAGCTACGGCGCCGCTGCCACCGGTGGACTGCGCGCCGGACGCGGTGAGGCTGACGCGTTGTGTCGACTCTGTGCTCAAGTCCAGTAGAAACACATCGCTATCGTTGTTGGTGTCGCCGGCCACCAGGTTGCTGGCGTAAGAGTTATAGGCAACGAATCGGCCGTTGGCGGAAATCACGCCGGTGTAGCTGTCCTGATTTGACTGTGCGCCGCCCATGCCATTGCTGATCTTTCGCGTGACTTTGCTGGCGCGATCATAAAGGAAGACGTCGGAATGGCCGTTGGTGTCGCCAGCGACAAAGTTGCCGTCTTCGGCGGAGAACAGAATCAGGCGCCCGTCCGGAGTCATGTCAAGCAGCCAGATGCCGACACTGGCTGGAGATCCATCGACTGTCGGAAACTCCCACTGCGCCACGCCGCTCTGAACATCGAGAAACACGATTTCCGCCGTCGGCTGGCCGATGTACCAGCCTGCGCCGATGTCTTGACCACGTGTGAACACCACATAACGCCCGTCTGCCGTCATCATGCTGCCGACAACACCCACGGCATTGGAAGAGCCGTTGTCAATCAACGTGCCGACCTGTGTCGTGATGTTGTTCTGGCGGTCGCGCAGGTAGGTCATGGGCTTGCCGGCGATGCGCCGCGGGTCCGTAGAGATGTTGTTCGCGTCGGAAGTAAACAGCACGAAGCGGCCATCCGAAGAGACCTGTATGGCGGTGCTGTCTCCGTCTAGCTCGACACCACCGGTCGCTACGCTTTCGCGCGTGGTTGTGCCCGTGACCGTATCGCGCAGAAAGACGTCGCGGCGGAAATTGGTGTCACCGGTGACCAGCGCGGTGTCGGCGGACGCGAAGATGACGAACCGGCCATCGGGCGAGGCCGAAGACCAGCTGTTATTCAACGCCTGGTCCTGCGCGCCCGAGTTGGCAAAGTTGCAGCGAACAGGCCCGACTTGATAGGTAAAGGCAACACTGGTGCGGCCCGACACCGTCACCGTCAGGTTCCCGGCCGCCACGCTCAATGGAACAGTGACTACGAGTTTTTGCCCGCTCGCGCTGGTCACTGCGGCGCTCACGCCGCCAAAACTCACGTTGTTGCTTGCGGGGGTGGTGCTGAAGCCCGTCCCGTAGATTGCTGCGCTGATGCCGCCACGCACCATCGGCGGCCAGAGTTCCTGAACCACCGGCGCGGGATTGGGCGCGATATCGAAGGGTCGGCTGGTGGCTCCGGCCAGCCCCGTAGCTGAGGCTGCAAGTGTGTAGCCCACACCGTTGCTGTTAAGCGAGAGGTTTGCAAAGGTTGCAACTCCGCCCACGGCCGCCTGAGTGAGCGTTCCCGAGAGTGCGGCACCGCCCGGGTTGGACCCCAGCACAATAGTCACAGAGTTGGTGGCCGCCGTGCACAGGGCGCCGGTCATGTCGCGCAACTCCACCTGCACCGCAGGGCTGATGCTGCTTCCCGAGGCCGTCCATGAGGGCTGCGTCCTGAACACGAGACACTTTGGCGCGCCCGCAGAAATGTCGAAACTCGCGCTGGTTGCGGATGCGTAGCCCGCAAGTGCCGCGCGCAGGCTGTAACCGCTTGCGGGAACAAGAAGCGCCAGATCAGGGAAGACGGACTGGCCTTGCGAAAGTGCAACCTGCTGCGTTCCGAGCAGAATGCTGTCACCGGGATTGGCGAACAGCGTGATCTGGACAAGCCCGGTTGCGCTGGTCGCCGGATTGCCGTAGAGGTCGGTTACGGATACCGTCGGTGCCGGGTTGAGCGCCACGCCGGTCAGGCCGTTTGAAGGCTGCACAGTGAACGACATGTTTGCGGGTACGCCTGCCGCCACGTTGAAGCTCGCGCTGGCGATCGAGGTCAGCCCCGTCGAGGCCGCGACCAGCGTGTATCCCGACGCAGCTTTGTTCAGCCAAAGATTGCTGAAAACCGCGACGCCGTTGACGGCTTGCACGCTGAGCGTTCCGGAAAGTGTCGAACCGCCCGGGTTTGCGCCCAGCGCGATGGTCACCAGTCGATTGACGGTCGTCAGTCGCTGTCCGCTGCCGTCGCGGAATTCAACTTTGACCGGCGCCCACACGAAAGAGCCCGCCACGACGTTTGTGGGCTGTTGCGCAAAGGCTATTTCCGTGGGCGCGCCAGAAAGCTGGAACAGGTTGCTGGTGGCGATGCGCAGCGCGCCAGACGAGGCCTCCAAGCGGTAGCTCCCGTTGGTTCCCGTCAGGACTACATTGGCGAAAGTCGCTTCCCCGTTGATTGCGGCAACACTGAGCGTGCCGCCGAGCGCAGCTCCCGTCATGGAAGAAGGAAGCGCCAGCGCGACTGAATTCGTTGCGCCCGTCACGACATTTCCGAAAACGTCGATCACCTGCACTCTGGCGAAGGGATCCAGCGGCAAGCCGTTTTGTGCGCCCACGGGTTGAAGCGAGAACCGAAGTCCAGAGGCAACACCGGCGGCGCCTACATCAATCTCCTGGGAAGTTGCAGTTACGAAGCTCCCTGAAGAAGCCAGCAGCTTGTAGCCGTTGGCGGCAGCGTTGATGCTCAGGCCGCTGAACGTCGCCACTCCGGCCACGGCATTGACGGTCAGTGTGCCGCCCAAACTCGCGCTGCCCGGGTTTGCCGCAAAGGAAAGTGTTATTGCGTTCGTAGCGCTGGGCACCATGACCCCGCGCACATCGACCACGCGAACGCGTACCGGCGACGCAAACGCCACGCCGGGCGCGGCTGCCGCAGGTGGCTCAGTGTAGAACGAAAGACGCGCGGCCACGCCTGGTGTACCAACATTGAACGCTGTGCTGACTCCTTGAATCAGGCTTCCGGAACTTGCGGCGAGCGTGTAGCCGATGCCCGGTGCGTTGAGCGAAAGCGTGCTGAAAGAGGCCGCGCCGCTTGAGGGAACCAAAGTGAGCGTTCCGGACAACGTCGCACTGCCAGGGTTTGCGAGCAGCGCAACGGTGATGGGCGTGGAGTACGTGTAAACCTGATTGTCGGCCGCGTCGAGCACCAGCACCGTGATTGCGGGCTCCATTATCTGGTTGGTGGCATAGCCACCCGACATACTGGCAAACACCAGCTTTGTCGCAGCGCCGAATCCCGTTGCAACGGTGATGTTCATCGAATTCACGGGCGAACAACCGCCGGCGCTGTACCGAATCACGAAGGCGCCAGGCATGTTGGGCACGAGGTTGCTGAAAGTTGCGACTCCGTTGACTGCATTGACCGTCACGGTTCCGACCAATGCCGCGCCACTGGGGCCTGAGTAGACGCTGGCCGTAACGGCAGTGGTTGCGGTAGTGAGCAGGACATTGAGCGCATCACGCACGGCAATCTGCGGCGCTGGGTTGAGCGCGACGCCGGCCTTGCCCGATCCGCCCTGCACCAGGATGCTCAGGCGCGCCGGGGTTCCGGCCGCGGCGACGATGTCAAAGGGCTCTGTGCTCGCAGGAGTCAATCCCGATGCCGTTGCGGTGATCTGGTAGCCTGCGCCGACCTGGTTCACGTTGACGTTGGTGAAACTGGCCGAACCGTTTATGGTGGTGGCAGGAGACGAAGGGGTCGATCCCAGCACAGCGCCACCGGTTCCGCCTGAAAGTGAAAGCGAGACACTGGTATTGAAGCGGGTGATTGAATCGCCATCGGCATCCACGATGCGGAACACGACCGGCCCGGCATTGTTCGCAGCCAGCGAGCTGCGAGGTTGTGTCGTCACGACAAGCGCGACAGGCGCGCCCTCCATCGAAAAGGTATTGCTTTGCGCGGTTTTCAGGCTGCCGCACGAGGCAAAGAGGCGCAGCGCTGTGCCTTTCTTGCTGCAGCCAAGCCCGCTGAAGGTTGCCACGCCGTTGACCGCATCGACTGTGACCGTGCCGCTGAGCACTGCACCCTGTGGCTCGTCCAGCAGTGCGACAGAGATGGGCAGCGTGGAGCCCGTCAGCGTAGATCCGGTGACATTGCGGATACGCACCGAGCAACTGAAGGTGCCGCCTACGTAGGAACTCTGGGGTTGCGTGACAAAGGCCAGGCTGTAGGGCGTAGTTGAAGAAACGACGTCAAAAGGGCCCACTGTCAGGTTGGGCAGGCCCGAGGAGGTGAACACAAGTGTGTAACCGGAGCCGGGGTTGTTGATGGAGAGGTTGCCAAATGCGGCCACGCCGTTGACGGCGACAACACTTGTGGTTCCAGAAAGCGTGCTGCCGCCTGGGTTGGCTCCGAGAGCAACGTTTACTGTGTTCGTAGCGTTGGTCATCACGTTGCCAAATGCATCCACAAGCTGGATGGGGAAGCTGGAGGCGACCCCCGCCGCAATATCGGTAGCCGTGCCGTTGAGCCGCATGACGGACACGGGGCCAGCCACGTTGAATGATCCCGTGAGGCCAGGCGCCAGGCCAGAAGCCGTCGCTACCAGCTTGAATGCCTGGCCTGGCCCCATCACTCTGACGTTGCTGAAGCTGACGACGCCTGCCGATGACGAAGCGTTGAGCGTGCCAGTCAATGTGGTCGCTGCCGGGTTGGTCTCAAAGGCTATGGAAACAAGATGTGTGCCCGTAGTGACGCGCGTTCCCGCAACGTCGTTAATCTCGAATATCATGCTCAGGGGCGTATTGGGCAGCGCGTTATTCGGAGATACGCTGCCGACCTGGAGCAAAACCGCAGCCGGGCCAATCACATGGAACTGGTTGCTGAGTGCGCCGGTAAGGCCCGTGGCCGAGGCGGCCAGGCGATAGTTGCGTCCCGGCTGAGTCAGCCCAAGTCCGATGAACCGCGCCCTGCCGCCGAACGCGTTGACAATCGAGTTGCCGACCAGTGACGCGGCTCCTGGGTTGGCGTCGATGCTTGCGGATACCACGGGGGTACCCGTGGTGACATAGTTTCCGAAACTGTCCGTAACCTGCACCTCGACGTCGGGAGCGAACGCCGTTGCAACGGCGACGTCCGTGGTCTGGGTCGCGAATGTCAACTGGCTCGCGGCGCCCGGCCGAACCGAGAACTGGCGGCTAACAGCCTCGGGATTGAAATATCCACCCGGCATTCCTGCCGCAACACCGCGCAACTGGAAGAACCCGCCCGCGCGGTTGATCGAAATTCCGGAAAATGTTGCGCGTCCATTGACGCATGCCGCTGTCAATGTGCCACTAAGGATCGCGGAGGGACCGGGCCCGGCCGGTGTTGTCTGAAACGAAAGCGTTACGTTGTTGGTCGCGCCCCAAGCACGGTCGTCGTTGCTTTGCAGGAGTTCAACCGTCACTCCGAAGGCCTGGCCCGCATCGCAATCGAGGGGCTCGACGACGAACTTGGCCCTGACAGGCCCGCTGGTTGACGGAGCAGGGATGACGTAAAAAACGCTGCTCATGGCTTGGGCGAGGCCTGTGGTATTCGCAAGAATACTGCACCCCGCAGTGTACACCGCGGTTGTGCAGACCAGGTTCGTAAACGAAGCGATGCCATTGACAGCATTGACGGAAGTGGTACCGCTCAGTGCAAAGCTTGAACCGGAGCCGTTGGGAGAGAGCGTGACCAGGTTGGTCGCACTGGGAATCAAATTGTTGAACTGGTCGCTGACCTGCACGCGCACGGTAACGCCATACGAAACGCCGGATTCAAACGCATACAGGCTCTCCACAAACAGCAGTTTGTTCGGCACGTCGGGCGTGATCGTGAAGCCTGCGCTTATGCCGCCCTGAAGTCCCGTTGCTGAAGCCTTGAGCGAGTAGCCTGCGCCGGTGCGATTGAGTGAGACTGCGGCAAAGGTCGCAAGGCCATTCACTGCGGCCTGCGTCAGTGTCCCTGAGAGAACCGCTCCTCCGGCGTTGAAATCGATGGTCAGCGTGATGGAAGCCGTTGAAGTCGTGTCACGCATGCCAAAGGCGTCCTGAACCTCAACCGTAATCGCCGGGGCGATGTTCTGCCCAGCAACTGCGTTTGAGGGCTGCGCCACGAACCCAAGGCGCACGCCGGTCGCCGCGGGGTTCAGGCTCTGGAATGGCCAGCTGATGGCATCGGTTAGCCCGATGGCCGTCGCGCGCAGCGTGTGTTGCGCGGCCGGCATGGCGATGGAGAGCGTCAGGTTGTTGAAAGTGGCCACGCCCGCCACGGCATTGACCGTCAGAGTTCCGCCAAGAACCGAGCCGCTGGGGTTCTGATCCAGGGCAATCGTCACGGCATTGGTGGCGGTGGGAATGCGCGTACCCGAACCATCTGTGATCTCCACTTGAACAGCCGGGGTTATCACTTGCCCTGCAACCGTGTTACCTGGTTGCACCAGGAACTGGAGTTTGGGGCCGCCGGCGACGCTCAACGAGAATTGTCGCCTTGCCGCCGTGCCGCCCGGGCCCAGGGCGCTCAACTCAAAAGAGTAATTCCCGGAAACGGTGCACGTGCCCGCGAGAGTAGTGCTGGGATCGCCGCTCATGTTCAGCGACATGCCTGGCGGCAGCGCGCCGCTGTGCAGGAGCCACGTGATGCCGCTGCTAAAGACCTGTGTGCAGGAGATGGATTGGCTATAGGGCGTACCCCAGGTGGCGTTGGGCAGAGAGAGCGTGGAGAAAGCGGGCCCTCCCGGCGTGATCCCGAGGTGCAAAGCCCGCTCGATCGAAGCAGACGTGGAAGTGTCCGTCACTTCAATGATCACCACAAACTGCCCGCCGAACTGGGCGGTACCCTGCACTACGGTGTAACCCACCGTCTGTGACGCGGAGAACGAAAGGCCCTTGGGCAAGTAGCCGCGCTTGACACTCCATGTGAAGGGCCCCGTGCTGCCTGTGGGAAAGACGCCTTCGTAGTAGCCGCTGCCCGCAGCGCCATAGGCCATGCGTGCGGTCATGGAAACGTCGATGCCCAGCGAGGCTCCAGCCGGGAGGATTTCTCCAACAATGGTCTGCTCAAATCTCCAGCCCGCCGTGTCAACTGCGCGAACGCGGAAAAAGTAACCGCCCGCTTGTGTCGGCGTGCCTGAAACCGTTGCATCAGGCGTGCCCGGAGTGAAGGTCATGCCCGCGGGCAATGCGCCTTCAATAACGCTCCAGGTGAACGCACCTGTGCCGCCGTAGGTCGTGATGTCGAAACTCGCAGGCGTGCCGGCCGTTGCTGCCCCAAATGCGTCAACATTGCTGTTGAAAATCCCGTGAACATTGAAATTCAGTACGCGCTGAAAGGTGTTGCTAGCGCTGTCGCTCACTTGGATGGTGAGAACTGAGGTGCCCCCCGAAGTGTTGCCTCGCAGCGCGGCATAGTCGCCGCAGGGCAAGAGTTGAAGCGACCCGGGCAGCGTCCCCACCACGGCCCAAGTGTAGGGCGGCGTTCCGCCTGCGGCGATAATGGGCTCATGAATGTCCGAGCCGGTATCGACGTCGGGCAGCGTCGTATTGATGATCGTCAATGCCCCGGCTGCCGGGGGCATGACGATCACACGCAAAGGCAGGTAGTCAAACCAACCAAGGCTGTCGCGTACCCGCAGGCGCGCGTAATACAAGCCTGCCGTCGTGGGCGTGCCGCTGATGGTCGCACCGGGCGTTCCGGACGCGAGGCTCAAGCCAGTCGGCAGTGCGCCTGAATCGAGCGACCAGGAATAGGGCGCGGCCCCGCCCTCCGCAGTGAACGTATCGGCGTAGGCTTGCCCGACCATGGCCTGGGCCGGCAGCTTCAGTTGAATGCGCAGAGCGTAGTTCGAGACCTCCATCGAGAAGGCCTGTTGCGCAGTCGCGGCCAATGAATCCGTCACTTGAACCGTGAAATTGAAAGTGCCCGCGGCTGTGGGTGTACCCGCGATCGCACCCGCAGGCGTGCCGGATGAAATCGAGAGCCCGGCGGGCAGAGCTCCCGCAAGAATGCTCCAAGTATACGGGCCCAATCCGCCTGTGGCGGTGATCTGCTGCGAGTAAGCCGCGCCGATGGCGCCGTCGGGAACGGTTTGGGTCAATATGGCCAGAACGCCGGGGGGCGGATTGATGGTGAGCGAGAATTGAAGGAAAGCGGTGTTCGAAGCCGAATCCGTAACCGTCAGCTCAAAAACGTAGTTCCCGACCGTCGTGGGTGTACCGCTCAACGTCGTGTAGGGCGTTCCCGTGGCGGTGAAACTCAGACCGGGTGGCAGCGAACCCGCCGTGAGCGTCCATGAAAAACCGGCTTGCGCGCCGCCATAGGCGTAGATGTCCTGGGTGTAAGGCGCGCCGGTTTGGCCGTTGGGCAGCGAGCCGCTGGAAGTGATGGTCAGCAATGGCGGTGGCACCACATCAATGTCAAAGGTCTTGACGGCACGCTGATTGAGCAGGTCCGTGACACTGACAGTGAACTGAAACGTTCCAAGGCTGGTGGGCGAACCGGTCAGAGTCCAGGTCGATCCCACGGGACTTCCGAAGCTCATGCCGGGCGGAAGCGCTCCGCTGTCCAGATGCCATATGTAGCCCGGCGTGCCAGCCGTGACCTGCAGGTTCGTTGAGTAGGCCGCCTGGATGCGCGCGCTGGGCAGCGGGCTTGTTGTTGATATCGCAACGGGTTGGCCACCCGGCGCGACATAAACCTGAAAGGCCTTGGTGGTGGTGTTGGAGGCGGAATCCGTGACCTGCAATGTGAAGGTGTACACCGTGGAATACTGCGGCACCCCGCTTAGCGTAGTCATGGGCGTTCCCGAAGCTCCCAGCGTGGTTCCGTGCGGGAGTGTGCCCTGCATCAGCGTCCAGGCATAACTGAGGCCGGTGCCTCCTACCGCCGAGAAGTTGACCGAGTACGGCCGGTTCTGATCAGCGTTGGGAAGTATGCTGGGCGTTAGAATCTGGATTGCGGTGGTGGCTGGATAAACGGTGATGCTTCGCGAGTAAGTGTTGTAGCCTGTGCCCGAGTCTGTCACCGTCAAATCGAAGGAAAAAGTACCGGCTGTGCTGGGACTGCCGCTGAATTGCCCCGCCGCAGAGAGCGCCACGCCATTGGGCAAGCTGCCCGCACTGACGACGTAGGCATAGCCCGTACCCGTTCCACCTTGGGCCGAGAGCGAATAACCGTAGCTGCCGCCTTCAGTGCCAGCGGGCAGGCTCGCCGGTGAGATCAGGATGTCCCGCGGACGAATCACCAGTGAGTAGCCGCGCACGCAGTAGTCGCCGGTCACATCGGTACAGCGAACCATAAAGTTGTATGTGCCGGGCGTTCCGGCCATGCCGGAGATTGTATTGTTGGGGCTGCCCGAGGAGCCCAAGCTCAGGTTAGGCGGCAGCGGACCAAAAAGCGTACTCCAACTGTAAGGAGCGCTACCGCCACTGACGCTGATGGGTTCCGAATAGGGCTGGCCTTGAACGCCATCCGGCAGGACGAGCGTATTGAACGCAAAGGCGGGCGGCACAGGCAGCACGGTCAGTTGCAGGTTGATGCTGCCGCTGGCGCCCGAAACATCCGAATAACTGATCGTGAATTGCAAGGTTCCCGGCGCTGTAGGAACACCCGCCAGGACGGCCGTCGGAGTGCCTTGCGTCAGGGTCAGGCCAGCGGGCAATACGGGCGCCACCCAAGTGTAGGGAACGGCGCCACCCGACCCAGTGACAAGCAACGAGTAGTACTGCCCCTCGGTTGCATCGACCAGAATCTGGTAGCCGCCTGTCGAACCCGAGGGCGGCGGATAAACCGATGGGGGCAGCAGGATAGTACCGCCTCCACCGCCGCCGCCTCCTCCTCCAGTGTCACCGCCACCGCCGCAACCAGACAAGACAAGTGTCAGGGTCGCCAACGCAATGCCAAGAAGCGCTGTGTATCGCATTTTCTTCTCCTGTGCAAATCAGTTTAGCGAACCCATGCATGGCTGTGCTAGGTTTCAAAGGGGATATTCCATTTGCTAAGTCGCAAAATGAAGGAAATGACATTTGGTAATTCACCAGATCGCAAAGGCCCGAGAATTGGGTCGTGTATGGATGCTGAACCGATGCGTGGCTCGGTGCTCAGAGCAGTGCACACCAGCGTCCACGATTTCGTGGGCGCAGGCCGGACCCACGCACCGTGCCAATCCACGATTATCGTGAGCGGTCACACCTTGACGTCTCTGCACGCAGAACTTCCTCCGTCCGTGCGACAGATATGGGAGGTGCGTCCCTCTATCTTCGTCACCGCGAATTTCGCGGCAGATTATTGGAACGAGGTGCGGATGTTCTCTTGAACGTGGGTCTGGGGTGCTGTGCCTGTCGCCCGCCATTTGCCGCACATTTCAACCGCCCGTTGCTGCACACTTCAACCGCCGTTCACACGTCCGGCCTGAAACGCAGCGAACCCGCATAAATAGCGGGTTCGACGGTCAAGTTTTCCAAAGCAATTTCCGCTTCAGTCCTCTTCAGAGTTGTCCGGTCGGCGGTCTTGCTTTCTGCCGGCGCGCCATCGCTTCCATTCGGCCTGCTTGCTGAGCCAAGATGGCGATACCCCCAGCTGACGTGCGATTGCCTTGCCCGTGAGTTCTGGATGTTTCCGAGCCAGCAATAGTGCGCTTGCGACCATTGACTCACGGTCCGGCGCGGCGCCGCTCTTCGTTCCGGCAAGCATCAACGCGTCCTCGGCCCAGCGAATCAGCCCGAGAGCGGCGTCGCGGGTGCTGAGGACTTTCCAGCGCAGTACCTCTCAATGTGCGCCCAGTGGTCAGCGGCTGCGGTGACAACGCGCATCTCCTACGTGGAGAGCGATTGTGGTGGACGACCGTTCCTCAACAACATCGCGCTGACGCTTTCCAGCGAATCCCTCAGATCGGACTTGGTTACAGGCGCAAGCCCCGCCACTCCGCTTCCAAAGTGCCCGAGAAGTCCGTCAGGAGGCGACCCGACCCATTGGCTCAGGCTTCGCGCAATGCCGGGCTCGCCGTTGTCCTTTCCACTTGGGGCATGGAAGAGCGCGGCAAGCACGCTGCGCTTCACAAGGGACGAGCGGCATGTCTTTCGCCAGCCATAGGCCTTGGCCACGCGCTGCTTCCAGATGCGGCAACGGTCCCAAAATGCCATGCGCTCCTCCTGAGTCGCCGGGGCGGGATCGATGGGCATGAAGGGAGGCTGTTGACGAACTGCATTACGCAAATGGTCCAGTGCCGGCGTCAATTCGTTGAATGGGCCGGTGATTCTCTTCGCAATCGGCTCATTGTCCCATCATTGGCGCGGTCGCGCCGATGTCGTTGAGACGCATGCTCGCGGCCAGGGTGAATCCAGCTGGTCACTGATTCGACGAAATTGGCTGAGCCACCGCTTGGCCGCCATTTGCGACGCGCGCGATGTCCCCGCGGATAGGAATGAATGAAGCGCCATGCCATAGGCTCCATGATTGGGCACAAACGGATTGCCTAAGACGGTACAATTAGCGGTACAGTCGCGTTTGAGAGATGGAAAAGCGAAGCGGGGAACGGCTTGAAAGCCGCTCCCCGCTTGTGTTGTAGGTTGGCTCCGCGGGCTGGACTCGAACCAGCAACCTGTCGATTAACAGTCGAATGCTCTACCATTGAGCTACCGCGGAACTGCGAGGGGGGAAAGATAATACCGGGCTGGCTGCCGTCAAGACAGCGGCTGCCCGCTGATAGAACTGGAGCACCGCAAAGAGCAAAGGTGCCACAACCGGCTCGGCCTGTTAGGATGATAGCCAGTGAGGGTGAACATGGTCCGCCTGCTTGCCGCCACCTTGTTGCTTGTCTGTCTCGCGATGCCACACCTGGCTCAGGACAAGCCTGCGCCAAAAGTCAAAGCGGCCGATCGCGCAAAGATTCTCGCCACCAAGGACGCGCTGCGAAAACTTGCGGGAGACCTCAAAGCCGCGAAGTCTGTTCTCGGCTCCTATCCCGATAAACTGGACGAACTGGTCAAGAACCAGCTCATCGAGAAGCTTCCCAAGGATGGATGGGAACGCGATTTCGTTTACGCGACCAGCAAATCGACAGGCTACGAACTCACGAGCCTTGGCGCTGATGGCAAGCCCGGCGGTGAAGGCGGCGATGCGGACATCGTCTGGACGGAAGATGGTCTGCGGCAGACGCTCAGCGCCGAGGAAGCCCAGGCCCAGGCGGCACGACGTGCCGAGCAGCGGCAGCAGGGTTTCAAGGTGATTGCCCTGTTTCGCATGAAGGCGCTTGCACAGTTGGCCCTCAATCACCGACGTGAGAAAAGCGCCTGGCCCGAAAGTCTTGACGACCTCAAGAGTGCGTCGCAGAGCGACCACCAGAAGCTGATGGCGGCCTGCTTTCTAGACCCCTGGGGCAAGGCCTTCGTGTTCAAGGCCCTTCCGAACGAGAACTTCGCCTTCATCTGCTACGGCTCGGATGGCGCAGAAGGCGGTAGTGGCCATGCTGCTGACTTCACGATCACCGAGCGCGACCTGCGCGACTCGATGCGCAACAATGAAGACGACTGGCGCGGCTTTGGCACCAATTATGACTGGCGCGTGGAGGACCTGGCGGCGGCCGTGCGCCAGTACAAAAAGGCGAACAAAAAGTTGCCCGCCGAGCTTCAGGATTTGACGAGAGGTGCCCAGCGAATCCGTAACGAGATTCCGAGAGACGCCTTCGGCAACGAATATCTGTTTGTTGTGTTGAGTGACGACGAGTTCTACATCATCAGCCTGGGCAGCGACGGGCGCTCAGGCGGCCTGGGTGACGGAGTAGACCGCATTTCGCCCATGCCCGGGCAGGCCATCTTCGAGGAAGAGGGAGGCGAGCGCGATCTCGCCCCCGCGCCCAAGCCCGCGCCTGAGAACAGTGAGGAGAACCTGGCGCTGGTGACTGTGGCTGAGGCCCAGATGCGCGACATCATGAATCGCGCGGGCGAATATCAGCGTGAGACCAAGGCATGGCCTGAGAAACTCGAAGACTTGGCGCCCCGACTTCCGGGCAAGGTCGTGCCCCTGGACCCCTGGGACAACGCCTATGAGTGGGAGCTGACCCGTAACGAGGCAGGTGAAGTGACAGGGGCACGGGTCACTTGTCGTGGATGCGACAAAGCCGCGGGCGGCGAGCGAGCGGCAGCGGATTTCGCCATCAATGACCTGGGTGAGCGCGTGGAACTTGCGTCCACGCCCAAGTAGGCCGGCCTGGGATTACCTCCATAGCAGCGGACGTTAAGGCTTGCATCGAGCCGTCGGGCAAGCCATGAACGCCACCATGTCGACCATGCCTCCAAGCAGCGCCGTTACGACACCGGCGACCCCGACCGATGTCTCCAGGCTAGGTTGGATTGTGGCCACGGCGCTGCTGGCCGGCGTGGCCAGCACGCTCTTGGGTGTGGGTGGCGGAGTCATCATGGTGCCGTTGCTCAGCACCTTTGCCGGCGTTCCCATCAAGCGTGCCGCGTCTTCGTCACTGGCGGTGATTACGGTCGTGGCCGTGGTGGGGCTTGTGGCGCAGGAGTTCCGCGCCCCGGAAGAAGTGTTTTATGAAGTGGCGGGTCTGCTGGCGGCAACGGCGCTGGTCGGTGCCTACATCGGCCGCTGGCTCAACAAGGTATTGCCGGAGCGTGTGTTTCGCCTGGCGTTCTCGGCGCTGCTGATTTTCAGCGCGTTGAAGCTCGCCGGGCTTGTGCCCCTGGCCTCAGCGCACATTGAGTTTGGCGTGTCGACTGATCACGGGCTGGCGATGCTGGCGCTGCTCGGCATCGGCTTGTTTGCGGGCATCACGACATCACTGTTTGGTGTGGGCGGTGGCATTGTGGTGGTGCCGGCGCTGGCGATTGCCTTTGACCGCTTTTCCGGCGAGGGATTTCGCGCGGCCACGGCCACGAGCCTGGCCATGATCCTGCCGGTCAGCTTGTTCGGTACATGGCTGCACTGGCGCGCCAAGAATATTGAAAGTGGCATCGTGAAGGTCATGGCCCCGACGGCAGCGCTGGCTGCGGTGGGGGGCGTGTTCCTGAAGCAGGTGATTTCGGTGAGCGCCCTGCAGATGATCTTTGCGGTGCTGATGGTGCTGGCGTCAGTACAGATTGTCTGGCTGGCAATCAAGCGCAAATCCGGCGCGTCATGAGATGGCGTCCTGACACGTCACATGATTTCAAAAAACAATCTTGGCAGTTTGGCGCTGCTTGGTAACGTCGCGCCCCGTTCGGAGCAGGTGACTGCTCCGCATTTTGGGCCGTGGTGTTGGGAAGCTTGTTGTTATGGGGGGACAAGTTCTCAACCCGGCCCAGACTCTTTGAAACGGGCGCCGCAAGGCGCCCGTTTCACTTGATGCATGGCGCCGCAAGGCGCCCGTTTCACTTGATGCATGGCGCCGCAAGGCGCCCGTTTCACTTGATGCATGGCGCCGCAGGGCGCCCGTTTGAACCGGGCAAACCTCGCTCAGCGTGCCACTCTCCACTCACCTGAGGGATTGCTGACGGCCTTGAACACCCCCGATTCGCTGGCCAGCACCGGCATAGCCAGGGTGATGCCCGCCATGGCCACGCACTCCGCCACGCTGGCAACGCGGGGCATTACATTGGCCGGCCGCCTGAGGCCCAGCAGCAGGGGGCCCAGGGCTGTCGCGTCAGCCGTTACGCGCACCAGGCGGAATGCCGCGTTGGCCGTGTCCAGGTTGGGAAAGATCAGAACGTTGGCCGGGCGCGGCATGCGTTCAGCGCTGACAACGTTGCGGAATTCCTCGGGCGCAAGAGCGATGTCGGCCTGGATTTCTCCGATGGACTCGATGCCGGGATTGCGGGTGTGGAAGAGCTCGTAGGCGTCGCGGACGCGCTGGGCTTCAGGGTCCGGCGATGCGCCAAAGATGTTGTAACTGATGAAAGCCACGCGCGGCGTGACGCCCAGAGCCGCCACCGCCTCCGAGGCCAGGCGGGCGCAGTCTGCCAGTTCTTCCGCAGTGGGCTTGATAACCAGCGTAGTGTCGGCGAAGAACAGCACGCGGTCCTTGATGACCATGATGTGCATGCCAAAGACGCGTCGGACTCCCGGGCGCTTGCGCACATGCTTGAGCACACTGGGCACTGTCTCGCGGTAAACCCTGTCTGCTGCGCTGAGCATGCCATCAACCATCTGCAGGTCGGTCATCAGGGCGGCCAGAGTATAGGCGTCAAGCTTGTTGCGCGACGCGAACATGCCCTCGTTCTCTTTGAGCCTGGCCTCGAGAGCCTCGTGCTCCGGCGGCTTGGCCGGATCGACGATCTCGTAGGTGTCTTCGTCGAATCCTTCCATGGCTGCCTGGATGCGGGCCTTCTCGCCGATCAGCACCGGCATGGCCAGCCCCTCGTTGATGACCTGATGGGCCACGGCCACAACGCGGCGGTCGGTGGCGTCAGGCAGCGCCAGACGTTTGCGCAACTGCTTGGCCTTGGACAGGGCTACGGAAAGCACGGCGCGGCCGGGCTCTGTCTTGCGGCGCAGTTGCTCGCGATACTCCTCAATGTCGATGCGTACGCGGGCCACGCCGCTATCCATGGCGGCCTTGGCCACAGCCGGAGCGACGTAATAGAGCACGCGCGGGTCAAAGGGCTTGGGAATCAGGTAGGTGGGGCCAAAGCTGAAACGCTCGCCGCCGTAGGCGCGCGACACGCTGTCGGGTACCTCGGCCTTGGCCAATTTGGCCAGCGCGTAGGTTGCCGCGCGCTTCATTTCTTCGTTGATGGCCCTGGAGCGCGTATCGAGGGCGCCCCGGAAGATGAAGGGGAAACCCAGCACGTTGTTGACCTGGTTGGGGAAGTCGCTGCGGCCCGTGGCCATGAGCACGTCAGGCCGGGCTGCCAGGGCCTCGGGGTAGTCGATCTCGGGGTCCGGATTGGCCATGGCAAAGACGATGGGGTTCCTGGCCATCTTCTTGAGCATTTCGGGTTTGAGCGCGCCCTTGACGCTGAGTCCCAGAAACAGGTCCGCACCGTCCATCACATCACTGAGATAGCGGCCTTTGACATCCCGCACGAAGGGCAGCTTGCTCCAGTGCAGCTCGTCGTCGCGCTGCTTGTTGAGCACGCCCTTGGAGTCGCACATGATCACGTTCTCAGCCTTTACGCCCAGGCCGATGATGTAGTTGGTGCAGGCAATGCCCGATGCCCCCGCCCCGTTGACGACGACCCGCAGGTCGCCCATGCGCTTGCCCAGCACCTCGCAGGCGTTGAGCAGGGCCGCGCCGGCGATGATGGCCGTGCCATGCTGGTCGTCATGCATAACCGGGATCTGCATGCGCTCCTTGAGCTTCTGCTCGATCTCGAAGCACTCGGGAGCGCGGATGTCTTCCAGGTTGATGCCGCCGAACGTGGGCTCCAGGCGGGCCACGGTGTCCACAAACTCGTCGATGTCCGTCGTGTTCACCTCAATATCGAACACATCGATATCGGCGAATTTCTTGAACAGCACGCCTTTGCCTTCCATCACCGGCTTGCTGGCCAAAGCTCCCAGGTTGCCGATGCCAAGAATGGCCGTTCCGTTCGACACCACGGCCACCAGGTTGCCCCTGGCCGTGTAGCGATAGGCCTCATCGGCGTTGCGCGCGATCTCGCGGCAGGGTTCTGCCACGCCGGGACTGTAGGCGAGACTGAGGTCTCGCTGCGTCAACGTCGGCTTCGTGGGAACGACCGCGATTTTGCCCGCGCGGCCGCGCGCGTGGTACTCGAGAGATGCCTGGTAGATGTCGTCTTTGGCCATGGTCCACACCCGCTTATGAGAGGCGCGGCATCTTCCATTGCTGCGCTGAAAAGTGTAGGGGGCGCCACGGGGCGGGCGCGCAAAGGGTGGCCCTTGCCGGCCGCAAAGCAACGGGCGGCCCTTGCGGGCCGCCCTGGGTTGCTCTGGGGTCCTTATGACTTCTTGGCGTCGTCGCGCTCGCCTTCGAAGTCGCCTTCCTTGGTGGGTCCGGTGGGTTGTTCGGGCTTGGGCTGAGGTTTGGCCTTGGCATCCTTGATCTTCTGAAGGGCGACCTCGACCGCCTTTTCGAGCTGCGGGTCCTTGCCCGCGATGCGATCGGCGGGAGTGATGTCCACGGCGATGTCGGGCTTGCAGCCGTTGCGCTCCTGGTTTGAGCCATCCTTGTTGAAGAAACCGGACATGGGGATGCGCCAGTTGGTGCCGTCCGAAAGGCGGATGTCAAAGGTGCCGATCACGGCGCCGGGTGTCTGGGTGCCTACAATCGTGGCCATGCCCAGGGTCTTCATGGCGTGGGGGAAGACCTCGGCGTCGCTGTAGCTTCGTTCGTTGATGAGCACGACGATGGGGCGGTCCCAGTAGAGCGTGGGCTGGCCCACCTTCTGCCCCGTGCGCATACGAATCTCCGCGTAAGGCTTGCGCGAGAGGATGTCGATGAGCTGCTGGTGGATGTTGCCGCCGCCGTTGTCGCGGACGTCAATTACCAGCGCCTTGCAGGCCTGAACCTGGGGCGTGGCCAGCTCATTCTGGAACTGTTGAAGGTTGGGGGGCATCATGCCTGCGATGTGGATGTACGCCACCTGATTGCTGGAGATACGAGTTGTGACGCTGCGGTTCTTCAGCACCCACTGCTGGTAATCCCGCTGTTGCTTCTGCTGCCCGGATTCGGGCGTGATTTTCACCTCGCGGGGGTTCTCGCCCTCGGGGTTGTCCGCAACGACCAGGGCAATCTCCACGCCCGTGGTACCCTCGAGCAGAGCGTAGGCGTTATCCTTGGCGGCGATCATCTTGCCGTTGATGCGGAAAATGAAATCGCCCTTGCGGATCCAGGCCTTGTCCGCGGGGCCCTGGGCGTCCACTTCGTCCACGCGCAAGCGCTGGCGCGTGTCACGGAACACCTCCGGCGTGATGCTCATGCCCAGCAGACCGGTGTTGAACTGGCGGGCCCTGATGGTTCTGGCAAAGGCACCCGAGTGGCTGGCTGAAAGCTCACCCACCATGCGGTTGAGGTAGTACAGGTATTCCTCGCGCGTTCCGCAGGAATCCACCAGCTGCCGGTACTGCTGCACCAGCGCATCCCAATCCTTGCCGTGGAACTTGGGGTCATAGAAACCCTGGCCGTAGGCCTGCGCTGCTTCATCAAAGGCCCTCAGCATCTCCTCTTTCTCAGAGATCTCGATGCTCGCGATGAAGGGAATCTGGCGTCCGGCGTTGATTGCGACTGGCGCGGGCGCAAGGTAGAGCTGGCCGCCGCCGCGCGCCGTGCCGCCCACATAGAAGATGTTGCGGCCGTCGGCACTGAACTTGCCGTACTGGCCCTGGGCCACGGTGACCTCGCCCGAGCCCATGATGTCCGTGACCACCACGGAAGTCTCGATGCTGGTCTGGCCGCGTACGATGCGGTTGAACACAATCAACCTGCCGTCCGGCGAGAAGCTGGGGACTTCCTCGATCTCCGTCGAGCCATAGACGCGGCGCTGGTTGCTGCCGTCGGCGCTCATGATCCAGATGTCGGTGTTGCCGCCGCGCGCGCTGTCAAAGGCGATCTGGCTGCCGTCGGGAGAGAAGCAGGCGTCGTCGTCGGACTGGGGAGCGTTAGTGAGCTGGGTGGCGGCGCCGCCCTGGGCGCTGACGATCCAGATGTCGCGGTTGCCGCTGCGCTCACTGGTGAAGACGAGTTTGCTGCCGTCGGGGCTCCAGCTCATGAAGGCGTCAAGGGCGGGGTCGTTCGTGATCTGGCGCAGCCCCTTGCCGTCGGTGCCCACGACGAAGATGTCCGTGTTGCCCTTGACCTCGGCGAAGTAGGCGATTTCGCGGCCGTTGGGCGAGATACGGGGCATCTGCTTGCGATCTGCGTCGGAAGTGAGCTGGCGTGCCTGGCCGCCGTCGGCGCCCAGGAGCCAGATCTGCCCGTTGAGTTCAAAGGCAATGGTCTTGCCGTCGGCGCTGATATCGGCCGAGGCAACGCCGCTGGTGAAGGTGCGTTCCACGCGGCGCGGACCGGCAGCGTCCTCGCGGATCACGATGGGCAGCAGCTTGGGCTTGGCGTCGGCGGCCTTCAGATCCAGCGAGTGCAGGTAGAACTTCCAGACGAAGTAGACGGTGCCTTCGTCAGCGCTGAGGCTGAAGTTGCTCAGGCCGTCTTGTCCCAGGCGGGTGAGCTGGCGAACCTGCTCAGTGCCAACGTCCCAGGCAAACAGCTCAAAACTGCCTTCAACTTCGCGCGTGAAGTAAAGACGCTTGCCGTCTTTGCTCAGCCGCGGCTCGCGGGTGTTTCCGTCGAACACGTGCAGGTGTTCGGGGGCCGCCCCCGTGAGCTGGCGGAACAGGCGGTCATTGGCCGAGCCCTTGTACTCCTGCACTTTGGAGTCGCTGGGGCCGTCGATGTAGTAAAGGGTCGAGCCGTCGTCGGGCGTGGCACCGTCGCGGGCGCCGGTTCGGGTCAGGCGAACTTCCGTGCCGCCGTCGAGGCTCAGGCGATACAGCTCCCAGTCGGTCGAAAGGGCCGACTGGAGAATCAGGTTCTTGCCGTCGGCCGTGAAACCGCAGGCCACCTCGGGCGCGGCATGGAAAGTGAGGCGGCGCGGCGGCCCGCCATCAATGGGCATGATCCAGATGTCGTAGCTGCCGCTGCGGTCGCTCGTAAACACGACGGACTTGCCGTCGGGCGTTCCGAGCGGGCGCATGTCAAAGGCCTCGTTGAGGGTCAGGCGCGTGGCGCGGCCACCCGTCGTGGGCATCGACCAGATGTCTCCGTGAAGCGAAAACACCAGGGTCTGGCCATCCGGAGATACCGAGGGGAAACGCGCTCCCGGGGCGCCGTCGGCAGCGCGCAGGGGCGCCACTTTGGCCGCGGGCTTGGCCGGCTGTTCGGTGGGACGGGCGGTGCGTTGTGCTGCGAGGCCGGAAGCCAGGCAGGCCAACACGAAAAAACTGAGTGCCTTCACGATCTGCTCCTCGATAAGTCCATGCTGCGAGCCCTGGGGCCCGCTAGTTGTAAACAGTCCATCCACAGCGATGGGGTGGTTAACAATACGGACGATGGCCGCAGCCGCGCAGGGTTTTTGCAGAACTGGATGGTCAGTTTCTTTTGGAAATGCAGTGCTACACTCTGCATTAATGCTGTAGAATCTTCTCAAGATTCAGTTCGGGAAATGGCTGGGCGTTAAGCAGGCCAACACAATGACTAATGGCACCGATTGCCATTTCGTTCTCGTTGTTGACAGCAGCGAGCGCGTCCGCGTTCTCATGGCGGATGTTCTGGTGTCGCGCGGCTACGTCGTTCACACCACGGCTAGCGTGGAGGCGGCTTTGGCGCTTGTCATGCAAGTGGCGTTCAGCGTGGTAGTTGTGGGTGCCAGTGAGCTGGCACGCGGGGCCGGCGAGGGCATAAAGAAATTGCTGGCCCAGCCCGGCATCCTCAAGGGCGTTGTGTTCTATGAGCCGATGGAGAACACCGCTGCGCCGGACTTGCCCCATGGGGTGCTTCAGGTGTTGCCGACGAACAGGCGCAACCAGTTGGCGGAGCGTCTGCGATCGGTGATTCCACCGGCGTCCGCACTGGTCGACAATTCGAACTTGAAGAAACCGAACGGCCATCCGCCAGCCTAGAACGAACTGTACAGTTGTTGGACGTTTAATGGTTTCTTCGGTATTAATACATTGAACGTTCTGATGTCGCACTCCATTTACAAGTGCTGCCCCCTTTCATAGCGGCGCACCTTTGACGCAGGTTTCATAGTCTTGCCTGCGTGCTAGACTCTGGCGCCAAAATTCACGGAGAGGGCATGGCGGCTATTCAGTCGGTCGGAGTGGTGGGTGCGGGGCAGATGGGCAACGGGATTGCGCAGGTTCTGGCGGTCCACGGTATCAAAGTGCACATGTTGGACGTGAGCACGGAGGCCTGCGCCCGCGGCCTTGAGACGATTAAGAAGTCCCTCTCCAAGTTTGTCGAGAAGAAGAAGATCACGCCCGAGCAGCAGCAGGCGGCCTTGGCCAACCTAAGCACGGGGACGGATTACGAAGCCTTGTCGGGTGTGCAGCTGGCTATCGAGGCGGCCACAGAGAACCTCGAAATCAAGCACGCGATTTTTGCCAAACTGGACAAAGTCTGCCCGCCGGACGCCATTTTGGCCACCAACACCAGCAGCATCTCGATCACTACGCTGGCGGGGCGCATCAAGGCACGGGCCCGCAGGTTCATTGGCATGCACTTCATGAACCCGGTTCCCCTCATGGAGCTGGTGGAGGTTATCCGGGGGCTGGATACGAGCGACGAAACTTATGCCGCTACCATGGAGCTGGCCAAGCGCGTGGGCAAGACACCCGTGGACTGTAACGACTTCCCCGGTTTCGTCTCCAACCGCATCCTGATGCCCATGATCAATGAAGCCGTCTACTGTCTCATGGAAGGCGTGGCCACCAAAGAGAGCATCGACAGCATCATGAAACTGGGCATGAACCACCCCATGGGGCCGCTCACGCTGGCAGACCTCATTGGGCTGGATACCTGCCTCGCTATCATGGAGGTGCTGCACCGCGACCTGGGCGACGGCAAGTACCGCCCCTGTCCCCTGCTTCGCAAGTATGTGGCGGCCGGTCACCTCGGCCGAAAGACGGGCCAGGGTTTCTATAAGTACTAGGCATCGGCGCGGATGCCGCTGTTCAAAGCCATATGCACGGCCGAATGGTTCGCAGTACAGGAGAAACAGGATGAACGTTCCCCCCGGCTATAACCAGCAGCCCCAGACTCCCCCCGGCTACGGCGGCGCTCCTCCGGGATATGCGCAGCCCGGCAGCTACGTCCCGCCGGGATCCGTGCCGCCCAGTGCCAGCTACATGCCGCCGCCCCAGCCCCATGGCTTTCGGGGCGCGACTCGCATGATGTTCAACCCCGCGGCCTACCGCCAGCCGGGCACCGGTGCCTTTGGGACTTCTTCGCTGATCGTTTCGATTGTCAGCATCTTCCTCTGCGGTATCCTCAGCCCCATTTCTCTTGTGCTTGGCTTCGTGGGCCTGATTGGTCAGAAGTCGCACAAGGGCGCAGCCCTGGCGGGCGTCATTCTCTCGATCATCCCGGCGGCGTTCTGGACATTTGTACTGACCTTTGGAATCCACCACGCCTTCTACGCGGAGAAGTACGCCGCGCAGGCAGGCGGACCAGTGATTGCGGCTCTAGAAGAGTACAAGAAGGACAATGGCGGCAAGGTGCCTGCGACGCTGGATGAACTGGTCAACGCGGGCCTGCTGCCGAATCGATGGGATGCCGCGCTGGAAGGGCTTGACGCTCCGGTGAAGTCTGTGGTGGAGGGCAAGGAGTGGAAGGAGTTCCTGCGCTATCAGCCGTTGGGAGGCTCCATATCGATGTCACCCTCCAGCAGCTCGGAACATACGGACGACGACTGGGTCGTGGGCGGCGGCAGCCAGACTGTGACAGTGAGCAACGCCACGAGCTATACGCTCCACTTCATCGGAGTGGACGGCAAGTGGGGTTCGCCCGATGATACCGAGATCAAGCAGAGCCCCGAAAAGAAGTTCGACCTCGCCCAGTTCGGGCGCGGCAACAACGACACCCTGCGCGCACTGACACAGACCAAGCGCGAGCTGCAGGGAACGATCAAGGATCTCAACGCGAAGATTACGCGGTACTCCACGGAGATTCCCAAGGAGGAGAAGCGTCTTCGTGAGTCCGAAGACAAGCTCAAGCAGTTGATTCGCGAGAAGCGGCTCAAGGACCTGGATGCGGTGAAGGCCGATCCTGTGGGCAAAGAGCGCCTGGCCCTGATCGGCGAGACCCGCACACGTATCAACGCTTACAAGAAGAAGCTCAAGGAGCTGACGGACCAGCGCGATATCATCGGCATTCAGGTGGAGCGTATCGAGGGCCAGGAGTCCATGGCAAAGATGGCGGAAAGCAAGGAGGAGCTGGCCAAGCTTGCCGAGTTGCTGAAATCGGCCAAGGGCACGCTCGACAAAGCCGATGACACCTCGGACTTCATGGGCGCGTCGGAACAGCAGCGCGCAGCCGATGACTGGTACAAGGACAACTTCGGCGGCTAGCCATGGAGCTTACCAAGTCACAGTGGAAGTACATCGCGATTGGCGTGGTGGCCGCGGTGGGATTCATGTTCCTTCTCGGCCTGCTATGGGACCTGCTGTGGAAGCTGGCCGGCATTCTGATCGCGGTGGGTCTGATTTCGCTGGGAATCCGGTTCCTGTTTGGCAAGGGGCTGCCGGATTCGCTGATCGACAAGGTGGACAAGGAATAGCCGTCGTGGCCTGGGGATCGCGCAAAGGCTCAAAGCCGCGCGAATCTCTGGCCTCGGCAACGAACCGCGGACTGCACCCATGATCGAAGTGAAGCATGTCTGCAAGGCCTTCAAACAGTTCCGCGCGGTGTGGGATCTCTCCTTCTCCATTGCGCAGGGAGACATATTCGGTTTCGTCGGGCCCAACGGGGCGGGCAAAACGACGACCATGCGCATGATGGCCACGCTGCTCGATCCCGACTACGGCGACCTGGTCATTGACGGCATCAGCGTGCTTGACGAACCCGAAACGATCCGCCGCATCATCGGCTACATGCCGGACTACATTGGCGTGTACGAAGGCGTCGAGATCGAAGAATATCTCGAGTTCTTCGCCGCGGCCTATCGTATCGCGCCCGCGCGCCGCAAGGGCCTCGTCGACGAGATCATGGAGATCACCGAGCTGACCGACGTCCGCCACAAAGACGTAGCTACGCTCTCCAAGGGCATGCGCCAGCGGCTCTGCCTGGCCAAGACGCTGGTGCACGACCCCAAGGTGCTGATTCTCGACGAGCCAGCCGCCGGCCTTGACCCCCGCGCGCGCATTGAGTTGCGTCTGCTGCTCAAGGAACTCCAGAAGCTGGGCAAGACCATCATCATCTCCAGCCACATCCTCACCGAGCTGTCCGACATGTGTAACAGCGTCGGCATTATCGAGCGCGGCCTGCTTTTGAAGGCCGGGCGCATCGACGAGATTCTGGCCGAGCAGCGGGGCGCTGCCGGGCAGAAACTGAAGTTGAGAGTGATGGGTTCGCCCGATCCCGCTGTGGCCGTGCTCAAGTCGCTGCCGGACATCGGGGGCGTCGAGATCGAGCGCGACACCATTACGTTTACATTCCTCCAGCCCGAGGCCAGCAATGCCGGCCTGATGCGCGAGCTGCTCAATCGCGGCGTGCCCCTGGTGAGCCTGCAGCAGGAGAGCAAGAACCTGGAGGATATCTTCCTGAACGTGACCAAGGGCGTGATCGCCTGACAGCCCCCTTGGGGCGCCTAGGCCGCGTCAGTCGCGCCTGCGGCGGCGGCGTTCGCGTTCAGCGTTGCTGGTAGAGCCGAAGTCGAAACTGACGCCAATGATCAGAGCGATGATCTGGAGAATGCCGAATTCCGTATTGAAGGCCCACACCAGGGCCAGGCTGGTGAAGGGCGCAAACAGGATGCCGAGCAGGGGCCACAGCCAGAAACGGAAGGCGCCCTGTTGAACATAGGGTGTGAAGATCCAGAGCAGGATCAGCGTGAGCCTGGGAAACATCAAACCCAGCACGGCGGCCAGACAACCCATGGTTCCTCCAAAGCGCTGCATTGCCCAGTCAAACCCGTTGATGCGAAGCGGGCGGGATTGCTCCCGCCCGCCAGTGATTGCCGGTTGCCGCCGCGCGCTTTCAGCTACTCTTCTTCGGCGATGTAGCCCGCGGGGATGTAGACGCGGTCTCCAACCTTGATGCCTTTCTTCTCAAACCAGTCGGCTTCCATTTCGATGGCGAAGCGGGCCGGAGCGCCGGAATCATAGGTTGGAAGCTGGTGATCAGGCGTGCCCTGCTCCGGCGCTTTCATGCGGTTGTGAATCTTCACGATGACGCCCTTACGGTCCACATAGGCGATCGAGAGGTCCATCTTGCAATTCTTCATCCAGTAGCTGAGTTCATCCTGCTCACTCTTGTAGATGAACAGCATGCCATGGTCGGGCTTGAGGCTGGTGCGGTACATCAAGCCCCGGCGCTGCTCGGCATCGGTGATGGCAAGTTCGACGTGAGCCTTGCCTTTGGCGCCGGCGGGCCAGCGATTGGTGACGACAGGGTCCTTCTCGCCGTAGAAGGCAATAGCGGGCAATGAAGGCTTGAGGTCGCGCAGCGAGTAGGGAAACTTGAGCTCGGCCTTCGTGTCAAAGCCCCGGGCCGCCAGAACCACGAAGCGTCCGTGCTTGACGTCGCCGGCCTTGATCGGGGCGCTCGAGCCATTGACCACACGGCGTTCTGCTACGCTGTATTTAGATGTGCCATCACCGCCGATGAAGAGCAGCTCGACGTCGCCGGACAGCCCGGCGAAGTCCAGCGCCACAAACGAGGCATCGTCGAAGTCCAGCACGTAGCCTTTGCCCTCGCGCAGGGCCGGCGCCTCCAGCAGGGCGTTGCGGATGGCTGTTTCGCCGCGGACCAGCTGGGTGTTCAGCGGCTTGCCGCCGAACTGAATGTCGATGGAGTTGTAGTCGAGCTTCTTCTCCGGCTGGAAGTCCATGCCGCCGATGCTGATGCGGCAACGCTCTTCGATGTTGTTCTTCTTGAAGAAGTCGCTGCCTTTGAACAGGGCGAGAAACATGGGTTTCTCCGCGCTTGAGAAGATCGGGCGGTCCAGGTCCCGGGCGCCCTCAGCCTTGATGTTCTCGTAGATGTCGCCCACCACCAGGCTGCGGCGGAAACGGTCCTGCACATACTCCACAAAACAGGCGCAGCAGGTGCCGTCCACTTCCTTGAGCCAGAACGAAGCGTAGGTGCTGCCCGCCGGAAGCAGGACGCCTTCGCCTTCCTTCAGCTCCGGCCGGTCTTTCATGCCGCGCGCGACGTCTTCGGGCTCGTCAAGGACCTTGAGGCGCACGAAGGGGGACTCCTCAGGCTTCTGGTCTTCCTTGCGCTCGGTGACGAAGTACATGGTCGCCATCTCTGCCTCGGCTTCGGCGGAAGCCTTGACGAGGTCGGGCTCGGTGGCGAGGGTGGTGCCGTCGGAGATCTTCAGCTTGTCAAAATCCTCGGACGCGAGTTGCAGGACAACGCGAGCACCCTCGACGCGATAAGTCTGGGGAAAGCGCGATTCAGAAAAGGGCTTCACGCTTTCAACGCGCAGCACTTTGCCCGCATCATTGACGAACACCAGCTTGGAGGCCGCGGGTGCATTGTTGAACTTGAGGCGGGGAGCTTCGTCGGCCTTTGGGTAAAGGAAGGCCAGGGCTTCCCCTTGTTTGACGGCCAACCCGTTGCGGCCGCGCCGGCGCTGCATTTCGGATTTCAGCACAAAGCCGCGCAGTTCCGTACCATTCACCTTCAATGCCGCAGGTTTCTCAAGGTAGGGCCAGTCCACGACTTCAAGCGGCTTCTTGGTATCGCCGCAGGCCGCAAGCATGAAGCCCAGGACAAGGGCGAGGGCGCAGATGGTCAGACGTCGCGTCATCGGCACAGCTCCGGAATAGAAATCAGCAGCCACCCGGCACAAGCCGGGGCGGGCCAAGAGGATAGGCATTTGCGCGCCAAGGGCAAGCGGCGGATTGTGCCTGGCCGCCCGGACCGTCAGCCCACGACCACGTTCACAATCTTGCCCGGCACGGCAATCATCTTCTTCACCTGCTTGCCGTCGAGCAGTTTCTTCACGGCCTCGCTGGCCAGCGCCGCGGCCTCCAGCGCCTTGGCGTCGGCCTCACGGGCCACGCGAATCGTGCCGCGGACCTTGCCGTTCACCTGGACGGGCAGCTCGATTTCGTCGAGTACCAGCGCCGCGGGATCGGCCTTGGGCCAAGGCTGCCCAAAGATGCTGCCCCGGCCGCCCAGTGCCCGGTGGGCCTCCTCGGCTGTATGGGGCGCAATGGGTGCCAGCGCGCGATTCAGGATGCTGAACGCCTCGTCCAACGTATGCCGCGCCGGCAAGGTGGGGTCGGTCGCGCCCTTGACGGCGCCCTCCAGTTTCTCGCTCGTGATGAAGGCGCGGATGTCGTTGACCAGTTCCATGCACCGCGCAATCACCGTATTGAAGGCGTAGCGGCCCTCATACTCCTGGGTCGCCTTCTCAATCAGCGAGTGAGCGGCGTGGCGCAGGGTCTTGGCCGCCGGGCCCAGGCGCTGGTCGGGTGCCAGGGGAGGCAGGTTTTCGACCAGGGGCGCGTTGGACAAGATGGTCTCGTGCCAGCGCTTGATGAAGCGATGCACGCCCACGATGCCGTTGGGGTCCCAGACGGAGTCCTGCTCCGCCGGGCCAAGAAACAGCACGCACATGCGCACCGTGTCGGCGCCAAACCTTCGCACCAGCTCCGTGGGGTCAGCGCCGTTGAGTTTTGATTTCGACATCTTCTCGATACGGCGTGTAGCGTCCTCGGCCCGGGCCTTGCCCTGGGCAATCAGCGCCTCCAGCTGATCGGCCGTCACGTAGCGGTTCATGTGCTCGTTGACGACCTTGATGCTCTCGCCCTGGATCAGGCCGTGGGTGAACATGCGCGTAAACGGCTCTTCGTGATCCACCAGGCCGATGTCGTGCAGAAACTTGCAGAAGAAGCGGGCGTAGATCAGGTGCAATATGGCGTGCTCGCGCCCTCCCACATAGAGGTCAACGGGGCACCAGCGCCTGACTTTCGCAGGATCGAAAATGACCTCGCCGTTCTTTGCGTCCGTGTAGCGGAACCAGTACCAGCTTGAGTCCACGAAGGTGTCCATCGTGTCCGTGTCGCGGCGGGCGTGTTCATTGCCGCACCGGGGGCAGCGGGTCTTCTGGAAGGCCGGGTGCAGCGTGAGGGGGGACTGGCCCGTGGGCAGGAAGTCAACGTCGTCGGGCAGCTCCACGGGCAGGTCGCGCTCGGGCACGGGCACGATGCCACACTTGTCGCAATGAACGACCGGAATGGGGCAGCCCCAGTAACGCTGGCGCGAAATGCCCCAATCCCGCAGCTTGTAGTTGACGACGGGCCCGCCCTTGCCGGCGGCCTTGAGATCGGCGGCTATGGCGGCGATGGCCGCTTGGCTGTCGAGGCCGCTGTACTTGCCGCTGTTGACCAGAATGCCAGGCTCGGTGAAGGCGGCGCGTCTTACATCCACGCGCTGGCCGGTGTCGGACTTCTTTCGTTCGGCGGTGGGCTCAATCACCTGCTTGGCGGGCAGGCGGTACTCCCTTGAGAAGTCGTGGTCACGCTCGTCGTGGGCCGGCACAGCCATGACGGCGCCCGTGCCGTACATCAGCACGTAATTGGCGATGAACAGGGGCACCTTCTCGCCGTTGAGGGGGTTGACGGCAAACATGCCCGTGGCCACGCCTTCCTTTTCATCGCCGGAGGCGCGGTCCATCTCCGTCATGCTCAACGTTTCCTGAATGAAGTCATGGATACGCTTGTGCGTGCGGCTGTCGACCAGTTCGAGGATACGCTTGACCAGGGGATGTTCCGGCGCAATCGCGACGTAGGTGACGCCAAAGACGGTGTCGGCGCGGGTGGTGAACACGGTGAGCGGGACACGGTCGACAGGCTTGCCATCGGTGCCGGGGGGCGTCAGGGGTCCGGAGCCCGACGCGCCATGGCGCAGCTCGACTTCGAAGTCGATGTTGACGCCCTCGCTGCGGCCAATCCAGTTGCGCTGCTGGCTGACTACCAGCTCCGACCAGTTCTTTCCCAGCTGGGAGAGGCCATTGAGCAGGCGGTCGGCGTATTCCGTGATGCGCAGGAACCAGGCGTCGATTTCGCGCGGCTCGACCTTGGCGCCGCAGCGAAAGCAGCCCTGAAACTCATCGACATCCTTGACGATGGTTTCAACCTGCTCGTTGGCCAGCACCGTCTTGCAACTGGGGCACCAGTTGACGCGGGCCTTTTTGCGGTACGCGATGTTGCGCTCCAGCATCTTGAGGAATATCCACTGCGTCCACTTGTAGTAGTCGGCGCGGCAGGTGAAGACCTCGCGCTCCCAGTCAAAGGAGTAGCCGAAGCGGCGCATCTGCTCGCGCATGTGGTCGATGTTGGCGAGCGTGTTGGTTTTGGGGTGGACGTTGCTCTTTCCGGCGCGCACGGCCTCGATCGCGGCGTTTTCGGCGGGCAGACCAAAGGCATCCCAGCCCATGGGGCAGATGACGTCGTGGCCACACATGCGTTTGTAGCGGGCCAGGGCGTCGATGATGGTGTAGGGCAGCGCGTGGCCGAAGTGAAGCACGCCACTGGGGTAGGGAAACATGGACAGGGCGTAGAACTTCTTGCGCGATGCGTCAGCACCGACCGGGGCAAGGTGCTCGGCCCAGTATTTCTGCCAATGCGCCTCATAGGAGGCGAAGTCAAAGGCGTCATCGGGCTCAACGACGCGTTGCCTGCGTGAACTGCCGCTGGAGGATTTCGACATGACTCTTTTCCCACGCGGGTGTTGCCCGCCTATTCCGGCCAAAAAGCGGCCAGACTGTAAGTTGCTTTCTTTGGAATTACAGGGGCGCGTTTTGTAAGGGCCAGATCCTGTGCGTTGTGTGCGAAGTGTAAACAAGAAGCCCCGCCCGTAAATTCGGGCGGGGCGTTTCTGAAGAGTTTCGAAACCCTATTCGGCGGCTGCGGTTTCCTTGTTCTTCGTCACGGCTTCCACCCGGCGGATGTCCAGGCGCGCCCCGTTGAAATTGAGCAGCAGCCCGACCTCCAGCTCAAGGTTCTTGAGCAGGGTTCTAAGTCGGCCGTATTCTTCGGGGTGAGTCTCGGGCGATTCGACGCAGATGACGAGGATGGCGTTGTCGACGCAGACGTCGCATCCCAGTTCGCCGATGTTCTGTCCGCGATAGCGGACCTGCACGGGCTTGTCGACCTCGGCCATGAGGCCCAGTTCCCGCAGCTCGATTTCCAGCGCGCGTGTGTAAAGAACCCGCGTAAGGCCCGGGCCCAAATCAGAATGCACGGCCTTGGCCGCGTTGATCACACGCTGTGTCAACTCCTTGTGCAACATGTGCGCCTCAGTCTGCCCCACCCCGTCACGGATGTGCAATCAGGCTAATTGAGTGAGGCGTCACGCGCCAGAGGGCGTGCAAAACACTCATTTCGAGCGTCAGGCGGCCAGGCGCCGCTTGTCCTCTTCGCGGCGGGCTGGGCGGTAGTCCACGCGTTTGATCGTGGCCCCCAGAGCCGAGAGCTTCTCGTGAAACCTCTCGTAGCCGCGGTCAATGTGCTCGATCTTGAGCACCTGGGTTTCCCCCTGGGCCGCCAGGCCCATGAGCACCAGGCCTGCACCCGCGCGAAGATCCGTGCTTGCGGCCGGCGCCCCCGAAAGCTGCTCCACACCCGTCACGATGCAGGTTGCGTATTGCTTGCGGATGTCGGCGCCCAGCCTTCGATACTCCGGCACATGCATGTAGCGCTCGGGGTAGATTTTCTCCTCCACCACGCCGTAGCCCTCGGCGGTGCACAGTACGGACATGAAGGGGCTTTGCAGGTCCGTGGGAAATCCGGGATAGGGCAGCGTCACAAGGTCCGTGGCCCGGGGGCGACGCTCACAGCGAGCGCGCAACGTGCGGTCGTCCACCCGCGTGAGCTCAATGCCCATCTCGGCACACTTGTCAAACACAGCCGACAGCACGTCGGGATCGCAGCGCTCGATAGTGATGTCGCCGCGCGTGATGGCGGCCGCCGCGATGAAGGTCCCGCATTCGATGCGATCGGGGATGATGCTGAAATCCGTGGCGTGCAGTTCGTTGACACCGTTGATAACCAGCCGGGAAGTACCACCCCCATAGATGCGAGCGCCCATGCTGTTGAGCATGGCCGCCAGATTGGCGATTTCCGGCTCGCAGGCGGCCTGGTCGATGATCGTGACACCGCTGCCCAGCACGGCTGCGCACATGACGTTGGCCGTGCCCGTTACGCTGGGTCCCATGGCGCCGCCCAGATAGACGCGGCCTCCCCTGGGGCGCCCTTTGGCAATCACGTTGCCGCGATGGAAGCTGACCTCGCTTCCGATGGCCTGGATGCCTTTGACGTGCAGGTCCACCGGGCGCTCGCCCAGCGTGCAGCCGCCGGGCTGACTCACGTGGGCCTCGCCGCGCCTGGCCAGCAGGGGGCCGAGCACACAAAACGAAGCGCGCATTTCGCTGACCAATTCGTAGGGCGCTACCACGGGCGCCTCGTCGATGACATCAATGACCACCACACCGGGCTCCCGGAAGAGCGAGACGCGGCAGCCCAGGGACTCAAGAATCTCACCCATCAGGCGCACGTCGCTGAGGTCCGGCACGTTGCGCAAAATGGTGGTGCCGCGGGCGAGCAGCGCGGCGGCCATCATGGGCAGGGCCGCATTCTTGCTTCCTGAGACGGCAACTGCGCCGGCGAGGCGTTGGCCCCCCAGGACGACGTATTTGCTGAGCATAATGGGTGCGCGCTTTGTACCTGACGCGATGAAGCGCAGGGCAATAGTCGAAGGGCGAAGATACTCCGCCACTCTGCTATCGGCAGAACACAGGCGCGGCTGAAGCCGGGCGTTCAATTGATGCTGGCGACGAGGGTGCGTTCGATGCCCGCAAAATCGGGAAGCACTTCACAGCGGGTCAGGCCGGCCTGGCGGGCGAGTTCCAGTACTTCATCGCCGTGCCCTGCGGCAAACTCCTGCATGTAAAGGCCTTGCGGCATCAATCGCCTTGCCACCTGGGGCAGGAGGCGGCGAATCTGGTCCAGGCCGCCAGCCCCGCCGAATAGGGCTACATGGGGTTCAAAGTCCCGCACCTCGGGGTGCATGATGGGCGCATAGCCCGAATCCACGTAGGGCGGATTGGCAACGATGAGCCGGAAGCAGGGCCGGGCCGCCAGGGCCGAAAGCCAGTCGCCGCAGAGCAGGGGAAGGCGCTGCGACACGCCGTGCTTGACCGCATTCTTGCGCGCGACGCGCAACGCACCCAGGCTGATGTCCGCGGCCACTACCGTCAGCCGGCTGACCTCCAGGGCCAGCGTCACCGCCAGGGCACCCGCCCCGGTACCGAGGTCGATGGCCGGGCCCGCGAAGTCCGCCGGCAGTCGCTTGCGGCACTGGTCGATAATGCCCTCAGTTTCCGGACGGGGTATGAGTGCGTCGGGTTCACAGATGAAGCGCCGACCGTAGAACTCGCGCCAGCCGGTGATGTATTCAAGTGGTTCGTGTTTGAGGCGACGCGCTACGAGCCCCTCGAGTCTTTCCGCGCTGGGGCCGTCCAGACTCTGGCCGGCGCGGCCCAGAAGATCGCCGCGCTCGCAACCCAGCGCATGCGCCGCCAGCATCTCCGCTACCAGGCGGGCGTCGTCAATGCCCGCCTGGTCGAGCCGGCGGCGTATGTCGAGCAGATGTTCTTTCAACGTGATCATAGTGGGCATGGGGCGAGCATAGCCGCTTGCGTGCACCGGATGCCAGAAGCGAAGTGTGCGGTGCCAAAATAGTTTGATCGTGTCTGAAGCGGCACCGGTGTCGCGGCGGGCTGCGCCGCAGTAAACGAAGGCGCGAATGCCACCGCCGCCGGCCACGTAGTGGCGAACAAAGCCTGTGCCATACGTGTCAGGACTCTGCCGGGAGATACGCCATTCGTGGTCGTGAGCCCACTACCACCGCCAAGTACCCAGGGCACGCAATGTTTCCCCTCAAGCGATACCTTGGTGAAGATGGGGACAGAAAAACACCCGGGGCCTCGCGTGCAACTGCATCGCGTGGTTCAATATCGTGAAGGTCCGTCCTCATACTGATGGGCTCTGGAAGCGGGAGTGGCGAAGTTTCATCACGTTGTCGCCAGCGTGATGCGGCGCCAGCGCCCGCTTTGCCAGCGTGCCCATAGCGACAGGCTCAGCAGGCAGATGTAAACCACCGCTGCAATCCAGCTTCCTGTCGCACCCAGGCCGTACTGAGGCAGAAAGTCCACCAGCCCTTCACCCGGGGCGAACGTGAGGATGTGTGTCAGTGGCACAAAGCCGAACCACGAGAGCAGCAGCAGCATTACAGCGGGGAACTTCACATCGCCTGCGCCGCGCAGACAGAACGCGCAGCCCAGGTTGACGGCATCGGATACCTGGTAGAGCGCAGCAATCCACAGCAGCTTCGCGCCCAGATCCGTCACCAGTTCGACATTGCCTTCGCCACTGACGAAGGGCCGGATAGCGTGGCCACCAAGCAGGGCCAACAGGATGCCGATGGCACCCATGTATGCCATACAGATGAGAATGACACGATTGCCAAGCCTGGCGGCCCAATCGCGGTCATTGGCGCCGATGCTCTGGCCTACGAGGGTGGTCCCGGCAAGGGCCAACCCGATTGCCGGCATGTAGGACACTGAAGTCAGCATCATCA
>JABARW010000008.1 GCA_019186845.1 Planctomycetota bacterium | reverse complement strand
AGGAAAAGCGCCGCTCAAACGAGCGTGTAGTGGAGGGAAAGTTGTCGAAATTCAAGGCAGGCTCCAATCAGGACGCCCTGATTCTACCGAGCCCCGCGACACAACCTGACGCTGCTAATGGGGCAACTATGGCGAGTGTAACGGTTGGGAATGCGATTGGACCGCCGATCCGGGAAATACATTCAGCGATGTGGAGGATGGTTGTACCACTTGCCCAGTTTAGGTCCTACCTGACGCGACGACTTCCCCGTACAGCCTGACGATGTGCCTGCGTCCCAGCTCCAGCACGTCGGCGTCAAGGCGCCGGCGGGCCGGGGTAATCGACCCCACCGAGATGGATTGCCACAGCGCTTGGGGGCGCGGGAGCTGCGCGGCTTCATCGAGGGCATGGGCGAAGTTGCCGCAGCCATGCATGGCCAGCGCGGCGGCCAGCAGTGCGCCGCCGAGCAGCAATGCCATTGCAACGGTCGGCTTGTCCATGGGTTCTCTCCGGGGCAGGGGATCTCGGGCGGGATTCCGTTGAAATAGCGATTGCGCCGCCGCGCCTCCCGTTTCTCAGCGCGGCGCGTGTCAGGGCCGGGTGACGGGCTTGTCGCGGCGCTTGTTGATCCAGGCCCAGAGGGTGGGGATCACCAGCAAGGTGAGGGCGGTGCTCGAAGTCAGCCCCACGATCACCGTGATGGCCAGGGGTTTGCGAACTTCCGCACCCTCGCCGCCGCCTATCAAGAAGCGCAGGCCCCTGGCCAGGGAGAACGTATTGCCGCCAATGAGGGGCCAGTCCGACGGCGAGGTGAGGGAAAGCCCCGCGCCCTCGACGGCCGCCTTCAGGCCCGCATCAATGGCGGCTGCCAGACCCGTGGCCGCGGGCATGAATGGGTCCAGCCAGCCCGACATCGGCAGCAGGCCCAGCAGCGTAGTCAACGTCGTGATGGCAATGGGGCGCAGGCGAATCTTGCACGCTGCCAATGCCGCGTCGCGGGCTGACATGCCGCGGGATTGAAGGAGGTTGGCGTAATCCACGAGCACGATGGCGTTATTGACCACAATGCCGGCCAGCACGATGACGCCCAGGAGCACCATGACACTGACGGGCATGCTGAAGGCAATCAAGGCGGCCACCACGCCTACACCGGCGAGCGGCACCGAGAACATGATGATGAGCGGATCAATCAGGTTCTCGAACTGCACGGCCATGACCACGTAGACGAGAAAAATGGCAAGCGCCAGGGCGAGCAACAGGCTGGTGACGCTCTCCTCCATCTCGCTGGCCTGGCCCGCAAAGCGCACGGCCGAGTCGTCCAAGTCTACGCTGCCGCCCTGCACCAGCGCCTCGATGCGCTTCTTGGCAAACCCAAGCGCAACGCCGTTGGGCTCGGCATGAAGGATGATGGCGCGCTCGTTGCCCACGCGGCGGATTTCGCTGGGGCCTTCTTCCGGCGCGGGCCTGACGCCGGCGGGGAGAACATCCTTGAGGCGAACGCCGCTGGCGACCTCAATTTCGAGCACGCGATCCACGCTGGCTTTGTCGGCGCTGCCCAGCTCGACAAACACGTCAATGTCCTCTCCGCTGGAGGTGAAAGAAGAACTGACCTCGCCTCCCACCTTGATGCGTACGGCGCGGGTGACCTGGTCGGCCGTCAGGCCATAGCGCTCCAGCAGTTCGCGGTCATAGGAAAGCGCGATCTGCGGCCGCCCCGGCCGCAGGCTGCTCTGCACCTCCAGCAGCAAGGGCTGGCCGTCGTCGCGCGTGAGGCGGCGCATCTCGCGCGCCAGGGCCTCGGCCACACGCCCCAGCCGGTCGTAATTGCTTCCGCGCACCTCAAGTTCGATGCCCGTCGAGAGCGAAAAGAGCTGGGGCGCGCTGAATTCGCCGCTGCCCTGGAACATCGGGCTGTCCTCGACTTCGCGGCGCAGATTGTCCTGGGTCTGGCCAGTCACCAAGCGGGGGTCTTGGCCCGGCTTGAGTGTGACGACCAGGCGGGTGCGGTGGCTGCCCAGCTCGCGGCGGTCTCCGGCCTGGCCTTCGCCGCCGGTTTCACTCGATATGCGCGCCACGGTTGACTTGAAGTCCTCCCCCGCAAAGGCCCTTTGGATCAAGGACTGGGCCTCGGCGTCGGTCAGTTCGATCTTGGTGCCTTCCGGCGCGGCCATGTCGGCGTAGTATTCGCCCTGCTGGAAGTCCGGCAGAAGTTCGGTGTCCAGCGTTCGTGACACCAGCAGTGCCGCTACGCCCAGTGCCGCCGCAACGGCGAGAACGAGCAGAGGCTGGGGCAAGAACAGCCGCAGCACCAGCGGGTAGATTTCCTCAACGGCTCTCCAGCCCAGGTCAAACAAGCGCCCTACAGGGCGTGCCACCAGTGAAACCGCGGCCCAAAGTCCGTGCAGCACATAGCGCAGAACCAGCGTGAGGGTGTCGAGCAGGCCCACGACCAACAGAGCCGCGAGCACGAACGGAAGCTGGATGAGACGGCCAGCGAAGAACAGCAGCTTGCGCCACAACGGCAGGCCCGGCTGGGGCCGCAGGTATCCGGCGGTGGCGCGGGTAGCGGCGAAGGCCTGGGCTTGGGACAATCCGGCGAAGCTGAGCCCCGCCAGCGCCGGAACCACGAACATGGCCACGATCAGCGACGCCAGCAGGCTGTAGCACACGGCCAGGGCCTGATCGCGGAAAATCTGCCCGGCAATGCCGGTGACGAACACGATGGGAAAGAACACGGCCACGGTCGTCATCGTGCTGGCAAATACGGCCGCGCCTACCTCGGAGATGCCGCGCACGGCGGCTTGCAGCGGATTGTCGCCCTCCTGGCGACAGCGGGCGATGCTCTCGAGCACGACAATGGAGTTGTCCACGAGCATGCCCACACCCAGGGCCAGGCCGCCCAAGGACATCAGGTTCAGCGTCACGCCTTGCAGTCGCATGGGAATGAAGGTCGCCACGACCGAAAGGGGGATGGACACCGCAATGAGGAAGGTGCTCTTGAGGTTGCGAAGGAAAAGGAACAGTACAAGCACGGCCAGCATGGCGCCCAGCACGGCGCTGCTGGTGACGTCATTGACGGCATCTTCAATGAAGTAACTCTGGTCCGACAGCACGCGAAGGCCAAAGCCGTCCGGCAACTGGTCGGCCAGCGCGCGCGGGCCCATGGCAAAGCCGCCCTGCCCGGGCGCGAAGGCGCGTGTGGCGGCCCCCGCCCCGCCGCCGCGTCCAGCACGCGCCCCTCCGCCGCGGCCGGAGCCGCCCTTGGAGACATCGGGACCCTTTTCGCCGGGCTTGCCGGTCATGGGCGGGCGCGAGGCGTCTTCGCCGCGCTGGCGCCGGATGGCCTCGTAACGGGACTCTCCGTAGAGGGCGATCCAGACGCGTTTGGCGGTCTGCACGATGTTGGCGTCACCTTCTTTGAGGATTTCGAGCAGCACACCCTCGCGGGCTTCAAAGCCCGTTTCGGCGCCGGCAAAGCGGGTGACGGTCTTGCGCTCCTTTTCCTCGATGCGGATGTCGGCCACGTCCTTGAGCAGGACGCGCGCGCGGTCAGCGCCTCCGACGATTTCGAGGTCCTCGAGCACCTTGGTGCGGTCATAGGTGCTGACGACGCGCAGGATCACGTCCTGGCCCGCCAACGAAATCAGCCCGGCCGAAATGTCCACGCGCGCGGCACGAATGCGTTCAAACACCTGCTGGGCGGTCAGGCGGTGCTGGTTGAGGTCGCGCTCGCGCAACGAGATCTTGACCTGGCGCTCGGCACCGCCGGAAACACGCACGGCCGCCACGCCGTCAATTTTGGAAAGCTCGGGCTTGAGTACGTCGTCGGCGAAGCTGCGCAGTTCGAGCAGGGATATGTCGTCGCGGGTGGCAAACAGCATGAGGCGAAGAGCGGGGTCCTGGCCGGGGTCGTAGCGCAGGATCTGGGGGCGCTCGACGCCATCGTCGAGGCGCGCGCGGTCCAGCCGGTCGCGTACGTCGGCTGTGGCCTGGAGCATGTCTGTGCCCCAGGCGAATTCCAGCAGCACGTCGCTCTGCTCGGCGCGGGAGATGCTGCTGCGCTGGCGCAGGCCCGGCACGTTGCCAATGCGCTCCTCGATCTGCTTGCTGACCTTCTCCTCGATGTCGATGGGGGCGGCGGCCGCGTAGTGGGTGCGGATCGTGAGGTTGGGGTAGTTCAGGTTGGGCATCAGCGTCGTGGGCAGGTCCTTGAGGCTGACATAGCCAAACACCACGAAGGCGGCCACGACGCAAAGCACAGCCACAGGTCGCGTGGTGATGGTCTGGTACAGGCGGTTGGTGCGGTCGAGGGACGGCGCGCTCATGGGCGCCCATTTCTACGCGCGACGGGGTCGGGAGTGGAGAGAAAACAGGGTTCAGCTCACTTCGCGCAGGTCCTCGCCAAGGCGACGCGCGATGGAACTGCACATCAGGTCGCAGAGCTTGAACAGGCTGGCGTCAGCAATCCGGTAAATCGCAAACAGGCCCTGACGCCTGCGGCTGACAAATCCGCTGTCGGCGAGGAGGGCGAGGTGCTTGCTGACGTTGGCCTGGGAAAGGCCCGTGGCCTCGACCAGCCCGTTGACGGAAAGCTCGCCCTTCATCAGGGCGTTGAGGATGGCCAGGCGGGCTGGCTCGCCCAGCACGCGAAAGCGCCGGGCCACGAGTTCGATGGCCTGCGGCGTCATGTTCTTTGAGCGCGCCTTCATGGCCTGATGATAGCGCGCGGAATTTTCTGCGCCAGCGGGAATTGACTGCATTGCTATATGGTTATATAGTGCAATCACTGACCAGGGAGAGAGCCATGCAGACTACCGCCACGCAACCCATCATCCGCCAGTTCAAGAAGCCGGGCGAAGGCTGCCTCGGCTATGTGATCGCCGACCCCGAATCCCGCAAAGCGGCCGTCATTGACCCCCGCCACGACCAGGTGGACGAGTACCTTGCCTTCCTGCGCGAGCAGAAGCTGGTCCTGACCCATGTCATCGATACCCATACCCACGCCGACCACCTGTCGGGCGCGGCCGCGCTCAAGAAGGCCACAGGCGTCCGCTATGCCATGCTCAAGGGCACGCTGGTCAAGGCCGCTGACATGGCCGTGAGCGAGAAGGACGTCATCAGCCTGGGAAGTGTCGAGCTTCACGTGATTGAAAGCCCCGGGCACACGCCCGACAGCATTACGCTCAAGGTCGATGACAACCTGTTCACGGGCGACACCCTGCTCATCGGCGGCAGCGGTCGCACCGACTTCATGGGTGGAGACGCCGGGGCGCTTTTCGACAGCTTCGCCAAGTTTGCGGCCCTTGATGACGCCACGGTGGTATGGCCGGGCCACGACTACCAGGGGCGCACCCACAGCACGCTGGGCGCCGAACGGCGGAACAACGTCGTGTTTCTGGCGGGCTCGCGCGAGGCTGCGGTCAAGAAGCTCGCCGTGCACGGGCCCCTGCCCGCGAACATGGCCGAGATTCTCACCTTCAACCGCAAGGGCGAAGCCCCCGGCGTGCATATTGATGTGGCCACGGCCTCTGACCTGCGCCGCCAGGATGTCACCTTTGTGGACGTGCGCAGCGCCCTGGAGTTCTCCGGCGAGAACATCGAGGGAAGCTGGAACATCCCCCTTCCGGAGCTTGAAGACCGCCTGGGTGAACTGCGCGACGCAAAAAAGCCCGTCATTGTGCTCTGCCGCACCGGCAACCGCAGCCTGATGGCGGCACAGGTGCTGGAGCGCCGCGGGTTCAAGGACTACCGCATACTTGATGGCGGCATCACGGGCTGGGCGAAGCAGGGACTGCCGGTCAAGCGCGGCAAGAAGCGGATTTCCATCGAGCGCCAGGTTCAGATGGCGGCCGGCTCACTGATGCTGACCGGCGTGATCCTCGGCACGCTGCTCAGTCCCTGGTTCTACGCCCTGTCAGCCTTCGTGGGCGCGGGCCTGACCTTTGCGGGCCTGACCGGCTTCTGCGGCATGGGCATGCTGCTGCTCAGAATGCCCTGGAACCAGATCGGGCCCAGCACGGGCGGCGGAACCAGCGGCTCCTGCAGTGTGGGAGGAGCCGCGACGGGCTCGTGCAGCTCCGGCGGCGGTTGCGCCGTAGGAGGTTGAGCGAAGTCGTCAAAGAGAACGGACGCGGCAAGCCGCGTCCGTTCTCTTTGCGTTCTTTTGCGGTGGGGGCTTTCGCCTACTTGGTGTGAACCTCGAGGTCGTACTGCTTGCCTCCGTAGCGAATCACGACGATCTTGACCACGCCCTCGGCCTTCTCGAGGGTTTCCCAGAACTTCTCAATGGTGCAATCCGCTGCGATGGAGGTGTCACCAACCTTGATAATGAGGTCTCCGTTGCGCAGACCGGCCTTGTCGCACATGCTTTCGGCCTCGGGCTTGGCGCTGACCATGATGCCGCCCTTGGCTTCTCCGTACTTGCCGCGCAGGGCAGACTCGTTGGCCGAGATGACTTTGGTGAGGCCGCGCCAGTTGCGGGGCTTTTCCTCGACTGCGGGCTTTTCTTCGGGCTTGGGTTCGGTTTTTGGTTCGGGCTTGGGTTCAGTCTTTGGTTCAGGCTTTGGCTCGGCGCCGAAGTTGGGGTCGTTGACTTTCTCCTGGGCCTTCTTCATTGCGGCCAGAAACACAGCGGGGGTCATGAGTACGCGGTTTCCAAGCATACGCGCCGGGTCGCTCATGCCGCCCAACAGAGCGCCGATGCCGCCTTGTCCCTGGTCAGGCTGGCCGCTGGTTTTCTGGCCGATGATACCCAGTACGTCGCCGCCCAAGGTCACGACCAGCGCACCCAGGCAATCCTGGATGGAGCCATCGAGTCCGTAGTACTTGCCTTCTTCGATCACGCTGTTGATGCGGGCGGTTTTGAAGAATCGCGCGTGATTCAGGTTGGCGTCGTAGGCGCCCAGCACCACCACTTCTTCGCCCAAGGCCGGCACGGAGACTTTCTCCGGCATGGTCAGGTGAGCCAGGGGCTTGTCAGCGGGGGTCTTGGCGGCGAAGAAGCGCATATTTACGGCGCTGTCTTCGTGAGCGGCCAGGGCATCATGGATGGCGCCGGCAGCATTGACCCTGAAGTTCTCGGGTCCAGAAGCGCTGGAGCCGCCGCGGCGGCCACCGCCGAACATGCCCGCCAGGCCCGCTGGATTGGCGGCAAAAGGCTGTGCTGAGACGGCGACCAGCCCTTTCTCTCCCAGCAGTATGCCGGTGGTGGAGCCGGGGGTCTCGATTTCCTGGCCCATGGCGCTTGCGCGCGTCACCCAGGTCAAGGTCACGATTCTGGACTGGTGCTTCTCCAGCAGCTTGCGCAACGCCTCAGCCCGCGGGTCCGCCGCAGGCTTTTCCTGCGCTGCAACGGGCGTCTGGGCAGCCAGCAGCGCCGCGCACAGGGCCAGCAGCAAACCGAATGTCAGCTTCATGGAACTCTCCTGAATTGTGGCAGTAGTCGCCCTCGGACGCTATTCCTCACGGAGGGACGATCGAGAGTGGCTGCGGCTCAGTCGCGCGGGCGCCTGCGACCCATCTGGCCGCGGCGCTGCGCGCGGGCACCGGGGCCGCGACGTTCAAAACTCGGCGGTTTGGCGCGGCGCGGATCGGGGCGGGCTTCGCCTTCTGTCTCGTCGACGGAAGGCTGCCGCGTCCCGCGGTCTGGCCGGGCGCCTGCCCGGCCCTCGTGGCCGTCCCGGGGCCTGCGGCGGGATCCCGGGCCGCGCCTTTCCTGGGCTTGCGCCATGGCCTGTTTCTGGCCCCCGGCGCGGGGACCGCGGTGGCCATGCTTCTTGCGCTTGAACTCGGGCGCATGGGCATCGCGTCCGAACTTCTCGCTGCTTACCAGGTCATGTTCGTACTCGATTTCAAAGGCCTCGGCGCGGCGGCAGTAATCCTGCAAGGCCTGGATTTCCTGAGTGCGCAGCTTGCGCGACGCACCAGGGGCCAGGTCGCGCAGCTCAAGGGGTCCGATGCGCACACGCTCCATGAGCGAGATGGGGTGGTCAAACTTCAGGCAGATGTCACGCAGGGATCCCGGCAGGCTTTCGTAGGCCGTGATGCGCAAGATGCTCTGGTGGCGCGAGGCCCGTACCACGCGGATGCGCTCAAAACGCCCGCCGTTCATGGCATAGTAAAGCGCGCGCTCTATCTGCGCGGCCGTGGCGAAGCTCACTTCACCCCTGACCGTGAGGCGGTAACTCTTCGGCACCTTGTAGCGCGGGTGAGTCAGGATGTTCGCCACGCGCCCGTCATTGGTCACGAACATCAGGCCGCAGGAGCCCTTATCGAGGCGGCCCACCGTAAACAGGCGCGGATGCTCTCCGGGAATGACATCCGCGATGAACTTCTCGGCTTCGCGCTCGCTGACGGCCACACCCTTGGGCTTGTTGGCAATCCAGTAGCTGCTCTGCGGCAGGCGCACACGCTCGCCATCGACTAGGATCACGTCGTGCGAGATGTCAGCCTGGGTGCCCAGCACGGAAACCGTCGTGCCGTTGACGCTCACGCGTCCATCGACGATGAGCTCTTCACAGGCGCGGCGCGAGCCAAAGCCCGCGCGTGCAAGGATTTTCTGAAGGCGTTCTTTTCCGGGTGTCTCGGTCTGGGGTTGCATGAAGGTCTCGTGTCGCGCCTGGGTCCGCTGCGGAACGCGCCACAATAGCAATGACTCGCACTATGTGGGCACGTTGTCGTGGTTGTCGCGCGGGTTGCATAGCCAGCCCGGCGATTACTTCTTCTTTTCCGCTGGCTTGGCAGCCGGCGGCCGCTCGCCGCTTTCGTTGCTGGAGCCTGAAGCCGCGCGCTCCTGCTCCTTCTTGAGTTTCTCATAGAGCTTGAGGTCGTGGCGCGAAAGATCGTCGTGGCCCATGCGCTTGTGAAGTTTGGCGCGGTTGTAATAGGCCTGGGTCAGTCTGGGGTTGTGGTCCAGCGCCATGTCCAAATCGCGCAGCGCGCCGTCGAGGTCATTCACCCGCGAGCGCACAATGGCCCGATGATAGAACAGCTCGGCTTCGTCCGGTGCGGCCAAAATGGCCTGTGTCAGGAAGGCCTGGGCATATTCCAGCTTGCCCTCGTGTTTGAGCAGCAGGCCCTTGTAGTAGTGGCCCTCGTAGCGTCCGGGGTCGAGGTCAATCAGCAGGTTGAAGCGGTCGGTGGCGGTGGGGAAGTCATCCTGGTCGAAGGCCTCTTTGCCTTCAGCCAGCAGTTTCTCGAACAGCTCGTGCCGCAGCGGCTTGAGCTTGACCAGGCTCGCGCGATCCACCCCTTCACTGACCAGCCGGCGCCAGACGCGCGCGGCCTCCGTCAGGTCGCCGGTGGAAATCAGCTCGCTGATCTGGGTAACCATGGCCCGAGCGCTTGGTGTAAGTTTTTCGGCGCCCGGCAGCTGCCCGGCGGCGCCCAGCTCGCTGGCCATGGAGCCGGGCAGGTTCTCGCCTTTGGCCACGAGCTGTTCCAGCTCGATGCTTACGGTGCGCTCAAGCTCTAGTTCCAATTTGATATGGCTGTCGATGCCGAGGTTGATGAAAGTGGTGTGATTCTCCATCGAACCGACAATGACCGAGAAGGCGCAGCCGCGTTTGTCGAGCAGGTTATAGGCGTCAACGATCCAGCGGATGTCCTGGCCCTGGGCGGTGTAATCGGGGGGCAGGGCCACGGCGACGGCCTTGTTGCGCAGGGGCAGAGTCTCCAGCAGGTCAAACAGCCTCTGAACATCGCCGATGCTCAGCGTCTTGCGCCCCTTGATGTTGAGAAGCAAGCGATCGGATCGGGGTTTGAGTTCGAAGCGTTCGGCAAAGACGATTTTCTCCTGGTCGAACTTGTAGTCCCTGGCAACGACCTGCGCGAGAGTCTGGCGGCGACTGCCGACTTCGAACTCCAGGAAGTTGGAAGGCATCAGGGCCGGGTCGCCGCTCTTCTTGAAGGTCACGCCCTGGCCGAGCATGATCTCGCGCAGCGGCTTTACCGGCTTGCCTGCACGAAACGCGTCGCGCTGCTGGCGCAGGCCGCGGCGGTAGACTTCGTCGCAGCGGGTCGCCTGCAGGTCTACGGGCGCGGGGTTTAGCGGGCGCTTGCCCCAGGGAGCCTCCGCCGCGGGAAGCTGATGGCGGCGGATGAGCTTGAGGTCGGTCAGGACATCTTCGATCGTCTCGTAGCGCTGGGCAGGGTCTTTGGCAATCATCTTGAGGACGACGCGCGACATGGTCAGCGGCACCTCAGAGTTTACGACGCTGGGCGCCAGCGGCTCCTCGCAGTGGTGCCTGACCAGCAGCTCCCAGTTGTTCTCGCCGCGGAAAGGTAGAACACCCGTCAGGGCCTGAAAGGCGGTGATGCCCAAGGCGTAGACGTCGGTGCGGGCATCGATGCGAAGGTACTCGCTCTGTTCGGGCGCCATGTAGGCTACGCTGCCCACGAACTGAGTCGTGTCGTCGCTGCCTTCCTCCTTGCGGTCCAGCTTGGCCAAGCCGAAGTCCAGGATTTTGACGATGCCGTCGTCGCCGATCATCAGGTTGGCAGGCTTGATGTCGCGGTGCGTGATGTTGTGGCTGTGGGCGACGGCGAGGCCCTTGGCCGCGCCCTCAATGTGCGCCAGCGCTTCCTCAAGTTCCAGGGCGCCGCGCTTGAGGCGATCTTTCAGGGTCTCGCCCTTGGCGAGCTGCATCACGATGTAGTGGAACCCCTGGTCAGACCCGACGTCGTAGATGGCGACGATGTGCTCATCCTCGAGTTTGGCGGCCAGGCGCGCCTCGCGCAGGAAGTTCTCGACGTTCTTGGGCTCCACGGCCCACTTGGAATCAAGAATCTTCAGGGCCACCTTCTTGTTCAATGCAAGCTGGGTGGCGAGGTACACCGTGCCCATGCCACCCGCGCCGATGACATCGACAATCTCACAACCGCCAATGCGCTTGCCGCGCATTTCGGTCGGCGAAAATTCTTTAGCCATGACCTAGCCTTGGTTGCGACCGCCGGGGCGGATGCATTTTCGGGGACCAATGGAATATAGCATGAGGCCCTGTATTGCCAACTCAAGCCCCGCACAGTCGTTGCAACTGCAGGAGACTCCTATGCGTCGATGGTTCCTGGTGCTGTTCGTGCCTGCTGCGCTGTTGATGGTCGGATGCGTGACCTATGAGGTGAATGAGAAGGGCGAGCGCCTCAAAACCGAGGACGATCAGGACCTGACCAAGCTGGTGTTTGATGCCAACGGCCGCTTTCTTGCCGTAGCGACGCGGCTGATTCCTCCTCACACTCTGATTGTCAATGGGGGCAAACCCACCGAGCGCGAGATCCGCCTGCTCGGTGTCGAAGGCCTGCCCGAGCGGGCCGCGCCCAACACCTACGCCCGCTGCCAGGAGTGGATGGCAAAGTTTCTCAGTCGCGGCGAGACGCTCTACATCAAGCCCCAGGAGGGCGCCGATACCGAGCAGAGGGTCATCTACGGCGAGGTATACATGGAGGCCGTGGACCCCAAGACCGGTGAGCCGCTGGTAGACCAGTACGTCATGGTGAACATGGCCATGCTCAGCCAGGGGCTGGTCAAGCTGCGCGACGTGCGCGAGTTCGGTAACCCGCAGATTCAAAGGCGCATGCGCGAAGTGGAAGACGAAGCGCGGCGCGAGAAGAAGGGGCTCTGGTCCGACAAACCCTGAGCACCGCCCCGTTGCCTTGCCAAAGTCGCTTGTTACACTTCGCGCCCCTGTCCGGAACTTGGGGCAGCGGCATCGGGGTGTAGCTCAGCCTGGTTAGAGCGCAACGTTCGGGACGTTGAGGCCGGAGGTTCAAATCCTCTCACCCCGACCATGATTCTAGGGCTTTGCACGGATCTGGTCCTTTCGCCTTCGCCGGGGTTTGCGTCGGTGCTTACGGCTGGCAGCAAGAGCGCAAAGGCGTTGCAGCCCGCAGCCAAGGGGCGGAACGCTGAACCTTGCGACTGCCCTTTACACATGATGGTGATACTCCTTCGGGTCGATTGCGAGTCGGACAGCATTCAGGACCCGCGTGTGTTCAATTGAGCACGCGTGCGCGTCAAGCGGCTTCTGATCGCGGCGTCGGGGTCTAGTTTGACTTTGTGCGGGTGTCAGCGGCACGCGGCAGCAATGCCGCCATCAGCAGCGCGATGCACAGCGAGGCTGCGTACACGAACACCGTGCTCTGGTGGGCGCCAATGTCTTTCGCGTCGGCAATCTGGGCGCCGAGCAGCGCAATGCCAATCACTCCGCCAATGTAGCGCATCGTAGACAGGGCGCCCGCAGCCATACCCGCGCTTTCGGGTCTGGCGGCAGCCATGGCCGCGGCCTGAGAGGGTGCAGACGAAAGGCCAAGCCCCGTGCCCATCAGCACCAGGCCGGGGAGAATGTCGGTGGGCGTCTGGATCGAGACAAAGTCGCGAAACCACCACAGACCGCCCAGCGCAAGCACGGACCCCAGCGCCACCTGCAGGCGGGCACCCAGTTTCTCCGACAGGCGCCCGCCGAGAATCGAGGCGATCATCATGGCCAGCGTCATGGCAAGCAGCGTGTGCCCCATTTCGCGTGACTCCACGTGGCGCACCTGCTTGAAGAAAATGGGCGTCTGAAAGAGCAGCGCGTACATGGCGAGATTCTGCAGCGCGATGATGAGCCCGCCGGCCGCAAATGCAGGGCTTCTGAACAATCGGAAATCAACCACGGGTGAAGCCGCGCGCCTTTCCCAGAACGGGAACAGTGCCAGCATTACACCGCCGCCCGCAGCGAGCCAAAGCCCCCTCTCGCCCATTCTGAGTGCGATGATGACAGCGGCGAGGCCCACACCCAGCAGAACGCTTCCGACGAGGTCAAAGCGGGCGGGTGGCGGGGCATTGGCAGGTCGCGTGTCACGTCCGAAGAACGGCAATGTCAAAAGGGAAATGAGCACGACCGGCAAGACCGCCGCGAACAACGAGCGCCAGCCAAAGGCCTGCGTGAGTTCTCCGCCCACCAGCGGGCCGATGGCGGCGGCCAGTCCCATGCCGGCGCCGAAGTATCCAAACCAGCGCGCGCGGCGCTTGGGGTCAATGCGCGTGCGCACCATGGCCATGCAGGCGGGAATGATTGCCGCGCCGCCCGCGGCCATGAGCACGCGCGCCAAAGCCAGAGCATGAAGATCGACGATCGAGTAACCAACGACTCCCGCAACACCCACAAGCAGAAGACCGAGCAACATGGCGCTGCGATGGCCGATGCGATCGCCCAGTGTGCCTCCGGGGCTTTGCAGAGCGATGGCGGCAATCATGTAGCTGGAAACGAGCCACTGCGTCAGTTCCGCGTCGCTCGCGCCCACATCGTGGCCGATGGCGGGCAGGGCCACGGCTATCATGGTGCTGCCCAGCGGCGCAAGCGCAGCCGCCAGCATCATGCCGGTCAGCGAGACAGGGGACAGCCCTTTTTTTTCGACTGATTCCAATTGGACTTGTTTCTCCGCTCCCAACTTCGCGCTTGGTTGGCGCACCAACCAATCAAAGTCCTGGTTCTATAGGCATGTCGACAAAGTCAGCAAAAGTCGGCGCTACTTGCGTGAGTCCGTTGCTGGCAGCGTCACCAATGAGCGTCTTCACGGATGGCGGGCTCTCCCCGCAATCCAGAACGATAAGGTTGCCGCATCCGTCGTCAGCGATTGGGACAAGCCCATCGCCGAGCAAAGCCTTGTGGAGTTCGGACTCGTACCAAAGGTTCTCGGTCTGGCCCTTCTCCGAGGAATTCAAGAAATAGAAAATGCCGGCGCATACGCCCCAGTTCGAATCACTTGCGCCCAATAGACAGAACTCCAGGCGGGGGTGCGCGCCATTGCAGTAACGCAGGAAACTGACGTAGTCAGCAGGAAGTTGCAGGGAGAAGGCTCGCTCAAAATCGGCGATCTCCAGATCGGTTGGCGCGGCGCGAGATGCAACGCTTGGACGTTGTCGGATTCCAACTTCATCCAAATTGCGCATGAGGCTGCTCATGAGATATCGCATTCACCAATTCAGCGGTTGCGCGTCATGGCGCGGCATTGCAGCAGGTACAACTTGTCCTGCGCAATGGCCCACTCGATATCCAGGCCGCGCCCGAAGTGCTGCTCGCACTTTGTGGCGAGATCATGCAACTGCGCCAGATGCTTATCATGCAGGCAGGCCGCCTCGACCAGATGCTCGGCTACGGTTTCTTCGACAGTGCCGCCCGCTGGATTGCTGCGCAGCGCAAGATCCTTGGTCCCGATCTGGCGTCTGAGTGTCTTGCCATCGGCAGAGAGCGTGTAGTTGTCCGGCACGACAAGACCGGCCACGACAGACTCGCCCAAGCCCCACGCGGCCTCAATGACGCGCTGGTTCTCGCCTGTGATCGGGTGCCTGGTGAACATCACGCCCGCGCAATGCGGCTCAATCATGCGCTGGACCACCACGGCCACGCGCGGAGTTTCGTCGAGGCCCTGCTTGCGGCGATAGGCGCGCGCGGATTCCGTGTGCGCCGAGGAGCGAACCTTGAGCACGGCATGCGCCACGTCGTCAGGGTCACGAATGTTGAGCAGCGTCAAATGCTGGCCTGCGAAACTGGCGCCCTCGGAATCTTCGCCAATCGCCGATGAACGCACCGCGCAGGGCCCGCCCAGTGCCCTGAAATCCTCACGCAGGTGATGCAGCGCTTCTTTGTGCGATTGCGCCAAGGCCTCAACGTGCGAAGTGCCAAGCGCAATGCCCGGCGGCACGGGCAATCCCGCCTTGAGCGAATGCGCAAGCTTGGAGGCCTTACCGCCGAAGTGCGCTTCATCGTGGGCATCGATCAGCCGCGCCGGTTTCACGAGAGCAGCTCCACGAGGCCCTTGTCGCCGTTGACGCGCACGCGCGCGCCATCGGGGAAGGTGGTCGTGGCGTCGCGTGTGCCGACCACCGCGGGGATGCCGCACTCGCGTGCTACGATCGCCGCGTGCGAGAGTTGCCCGCCGCGGTCGGTCACGATCGCTCCCAACAGGGGCAGCACCACGTTGAAAGCCGGGCCGGTGTTGCGCGCGACGAGCACATCGCCCTGCTGCAACCTGTCAAAGTCTGCCGGTCCGCTCACGATGCGCACCGTGCCTTCATAGACACCGGGGTGCACGGCAATACCCTCCACAGTCTTTGCCGCCGCCTTCTTGGTCGAGACGTCAAAGATCTCGCGGATGATCGTGTCCACCGCCATCGCGTTGGCTCGGGCTTTCTGAGGCAGCCATTCCACGGGCGGCGGGCCCGAAGGGGTACCGCCCAGAAACGGAGGCGCGTCAGAGATGGTCTTAGTGTCGCGCCATGCCTGGCGGCGCGTCAACTCCTCGACGCTTGGGCTCTTTTCGCCCTTGAGCAGGGCCACCAGTTCGTCGTGGCTGGCGTTGATGGCAAGCGATGCATTGGGCAGCACGCCGCTTTCCTTCAACCGGCGGCCGGCTTCCAGTACGGCGCGGCGCACCAGGCCCGTGCCCCAGAGGTCGTTGAACATGCCGCGCTCGTCGCGCAGGCGGTGGATGAAGCGCGCTTCCTCAAGCAGCTCATCAAACTTGGCGCGGCTGCTTTCCGGCACCTTGGCGCGCAACGCATCGCGACTCTTCTCGAACTCGGCCTTGCGGTTCTGCTTGTCGGCGGCGCCGTCGAAGATGGTTTTCAAAAGCATGTCCGGCATTTCGAGCGCGTACTTTTCGCTGATGTCATAGCCCGATACGAGGCGGTAGCCAACCACGTCAAGAAACTGTTGCAGCGCTTCGCCCACACCGCTCTTGGATTTCAGTTCTTCGAGCACCTCGCGGCCCGGCTTACCTCGATAAGCGTCGGCCTTGATGCCAGCGTTGGCCAGCGCCACCTGTACGCTTTCAAGCTCGCGCGCCGCAATGCCGCGCGAAATGGGCGCTGCGCCTTTGAGCAGGCCGAGGATTTCCCCGGAGGACAGGCCGGTCCAGCGTTTGGTTTCGACGATGAAGTGGCCGACAGGAAAGGAACTAGGAATCGTGAAAATGTGGTGCCGATAGATCATCTCGCCCGCGTTGTCGCGGATCTCGACGAGATACTTCAGGAAGTCGGCGTCGGAGAGTTTGGCGATGTCCGTTTTCTGGAGCTTGGCATTGCGCGCGATGGAATCGGGCTTGTAGTGCTCGTCCCAGCGCTTCATGTCCTCGCGCCAGAGCTTCTTCTCGAACACCATCGGGCCGGTCTTGATGCGGCGGCGGATTTCAGGGTGCAGCCAGGTAATGAGTTTGAACATGAACTTCGGCGGCGGGCCCTTGGCGTTTTCCGGTGCACCCACGGGGCAGAACTTGCCGTAAATGAAATCGTTGACCGTGCGCATCTTGAGCGTGTCGAGCAGTAGCCCGTAGCGTTTGGTGCCCTCGCCGAAACCCTTGGACAGAAACGGCGGAAAGATCTCGCCCACATAGCGCGTGGCAGGTTTGCCGAAGTGAGTCTGCTCGAGTTCCCAGACGCCGGGTCCCGGCGCTTTGAATTCAATGGCGGACATGTTGCTCCCAAAAGCCCGATCCGGCCCGGGAAGCGGCGCCGGGTCTTTAAAGAATCTTGAAGGGTCAGCCTAGCGACGAACGCCGGGCGTCGCCATGGCCGAAGATGTAAGGAAATGGCAGGCGACCGTCGCGTTGTCGTGGCGCGGGTCCTTTGGCTGCAGTGGAGCCAGGCAGCGCGCCGCTACTTCTTGAAGCGGGTGGTCCAGTCGTCCAGGCGCGCCTGGGGCACGGTCTTGAGCAGTTCGTCCAAGCCCTGCCCCTGGGCCCCGGGCAGGCAGAACAGTTGCAGTACGCTCTCACGGCCCGCCGCGTCGAGGGCTGCCCCTCGCCAGTATTCACCAAAGCGCTCGGCCAGGCGGGCCATATCCATCTGGTAGCGCACATCGTCGCGTGCGGTTTCCACCTGTCCGAATTCCCCCGCGCTGCAGGCACCGTCCGTAAAGAACATGATGGCAGCGCGCTTGCCGAGCACGTCGCCACCATTTTCCGTGATGCCCGAAAGCCCCAGCCACCAGTCTGTGTCGGCACCATCGCTGCCTACGGGAGACTGGCGTGAGGCCGTCTTGGCGAACAGGCGGGCCAGGGGGCTTGAATTGCTCTTGATGGCGTCGCCCCGGAACTGGTTGTTCTCCCTCTCGATGGCGCGGCCGGTGTTGAAGTCGATGAACACCACGCCCGCTCGATCCTGCCGCACTCCCCAGTACCAGGCGACGCTTTCTGCGGCGTATTGGCAAAGGGCGCGACGGGGCTCCGACTTGAGAAGCTCGGTGGTGAGGTAGAACTGCTCCCAACCTGTGTTGATCTGTTTCTGAAGTTCCTTGCCCACCTTGATGCCGGTAGCGGCCACGAAGTCGTCCAGGCGGTCGGTAATGACGCTTTCGACCAGCGAGATGAGAATGACGGGCGGAACCTCCTCGTCGCTTTCGCCCCCCGCGCTTGCCCGGGTCAACTTGATCGTGCCGGCAAAACGCACGGAGAACAGCCAGCGGCGGAAGGCCTCAAAGTCGAAGGTGGCTTCATTGAGGGGGCGCCCCATGGACTCGCTGTTGTCGCAGGCGACGATCAGCAGGTCGTAGTCGCCCTTGATGAACCCGGGAGCGCCGGCCGAGGCGAATCCGGCCTCCTTGAGTTTGCCGATGGCCTGAAACCAGCCCGCGCCGATTTCGCCGGACTTGCCGGCGGCGGGGGTGCCTCCCAGCGTGGGTGGCAGTGGCAAGTCCTTGAAATCCACCGGGGCGTCGTGGGTGAAACGAACGGGAGTCTGCTGGAGGGGGATTTCCCGCAGCCAGGCCAGAAAGCGGCGCTGAACGTCCGGCAAGTCAAGGGCGCCAAAGCTGCGATAGAACGCGTCTGCGGGCGCCATGCCGTCCTTCATCAGGGCCCAGAAGTCAAAGTAGACCTTGCGCAGATCTTCCTTGGCGCGCAGGAAGTCAACAAAGCAATAGGCGATCAGATAGTTCAGCTCCGGTTCGCTGTAGAACGCGGCGAGGTCAAGGGCCAGGAACTTGGCCAGATTGAAGGCGAGCCCCTGCTCCAGCAGGTAGCGAAGGTGGCCGCGCGCGGCGGCAGCAAAGCCGCTGTGGGTCGCCGGCGTGCCCGCCTTGGGAGGAGCTTTGTCCAGCCACTCTGCTGTGCCCTCCGCAAACCAGGGAACTCCCAGGCTTCCGTGGGCGAGGTGGGCCTGAACGGCGTGGAACATTTCATGGCGCAGCACCTCGGCAAAGGAAGTGCTTTCGAGTGTCGGGGCGCAAATCACGTCCCAGCCGGCGGAGTAGAAGCCCGCGGACCACTTGGGGGGCTTGAGAGTAAGGCGGTCCTGGGCGAACTGCAGATAGGCGGGCTGGCTGTCGAACACCACGATGTCCAGAGGAAGGCGGCGAGTGCCCGCTCCGAAGTCCGTGACGCCGAATTCCGACTCGATGGCTTCCAACCAGAGCGTGACAGTCTCGACGGAAACCTCTTCCTGCAGTCGTCTGCGGTGGGGGACTTCATCGGGCAGTGCGCGAACCTCGGCCGCGGGCAGCTTGGCTCCTTCGCGCAGCCACAGCTGCACACGCGGGGCGCGGTCCATGCGGTAAGACGTGGAGTCCACGTCGGGGTTCTTGAAGGCCTGCCTGGCCGCGATGCGGAGGTTCTGCCGTTCGTGAAGCGAAAGGGGCCCGGCCAGGCGCTGCTCAGAGTACTTGCCGAATTCGGAGTGGATACCGGACAGCATGGCGTGCAGCACGCGGACGTCTGGGCCCGCATAGCCCGGCTCATCCAGGGCCAGAAGCTGGGATACGGTGTCCGCCTCCAGCACCAGGCGGCGAAAGGGCGTCAGGGGCGGAAGCTCTGCCGGGGGCAGCGTTTCGGCGGCAGGCACGGGTGGCTTGACTTCAGGGGGGGAGTCTGCCGGGGGTGGGGGGCCCTGCCCCGATTTGACCCGAGGAATGGAGGTCCCTGCCTCCTGCCGCTCAGCCGGCGAGTCGGGGCGTGCATCTGTTCGAGGATCGCGAGACGCGACAAAGATGGCCAGGCCCGCCCCCAAGAGAAGCAGGAACAGCAGCGCCCAAAGCACTCTGGGCAAGCTGCGCGAAGACTGGTCGGACGAGTCCAAGGCTGATTCTTCCAAAAAATGCCGCAACCTCTTGCGGCCTTCTGTGTTTAACCGTTCAGTGCGCCCCAAAGGCGGCAAATATGAGCGACGATCTGAACAATCCTATGGACCCGCAGCGCCAGGCGTTTCTGGATGACATCGCGGAATTCGCCGCGGGCCGTCTGTCCGAGGAGCGGGCGGCAGCCCTGCTTGCTGCGGCGCGACGTGACCCAGTGATCATGGAGGCCCTGCGCCGGGAGGAAGCCCTGGACGCCCTTCTGGAACTTTACGAGTTTCCAGAGTTGCCCCAAGGTCTCGAAGGCCGTTTCTGGACCCGTTTCCAGCAGGAGAAGCTGGAGCAGGAGGGTCTGGCGGGTGGTCGGGGCCGGTTCTGGCTCAGGGTTCTGGGGCCCGTGGCCGCCGCGGTCATTATTGCGCTGGGTGTTGTCTACTTTACCCCGCCGAGCCCGCAGGCTCCCAACGCTCCCGGATCGGAGCAGGCCCAGATTCCAGATGAGGGCGAGATGCCTGAACTCGATCCGCTGATGGGATTGGTGGTGGTCGAGCCTGAAGCAGTCCCCCGGGTCGAGGACCTCAAGCCCGAACAGTTGAAGCTGCTCAAGATCATGGACGACCCGCGGCTGGAGGCCCTGGGCCGCCTGGAAGACGCCGATGATGCCCGCCTGCTGGAAGACTTCGAGATGCTCAGCGAACTGGATCCCGGCAAGGACTAGCCATGCTGCGTGAACTGACCATGGTGCTTCTCAAAGGGCTGGGGCTTTGCGCCCTGCTGGCGGCCTTTGCGGTTACGCCGGCCCTGGCCGATGTCAGCGACTCAGCCAAGGTCACGGAGGCCGAAGCCGGGGAATTGCGTCAGTGGTTTCAGTCACTGCCGCCGCAGCGGCAGGAAGTGCTCCAGCGCCGCATGCGCGCGTTCAAGAAGCTGCCGGTAGCGCGCCAGAAGGAACTGATTGAGCGCATGCGCGGCACCGGTCTGGCCTTCTCTGAGGGCGAAAGCCGCAACCTGGGCACGCTGCAGAAGCTGCCCTTTGTTGTGCGCATGCGCATGCACATGCTTTTAAGCGACCTGGAGCAGCTGCGCCGCGGCGACCCCAAAGGTTTTGAGACGCTCAAGAATCTGCCGGCGGAACGCCGTATGCGGGAGCTGAACCGCAAGCTGTTTGACCTGCGGGTTCAGCGCTTTGCGCGCACCCTTGGAGATGCGGAGCGTGTAGAGCTTGATCGGCTCGCGGGGGCCCAGCGTCAGATGAAGCTGCGCACGATGTATCTGCAGGCCAAGCGAGAGCGCGTGCAGAAGCTGGCCGAAGCCCATCCGCGCCACGGCGAACTCGAGGCCCACGCGGGCATGGGAGACGGCGAGGCGCGGCGCGAGCTGGCCCAGTTGGTTCGGGACATCTCGACCCTCGACGACCTGGTTGAGCGATTTGCGCCGGAAGTGAGTGTCGAGCGGCGCCAGGAACTGCGCGCCAAGCTGCGCGATGCGATCAGCAACATCCCCATGGAGAAGTTCAAGCCCGCCGTGCGCGAACTCGGCCGCCAGTTCGAGAAGAGCCGCAAACCAGGGAAGCCGGAAGATCGAGAGTCCGAGGGCTCGCGCCGTCCGCCGGCCATTGCCCCGGGCAAGCGCGAAGGCCGCTGAGCTTGCCTACTCGGCTTTGCGCAGCAGGCGACCGTCAAACTTGGCCAGTTCCTTGGCGTCGGCCCAGGTCTGTTCAATGGCGTAGTACTGCCGCGCTTCTTCAAGAAATATGTGGCAGATGAAATCACCGTAATCCACCAGCACCCACCAGCCGGAGTCGCCGCCTTCTATGGCCAGTGGCAAGCGGCTGCACTTTTCTTTCAGGGAGTGGCGGATGGCTTCAGCGATGCCGCTTGCCTGCTGCGGGCTGAGGGCGGTACAGATCACGAAAAACTCGGCTACAATCGTGAGGTCGCCCACGCCCAGCAGGCGGATGTCCTGCCCCTTCTTGTCGATGCACGCCTCGAAGGCAAGGCGGGCCTGTTCCAGTGTGTCGATGGCTTGCTCCTTGTAAGTCGCAGGATATCTAAGCGACTCGCGCCGGCCTGTAAACGGGCATGTAAGGAAAATCTCAGGCCAATTCGGCCCGGCGCGCCCCAGCTTCAAGTGCCACATGGGCCG
>JABARW010000007.1:71916-100477 GCA_019186845.1 Planctomycetota bacterium | reverse complement strand
GGATTGTGATTTGCCGATTGACGATTGTCGAATGAGGAATCAGCTTCGGACTGGTGACGAAGTCCAGCAACACATTCTCCTGGCTTTCTGCGCCCGGGCTTGCCGCCCTTTCCGTCCTGCGAATCGAGGGGGACGGCGCTGCGGCCTTTCTCGCCGCGCGAGGCTGGAAAGGGTCCGCCAGGCCGCGCCGTGTGCTGCTGTTGGATGCGGGCGGCGAGACTCTTGACGAAGTCATGGTGGCGCCGGAGCAGGGCGGGTTCACGGTGACGTGTCACGGCGGGCAAGCCGTCCGCGCTGCGCTTGAGCAGGAGCTTGAGCAAGCCGGCTTTTCCCGCACGGACCCCTGGCAGGCGCCCCTGTTCGGTGCCGCCACCCGACTGGCGCGGGAAACCTTGAGGCAATTGACCCTGGCTCGCGGCGCGCGCGCCATCGAGTACTGCCTCTGGGCGCTGCGGCACGGAGAAGCTGCGCTGCTTCAGGCCCTGAGTCAACCGGCGGCCCTGGACGACCTGCTACGGCGCAGCGCAGCGACGCGGTACTTGTTTGAACCCATGCGTGTGCATTTGTGGGGCCCGGTCAATGCCGGCAAGTCCAGTCTGCTCAATGCACTCTGCGGGGAACAGCTGGCGCAAACCGGGGAAGAGCCGGGTCTCACACGCGACGTCATTGAGGGCAGCTTCGAGCATCAAGGCTGGGTCGTTCGCTTGCTGGACAACCCCGGCGAGTGGAGCGGAGGCCAAGACCTGGACCGCCAGGCGTTGCAGTGGGCCCGCAGCCAGCGGCAAGGCGGTGATGTCGTGCTGCATCTGATTCCGCCCGGCGCTGCGGTTCCCCGCTCTGAATCCTTTGTCGTGTATTCGCGCTGCGACGAGTTCATGCCGGCGGGCCTGCCGGAGTCCGGTTTTCCCCGGGCTGTCAGTGTGAAGATCCCCTCCACGCTGGATCGTCTGAAGGACGCACTGGTTGCTTTGCAGCGGCCCGAAGTTTCTCCGTGCTCTGGCGATGCCTTTGTGTTCAGTGAAGAGTTGAGGGACGACCTCCGGCGCCTGGCCCAGGGACAGGCCAGCCGCGAGACGCTGGAACGCAAGTGGCTCGCTTCAGGCGAGTGACCTTGTGTGGGGGGCGCGCCCTGATAGCTTGGGGCCTCCATGAAAGAGTCCGTTCTGCACAACGCTGCCGAAGTTGCGGAGGCCCTCTCGCGGCTGGCGCTCCGCATTTTGAGTGAGGGAGAGTTTCCCGCGCTGGTCGGCATTCGCACCAACGGTGTACCCTTGGCGCAGCGGTTGGGCACATTGATCAGAGACCGGACGGGCCGCGTGGTGGACATGGGCGCACTCGACATCACGCTTTACCGCGACGACCTGGCGGGGCGGGCCCTGCCCCTGGTCAAGGGCAGCGACATTCCCTTCAACGTTGAAGGTCGCAGAATCGTGCTCGTCGATGACGTGTTGTTTACGGGCCGGACCGTCCGCGCGGCTCTCAATGAGCTTTACGATTTCGGCCGTCCCAGCCGCGTGCAGCTATGTGTCCTGGTTGATCGCGGGCACCGCGAGCTGCCCATCGCGCCGGATTGGGCGGGGTTCCAGTTCAGCACCCACCGCGAGGACAAAGTGCGGGTGGAGTTGGGTGAAACCGGCGCCGCCGCCGACCGTGTTGTGGTGATATCTCAGTTGCATTGACCGCTGCAAGAACCCGGAGAAGCCCATGCGCCTGACGCTCTTGATCGCCTTTGCGTCCTGCTGCACTTCTGCCGTGCTGGCCTGGCAATCCAGTTTCCCCCTGGCTCAGGCGAAAGCCGGCAAGGCCGAGCAACAGCTCGTGGCGGGTCAGGCCAGAAAAGACTCGGTGCCCCTGAAGGCCGAGTTGGGCGAAGTCTGGTCCAAGGCCGAGTGCCTGACGGTCGAGGTTTTCAAGGAAGACCAGAGCACGGGCAAAGTGGACCTTCGCGCGCTTTTCGACGGCTCGAACCTCTATGTGCTGGCCCAATGGACTGACACGACCCGCAGCGACATCAAGAAGGCTTGGGAATTCAAGGAAGGCAAATGGACCAAACAGAAGGGTGATGAAGACCGCTTGGCCATTGCATGGGGCAAGTCTTCGGACGCGTTCAAGGAGAAGGGCTGCCTGGGCGCCTGCCACGAGGGCGACAATCCCAAAATGAAGTGTCCGGAGGAAAGCGGCGTCGTCGACCTCTGGCACTGGAAGGCCGCACGCGGCGGGCAGGCAGGTTGGTGCGACGACCAGGTGATCCATGCCGAGAAACGCGGCGACGACAAGGGCCAGAGCGCCTACAAGGCCAATGTCAGCGCGGCCGATGGCAACCTGCCCGGCTGGCGTTGGTCAGACCAGGCTGACCGTACCGGCGTCTTCTCCGAAGAAAGTGTCGTGGCAATCGACGCGGACTACAAACCCTCCGAGGGCGACGTTCTGCCTTCTCACGTGCAGCGCACGCCTCACGGAAGCCGCGCCGATGTGCGTGCCTTCGCGAGCTATGCGGACGGCAAATGGACTGTGCTGCTGGTGCGGGCGGATGCCACGACGCACGACGACGATTTCAGATTGGGCACGGGCCGGTTTCCTTTTGCGGTGGCGTTGTTTGACAACACAGGCGCCACGACGGGCGATGAACACGCCAAGAGCAAGCTCTGCTGGCTGTTGATTCCAAAATAGGCAAAAAGAGTCGGCGAGATCAGCCGCGTGAGGCAAGCTTCATGCGGCCAAGCCTGACCACCGTGCGGCGCTGCTTGCTTTCGTCATCGGCGGCGCCCAGAGGGTGGTAATGGGAGGTCAGCATGAGGTGATCATCTTTGTCCTGGACGATGGTGACGCTCACAAACCTCTTGTTGGGCGAGTTTCCAGACAAGGCGAGCACGCCGGGATCATCGGGTGTGGCCTCAAGCAGAATGTTGCCGTGCAGGTTGGAGTAGGCGCTGTAGCGAATGATGCCATCGGCGGACAAGCCAAGCAGTCCCACCACGCCGTGCAGCAGATCATTGGTTTCCGAATGGCAGTACTCGACGCTGACCTCCAGCGCTTCTCCGTTGAGCCGCTCTTTTACCTCGAGGCGTACACGCGTCGGATTGCCGAGCTGGGTTTCGCCGCTGCCAATCCAGATGCCGATCCAGCGGACATACTGTTTGAAGGCCTTGCGCATTCACCTTGAGTGTGCCCACAGTCCCGCGCTGGGTCAACGTCCAAACGACGGCCTGCCACGCTCTGGCACGGTGCATTGACCAATCAGGCTCAAGATTGCTGCCCCAAATGCCGATGTGTCTGGATAAGGGAAATTCTCCTAGGCGCGGCCATGGATGGCCGGCGGTGTGCAACCGGTAGCGCTCTGCACTCCCACGGAGGGGACGTCATGCCCGCGTCAGCGGACAACCGCAACCAGCGTATTCTTGCGCTGCTGGGTGAGCGCCGGGCCCAGGCCCTGCTCGAACTCAAGCTGCGAGTGGCGCGTGGCGAAATCGAAAGCGACACGCGCCTGCCAGACGCCATTGACGACCTGATCGACGAAGTGCTGCGCGCCCGGGCCAAGGAAGCGCATAAGTCCAAGCCGTGACTTCGCTCGGTTGCCCTTTGAGGCGAGGCCTATTACCTTGCGCGCCTCACGAGGGCACTTCCATGGCCAGACAGGGCAACTCCAGGACCGGCGGCAAAGCGCAACCTCTCACATATGCCGATGCCGGAGTGAATTTCGCCACCCATAACCGCCTGGTGACGGAGATATTCAAGCGCGTGCGCAGCACCTACTCTCCGCGAGTGATGGAACTCGAGGACGGGTTTGGCGGCCTGTTCTCACTCGATTACGACCGCGGGCTGTTTTCGCGTAACTACCGCCACCCCGTGCTCGTCGCCTGCACCGATGGCGTGGGAACCAAGCTGAAGCTGGCCTTTGCCCTCAAGCGCCACGATACTGTGGGCATCGACTGCGTCGCCATGAGCATCAACGACATGCTCTGCCTCGGTGCCGAGCCGTTGTTCTTTCTGGATTACATCGCGACGGGGAAGAAGGACCTGAAGGTGCTTCTGCCGCTGGTCTCGGGCGTGGTGGAGGGCTGCAAACAGTCCGGTTGCGCGCTGCTGGGCGGTGAAACGGCGGAGATGCCGGGCTTCTATCCCCGGGGCGAGTACGACATTGCGGGCTTTGCAGTTGGCGTCGTCGAGAAGGGCAGGGTCATCAAGGGCGAAGGCATCAAGCCCGGAGACGTGATTCTGGGCTTGGAGTCCAGCGGCCTGCACAGCAACGGATTCTCGCTGGTGCGCAAGATCGTTGAGCGCGCAAAACTCAACCTGAGGAGGCGAGTCCCTGAGCTGGGCAAGACGCTGGGAGAAGAGCTGCTCACGCCCACACGCATCTATGCCAAGGCCGTGGCCGCCGCGCTGGGTGCCTACAAGCGCAAGCAGGTGGTGCAGGGCATCGCGAACATCACGGGCGGAGGCATTGTGGAAAACCTGCCGCGTGTTCTTCCGGCTTCCTGCCAGGCAGTCATTGACACCCGATCCTGGACGCCGCCGCCGATTTTCGGCCTGTTGCAGCAATGGGGCAACGTGTCCACGCGCGAGATGTTTCATGTGTTCAACATGGGCATTGGCATGGTCATCGTCGCCTCGCCCTACCACATCGACGCTCTGGGCGATCGCATCGAGGCTGAGGGGGTGCGCACGCGCGTCATTGGCCAGATTGTCGCGGGTCCGCGCAAGGTCGTGCTCAAGTAGCCCCCGGGGCAAGGTGTTCAGAAAGCGCGGTGCTGGCTACAATTCTCCCATCGCGGGGGCAAGACATGGGTAAGGGCATCGGTTACAAAGTACTGACCAAACAGGGGCTCAGCGCCCCTTTCATGAAATCCAGCGTGCTCAAGGCCATCGAAATGGGCCTCGTGCCCCTCAAGGCGCGGCTGTACGACATGGAGGCCGAGCGCTATGTGATGGCCGCCGATCTCATTGGCGAAGAACTCGACAAGCCCCTCAAGTCCGCGCCAACCGGCAAGCCCGCCACGACGGGGGCCAAAGTCCAGCCTGATCTGGCGCCCAAAGGCGAAGCAGCGGCCCCGGCCAGAAAGGCCGTAAAGCTGCCAAAGGGCAAGCAGGCCCCCAAGGCCGTGAATCTGCCCAAGCCGCGCAAGAAAGAGTCCGAAGTAGACGCCGTGACCGCCGGCGCAGACACCCAGCACGGCACGGCCGAGACGCACATTTCCCGCGAGGATATTGCCGCGGCCAGCGCCGCTCACCAGCCCAAACCCAACAGCAAGGACGCCAAGAAGCAGGCCAGCGAAGTGGGCCAGCTTACGGACATCAGCGGCCTGATTCTCGTTGAAGATGACAAACCCGCGAAGGACCCCCTCGACTAATGCACACGCAGGTGGGCATTGACGTTGAGCAAGCGGCGCTCCTGCTGGAGCAGGGCGAGTTGGTCGCCATTCCCACGGAAACCGTCTATGGCCTGGCCGCCAACGCCCTGAACGCTCAGGCGTGCGCACGAATCTTTGAGGTCAAGAATCGGCCAAGCTTTGACCCCCTGATCGTTCATCTGGCGGCTTCGAGCGATTGCGAGGCCGCGCTGGCCTCCTGCGCCCGTGTGATTCCAGACTGGGCGCTGAAGCTGGCACGCGCTTTCTGGCCTGGGCCCCTGACGTTGGTGTTGCCGCGCAAGCCATTGGTTCCGGACATCGTCACCAGCGGCCTCGATACCGTGGCTCTGCGCATGCCGGCCCACACTCTGGCGCAGCGCCTTCTGGAGCGAGTGCCCTTTCCGCTGGCAGCGCCCAGCGCCAACCCGTTTGGGTTTGTCAGCCCTACCACGGCGCAACACGTCCTGGATCAACTGGGCGGCAGGATCGCCTATGTTCTCGACGGCGGGTCCTGCCGCGTGGGGCTGGAGAGCACGATTGTGGGGGAGCAGGGCGGCCGTCCTGTCGTGTTGCGGCTGGGCGGTCTTGGCCTCGAAGAGCTGGAAAACGCGCTGGGTCCCTTGACGCTGGCGACGTCGTCGGGCGCAAGCCCCGGCAGCCTGGAGAGCCACTACGCCCCGCGCACGCCGCTGTATTTCGATGACCTGGGTTATCGCGCGCGGGGCCTGAGTCCGGAACAGGTCGGCCTGCTGCTTTTCAGGGCGCCCCTGTCCGAGGTGCCCCCGGACCAGCAGGAAGTGCTTTCAATGTCGGGGGACTTGAACGAGGCCGCGCGCAATCTGTTTGCTGCTCTGAGGCGGCTGGACGCCCTCGCGGCATCCAGGGGTCTTCGCGCAATCTTCACCCAGAAATTTCCTGAACGGGGCCTGGGACGAGCTATCAATGACCGTTTGAGGCGGGCTTCTTTCCGCCCTGCTTAGAACTGCCTGATGACACGCTGGGTGACAGCGGCGCCCCGGAGGGAGCTTCCATGAAACGACTGCTTCCTCTTGCGCCTGTCTTCGCTTTGACTGCGTTCTTGGCTCCAAGCGCCGCTGATGAGGCCGAAGTGCGGCCCCACGAGCAACTGCACGCCACGCTTTACGCCCAGAGTGCCGCCGAGTATCGGGCCCTCTGCTATGCCGTTTATGCCTCGGCGCGCCTGCAACTTGACGCAGCCCTGGCCGACAAGGCCTGGACAGCCTGCCTCGAACAGCAGGGGGACTACTCCGGCAAGCCCCCGGCCGTGATTCTGGATGCCGACGAAACAGTGCTGGACAACTCGGCCTATCAGGCCCGGCTGATTCGCCATGGGGGAGAGTACGATCTCAAGACCTGGTTGCCCTGGTGCCGCGAAAAGAAGGCGCTGGCCGTGCCCGGCGCTGTCGAGTTCTGCCGCTATGCCGCGGACAAGGGCTGCACGGTATTCTACGTGACCAATCGCGACAGCGAAGTGCGCGACGCCACGCGCGACAATCTTCGTGCCCTTGGCTTTCCCCTGCGCGACGAACCTCAGACGGTGCTGACCCGTGACGACACGAGCGACAAATCGCCGCGTCGTCGAAAGGTGTGCGAGGGCTATCGCGTACTGTTGCAGGTGGGCGATCAGCTCACGGACTTCGCGGGCGATTTCAACAAGCAGCCCCGCGAGAAGCGTGCCGCGCTTGTCGAGAAACACCGCGACTGGTTTGGCACGCGCTGGCACGTTTTGCCCAACGTGATGTACGGGGACTGGGAAGCCTCGCTCTTTGGCTACGAATTCAGGCTTTCGCCCGCGCAGAAGCTGGCCCGCAAACTGGCCGCCCTTGAGGGCGTCGAGCCCCTGGCTTCACCTGGAGTGATCTCGGCGGGGCCCATGCCCGCCTACAGCGAGATGACGGAGACGGCCATCTGGCTTCAGACCAACGCCGAGGCTGCCGTCGTGCTGCGTTACTGGCCCAAGGGCTCACCGGGGCTCGCGGCCCAGAGCGCCGAAGTCCGCGCCCACGCCGGCAACGACCATATAGCCCTGGTGCGTCTTACGGGTCTCTCGCCCGGCACCCGCTTCGAGTACGAAGTGCTGGTCAATGGTGCCCGGGCTTCCTTTGATTTCGCGCTGGAGTTCCAGACCCAGCCCATCTGGCGCTGGCGCGGCGACGCGCCGGACTTCACCTTCACATTGGGGTCCTGCATGTATGTCAATGACCCGCCCTTTGACCGGCCCGGCAAGCCCTACGGCGGGGACTTTGAAATCCTGCCGCGCATTGCCGCCGAGAGGCCGGACTTCATGCTCTGGATGGGTGACAACATTTACCTGCGGGAGCCGGACTGGGTGAGTGAAAGCGGCATTCGCTATCGTTATCGCCACTCGCGTGCGCTGAAGGAGTTGCAGCCGCTCCTTGCGGCCTGTCATCATTACGCAACTTGGGACGACCACGATTTCGGCCCCAACGACAGCGATCGCGGCTTTCGCCTCAAGCAGGAGTCCCTGCGTGTGTTCAAGGAGTACTTCCCCGGCGTCAGCTACGGCACCAGCGGCGTGGAAGGCTGCTTTTCGCGCTTTGAATGGGGCGATTGCGAGTTCTTCCTGCTTGACGATCGCTACTGGCGAGCGCCCAACAAGCTGCCGGGCAGGCGCGATTATCTCGGGGCGGGTCAGCTCCAGTGGCTCAAGGACGGCCTGACTTCGAGCACCGCGACCTTCAAGTTCATCGTGAACGGCAACCAGATGTTCAATCCGGCCATGAACTTTGAAAGCTTCGGCCTCTATCCGGAGGAACAGCGCGACCTGCTGGACTTCCTCACGAACTCCAAGGTGCCGGGCGTGGTCGTGCTGACCGGAGACCGGCACGCCAGCGAACTGCTCAAGATTGAGCGCGAAGGCAACTATCCGCTCTATGAGTACACTTCAAGCCCCCTGACCTCCGGGGCTGGTCGCTACGAGCCTGAGGCCGCAAACCAGGCGCGGGTGCCGGGAACCTGGGTCACCGGCACCCGCAACTACGGCAAAATTCAGGTCAGCGGCAAGAAGGGCGAGCGCACCCTGACCCTGACGGCGCACGACAAGACCGGCAAAGAACTCTGGCGCCACGAGTTGCGCGAAAAGGACCTGCGCTAAGGCGCCTTCCGGACCTTGCGGCGCAGAGCCAGGGCCAGCAAGAGCGCTATGCCAAGACCGGAGAGGGAGCGGCCTTCTGCCGTGGAGCAGGACCCGCCCGTGTCAGATGCTCCCGACGCGCCTCCCGGAGCAGGCAGAACGTCCACCGATGCATAGGCGGTGCCTGCGCCCGTTGTCACCGCCAGCAGCTGGCCGGTGCCCAGGGGCGTAGCCGGTGCCACGTTCAAGGTGATGGTGTTCGGTCCCGCGACCACGGTCTGTGCCGCGCCGCCAATGGTCACGCTGGCTCCCGAGAGGTCGGTTCCGCTGATGGTCAGAAGCTCCGTGCGGCGCACGGGGTCGGGATTGACGCCGTTGACGGCAGGCAGGCCTGCGGCGGGCGCGGCAACTGTGAGTGAACTGCCGGCTGTGCCCTGCGAAGTCGAAACCACCACGGCCTGCGTGCCCAGCGGAGTGGCCGGGTGCAGTGGCATCACAAGCTGAGTGGCAGAGGACGATGTCAGGACTTGGGCTTGGCCGCCCACCGTCACTGTGGCCCCGAGCAGATTCGTTCCGTTGATCGTCAGCATGGCGTTGAGCGCCACGGGGTCGGGCGACAGCGACGAGATGACGGGTGCGCTGCCCGAGTTCGGCGGGGTGGTCACGCTGGCGGGCGTCGGAAAGCCGTGATTGCCGCCTTGGGTGTTTACGGCATAGACGCGCCAGTAATAGGCGGTGTTGGGAGCAAGCCCGTTCCAGGTGTAGGTGTTGGACGCGCCGGCGTTGAAGTTCTGGAACGACCCGGTCTGGCTGGTCAGGTCTGCTGGGCTGGTGGCCAGGTCAAGCCAGTATCCGTCAGCCCAGGTTGCCCAGTTCCAGTCAAATCGAATGCTGGTGGGGCTCAAGGCCGTGGCACTCAAGCCCCCGGGCGCTGAGGCAGCGGGCGCCGCACTGATGAAGCGAAAGCGAACGGCGTCGGCCAGCACAACGCTGGGGGAGGCATTGTTGCGCAGGAAAACGGCGTGCCGGGTGCCGGAGAAGAAGGGATGGGTACCCAGCACGACCCAGCCGCCCCCGTTGATCTGCTGGTTGACGGCGTAGCTGCTGGTGCCGTTGGCATGGGAGACACTGAAGGGCGCGTCGATTGCGCGGTTGGTGCCTGCGGGATAGTAAACCGAGACCTCGTAAGTGCCAGTCGTAACGATGTTGGGGCGCCACTCACATTCGGCGCTTGCCGAACCTGTCGTCGTGCCGGCGAAGCGGTAATCGGTTCCATAGCGGCCCGCTGCGCTGCTGCCCGTGCTCCAAGACCCGGAGTTGACCTTGAAGCCGGAATCGACATTGTCCACGATCACGTCGTTGCTGCCGCCGGGGTTGAGCCTTGCGTTCACCTGGGCCACGAAGGCGTTCCAGTCAAAGTGGGGCCCGGGGTCGCTGCGGTTCCAGGGCTGGATCTGGTAGTGACCCACGAGGCCAACGCCCGTGTAGGGCTGGGCGCTTGACGAGCCCGCCGTGCCCGAGGGATGGACGGCCTGCACGTTGTACGTGTAACAGAGCCATGCCACGAGGTCGTAGAGCTTGGGCAGAATGCCCTGAGTCCAAGTGCTGGCCTGATTGGCAAAGCCGGCGCATTCGATGCCGATGCTGCGCGAGTTGTAGTAAGTGGCGTGCCAGGCCTGATTCGAATTGGCGACCAGTTGTTTGATTTCGCTTCCGTCTTCCTTGATGACGTAGTGCGCGCTGGCCCCTGCCGAGGGGTTCTTCAGCCAGCTGACGGCCCCGGCATAACTGCCCTCGGTCGTGTGGATCACGATGCTGTCGATGGTCGTGCCGCTCCGTCCGCTCGTGTAGTTGGGGCTGGGATCCCAGATAATGGCCGGCTGGGCGGGTTGTGCCGCCAGAGAGCCGCAGGCAAGGGCGAACAGCAACATCAGGGCATGAATGGCACGCATGGACGTACTCCGTCGTCAGGCCGGCTCAACGGCAAGGTTGGACAGTACGGCGCATCAGGGTGTCGTGCGAGGCAGGGCAGCCTATAGCATGTTCAGCGCAGCTTTGCACGTCCCGCCAGCGTCGCGGATGCCTACGAAGGCTTGTGCCTTGTTGAAAGTTTGCTGTCGCGCGGCGGCAGAAGCACCGGCGCGTCGGGATGGGTGAGGGAGCCTGCCAGGGCGCTGACGGCCGCTACGGCCGGCGAGCAAAGCAGGACTTCTCCGGCTGTCTGGGGCGGATAGGCCAAAGTGGTCAGCCAGGTTTGGCACTGGGGGCCATCTTGCAGCAGTGCGGACCCCAGGCCCGGCGGATGGATGCGCGCGCCGCACTCCACCAGCGTGGTGATCAGGCCTTCGGCGAGGGCCAGGGAGAAATCGCGCGGCGTGGCCGGTACGACGTCCAAGGTGCAGGCCACCGTCTTGCCTTTGAGGCGGTTTGCCGCGAGGCGCAGCGATTCCACCGAACAGGCTGTGCCCGCCAGGATGACGCGGTCTATTCGTGCCCCCGCCCGTTCCCCTACAGTGCCCAGGCTCGCTGGGTCGCGGGCGATGCAGACAGATGGCTGAACCCGTGCAAGGTCCAGCGAGCGTGTCTGGGCGTACTCCGCGCCGGCCTCGGCCGTGACGGTCTCGTAGCCGCGCAAAGTGCCCCCTTCGCCCAGGCGCTTGTTGATCTCGGAGACGAGCAAGGCGTCCGGCTGCACATAAATGGCCGCAAGCCCGGCGTGGGCCGCGAACTCGGCCATGGCCAGGCGGCGCGCCAGGCTGATTTCGCGCAGGCCTTCGCCCCCCATCTCGAGCGCATGGCCGCACAGGCTGTCCAGGCCGCACTCTCTGGCGATGGCCCAGAACAGGTCAAAGCCGCCCAGGCCCGCCGGCGCCTTGCCCGTTAGGTTGACGCGCAGCGTCTGGGGGACGGTGAATTCCAGGCTTCCCGTCGGGCCGGCGTGGGCCAGATCTCCCAGGGTCAAGCGCAGGCCCAGAGCAGCCAGGCCGCCGGCGAGGTGCACCTCGGGCGAGAGGCCCATGCAGACTTCACCGGGCAGAAGCTTTCCTTGCTCAAACAGATGCAGGTATTCGTGGCCCGCGGCCGCAACCCCATCCTTGAGCCCCGCAGCCCCGGCAGAAGCCATGACCGTCGCCCGCGCCTGGGCCGCCGCAGGCGTTGCGGCCGGCAGATTCTGGTTATGGAACCAGTGCCAGGTGGTCGGAGGCTTCTGGGAAACGGCCGGCAGGGCCAGCGCCCGATCCAGCAGGTGGGCCGGCACCACGGCAGCCTTCGCGGACAGCGCCACGCGCTCGCCGGGCCGGATGTTCCGGGCCTCCGTCAGGCGCTGCAGGAGGCGTACCACGGCTGTCTGGGGCGTATGGGGCATGGGGGTCAGGCCGGAGTTCTGGGCAGTTCCTCGCCAAAGGCTTTATACAGCGGCTCGCGAAACACCTTGGCCAGAGTCTGTGCGTCCTGATCGATGAGTTTGTCGCCCTTCATGCCAAAAACCAGCAGCCGGGGTTCGCGGGTGACCTCGCCGATTTCCTGGATAGGCAGCCCCTTGAACAGGTTCCAGAAGGCCAGCGCGTCCTGGGCCGCCACCTCGGCAATGATGCGACTGTTGCTCTCGCTGAATAGCAGCGTTGCGTCGTGGGGTTCGGCCCCTGAGGGCGCGAGCCGGGGATCGAGCCGGACTTTGGCGCCCAACCTGCCGGCGAGGACCATTTCAGCCACGGCCACGGCCAGCCCGCCCTCGGCGCAGTCGTGCGCGCTGCGCACCAGACCCTGGCGCTGGGCCTCATTGAGGGCGCGATAGAGCCGCAGCGCCATGGATGTGTCCAGCCTCGGCGGCTCGGTGGCGCGGCGACCCGTGACCATTTCGTGGTGGCTGCCGGCGAATTCGTCGCGCGTGAAGCCCAGCAGGAACAGCTTGCTGCCGGGCTGCTTGAGGTCCATGGTGGTCAGGCCCTTGAGGCTTACGGCTTTCCCGATGGCGCTGATGAGCAGCGTGGGTGGAATGGCCACACTGACACCGGCCTCCGTCATGAATTCGTTGTTGAGAGAGTCCTTGCCCGAGATGAAGGGCGTACCGAAGGCCTTGGCAGCAACGTAACAGCCGTAGCAGGCCCGCACCAGACCGCCAAGCCGGTCGGGTTTGTTGCAGTTGCCCCAAGAGAAATTGTCGAGGATGGCGCAGTGGTCGATGTCGCCGCCGGTGACCACGTAGTTGCGCAGGGCTTCATCAATGTTGCTCTGTGCCATCCAGAAGGGGTCCACGTCGCCCAGCCGGGTGTTCAGGCCGTTGCTGACGACAATCGCCTGGTCGCCTCCGAGCCTGGGCACGATGGCACAGGCATCGCTGGGGCCGTCGCGCCCGGGCCCGGTGAAAGGCTTGACGGCGCTCATGGCCTGAACTTCGTGGTCATACTGGCGCACCACCCATTCCTTGCTGCACACGTTGGGCGAGCCGAGAATGGCCAGCAGGATTTCGCCAGGGTCTTCGCTTTTCACGATGGGGTCCGGCAGGCCCCGCGGCACGCCGCTGTTCCAGACGGCCTCGCGCTCGACCTTGGGCATGCCGCCGTGGACGAAACTCATGGGCATGTCACAGACTTCGTGTCCGTCCCATGTCAATTTGAGGCGGCCCGAACCGTCGAAGGTGCCGATGGCGGTAGCTTCGACGTCCTCACTCCGGAACAGGTCCAGCAGTTCCTCCAGCTTGTGTGGGGGCACGGCAAACACCATGCGCTCCTGAGCCTCGGAGAGCCACACTTCCGCGTAGCTGAGGCCCTCATACTTCACCGGCACTTTGTGGAGTTCAACGCTGGCGCCCGTGTCTTCGCCCATTTCGCCCACGGCGGAGGAAAGGCCGCCGGCGCCGCAATCGGTCACGGCCCGGTAGAGGCCGCGGTCGCGCGCCTGCAGCAGGCATTCCTGCACCATCTGTTCCGTGATCGCATTGCCGATCTGCACGGCGCCCGCGCTGATGGTCTCGCTCTCGCTGGTCAGTTCGACGCTGGAGAATGTGGCGCCTCCGATGCCGTCGCGGCCCGTGCGCCCCCCCGCCACAACAATGATGTCGCCCTGCCGCGCCTGCTTCTGGATCTTGTCGCGGGGGATGATGCCTACGCAACCGGCATAGACCAGCGGGTTGCCGGTATAGCGCGGATCGAAGTGGATGCTGCCGTTGGGGGTGGGGATGCCCATGCGGTTGCCGTAGTCGCGAACGCCGTTGACCACACCACGCATGACTTTGCGCGGGTGCATGGCTCCCTTGGGCACCTGCCGGGGGTCGGCGTCGAGGGGCCCAAAACAGAAGACGTTGGTATTCAAAATGGGCCGCGCTCCCAGCCCTGTGCCCAGGATGTCGCGGATCACGCCGCCCAGGCCTGTGCCGGCGCCTCCGTAGGGCTCAATGGCGCTGGGGTGGTTGTGGGTTTCAACCTTGAAGCAGACGGCTTCGCTCTCGTCGAACTCGATCACTCCCGCGTTGTCCACAAAGACGCTCAGGCACCAGGGTTTGTTGAGTTCTTCGGTGGCGCGCTTGATCGTGTCCTTGAGCAGGTTTCCGATGCGGCCGTCGAGGGGCAGCAGCTTCATGTCAAACAGGCTCTCATGCACGACGTCGGAGTCCGGGCCTGATTCGTGGGCCCTGTGCTCGCGATAATGGACCTTGCCCGCCAGGGTCTTGTGCTTGCAGTGCTCGCTCCATGTCTGGGCCAGCGTCAGCAGTTCGACGTCCGAGGGGTCGCGCTGGAGTTCACGATAGAATGCCTGCACGGCCTGCAGCTCGGGCAGATTCATGGAAAGGCGCATGCCGGCGTTCAGCTTCTTGAGACCCTCTTCCGTGAGGCCGCGCACGTCCACCTGCTGGAGCTTGAACCTGTAGGGCTTGCCCTTGGGCAGACTCTTCAGAAGCAGGGGGCCGCGATGTGCTTCGTCCACCACGCTGTTGCCAAGCGCCGTGTATGCTTTGGCCACTTCGGCCGGGGTCAAGGGCGCCGCAAACTCGTACTGGTCGACACTCTTCACTCCCTGCGGCTGGATTCCGCAGTCAAACAGCGCGCGCATCAGGGACTGCTCGATGGGGTCCATGACACCGGTGCGCCGTGAAACGTGTAGCAGGCACTCTCCCTCGGGCTCGGGCTCGTCGCCCTTGAGTACCTGGGCTGTTTCAATCACGGGGTCAGCCAGCAGCTCGCGGCTGATGCGCTCCAGTTCCCCCGGGTCGACTTTGCCCTCGATCAGAATCAGGCGTCGATGGACCAGCCCGTTGCTGTGCAATCCGGCCTCCTTGAGGGTGCGCGCGGCGCGGAGGGACTCGGGGCTCTGGTCCTTGAGTTTGGGTGTCAGGCGAACTTTGAAGAGCATTGTCGTCTCGGCTGGTGGCCCAGCGACAATACTCAAGGAAGGCACGAAGTGAACAGTGTGGGGGATTGTGGAATACGGCGCCCGGGCCTTCAGGCGCCCCGGGGGGCCAGAGCGGCCAGCACCTGCTCAAATCGGCGCAGGTTGACGGTGCGGCGAACCAGCACGGCCAGTTCCCGGCGGCGTTCCGCGGCACGCTGGGCGCTCTGGGCCAGCCGCTCATAGAGGTTCGACTTGGATGATGGGCGCGGTTCCATGCTCTTGCTCGCTGCAAGGGTTACCCCTTCTTTGGAAAATCCGTTACAGGGATTTCAGCCGCGGGTCTTGGGCAGGTGCTACAATCAGGCGGCCCCGTGTGATCGCACCCCGTCGGTCGCGCCATGCTGAAATCACTGGTCTTGCTGGTTTGCCTGGGTCTGGGCGGCAGTTGCTGCCTGGCGCAGGAGGCTGTGCCCTACACGCCCGACGAGCCGGGCTATCACGTCGGCACGCTGGAACTGGCCAGATTCTGTCTGCAATCCAACCTGATCAGCCAGGGCCGCGCCCTGCGCGCGGAAGTGCTCAAGGGCTCCAAAGATGACACGGAGCGCCAAGCCGCCGAGAAGCTCGCCCATGACTTCGACCTCGCCAAGCCGGACGTTTACACCGCCAAGGTCTGGGGCGACTATCTGGACCGTCGTGAGGCTCTTCAGGCACGCCGCGCCGAGAGTGCCTGGCAGGCGCTGGGCAAGGCGGGAGCGCGCCATGCCCTGAGTCACGACCCCGGTCATGCAGAGGCCCGAAAGGCCTATGGCCACGAGTTTCTGGAGGGCGTGGGTTGGCTCGAACCCAAGGAGGCCCAGCGGCTGCGCCCCTTTGTGGCCTCGATCAAGGATGCTCCGAAGGACAACCCGCGCAAGGCCACCTGGCTGGAGCCCTATGTCGTGGTGGGCGAGCACTTCACGTTGGTCAGCGATCTGCCCTGGTGGCGCGTGCTGCGCTATGTGAGGCTCCTGGACCGCTACTACGAGGTTTTCTTCGAGATTGCCGGGGAGTTCATCCCCAAGCGCAAGTCCATCAACCTGATCTGGTGCTGCGCCAAGGCCGATGACTTCATCGCGTTGTCCAAGACCGTCGAGTTTCCCATGACGGCCGAGCACGAAGGCGCCTACCTCCGCTGGCATGGCTATTCCATCATCAACGCGCAGCGCGCCGATGAAGTGGGCAAGTTGAACAAGGCCAAGGACAATCTCGCGCGCACCCTGTTTCACGAGTGCACGCACCGGCTCGCAGAGATAGGCATTTGCGGCCGGACCACGGCCATGGAGGCCTGGGGCAACTATATGGAGGCCCACGGCTGGATCGTGGAAGCCATCGCTGTGATCTTTGAGAACCTGGATATCAAGGACAAGGGTTACACCCTGGCGTCGCTGGAGGCGCAGCGCACCCATTGCCTGGGGCGCATGAAGAGAGCGGGCACGGCGCCCCAACTGGCGACTCTGTTCAAGCAGAACACCAGCGAGTTCGGCGCGAGCCAGCCCTATGCTGTCGCGGACAAATACGCCGTGGCCGGCAGCATCGCCTGGTATTGCCTCTTTGCAAAAAAGGACAGCTACCGCGCGGCGTTCTTCGGTCTGCTGATTGACCAGTATCGCTCGGACAGCTCAGCGCGTACATTTGAACAGCGGTTTGGCCAGTCGCTGGAAGATTTCGAGAACGGTTGGAAGGCCTATGCCCTCGGGAAATAGCCGCTGGCGCGAGCCCTTGCAGCGCCCCAAGTCCGACATGATGCTATCCTTGGACGAAGAGGCCGCATCGGGACGCAATTGGCCGCACGCATCGAGAATGGGAGGCGCCATGACCACACCTGAAGTCGAACGGCTGATCCAGCGGCTCAAGGACAAAGACGCAGGCGTGCGCCGCAGCGCCGCCGAGGCTCTGGGCCGCCTGGGCCCCGACGCCAAGTCTGCTGTGGGCGCCCTCGCCCGTGCTTTGCGCGATGAAGACAAGAACGTCGTCTTTGACGCGGCATTTGCCCTGGGCCGCATTGGCGCGGCTTCGGTGCCGGCCCTGGTCGACACCCTGCAGGGCAGCGATCGCAGCGTGCGACGGCGCGCCATCGAGGCCATCCGCATGATCGGGCGGGAGGCCGTGGCCGCCGTGCCCGTTCTGATCAATGAACTGAAGGACACGGCCGGTGACATCCGCTGCCACGCAGCCGAAGCGCTGCGCAAGATTGGCAAACAGGCGCGGCAGGCCATTCCCGCCCTCGTTGAACTTCTCAAGGACCCCAAGGTTGACGTGCGCCGCGCTGCGGCCGACGCCCTCGGTGACATAGGCGCCGACGCCGTGCCCGCGCTGTGCCAGGCCCTGCGTGACGACGACCCCAACGTGCGTTTTGACGCCGCGTTCGCTTTGGGCAAAATCGGCAAAGATGCCAGTTCGGCCGTGCCTGCCCTCATAGACGCACTGGAAAATGATGTTGAAAACGTGCGCTTCATGGCCGCCGAAACGCTGGGCAACATCGGCGCCGCAGCCGAAGTCGGCGTTCCTGCCCTGACCAAGGCCCTCAAGGATTCGGACATTCAGGTGCGCGCGGCGGCGGCCAAATCCCTGGGTCGTATCGGGCGCGTGGCGGTTCCGGCCCTGGTTTCAACGTTGCGTGACGCTGACGCCCGCGTGCGGCGCCGCGCCGTGGTGGCTTTGGGCCAGATTGGCCCCGAGGCGCGCGACGCCGTTCCGTGGCTGATTGAGGCGCTCAGGGACGACTCTCTCTGCACCCAGGCGGCCGAGGCCCTGCGCAACATCGGCCGTGATGCGCGTTCTGCCGTGCCGGCCCTGATTGAGGCCATGAAGGACGAGAAGGGGGACGTCAGCCGCGTTGCCAGCGAGGCGCTGGGGTCCATTGGCGCGGAGGCCGTGCCGCACCTGGTGAAGGCTCTTGAAACGGGCAACGCGCACACACGGCGGCGGGCGGTGGCGGCGCTTCGCACCGTGGGGCCGGAGGCTCGGTCGGCGGTGGGGGCGCTGGCGCGCGCGCTGAAGGACGAAGACGAGGCCGGATGGGGCCCGACGCCAAGTCGGCCATTCCTGACCTCAGTGACGCCTTGATGGATGAAGACGAAGACGTGCGTTACTGGGCGACGGAGGCGTTGTGGCGCATTCGCGGCGAGTAGGGTGAGACCCTGGAAGCCAAAGGGCGGGCCGCCGAGGCGGCCCGCTTCTTTGTCAGCAGCCGGGCGCTTGGCTTGTCTCCATGGCTTGCTAACCTTCCGGCCGAGAGCCGATCCCTTTGAGACCGACCATGCCCACTGCCCTTGCTGTTGGCCTGAAGTGCCGTGAATGCGGCCACGAGTACGCAGACGCCCCCAAGAACGTCTGTGAGCACGACTTCGCTCCCCTTGAAGTCAACTACGACTACGACGCGATCAGAAAGTCGCTCACGCGCGAGGTCATTGCCAAGCGCGCGTTCAACATGTGGCGGTACAAAGAGCTGCTGCCGGAGCAGGACCCCGTCAGCGGCCTGACCACGGGCGGCACGCCTCTGGTCCACGCCAGAAACCTGGGCCGCGAGCTGGGTGTCAAGAACCTCTACGTCAAGTTCGACGGCGTCTGCCAGCCCACGCTCAGCTTCAAGGATCGCGTCGTGGCCGTGAGCATCGCGCGCGCCAGGCGCTTTGGCTTCACAACCGTGGGCTGCGCGAGCACAGGCAATCTCGCCAACAGCGTAGCGGCACAGGCCGCGCAGGCCGGGCTCAAGGCCATCATCCTGATTCCGAAGGATCTCGAGCCGGCGAAAGTAGCCAACACGCAGATTTACGGCGCGACGCTCGTGAAAATCGACGGCCCCTACGATGACGTCAACCGCCTCTGCTCCGAAATCGCCAATGATGCGAAGATCGGCATCGTCAACGTGAACCTGCGGCCCTACTACGCCGAGGGCAGCAAGAGCATGGGCTTTGAAATCGCCGAGCAGCTGGGCTGGCGCGCGCCCGACAACATCATCTGCCCCATGGCCGGCGGATCGCTCATCAACAAGCTCAGCAAGAGCTTCAAAGAGTTCGAAAAGCTGGGACTGCTCGATGCCGCGCCGAAAACGAAGTTCTGGGGCGCGCAGGCGGCAGGCTGCAACCCGATCACGGAGGCCATCAAACGCAAGAGCGATCTGATCAAGCCCGTCAAGAAGCCGGACACCATTGCCCGCAGCATTGCTATTGGCAACCCCGCCGACGGCTACTTTGCGGCGCGACTTTGCCTTGATTCCGGCGGCGGCGGCGATGACGTGTCGGATGCCGAAATCATTGACGCCATGAAACTGCTCGCCCGCACCGAGGGGTTGTTCACCGAGACCGCAGGCGGCGTGACGTTGGGCGTGTTTGTGAAGCTGCTCAAGGCCGGCAAGATCAACAAGGATGAAATCAGTGTGGTCTGTATTACCGGCCAGGGCCTCAAGACGCTCGACCCGCTCTATGCGCCGGGGGTGCTGCCTGATGCTCCGGTGATCAAGCCGACGCTGGCGGCATTCAAGGATTTGAAGCTGGGCTGATGCGGCCCTGGCAGGGCAGGCCCGACGTGGCCTCAATGGCCGTGCTGCTGCGGACACCAACATGGTCGAGGCACAGGAAATCTTTGCGGTTCTCGAGGCGGGCGACCTGGATGCTTTCAAGAAGCTCCTGGCCGGCCGCCCCGAACTGGCAAGCGCCAGGAGCGAAAAGGGCGTGAGCCTGCTGCTGCAGGCGCGCTACGAGTTCAAGATGGCCTTTGTCGAAGTACTGCTGGGTTATCGCGCCAAGCTCGATGTCTTCGAGGCGGCGGCGCTGGGCAAACTGGACAAGCTTGCAAAGATCCTCGACGTCGAGCCCGGCGCCGTCAATGACTGGGCGCCCGACGGCTTCCAGCCTCAGCACCTTGCGGCCTTCTTTGCCCAGCCGGACGCCCTGCAGATGCTGCTCGAACGCGGCGGGCAGATCGGCATTCATTCCAAGAACGCGCTTTCGGTCCGGGCCATTCACTGCGCGGCGGCCGGACGTTCTCTGGCCTGTGTCAACCTGTTGCTGGAGCGGGGAGCTGACCCCAACGCGCGCCAGAGCGGAGGTTTTACGCCGCTGCACAGCGCGGCACAGAACGGCAGCGTGGAAATGGTCAAGGTACTGCTGGAGCGGGGGGCCGATCGCTCCCTGGCGACCGATGACGGTCGCCTTGCCCTGGATTTCGCGAAGGAAAAGGGACACACGGCCGTTATTGCGCTACTGGAGAGATCGCCATGAAACAGCCGTTCAGGACCGACCTCGAAAAGATCCGCAAGCGCGCCCGCGCCAGAATGATGGACGGCGCCGTGACAGAGGCGAACAAGTCGGACGTCAAGAAGGTCATCGAAGTACTCAATGAAATTCTGGCCACGGAGATTGTCTGCATCCTGCGCTACAAGAACCACCACTTCATGGCCAGCGGCATCAACGCGCAGCCCGTGGCAGCGGAGTTCCTCACGCACGCGAATGAAGAGCAGATGCATGCAGACTGGGTGGCGCAGCGCATCACTCAGCTTGGCGGCGTGCCCAACTTCAACCCCGAAGGTCTGGCGACACGAAGCCACGCCGAGTATGTGGAGGGCGAAACCCTTGAGGACATGATCAAGGAAGATCTCGTGGCCGAGCGCGTAGCCATTGAGACCTACGCTGAAATTGCCCGCTGGATCGGCACCGATGACCCGACCACGCGGCGCATGATCGAGGACATCCTCAAGATGGAAGAGGAACACGCCGATGACTTGAAAAACCTGCTGGAGAGCCTCAAGAAATAGTTCGCTGCGGCCAACGGCGGGGCGGCCTTTGGGCCGCCCCGCCTCGTTTCTGCTTCCGGCTCAACGCCTCAGGCGCAATTCATAGTGGCCGCCCGTCACCTTCTTTACCATGCGGGTCTTGAAGCAGCCCTCGACCCAGACCTTCTCGCAGACTGTCTCGAAGTGCCCGGGGATGCACTTGACGACCTCGCGGGTAACGTAGTGGGCCGGCACGCAGCGTTCCACCTGGCGGTCCTCATAGTAGGCCGGCTTCACTTTCTCGATCTTCCGGCACTCCCAGTGCGCGGGTACGTACTTGAGCCGCCTGAAGGTGAACTTGTGGCCCGAGGCAAACTCCATGGTCTCGTCGTACTCGACAATCTGACCCTCGACGTAGACCTTCTTCTCAACGTAGTACTTGCTCTCAGGCACCAGAACGCGCTCGTTGACCAGCACCTTGGACTCCGGCACAAGAACCTGCTCCGTGACCGTGATGTGCTGCTCTTCCACCCATATCTTGCGCTCGCGGTGCTCAAAGCGCCCCGGCTCCTGGTAGCGCTCCTCGACCATCTCAAACTCTTCCACCCACACCCGCTCGTAGGTCCCACAGCCCCGATGGTGCGATGCGCCAGCGCGACCCACACCCTCCGCCGGCTTCACGATCTCAAAACGCTGCGCTGCAAGCTGGCCCGCGCCCAGACTGAGCGCGGCACCGAGCACGACTGCGAGTGGCTTGAACATGGCTTTCTCCCTGAACTGGCCTGCGCCGGGCTTCCTGGTTGTCTCTGCTGCTGCCCCACCTCCCTGAAACGCGGCGTCCGTGGGCTGGTTCCTAAGTGCTGAGATTTCAGGGGGTTGCGCGCATGAAACCTGGCAGCCCTGCCGGGTTTCAGGCAAGGATGCATCAAGCGCGTTGCTGTTGCGGGGTGTTGGCGGGGCTCGCTCGCATGACGGCGGGTGGGAGATGAGCTGCCGCGGCGCTCCATCTGTCCGCCTGTGCTTATTTGTGCTATGTGCGCAGGGGCAGTAAGATTCCGCCAGATCAAGCGCGGCACTGGGGCGGGGGCCTCGGCGGTTCCTTGTGAGGCGCGCGGCAGTGTGCCGGTGACTCGGTATGCACTGACTCAGGGCCGGCATGAGCATCCGCAGCCGCATTTATGACTGGTTCTTGCTGCCGCTGACTTCGCGATGGTACGGCGAAGTGCTCAATCGCCTCTCCCCCGGGTCGAAGCTTCTCGATATCGGCATCGGCACCGGCGGCGCGCTGGCGAGCCATGCGGGCTTGCTCAAGTCGCGCGGCATACACGTCACGGGGCTGGATATCGACCCTGCCTACGTTCGCACGGCCATTGCGCGCATGGCGCGCGAGGCGCTGACCGAGTATGTCGAAGTCCGCCTCGAACCGATCCAGCACCACCAGGGCGGGCCCTACGACGCAGCCTATTTCTCCGGCAGCTTCATGCTCATGCCCGATCCCGACGCGGTGCTGCGGCACGTGCGCGAGCGCCTGACAGGAAGCGGGCGGGTGTTCTTCACTCAGTCGTTCCAGCGCAGGCGTTCACCTGTGCTGGAGTGGATCAAGCCGCGCCTTCGGCGCGTGACGACAGTGGACTTCGGCCAGGTCTCCTATGAGGAAAGCTTCTTTAAACAGCTGCAGAGAGGCGGCTTGGACGTGATCGAAGATCGGACACTGCGGCAAGGCCCCGGTTGGAGCCAACGCCTGATCGTCGCTGAACGGCGCTGAGCCTCCTGCTCATGCGCGGCATGTCGCGCGGCTGTGACAAGCAAATCTGTCCAGGTCAGGCGCATGGACCCTCCCACGGAAGTGGCATTTCTCGCTGGCCCAGTGCAGCCTCGGGCGCAAGCCGCGCAGCCGCGGCCTTGGCGCCGCCATTCCCAGAAGAAGTACCCACGAGGTGCCGGGCCGTTATGCGAGTGCGGGGCCTGTCGCCAGGCCAGGTAAGCTCTTGGCGTCGGGTGGGGGCTTATGGGCGCCGTACGCGCAAGCCATCTGCCCGCGTGCAGCAGGAGCAAGCCATGGGTGGTCTCAGGAGAAGGCTGCGGCGCGAAGCCAGGTCGGCCGCAAAACAGCTGGTCAGGCAGGGTGTTCCGGCACGCAGCATCGGCCGCATCGTCGAGGACGAGCGCGTGCAGCGCGTGCTGCTGCGCATGGTCGAAGAAGTGGAGAAGAAGCTCGACGGCAAAGAGGCCAACGTAAGCGTGCGCGAGGGATTGGCCGCCATCAAGGAAATCCGCGCGCTCAAGGCCGAACAGCAGAAAGCGCTCGAAAACGACGCGGCTATGGCCGACGCCGAAATGCTCGAAGATGAAATCGAGGAAAACGCGCAAAGCGCGGGCGCCGTGAAGCATCTCGTGGCTGGAGCCGATGGCTCCAGCGAAAACACCGGGGCCACCGGCTCCGGCCACACGCAGGCAGGAGCGCTGTCAGCCGCAGGCTAAGCAGCGTTCGCCCTGAGGCTGCTCGTAGGGCGAACGTAGCTCTTTGACATTTGAAAAGTGGCGCAGGCTTCCAGCCTGCGGGGTCGATGGCGTCCCGCCAGCGACTACGTTTGGGCAAGATGCCCAAACGCCCGCAGGCCGGAGGCCTGCGCCACACTAAGCCCGATAGCCGCGCGCGGGTCGGAGCGTGAGAATGGGGCGCTTGAAATCCATGTTCAGCCCCCTCAAGTGCGCCGCAGACGCGGTACTCGAGATCAACCCAGAAGGCGTTTGCGAAGGTCGTTCACTCCCGCGCGCGGCCGCCCCGAAGGGGCAGCCGCCAATAGCCGGGGGTGAAACCCCCGGTTGTGCTCAGTCACCCAAGGCTATGGGCGCACGGCCCTTTCAGGGCCGCAAGCCAGCTCACCGCACGCACCCATGTCGTGTCTCCGCGTGAGCAAGAAAAAATAAGAGTCTCGCGCCAAGGCCGACTGAGCCGGTCATCGTGTCAATTTGCGGCGACTCAACACTAGGCGTGCTTTGGCGGTGACATGTCAATATCGGTTAACGCGAGCGTTGCATTCGCTAATTGCATTGCGTGCAGCATGTGCAGCCTTCCGTCCTTGTACGGGTCACCGCCTTGTTGAATCCGAATCTCTCGTACCCTTTTTTCCGACCGCTCTAGAACGGCCTTCAAAGCAGCACGGACGCTCACCTCGCTGATGCCCACTAAACTTTCGCGCTCGAACATGAATCTAGAAAGACGTTCTCCCTTGCCAAGAAACTGGGCCAGAACTTGGGCGTTGCCACCCAGTAACAACTCTAGCTCGGTCTTTGCCAGCAAGATAAACCCACTGTCGTGGGGTAGCTCCCCAGTTGGAATGTACTGATCCTCTACAACAATGACTTGACCACCTTGTTTCAAAACGCGATGAATGCTTTCGAATGTTTTAGGCCATTGGCGGGGCGGTATCTCGTGAAGCACGTTACACAACACTACAAAGTCGAAGTGCCCAACGAAGTTGCTTAGATCCCCGACCACCTCTCCCCCAATACTTGATGCGTTGGTTTCTCGCTCTTGACGGTGCTCGTCGCTCACATCAAACGCGCAGTACTTAACTTTACGGAGCTCTGGTCGGGATTTTCCGAGGTGGTTCAACGCCGCTGCAAGCCGCCCTTTGCCAGCACCAAAATCAAGTAGGGTGCACGAAGACGCCTCCAGTCCATCAGCAACTTGTAAACACTGCGGATCCTCATTTCTGTCGCTCGCCACATGCGGTCTCGACAGCGATTCGCAAGCAAACTCGTGGGCAGCAAGAGCATCTACGTCACCGAGTAACGCATGAAGTCGTTCTCTTCCGTTCTCGCCGCCAAGTAACCGCTCTATTCCTTGTTTCGCTTCCTTCCCACCCCAAGTGACAGCACCCTTCTCGACAAACCAGGTGTTTCTTATCCCAACGTGTGCAACCACGGGCAGTGAATGGGTCGCAATCCAGATCTGGCCGGATGGGCCAAGGAAGCCACTGTCGGCAAACGCATCTAGAGCTTTGATACACGCATCTGGGTGTACATGTGCGTCAGGCTCATCGATGAGTAAAATCTGATTTTGCGTTTGGTCTGCATATGCCCACACACAGATCGCCCACGCAAGCAATGTCAATTGCCCGTCCGAGAGCTGTTGTTTGTCGTAGGGCATGTCAAACAGGTGAGCCTTCACACGCTGTAGGCCGTCGAGTCCATAAGAAATCGGCGTTCCAAGCATCGAATCAATAAGCGCGGACAGGCTCCTAGCCCGTTCCACATCCCGTTCTGACGTTTTGCCATCCGGATGCCGGCTGTTGTAAAGCGCCATCGCAGCCCATTGAATCACTAGATGCTGTCGCTCGAACGCGTGCGCTGCATCGATGTTTCGTACGAGCTCCTCAAACCGCAATTGACGGTCGTGGTCTGTCAACCCGTTCCAATCAAGAATTCTTTCCCGAACTGGCTTACATGTCAGCCGAACAAAGCGGTGGTCAGTAACGAGGTCTTCCCTACGGCCATTTCTTAACGCCCATTCCGATAGTTCAATTTGGTCCTCAAACGATTGAATCATGTTCTTGGCGTGCTGTTGCTCGCCCGGAGCGGACGAAGGCTTCTCAAGCATTTTTCGGTAGCCGCCCAGATTGATTTGGTGCGTCGATGATTCGGCGACTGCCTTGGCCAAGTAACCCGCGGCCGCCATCACATTGTCCAAAATCCGGCTCTTGCCCGCACCATTTTGCCCGGCCAAAACTACAGTTCGACCGAGGTTCACGAGTTCAACCCTCGTAAGCCCGGTAACTCGCAACAAGTCTTTGCCGAATCGGAGAACCGTTAACATGCACACACCTCCCCCGATGGATGCGACCACCACGAGCGAATTCTACCCCTTCTTGAACGTCAAAGCGCCTTCGTGGGCGTCTACTACTACGGTGTCGCCTTCGGTGAAGGTGCCCTCGAGCAGCTTCATGGCCAGCGCGTTCTGCAGCTTCTGCTGGATCACTCGCTTGACGGGCCTTGCTCCCAGTTGCGGGTCGTAGCCTTCTTCGGCCAGGGCGTCGATGGCTTTTTCGCTGACTTTCAGAGTGAGCTTCTTTTCGTCGAGCAGCTTGCGGATTCTGTTGAGCTGCAGGCTGACGATCTGGCGCACCTGCTTCTGGTTGAGCCGCTTGAACATTACGATGTCGTCGATTCTGTTCAAGAATTCCGGCCTGAACTGCTTTCTCAGCTCGTTCATCACGGCGTCTTCGACGCCCACTTCATCGCCGTCCGCCATCTCCAGAATCAGGTGGCTGGCGATGTTGCTGGTCATGATCACGACCGTGTTGCGGAAATCGACCGTGCGCCCCTGGCTGTCCGTCAGCCGGCCATCGTCGAGCAGCTGCAAGAGCACGTTGAAAACGTCCTGGTGCGCCTTTTCGATCTCGTCGAAGAGCACGACTGAGTAAGGCCTGCGGCGCACTGCCTCGGTCAACTGGCCGCCTTCTTCGTATCCCACATAGCCGGGCGGGGCGCCAATCAGCCGCGCTACGGCGTGTTTTTCCATGTATTCGCTCATGTCGATGCGCACTAGCGCTTCTTCGTCATCGAACAGGAATTCCGCCAGCGCGCGCGCGAGTTCAGTCTTGCCCACGCCCGTGGGGCCCAGAAAGATGAAGCTGCCCGTGGGCCGATTGGGGTCCTGCAGACCTGAGCGCGCGCGGCGCACGGCGTTGGCCACGGCTTTCACGGCCTCGTCCTGGCCCACGATGCGCTTGTGCAGGTGTTCTTCGAGTTTGAGCAGCTTCTGTTTCTCGCTCTCGAGCATTTTGCTCACGGGGATTCCGGTCCATTTGCTTACGACTTCGGCGATTTCGTCGGGCGAGACCTCCTCGTGCAGCATCTTTGAGTTCTTCTGGATGGCGTTGAGCTTCATCTGCGCTGCCGCCAGTTCCTTCTCTTTGGCCGGAATGTCGCCATAGCGGATCTTCGCGACCTTCTCCAGGTCGCCCTGACGCTCCAGTTTCTCGGCCTCTGTCTTGAGAGACTCGATCTCTTCCTTCACTTTGCGGGCGACAGTGATGGCGTCTTTCTCGGCCTGCCACTGGGCCTTGGCCGTGGCGTGACGCTCCTTGAGTTCGCCCAACTCCTTTTCGAGGGAAACCAGGCGGTCCTTGCTCGCGCGGTCGCTCTCTTTCTTGAGGGCCTCACGCTCGATCTGCAGGCGGCGCATGTCGCGTTCCATCACGTCCAGGTCCTGGGGCAGGGAGTCAATCTCCATGCGCACGCGGCTGGCCGCCTCGTCCATTAGGTCGATGGCCTTGTCCGGCAGGAAGCGGTCGGCGATGTAGCGGTTGCTGAGCGTTGCCGCGGCTACGATGGCGCCGTCGGCGATGCGCACGCCGTGGTGCACTTCGTAGCGTTCCTTCAAGCCGCGCAGGATTGCAATGGTGTCTTCGACCGTGGGCTCACCCACGAACACGGGCTGGAAGCGGCGTTCAAGGGCTTTGTCCTTCTCGACGTGCTTGCGGTACTCATCCAGGGTCGTAGCACCCACACAGCGCAGGGAGCCGCGCGCCAGGGCGGGCTTGAGCAGATTGCCGGCGTCGGGCGAGCCCTCGGTTTTGCCCGCGCCCACGATGGTGTGCAGTTCGTCGATGAAGAGGATGATCTGGCCTTCGCTGCTTTCAATTTCCTTGAGCAACGCCTTGAGGCGTTCTTCGAATTCCCCGCGGAACTTGGTGCCGGCCATCAAGGCCCCGAGGTCGAGCGAGAGCACGCGCTTGCCCTTGAGACCTTCGGGCACGTCGTCCTCGATGATGCGGCGGGCGAGGCCCTCGACAATGGCGGTTTTGCCCGTGCCCGGCTCGCCGATCAGCACGGGGTTGTTCTTGGTGCGGCGCGAGAGGACTTGTAAGACGCGGCGGATTTCGTCGTTGCGGCCAATCACGGGGTCCAGCTTGCCCGCGCGCGCTTCGCCGGTGAGGTCGCGGGTGAACTTTTCGAGCGCCTTGTACTTTGACTCGGCCTCCGGGTCGGAGACCTTCTGCGTGCCGCGCACGTCCTTGAGGGCCGCCAGCAGGCGGTTTTTGTCCGCTCCTGCGTTCTTGAGCGCGGTGTAGGCGCCGCCCTTGCCGTGCTCGATGATGGCCAGCAGGACATGATCGCCCGAGATGTACTCGTCCTTGAGCTTGGCAGCCTGGTCAAAGGCGCTCTGGAGCACCTTGTTGAAGTCGTTGCTGGCGTAGGGCTGGCCTGCGCCCGTGACCTTGCTGAACTGGCGGATGGCGGCCTCAACTTCACCGGCCACCCGTTCAGGTGAGGCGCCCATCTTCTGCAGCAGCGGTCGCACGACTCCGTCGTCCTGCTGAAGCAGCGCCAGCAGGAGGTGCTCAGGTTCCAAAGCCTGGTTGCTGTGGCGAGTCGCGATCGAGAGCGCGTCCTGCACGGCTTCCTGGGTCTTCACGGTGAGTTTGTCGAGTCGCATGGTTCGCTCCTGCGGCCGTGCCGCGTGTACGGCTTACACAGTGCAACGACCGTGCCACCGCGCTTAACCGCTTGAATTCAGGCCTCTTGGGTCGAAAAGCGGCCAAAATGGCAGTTCACGGGCCAATTCAGCGGGGCGGATTGGTTTGAATGTGAAACACTCGTCGTTAGACTTTATTGTAGTCGTGAGTCATTTCCGTGAGTTGGCGATGAGAACAATTTCATCCTTTGCGCTTTTGGTCCTGATCGTCTTTGCGCTTCCCCAGACGCTTGTGGTCGCGCAGGACAAGGCCAAGCCCGAGCCTCTCAAGGGCATGGCGGCCGTTTTCAAGGCATCGGAGCTGATTCAGGAGGGCAAGGCGGCGGAGGCCGTGAAGGTGCTGGATGCCGCCAAGGGCACCGTGCCCGCCAAGGATGAGTGGAAGTGGTGGCAGAACAAGGGCACGGCACACGCCGAGCTCTGCCAGGACGACAAGGCCATCGTCTGCTACCGCGAAGTGCTCAAGCTGAACCCCAAGGGGCCCTGCCGCACGCTTCTGGCGACACTGTTGCAGGAGGCAGATC
>JABARW010000007.1:0-71906 GCA_019186845.1 Planctomycetota bacterium | reverse complement strand
GGCGAAGAAGCCCTGGACGTTCTGAACAAGGATGAAGATCCGCGCTTTCCCGAGCACAACGCCATCTTGCGCGTGATCATTGAGGGGCCCTTCAAGGCGCGCTGGCCCCTGACCTGGCCCAAACTGCATCATCGCAGCAAGGGCGGCAATTACGTCGTGATTTCGGACATCGGCGTGACGGACGAAGAAATGGACGCCCTTGAGGCCGAGGCCGCCAAACTGGACCCCAACGACAAGCTCTACGCACAGCGACTCGCGAAGTTCCACAAGCCCCACGACGATCTGGTTTCCGCGGCGAACCTCATGGAGCTTTCCCGCAAGGAGTTCATGGCGTTTGCCGGCATCAGCCAGACGCGCTGGCCCAAGGGCAAACGCCTGCGCGTGTTCTTCTTCCGCGATCAGTCGCGCTTCATGAGTTTCGAACAGGAGTGCGGCGGGCGCGGCGTGAGCGGCAGCGTTCTGGGCTATTACACGCCCATGTGGCGCTACATCTCGCTTTTCAATCAGCCGGGCGGTACGAAGGTGGCCGGCAACATCACCCAGGGCACGATCGAAACGTTCTGGCACGAGGGCTGGCACCAGACCTGTCAGATCATCACGCGCCGCTGCCCCCTGTGGATGAACGAAGGTATCGCGGAGTTCCTGGGCTACGGCACCTGCAAGGACCGCGGCACGAATATTGAGTTGGGACTTCTGGTGCGCGCCAAGAAGGACTCCTACACGGGCTACGAGCTGGTCAAGGAGATGATCCGACTCAACCGCTTCATTCCGTTCAAGGAGTTCTTCTACTACGAGAGCCGGGAGTGGAACACCGACCGCGTCAGCCTCAATTACGCTCAGGCCTGGAGCATCGTTTACTTCGCTCTGCGCGGCGACAACGAGCTTTTCAAGAAGGACTTCTGCAAGATCTTTGCGGAACTGTGCAAGGACCGCCCTGCGGCCGAGGTCATCCCTGAAGTCATCGACGACAAGTCCATGGCCGCCTACGAAGCCGCATGGATTGCCTATTGGAAGAGGATGTAGGCTCGCGCCGGGCGCCTGGCCGGCGGCTGTCGCGCTGGTGTTGATCCGCAGGCGCCGTCTGGCCTGATGGGCGTGAGATTGAAACAGACCGGGAGGCCGCAAGGCCTCCCGGTGCACTTCTGAGCCCAGGCCCGCCATCAGTGCAGTTGCAGGCGGCGGCGGATTTCGTGGGGCAGTTGCTCCAGCGAAATGCGCACCTGGTCCATGGTGTCGCGGTCGCGCACCGTCACCATGTTGTCCTCCAGCGTCTGGTGATCGACGGTGACGCAAAGCGGCGTGCCGATTTCGTCCTGGCGGCGATAGAGCTTGCCGATGCCGGCTGAATCGTCGTAGATGGCCTTGCAGAAGTGGCGCAGCTCGCGGCTGACGCGCTGGGCGATGTCCACGAGTTCGGGCTTGTTTCGGGCCAGGGGGAACACCGCCACCTTCACCGGGGCCAGCTTGGGGTGCAGCTTGAGCACTACGCGCACGCAATCTTCGGCCAGCTTGTTCACCTTCGGCTTCAGCTTCTTCACGGGCTCCAGGTTCTGCGCGCCCGCGTGATCTTCGAGCATGGTGTCGATTTCCATAAGCGAAGCCGGCAGCCTTGACGCGGCTTCCGCCAGGGCGGCCTGGAAGGCGGAAATCGCCACGGGGTCATGCTTGCGCTGGGCGGGGTCTTTTTCCTTTTCGGCGTCCTTCTTCTTCTTGTCGGCGTTCTTGATGACGGCGTCGATCTCTGTCTTCAACGCCTCAATCTCGGCCTGGGGCGGTTCTTTGACCATTTCCTCGTGGTAGGCCTCGCACAGGAAGGTCAATGCCGCGCGCGTGGCGCCGGCGGAGGGTTCAATCACCCACGGAATGTAGCGGGCCTTGGCTTCGGTGTCGAAGTAGTCAAGAGTGGTCACGCTGTCCTTGTTGGCCTCAAGCTTGAGCCGTTTCAAGTCAGCCTCGGGCACTTCGCGGGAGTGGGCAGAGAGGTCGAAATCGGTGCGGTTGGCCACACCCTCGACCTCGCCCCAGCCCAGGGAGCCGGGGAAGAGGTACTCGAGGTCGGTCGTGGCCTTGGCGTAGTGGGCGAGCTCGCTCTTGTCCTGGGCGCGCTTGCGCAGCCTTGACGTGTCAATGCCCAGGCTGATCCACCAGCGATAGCGCGCATCGACCCACTCGGCGTGCCACTGTTCGTCGGTTTTCTCGCCCTCGCGCAGGAACTGGGGCGGCTTGATGAAGAACTCCAGTTCCATCTGCTCGAACTCGCGCGTGCGGAAAGTGAAATTGCCGGGCGTGATCTCGTTGCGGAAGGCCTTGCCAATCTGGGCAATGCCAAAGGGCAGCTTGCGGCGCGAACTGTCGAGCACATTCTTGAAGTTCATGAAGATGCCCTGCGCCGTTTCCGGCCGCAGGTACACGCGGGATGCGAGTTCTTCTTCCGTGCCAGGCGCGGCTTCAACAGGGCCGACGTGGGTTTGGAACATCAGATTGAAGCTGCGCGGAGCAGTCCAGTCACCGGGTGCGCCCGTAGCCGGGTCGATCACCTTGAGGTCGTTGTAGATTCCAAATCTGTCCTTCGCTGCGCAAAATGCTTGTCTGATAAGCGCAAGCTTAGCCTCGCGGGTTGGATACCATTCTAAAGCCTGCTCCTTGGTGTATTTGCCCGTTTCAATCTGGGACTTGTGATACAGCAGGAACAGCTTCTCCAAGACGGCATCAGGCTGCGCCTCAAGCAAATGGTCTGCGCGATACCGCTTCTTCGTCGTCTTGTTGTCCACCAGCGGGTCTGAAAACGTCGCCTCGTGGCCGGAATGTTGCCACACCTTGCGGTTCATCAGGATCGCGCAATCGACGCCTTCGATGTCGTCGCGGTCCCAGGTCATGGCCTTCCACCACGCATCCTTGACGTTGCGCATCAGCTCCGCGCCCAGCGGGCCGTAATCCCAGAACGAGCCCAGGCCGCCGTAGGCGGCGCTTCCGGGAAACACAAATCCGCGGCGCTTGGAGAGGCTGACGATTTGGTCAAGGCTTCTGGCAGGCATGGGTGTCCTTCCATGTTCGCCACAGAGAGCAGGGAGCCCCTGGAAGACGGCAAGTTCCCGGAACCACAGATTCACACGAGGGGAGCCAGCCCCACCTCCGTGCCTCGGTGTCCATCCATGGAATGAGAGCCGTCCCCAGAGTCCTCTGCGATCTTGGTGGTGAATGGGTCGTTTGCGCGCGCCGTGCTACCAACCAGCGCCCGTTGCGCAAGGGGCAAGGGCAGTGAACTATGTATCTTTCGGTCGTTTCAGGCTACACTCTTTGCCCTGCTGCTTGGTCGGGAACCGGGGCTTGCCGCACAGCGTCAAGACATCCCCGGGGGCCTGCCGACAAGCCGACCCCATTCCATCCGGAGCCTTCATGAACCGTTTTTGCCTTGTTTCTGCGTACGCGCTGCTGGCGCTGCTGACTGTTCCCGCCCTGGCCGACATTCCTCCGCCCAAGCCCAAGCCTGAACCCAAGCCCGAAGAAAAGACGGCCGAAGTGGAGTTGCCCTGGACCGTCGACCAGATCCGCGAAGCCTGGGGCAAGGGCCGCTCCTTCCTCTACGACGTGGAGGTGGAGGACAACGGCAAGGGCTGGGCCCGTTTTGAAACGGAAGATGTGAGCGAGAAAGGCTTCAAGCGCAGCAGCGTGATGTGCGAGAAGGGCAAAGCAGAAAAGCGCCAGAGTCCCGGCGAGATCACCTGGGAGCGTCACCTCGGCGAGCTGAAGACGATGCTCAAGACGGCCGAGAAGGCCGAAGTCGAGATCACCGTTCCCTACATGACACTGACCTGCGTCCAGTACACCATGAAGCGCGAAGGAGGCTGGCAGAAGCTCTGGCTGCACTCAGGCGTGCCGGGGCTCTTCGTTCAGATGGAGCGGGAGTTCAAGCGCGGCGAGAAGGTGGACTACGAGAAGCTCTCCCTGCGCGCCATGGAAGAGCCTTCCATGCTGGCGCCCTGGACGGCCGACAAGCTGGCCGAGCACTTCAAGGACGGGGCCACCATGAAGTTCACTTCCAAGTCCGACGACGGACAAGGCCGCTTTGAGGTGGCGATTTCGGCGGCGGATATTGACGGCCTGACTTACACGACGCTGGAAGCCCACGAAGGCCAGGAGCCCAAGACCGGCGAGGCTCGCACGGAAACCTGGGATGCCTTCTTCCGCCACATGTCCACGCCGCGCCATGACACCAGGACCGGCGAGGAGACCCTCAAGACTGTGCTGGGTGAGACGGCCTGCATCCTGTTTCACCATGAGTCGGCCAAAGACGACGTGAAAGTCTCCCAGAAGGTCTGGCTGGCCAAGGACAAGCCGGGCGTGCTGGTGCGCATGGAGCAGTCCGTGACGGTCGGCGACAAGGTCCAGAGCTTCGTGCTGGAACTGGCCGAGTTCAAGAAGGGCAAATAGGGACCTCCTGAAACCTCAAGCGGGTGTCGAGCCCGCCACTCCAAAGGGATGAGTATGAATCGCACGATCATGTTTTCATTGGCGTTGGTGCTGCTGGCCCCGCTGGGGTTGACGGTCGCGGCGGATGAAGCGCCGGAGCGTCCCAAGCCCAGGCCCGAGCCCAAACCCGAAGAGAAGTCCGCCGAGGTCGAGTTGCCCTGGACCGCCGAAGACATCCGCAAGGGCTGGGGCAAGGGGGTATCCTTCCTGCTCGACGTTGAGTCGGGCACCGACAAGGGCTGGCTGCGCTGGGAAGCCGAGAACATCACGGACAAGGGCTTTGACGAAAGCGAAATCGAGTGCAAGAACGATGCTCCTCCGCGGTTTGGCAAGGCACGCCAGCGGACGTGGGACAAGCACCTGAGCAACCTCAAGCAGGAACTGGCCGGTGCCGTGAAGTCGAAGGGTGAAGTGGAAGTGCCCTACGGCAAGTTGGCGTGCGACATCTACACCATCACGAAGAAGGAGGGCACCCAGAAGGTTGCGCTCAGTGCCAAGGTTCCCGGCATGGTGGTCATGATGGAAGTCGAGGGCGAGGGGGGCGAAAAGCGCCAGCACGAGAAGTTTTCCCTGCGCAGCATTGATCCCCCGGTGTGCCAGGCCCCCTGGAACTTCGACAAGATCGCCGAGAACTTCAAGGCGGGCACCAAGACGGTTTATGCCGGCAAGTCGAGCGAAGGCGACGCCCGAATCGAGTACGTGGTCGATGCCAGCAACATCACGGGCATGACATTTACCGCCACGGAATCCCAGGGCGGCAGCGAGCCCAAGAAGGCTGAGCCGGCCACGACGACCTGGGATGCCTACCTGCGCTACTTCGTGCCGCCGCGCTATGACACCAAGACCAGTGAAGAAAAACTCAAGACACCCGCGGGAGAGTTCGAGTGCGTGGTGTTCGCTCACGTCACGGAGTCCAATGGCGCCAGGGCGTCGCAGAAGGTGTGGCTGGCGAAGAACGAACCCGGCCTGATGGTGCGCTGTGAAGTGGAGCATCAATTCGGCGAGCAGAAGATGTTCTACAACATGGAACTCACGGAGTTCGTCAAGGGCAAGTAAGCCGCGCCGCCGCCTTGGCAAAACCGTTCAGGAGAAATGCATGTTCAACATTTGCCGCTGGGTCCTTGCGCTTGGCTTCATCGTGCTGGGGGCGGCCGTCGTCGTGGCGGACAAGGCGCCGGAGCGCCCCAAGCCCCAGCCCAAACCCCAGCCCGAAGCACCCGAAGAAGTCAAACTTCCCTGGGGCGTCGAAGAGGTCAAGGAGGACTGGAAGCATGGGCGCGTCTTCTCGTTTGCCGTGAGCATCGGCGGCAAGGCCGGCCAGGCGACCATGACAGCCGACCCTGTCACGAAGAATGGCTTCACGTTGACGGCCGTCATGCACATTGAGGGCGCCGAGCACAAGGACAAGCCGGAGAAGAAAACCTTTGAAGAGCACATCAGCACGCTCAAGACCCAGGTGACGGGCGCCGAGACCGAGGAGGTGGACATCGAGGTCAAGGCGGGCAAGTACACCTGCACCTGCTACAGCCTGGTGATTGCCACCCGCGCGGCGACTCGAACCCAGAAGTACTGGCTCTCCAGCGCCGTGCCGGGCATGTTTGTGAAAGCCGAGCGCACGGAATTGCGCCACGACGACACCAAGCGTGTGGACAGCTGGGAACTGGCCTCCGTGGACCTGCCGCGCGTGTCCTTGCCCTGGAGCCTTGCCCAGGTGCAGGAAGCGTGGAAGGGGGGCCTGGCGCTGAAGTATGGCATTGTGTCGGAGACCGGCGAAAGCGGCTGGGCCTCCATGGCCATCAGTGAGGTCAACGCTGAAGGCTTCACCATCACGCGGACCCTGGCCATTGAAGGCCGCGATCCCCGGACCGACGAGCCGCGCGTCACGCGCTGGGAGAGCTGGCTGCGCGAACTGGCGCCGCCGTCGCATAACGCCGCGCTCAGCGACGAGGTGTTGGAAACCAAGGCCGGCAGCTTTGAATGCCTGGTGGTCACCACGAGCGAAAAGCGCGAGGGAGGCACTTCCACTCAGAGGGTCTGGTACTCGAAGAAGGACCCCGGGGTGGTGGTGAAGATGAGCATTGAAGGCGAGCATAACGGTACCAAAGACGTTGAAATCTGGACGCTGGTCGAGCTGAAACGGGGCAAGTAACGAGTCGCGGGCGGCTTTGCCGTCCGGCCGGTGGCCGCGGGGCTGATCGCGGCCATTCATGGATCGAGGATAGATATGCGCAGTGTATGGAGCCTGATGTTTGCGGCGATGTTTGCGTCTTCTATGGGTGTGTCCGCCGTGCTGGCGGATTCCGCTCCTGAGCCGCCGAAGAAGGAAGAGCCCAAGAAGGAAGAGCCCAAGAAGGAAGAGCCCAAGAAGGAAGAGCCCAAGAAGGAAGAGCCCAAAGCCGAGGAAACCATCTCTCTTCCCTGGACGGCCGACGAAATCAAGAAGGGCGTCAAGAAGGGCATGATGATGCTGTTCAAGGTCGAACAGACCCGGGGCGAGCAGAAGATCACCGAGTATCAGAAGATCGAGATCACCGCGGTCACCGACGAAACCTACACCCAGCGCCAGAGTCGTATGGACGCCGAAAAGAAGGAAGTCGGCAAGGCCAAGGATAGCACCAAGAAGTGGTCTAAGTACATGGGCAACATGAAGTTCAGCAGGGCCGGCACGACCGTGACCGAAGAGAAGCTGACGCTGGCGGGCGTGGAGTGGGACTGCAAGGTCTATACCCGCACGGAGTCAACCACTCGCGGCGATAGCACCACGAAGTACTGGTTCCCCAAGGACAAGGCCGGCACGCTGGTCAAAATGACGTTCGAAGGCGGCGGCATGGGCCAGACCATGACGCTTGAGGAGTTCAAGGCGGGCGAGTAAATCAGCCGCAAACACGAGAGCCGGCAATTGCCGGCTCTCTCATTTAAACTCCGCCGAATTTGAACACGTACCAATACATCGGCAAGCTGGCCCCCGTGAGGGCCGCCAGGGTCAGCCACTGGCGCCAATGTCGCGCCAGGGTTCGCCATGACATCAGGCGCAGGCAGGCGAGAAACACGGCAGTCTTGATGATGTGGCCTGGCCTGGCTTTGAGCGCGGGCTGGCGGGTGAGGTCAATCGCCGGGTCCAGGGCGAGGCGGGCGTTGTCAAGCAGTCGCTGGCCTTTGGCCTGGCGATCGAGATCGTTGAGGAAGGCGAGGAACTGGCGCAGGGATATCGCGCTGCTGACCGTGAGATAGATGGTCAGCCCGGTGAGCACGAGCCCCAGCGTGAAACGGAAGCTGGCGTAGGGTTCAAGGGCGGTCAGCAGCTTTTCCATGCCCTTTGATTATTGAATGCCAGGCCATGATTACCAAGGGGCGATAGAACCCACAGCCACAGCGAGGCAGCCCCTGCAAGGCAATGGCAATGCTGCTGGCCGGCCGTTGAGATACGGCCTGCTTAGCCAAGCCTTGGATGGCTTGCGCATTTCAGCCGGCTGAAAGGCCGCTTGAAATGCAGGTCGGGCCAGATTCCCTTTGGCCCGACCGGGTTGAGAAAGTGGCTGGATGCCACTCTTTCAACGACCTGCTAGAGTGAATCCCATGAACAGGCTTCGTGACGAATTGCTGCGTGTGTTCAAGCAATGGGAGGACGGTCAGCTCACAAGCCAGGCCGTCATGAACTGGGCCAAGAAAACCAGCTCGCAGGGCGCCGACGTTTGCGCGATCGAAGTGCTCAACCATCTGCGTGGCCTGGACATTCACCTGATCACGACTGAAGACCTCGCAATTTACCGCGAAGCGCTGGCGCGGCCGGCGGCCGCGGGCCTGGAGTACCTCAAAGAGCAGGAGCAGCAGTTTGACGTAGTGAAGCGGGCCACCGAGCTTCAGCACGACCGCTTTTACGGGCCTCACACCAAGGCCATTCTGAAGAATCTCGACGACAGCAAGTGATCATTCGACGGCCGGCAGCCATCCGCTCTGCTCGGCGGTGCGCGCCAGCACGCTCAGGGCCAGGACCTGGCTGCTGCGCTCGGTCACCTTGAGATGGTTGGCGATGGTCTGGCCTACCACCCAGACAATGCCGTTGCTGTCGCAGACAAGGGGAACGAGGTCGCGCTGCTCGCGCGGCACCTTGGAGTCAGTCAACAGGTCCTGAACCTTCTTTTCGCCCTCCATGCCCAGAGGGCGAATGCGGTCACCATCCTTGCGGCTGCGCACATAAAGGGGGAACAGGACCTTGGAGGCGTCCACATACTCCACCTCAGGCGGTTTGCCCTGGAGCAGCTGTTTCACGCCTCCCGCCGGCATGGCCAGCATTTCGGCGCGCACCCGCGAATAGGGGCCCGCGTTCAGCTCCGCCAGCCACGAGCCGTCACTGCAGATGGTGAATTCGGCATGCTGGAGGTGTTCACCCTCCAATTCTTCATGCGAGAGCAGCACGACCAGCTCGCGGTCATCCAGCCGCACCGTGGCGGCGTCCGTAAGCTTGACGACGATGCCGCGGCGCTCACTTGAGAGCAGGTCACGGATGCTCTCCACGCGGCGGTGGGTCACTTCGCGGATGGGCATGCCCACGCCCAAGAGCGCATTGCGCAGGATGTAGCGCTGCACCAGGGGGCCCTGCATGCGCAGGCGCTCGATGTCGATGCGGGCGCTGGTTTGCCCGGCGCGGGTCTGCGGCGGCTCGAAAAAGCCGGCGCTCATGCGCGCAAGCTCCTGTTCCAGTTCGGCGGCCTGCATGCCCAGGCTGGCAAGGTGCAGCTTGGCGTTAGGGTTGAACTCACGGACCAGCATGGGCATGAGCTGGTGCCGCACGCGATTGCGCGCGTAGCGCAAGTCGGCGTTGGACTGGTCTTCGAACCAGTAGATTTTCTCCGAACGCAGGAAGTCCTCCACCTGCTCGCGGGAGATGCGCAACAGGGGCCGGACGACTTCGGTGCTGATGCCGCGCGCCAGCGGGCGGCGCACGGGAATGCCGGCCATGCCGATGAGCCAGGAGCCACCGATGGCGCGCATGAGCACGGTTTCGGCCTGATCGTCGAGCTGGTGCCCCGTGGCCAGTTTGGAGATGCCCCGTTCCCGGCAGGTGTCGATGAAAAAGCGGTAGCGCTCGCGGCGGGCCAGGGACTCCACGGAGAATCCGCGATTTCCCGGCTTGGCATGCAGCTCCAGCACATTGGAACTCTGTACCAGCAGGGGCAGCTTGAAGAACTCCCCGGCCGCCTTGCGGCAGAAGGCCTCGTTCTCGCTGGCGCGCGGGGTGATGCCGTGATTGAGGTGAGCCAGTGTCAGGTCCCAGCCGTACTTGTAGGTCTGGCTGATGGACTTGAGGGCAAAGGCCAGAAACATGCTGTCCGGCCCGCCGGAAAACCCGAGCAGAACGCTCTCGCCGCGCTCGAGCAGTTCGTTGGTGCGGATAAAGGCGTGGACTTCGTCAAAGGTGCGGTTCATGGTTTGGCCGGTTCGCCCCGCAGCCTTTTATCAGCGCCGCGCGCTCAAGGCACCTGCCTTCAGGCGCAGGCTGAATGATCCACTTTGATGCACTGATCCACGAATACCGTGATGCCGGCCTGCTCCAGTTCTTCCCTGACCCCTTCGCCCCCCGCGAACAACTGGAACCAGACCGCGCGCGGCTTGACCTTCATGGCGAGAATCTCCGCGGCCACTTCATCTTCGTGTTCCGCGGCGCGGAAGACATCCACGATGTCCACCGGCTGCGGAATCTCGGCCAGGGACTTGTAGCAGCGCGCGCCCTGGATCTCCTCGTAGCGCGGGTTCACCGGCACCACTTCATAGCCGTGGCGTGATAGGTAATTGGCGATGTCATGGGCCGTGCGGTCAGGCCGGGGGGAAGCCCCCAGTACGGCGATGCGGCGGGAGGTTCGCAGGATTTCGCACATGTTCATGGCTAGTAGTTCGCCCCGTTCTTGCGAACATGAACCCAGGGCTCGCCCTCCTTGAGCATCTTGCCCGAAACAACTTCGCCCACGATCAGGTTATGTTCCGTGGAAGGTTCGAGCACGCGGATCACACTGAGCTCAAGAAAGCCCAGGGCGTCGAGCAGATAGGGAGTGCCGTTGGCCGTGCGCGCGATCTTCGCGCCGGCAAAGGGGTCGGCGTCCAGGGGAAATCCCTTGGCGAACTGGCCCAGCAGCGCCTTGTCCTCTTTGGCCAGAATGTTGACGGCGAGCCGGGCGCCCCTGCCCATCTGTCGCATGATGGGACGATCCTGCTTTACTGCCACGCTCACCGAAGGCGGCGAAAACCCCGCCTGCATGACCCAACTGGCGAGGAACGCGGCGCGCTGGCCTGAGTTCTCCGCGGTCACGATGAACAACCCCGAGGGGATGCGTCCCAGGGCCTGCATTTCGTCGGAAACATCGGGCATCGGCTGGCTCCACGAGTAGGCATCCACGATATTCGAGAGACGTCTTGCAAGCAAACCATTGGCCCCGTCCACTAGCCAACCTATACACTTGTGTCACGTTCCCTTCAGGCATTGAACTTCGCATGGCCTACACGCGCGTACTTCTGACGTTGCCGGCGGTGCCGGAGTTTGTCGGCCGGGAGGCCCAACTGGCGCAACTGGCCCAAAGCCTCGCCGCGCCCGACCAGTCTCCCATCGTTCTGGTCACCGGAGAGGCCGGCGTGGGCAAGTCACGGCTGGTGGCCCATGCCTTCAAGGATCGCGCCGAGTTCCGCATTTTGACGGTGACTGCGCCGCGCCCCGTGAGTGTGCCCGGGTCGCTGGTCATGGAGATGCTGCTCGCCCTGCTGGACGAAGACGAATCCATTCAAGACCCCGTGGAAAAGCTTCGGGTCCAGTTGTCCGAGTTGGCCTCGCGCCACGGCGAGACGGCGCGCGGCAAGGACCTCAAGGCCGGCTTGCCCTATCTGTTGAGGAGTGCGGGCTACGACGCCGCGGACACACTTGAGCGTTCCCTCACGAAGTACGGATACTTCGGCGAGCTGGTGGCCGCGTTGCGCGGCCTGCTTGGCTGCCTGACGCTGGATGCCCGGGGCGGCGGCCAGCGCCTGCTGCTGGTCATGGACGACCTCGACCGCGCGGACTCCTCCAGTGGCCAGTTGATCGGCCGCGCGCTCCAGGGGTTGGCAGAGGCCGAGTCGCCGGTGATTGTCGCCACCTGCGCCAATTCGGCCGAAGCCCTTTCCCGCGTGCGCTCGCTCGGTCGCGAGCCCGCCGTCGTGCATGTGCCGGCGTTCACAGCCGAAGAGCAGAGCGTGTTCGTCAGCCGCATTCTCAAAGGCACTGTGCTGCCGCGCCGCCTCAATGAAACGCTGTGGCGGCGCAGCAACGGTAACGCCCTGGTGCTCGAACAGCAGATCCGCCTGCTGGTCACGCAGCACATCATCATCAGCAGCGCGGAGAACACCTGGACCGTGGCCGAGGGCGTCGAAAGCGCGGGCTCGACCAAGTCCACGGCGCCCATGATCGCCGACAACCTGCGCGGCCTGCCGGGGCCCACACTCCAGGCCATTGTCGCGGCAAGCGCCATTGGCCTGCGCGCGCCCCAGCCCATGCTCGTGGCCATGATCCGCGAGCTCGGCGGCGACATTGAAGACCTGCCGCGCCACGCCGTGCGCCTGATCAAGCAGGGTTTCCTCAAGCCCCTGCAGCGCGCCGAGGGCGACTGGGTGTTCCGGCACCCCGTGTTCCGTGACGCCTGCGAAATGGTCATGCCGGCGGCCGACCAGCGCCAGTTCCACCGCGCCGCCATCAACGCCCTGGCGCCCTTCACGGCGGCCCTTCCCCAGCGCATGGCCTGCCTGCAGATGCACCATGCCCTGGAATGCCACGCCTACACCGAAGCCCTGAGCTGGGCGGCCGCCGCCGCGCGCGATGTCATCAAGCGAGGCCTGTTTCTCGGCGTCGTGGAACTGGCAGACCGCATTTTGCCGGTGCTGGCGCAGATCAAGGACAGCCCCGAAACGGTGGCTCACAAAGCTGCGTTGCTGCTGGCCCTTACGCGCGCCCACATCAAGCTCGGTAATTACGGTCGCGCGGCAGACGTCATCGGACGGCTGCCGGACCGCTCCCAGCTTGATGCCGAGACGCTGCGACTTGCCCTGTGCGAGACGGCCGACGTATATGTGGTTTCGGGGCGCCACCCCGAAATTGTGGCTGAACTCGAAGTTGCCCTTTCACTGACCCCGCGCGGCACGCTGGATTACGCGGAGCTGGCCTTCTCCTTTGGCGTGATTGTGCGCCGGCGCGGCGAAACTGAGCGCGCGCGGGATCTGTTCTTCGTCTCTCGCGAGATCTTCCTCGCTCAGGGGCTCCACGGCCGCGCGCTTGATTGCCTCCACCAGGCGGCCAACGTCTATCGTCAGGAGAACAGGCTCGATCAGGCCGAAATGCTGCTGGACGAGGCCTACGAGCTGACCGGAAAGACGGCCAACCGCTTTGATCTTGCAGGCACGCTCCTGGCCCTGGGTTCCGTCAAGGCCCACCGCGGCCGCCCCCTGGAAGGCGAGGCCGCCTTCAAGAAAGCCTACGACCTGCTCGTCGCCATCGGCGACATCGGCCGCGCGGAAATGGCCCGGCTCAATCTGGGCTCGGTTTACTACTGGCAGGGCCGCATCGAGGAAGCGGTGCAGACCTACGAGAACATCCTGAGTAATGCGCGCCGGCGCGACGAGGCGGCGGCCACGCTTTACTGCCTGCTCAACCTGGGGCTCATCGCGCTCTATGGCGGGCGCCACGAACAGGCCGTGGCACGCCTGAGCGAGGCGCGCTCGGAGTGCATCAACGCCGGCACGACCGCCGCGCTGCCCGTCATCGAGACCGGCCTGGCGCGGGCTTACGTGGCCCTGGGCCGCATGTCCGACGCCCGCGACCTGGTGGCCACGGCGCGTCAGACTTCCGTGGCGCAGGGGCAGATTGACTTCGAGGCCATGAATCTGGCGCTGGAGGGCGAGTTGCTGGCCCACGACGGCAAGCTGGTTGACGCCTGCCGTCGCTTTGAAGAAAGCCTGGCGAAGTTTGACGAACTCACGGCTCTGGGCATGACCAGCGAGGAAATGGCCAAGGGCGACCTGGTTTTGCGCTTTGTGCCTTTCCTGATGAAGCACGGGCCCTCGCTTGCGGCCCAGGGCGCGGTGACCGGCGACCCGATCGCGCGCTGCCGCGCCTTGCTGGAAGAGGCCGCCCGCGAGTATTCGCAGATGATCCAGAGCGGCAACATCGTGCGCCAGCGCGAGTTGGACCAGACCCAGGCGCTTATGAAGGAGCTGCCCCAAACCTGATGACTCGCCGCGCAGGCGTTGGTGTGCCGCGGCTGTCCGCGCTCGTCTGAGCCGGATGAAATTAACTTGTCCTGAAGTGATTGGATACGACACTGTCAATATCGACACGTGTAGCAGGCTTTCGTCGCTGTCAGGGGCAAGGCCATGGTTCTGATCCCGATTGGCACTTCTTACACCGCCCAACTCGAGGGCTCGAGCCTCAAAGAGGTGTGCTGCGAGCAGTGCCGCTGCGAGTATGTGTACGTGGCAGCGCGCAGCGGCTCAGGCCACGGGCTTGCACCCCTGTTCATGTTTCAGGAGGCGGCGGAAAGCAGTGCTGAGAAGGCGGCCTATCAGCGTTTGCAGAAGGAACTGGCCAAGGCGGTGGACATCGCGCCCTGCCCGCGCTGCAGCCGGGTGCAGGGCTTCATGATTCGCGCCAAGCGCCTCAAGATCATGCAGGGGGCCGCGGTCACGGCGTTTGTGTTTCTGGCGCCGGTACTGCTGTTTGCTGCCTTTGGCGTGGGTAAGAGTGTGCTTCCCGATACGTTGAGCCGTGTGGCGGTGGGCGTGCTGTTTGAGGCCGGCCTGGTCGCGGCTATCGGGGGCGCGTTAGCGTTTCTCTTCAACCCCAACGCGGGGCGGCTCTTTCCGTTTACGCGCAAGGCCATTCAACCGACGATGACCGTTGAGGACTTTCAGGCCCATCAGGAGTCGGAGCATCAGCGCGAACAGCAGGAGCTGGCCGAGAGGGCAGAACAGATTCGCCAGAACCAGGAGAAGATGGAGGCCGAGAACGCGGCCAAGCGAGAGCGCGCCAAGGCCCGCAAAGAGGAAGAGGCCCGGAAGCTGGCCGAGCGGGCCAAGCGCTCAATCTAGCGGACACAGACGACAGCATGCCGTTGTGCCCTTTCATCGGAGGGTGGCAGCATGCACCCGGCGACTGAGCATGGGGGCGCCACCTGCGCTACGGTGTTACGCGACCGGTGCGGTGGGATCACGGTTCATGGGAGCCGCCCGAGGAGTTGGACCTGTCATTTGAGCCAGTCGGCGTTCAGCCATTGATCGCTGCGGCGCCTCGAACCGGCGCTCGGCGGTCGCAGATCAAGCGTCGGTAGGAACGCCGGTTTTCTCAGGCCGACGCATCAGGTAACTCGTGCTGACCACAATGGTAACCAAAGCGATGTTTGCCGCGTGCCAGGTCGTCTCCAGGTCGAACAGTGAGCCAAGTACGAAGTAGCCCCAGCTCCCGATCAAGAGAGTCACGAGAAACCTGAAGTTCTCACCGTAGGTATGGCGCCGTCGGCAGACCTCGAACAGCAGTGAAATCACCACAGAAGACAGCACCACCAGCCCGAAGGAGAGCATCAGCCGCCCAGTGGGGCTTTCCATCCAGCGCCAAACGTCAAACGATCGCAGCCAGGCGGGCGCGCGTGCACCGTGATCGACAGGCCAGGGCCGGCCCTTGGGGCCGAAGTTCAGCAGAGGAAGCATGCCTAAGAATAAACCCGCACCACGCGGCGCCCAAGGCCGCAGAGAAGTTCATAGACGCTGACGCCCGCGTCCGCCGCGAGACCTTCGGCGGAGATCGCCTGCCTGCCGTCGGAGCCAATGAGCGTTACAACGTCGCCCACCTGCGCCTGCGGCACCGCGCTGACATCCACCGTGGTGTAGTCCATGCTTACAAGGCCGACGACCGGGCAGCGTTTTCCGCGGATCAGAACTTCCGCCTTGTTGCTCAGAGCGCGGCGGTAGCCGTCGTTGTAGCCCACGGGCAGCGTGGCGATTTTCGTGGGGTTGGGCGTGTAGTAGGTGCGGTTGTAGCCGATGGGCTGCCCTTCGGGCACGTCCTTCAAAAACACGATGCGCGTCTTCCACGACAGCACCGGTTTCAGTCTCTTCGCCAGGCCCCGCTCGTCGCCGGGCAGCAGCCCCCACAGGGCCACGCCCGGCCTCACCATGTTGAACAGCGACTCTTTGCGCCGGAACAGGGCCAGGCTCGAGGCCGCGTGCAGTGTCAGATTGTCGTAGCCCAGGCGGCGCGCGACATCCACGGCGACGTTGAAGCGCTCAAGCTGGCGCAGCGTGAAGCTGGGGTTCTCTTCGTAGGGGTAGCTGAAGTGCGTGCACATGCCCACCAGTTCAAGGTTGGCGAGGTTGTGCATGCGGTGCAGGAACGGCACGGCCTGAAAGGGCTGCATGCCCAGGCGGCCCATGCCGGTGTCGATCTTCAAGTGCACGCGCACCCGTTTGCCCTGGCGCGCGGCTTCCTGGTTCAGCGCTTCAGCCATTTCCACGGTGTGCAGGTTGACTTCCAGGTCCTGCTCGACGACAGCGGGCATCTCGCCCTCAATGATGGCCCCCACGATCAGGATGGGGGCCTTGATGCCCGCTTCCCGCAGTTCCAGTGCTTCACCGGAATCGCCCACGCCGAGGGCGTCCACTCCATCGCGCACGAACACCCGCGCCATTTCCGCGGCGCCGTGGCCGTAGGCGTTGGCCTTCAGCACGGCCATGACCTTGCGCCGGCCCGCTGCGCGCCGAATCTGTTTCAGGTTGTGCCGCGCGTGGTCGAGGCTGATTTCAGCCCACACGCGCTGGGGAAGTCTGGACATGGCCGCACCCGCAAGCGCACTATAGCTATCGGCCTGAAGCGGGGCTGAACTGCATGGACGATTCCGAGCGCAGGGCACTTTCCAGCCGCTTCGTGCGGGTGATGAGAGCCATCTATCTGACCTCACTGACGGCCGCCAACGTGTGCGCCGCCCACGTCCGCATTCACGCGGGAGAGACCCGTGCCCGCCTCGAAGCCCACGTGACCGAACTGCGCGACCGGCAGTCAGAAGCGGCACGCCTGCTGGGACTCTTCGGCCGGGGCCGGCCCCTGTTACGCTGGGTGATCGGTCCGCTGACGAGCCTGTGGGGCCGGCTGACCACCCTTACGGGCGGCCGCTTCTCCCTGCACATGCTTGGAAACATGGAAGCCCAGGGCGCGAAACTCACGACTTACGCGCTGAACCTGGCACGGGAACTGGCCCATGTCGCGGCGGTGGAGGCGCTTGTCAGGCTGCAGCGGGCCGAAGACAACCGCAAGAAATACATAATCAGCCAGCTTGAACTGGCCCAGGATGCGGACGAAGCCCTGAAGTAGCTACTTCTTCTTGGCGAGTTGCGCGGCGCGCTTCTTGGCGCGGGCGTTGGCAATCTTGCGACGCTTGGCCTTGAGGTGTCCTCGCTTGCTGCTGAAGTACGCCATGGAAACTCTCCGTGATTGAGGCGGAGTATTTGCTTCGCGCCCGCCTTGCCGTCAAGGGGCCGGCGGTGCTTTGTTCGCGAGATCAGAATTGCTCTTCCTGCTCGTCGGGGTCCGCCGGCGGAGTTGCCTGTCGGGGTGCCGGGGGTGCAGTCTGACGCTCCGGGAGAGGCTGGTTTGCAGCCGGAGACTTGGGGGCGGCTTGCGCATGGGGCGGCAAGGGGCGTGCCTCAGGGGCCGGAGGCAATTCCGGCACGCATTCTGTTTCGTATGGGCAGGCGGGCTCGCAGATGGTCAAGCCGGGGCCGGATACCGGGCCCGAAGGGCGCGGCGAGACGATCAGTGCCAGGGTGGCCATCATCAACCCCAGGGTGGATGTCCAGCGGCCCTTCTTGAGCCGGAACATTCCCGAGATGGAGAGCCCGATGATTCCGCTGGCCATGGCCAGCAGCGAGAGCGCAATGGCGGCCTTGGCCAAAGTGTCTTCGTGGGCCCGCAGAGCAAACATGAGTGAGCCCAGCCCCAGGCTGAAGGCCCACCAGGCGGCCGCGTTGCGCGGCGGATCAGGGCGAACGGATACGGGCTGCGGGGCGGCAGGTTGGTGCCATGTAACCAGCGGCGCATAGCCGTAGGGAACGCGCCGCAGGCCGGTCGCGCGGGCATCGCGGCGGGGATTTGGGCCCTGCGAGTTGTACTTCAGTGGTCCCATCTCGCACCTCATCTCATTCTACCCCATGAGCGGGGTTGCTGCCGCGATTTTGGCGCCGCGCCCGGTTTGCCCTGGCGTGAACTTGTTCTGTCGTATGCTGCCGCCTTGCTTCACTCTTCAAGCGCGTTACAATCCGCCGGCCCCGCCCGGGTCCCCTTGATACGCACTACCTTTGCCCCCGGCTCTCCCAATGTCCCGCGTTCCTCCGCCCCAAGACGACGATGCGCCGCATGAGGGCCAGGTTTTCGAGGAAGAAGACGAGGATCTCGATCTGAGTCTGGACGACGTTGCCCCCCTCGGTGAAACCGTGGAGCAGCGCCTTCAACGGGCCGCCGAGCGCGCTCGCCAGGCCGCTCCGTCTTTGGCCGATCGAATGAGGCAGGCAGCAGAGCGCGGCAAGGTCAAAGCCCATCACGAAGGTGAGCCCCCGGTTCATGAGGTGGTGGAAGAAGAAGACGACAGCCTCGGAGATATTTCCCTGGAGGGCGATGGCGGCCACGAAGTCGTGGAAGAACACGACGACGACGTGGGGGACATCAATCTCGAAGATGTTGCGTCGGAAACCGGGCCCGAAGAGTTCAACCCTGACGCGCAGGCTGCGGAAGTCGGCGAGATTCAGGAAGGTTGGGACGATACCGAGGCTATCGAGCGTGCCAAGCTCGAGCAACTCAGGGGCGAGGCGGGGCCGGCGACCGTCGCGGATATGAAGCTCGACGCCATGGGCTTGCCTGCGGCCCCCGACATGCAGGCCGGCCCAATGACAATGGCCATACACGAGGCCGGCCAGAATCTGACACTGGGTCCGATAAGCGATACGGACCGGGGAGATGAAGTGGCGGCCGAGGACAGCGCCCCACTAGCCACTGGCGTAACCGACCCTAAGCTGGTAGATATCAGGCCATTCGGAATTTCTGGAGAAGACCCCGCGCAAGCGGACGCGGAACTGGAAAGTTCCGGCTCTGGTCCTTTGACGTCTGAAGAGGAGATGGCGGGTTCCACGGCGTTTGGGGACGGAATCCCGAGCAGCGGCGGAGACACGCTGACATTTTCGCGGACCGATATCGGGGGGCCCGTTGCGCCGGATCGCACGTTGACCTATGAGCGGGACGAAACCGGGCGTATCGTGCGCAGCGACCATCTCGCGCGCCGTCTGACCGAGAACGAGGAACTGGCAGAGATTGCCCGCCGCGCTGATGAGCAAAGGCGGCTTGAAGAGGAGCGGGAGGCGGCGGAGCTGGCGAGGCAGGAGCAGGCAAGAGCCGAGCAGGCCGCGAGGGATGCCGCGGAACAGGACCGTCTGGAGGCTGAGCGCCAGAGGCTGGAGCGGGAGGCGGCACAAGAGCAGGCGCGGCAGGAGCAGGAGGCCGAGCAGCTCAGACAGGAGCAGCAGGAAGAAGAACGGCGCCTGGCCGAAGAGGCCCGAAAGGCCGCGCAGGCCAGGGCTGAAAGCCAGAAGCGCAGGCAGGAAGATGAGCGCAAGCGCCGGGAGGACGCCGCGCTGGCCGAGCAGAGAAGGGCCGAGCTGCTGCGGCAGCAGGCGCAGGAACAGGCGCAGCAGCGCGAAGCCAGGCGTCGCGCGGAAGAGCAGGCGGTGCGGCAGCGCGAACAGCAGGACGCCCGCGCCACCTTCGAGCAGGAACGGCAGCGCAAGAGCGCCGAGCAGGAAGGAATCAGGGTCGCGCAGGAGCATGGCAGCGAGTTTGAGCGCGAAATGGCGGCCCGGCGCGAGAAGCACGCCAGGCGGCAGAGCGAGAAGGACAAGAACAAGCGCGCGGTGGAGCAGGAGATCGCGCGGCTGGAGGCGGAGCAGAAGGCCCGCCGTGCCAGAGAGGCGAAGATAGAACAGGCCTGGGCGGCCCATGCCGCTAAAGGCCAAGGTCAGAATAACCCCAGGGTGGACGGGGGCAGGGTTTCCGGGACGGTCTCGGGCGGCCATGCTCAACCCGCGAACACCAAGGATTCACAGTCGGAGGTTTCTCTCGTGAGTGACGATTCTGGAGCGCCGCTGGGACGCGGCCTTGACGTGGGAACGGCCAACCTGGTCGCTGCCCGCATGGACGCCGAAGGCGGCATTGAATTCTTCCCCGCGCGCAACGCGTTCCTTGACGTGCCGGAAGACCCCTACACCCTGAAGATGTTGAAGAGCCAGGGCGTGCCGTACATCAAGCGTGAAAACAAGCTGTACGTCATCGGTCAGGACGCGTTTGAGCTGGCGAACATCTTCAATCGCGAAATGCGCCGCCCGATGAAGAACGGCCTGATCAGCCCCACGGACGCCGACGCCATGCCCATGGAAGTCGAGCTGTTCAAGAAGATTCTGGGCCCGCCGCGCGTGGATGGCGAAGCCTGCTACTACTCGATCCCGGCGGACCCGGTGGACAGCACGATGAACATCGTGTACCACACGAACATCGCCAACGGCCTGCTGCAGCGCCTGGGGTACAAGGGCACGCCCTTCAATGAAGGTCTGGCCATCGTCTTCTCTGAACTCGGCGACGACGAATTCACGGGCATCGGCATCTCCTGCGGCGGCGGCATGGTGAACGTGTGCGTGGCCTTCCGCTCGATGAACGTCATTTCGTTCTCGTCTGCCAAGGGCGGTGACTGGATTGACCAGCAGGCCGCGCAGGTCATGGGTTGCGCCGCCTCGCGCATCACTCACATCAAGGAGTCGGGCGTGGACATCAACGCGCCCAAGACGCCCGAAGAGGAAGCGATCGTCATCTACTATCGCCACCTCATCAAGTATTCGCTCGAAAACATCATGAAGAAGTTCGCAGTCACCAAGGACATCCCGAACTTCCCCAAGCCCGTGCCGATCGCGGTTTCCGGCGGCACGTCGATGGTGGGCGGGTTCATCGAGGTGTTCAAGGACGAGTTCAGTAAGGTGTCCAAGAGCTTCCCGATCAAGGTTTCCGACATCCGCCGCGCCGAGGACCAGTTCAATGCCACGGCCAAGGGCTGCTTGCTTGCGGCCCTGAGCAACGAAGAATAGAATCCCGTTGCGGTTTCAGAGCCGAGCGCCCGGCCAAATCGCGGTCGGGCGCTTTGCTTTTCACAGCGGGTTTTCTGCGCAAAGGAAATTCGAAATGGCTGACCTGGCTAAGCTCGCAAGCCTGTCCAAGCGAATGAAGACGGCGACTCCCAAGAACGTGGATGACCGCACGGCTGCCGTCGTGCCGGATGAGCCGGAGGCCGAAGGGCGCGACGAAACCGGGACGGCGACCTCTTCCGGGGCGACGGAGGCGGCTCCCGCGCCCGCCCGCACCACAGCGCCCGTTGTGGCCGGCGGCGGAGGCGGGGGCGGCCCGGTGACGGTCAACATCGACCTCACCCCGCTGCGCAACGTTCTGGGCGACATCCGCGACGGCATCAAGGATCTGACCGGAGAGATCCGCAAGATGCGCGAGAAGGGCAGCAAAGTGGGCTTTGACGATGGCGCAGTCGAACTCGTTGATCAGGCGCTCAAGCATCTCAGCGCTTCAAGCAAGGCCAACCGCGAGCTGGCCGAGAAACTGGTCACCAGCATGCCGGAGGCCCGTTGGTACGGCGAGCTTCAGGAACTGCTGCGCACCATCGGCGAGAATTTTGTCGCGGGGGGGGGTGGCGGCGGTGGAAGCTCCGGGGAAATCACGGCCATCAAGGATCAGCTCGAAATGCAGAAGACGCAACTCACGGCCATCCTGAGTATCCTCCAGAGACGGTAGGCCTCCACGGGCCCCACATCCTGGGTGTCGGGTGTCACCCGTCCTGGTGCAGCGTGTCAGGGCTGGTCCCCGAAACCCTATACCCCTGTTGTTTCCAAGCCGATGCCCACCCAGATTCATCCCACTGCGCTGGTCGACAATTCCGCTCAACTCGGTGACGGGGTCTGCGTCGGCGCCTACAGCGTCATTGAAGCCGGCGTGAAAATCGGCGCGGGCACCATGATAGGCCACCACTGCGTGCTGGCCGGCCCCCTCGAGATCGGCGAGCGAAACCGCATCAGCAACTTTTGCAGCTTCGGGGCCCCTCCCCAGGACCTGGGCTACAAGGGCGATCCCACGAAGCTCGTTATCGGCAACGAAAACTTCTTTGGCGACTACGTGCAGCTTTCGCGCGGCACCACCAAGAACCCTGACCAGACGACCCGCATCGGCAACAACTGCTTCCTTATGGCCTATTGCCACGTCGGCCACGATTGTGTGCTCGGCGACCGTATCATCGCCGCCAACGCTGTGCAGCTGGCCGGCCATGTCAGGGTGGAGGACAAGGTGGTCTTTGGCGGCACGGTTGCCATTCACCAGTTCTGCCGCGTCGGCAAGATGGCTATGGTCTCCGGCGGCAGCGTGACGAGCCTGGACATTCCGCCGTACACGCGGGTGGGGGGCTGGGGCTGCGCCGTGTTCGGCCTCAACCTCATCGGCCTGGAGCGCAACGGCTACTCCAAGGATCAGATTCGTCGAATTCGCGAAGCCTACAAGGTGCTGTTCCGCAGTGATGTTCCCTACGAGAAGGCTCTGGCGTCGCTGGAGGCTGACTTCAAGGACTGCGAGCCGGCCCAGCACTGGGTCAGGTTCTTCCGCGAGAGTGACCGCGGCGTGGTGCGCGAGCGCGAGAACAAGTAGGCGGCCCGGCGCGCCTTTTGTGAGGCTTGCCCAGTTTGTACACTCCCGCCCATCCACGGGCGCGCTCCATGAACTTCGAACTATTGAGTTACCTCAAGAAGCAGAGCGACTTCACGGCGGTCGCTGACGTCGAGGCGGCCCTGACCAGGGGGAAGTCGAAGAAGCCCAAGAGCACGGGCAAGCAGGGGCCCGCCAATGATGCCCTGTTCCGCGACATCGAAGAACTGATCGAGCAGGGCTACAACATCGAATTCCACCCTTATCTGGGCGTGAAACTGATTGATATTCCGGACCGCCTGTTCGAGCACGAAATCCGCGAGGACCTCAATACCGAGCGCGTCGGAAAAGTCCTCCACATCCATGATCAGGTGGACAGCACCAACGAGGCCGCCTGGAAGCTCCTGGAGTCCAACCCCGCCGCCGAGGATGGCACGGTCATTCTCGCCGAGCGCCAGGTCAACGGGCGGGGCCGTCTTGGACGTTCCTGGCACAGCCCGGCGGGGTGCGGCATCTGGATGAGCGTGATCCTGCGTGTGCAGCTGCCCCCGGACAAGCTGGCCCTGTTGACCGCGACGGCCAGCGTGGCGCTGGCCAACATGTTGCAGCAGTTCATCCACCTGCCCAGCGAGATCAAGTGGCCCAATGACGTGATGGTGCGCGGCCGCAAGGTGGCAGGTGTGCTGGTAGAAGCCCGCAGCACCCTGCCTGATACCTATGTGATGGGCATTGGCCTGAACGTCAACCAGCAAACGGCGGACTTCCCGGAGGAGCTGAGGGGCATTGCGACGAGCCTGCGTATTGAGCGACCGGGCAGCGCCCCGGTCAATCGCGTGCGCGTGGTACGGCCGCTGCTGTTCTATCTCGACAGTGTGTATCGGCTCATCCACAAAAAGAAGTACGACAAGATCGCCCGCGCCTGGGCTGAGTTTGTGCCCATGGGCGGGCGCAAGGTCCGGCTTTCCCAGGGCGACAAGGAGTTTACGGGAACGGTCGTCGAGCTCGATCCGGCCCGAGGCATCACCCTGAAGCTCGAAGGCGGCAAGGAGACAAAGCTGTTCGCCGCGGAAACCGTCAATAACGTGCGCGAAGCCTGAGGCCGGCGCCGCGACATCGAACCCATGACCGACCCCGTCCGCGAGTTCTACCTGAATGCCCGCGACTACGACCTGATTTCAGGCCACGGTGTCGCGGGCGACATTGCCTACTTCAGCCGCCTGGCAGAGAAGTCCAGATCGGTACTCGAGTTGGCCTGCGGCACGGGGCGTGTTACCTGGCCCATGGCGCGCGCGGGAGCCAGGGTGACGGCGCTGGATCTGGTGGGAGAAATGCTGGCCCTGGCGCGAGAAAAGGGCGGCAGCGAGAGCGCTGCCGTTCAGGGCCGCGTGCGCCTGCTTGAAGCCGACATGCGCGCATTTGGGCTGGGGAAGCGCTTTCCGCTGATTGTCATTCCATTCCGGGCCTTCCAGCATCTGCTCACTGTCGAGGAGCAGATGGATTGCCTGGCCTGCTGCCGGAAGCACTTGACGCGTCAAGGACGTCTGGTGATCAACCTGTTCGATCCCAACCTGCGCATCCTGGCCGCCCACATGCAGTCAGGGCTGCCGGGCCCCGTGACGCGCGTGGAAACCAGACTCGACGGCGACGAGAAGCTGATTGTTTGGAGCTCGCGCACCCTTTCGCCTGAGCAACAACGCATGCAGGACCAGTGGGTGGTTGAGCGCTTTGACGCCCAGGGACGCTCAGTCTCGCGCCGGCTCCATACACTCACGCTGCGCTGGTGCTACCGCTTCGAGATGGAGCATCTGTTTGCGCGCTGCGGCTTCAGGGTGCTCTCGCTCGAAGGCGGTTTTGACGGCCAGCCGTTCACCCACGGCCAGGAGCAGGTCTGGACGCTTGGCCTGGCCTGACGTCAGGACTTGGCCCAGGTGCCGGGCGTGCTCTGCCCCTGCGTCCGGAGCCAGGCGCCGATGCGGGCCGCAATCTCGTCACGCACACGCCGGAAGACCGCCAGTCGTTCCTCCTGGGTGCCTTGCGCCGCCGCCGGGTCATCAAAGGGCCAGTGAAGCCGCTGAGAGACGCCGGTCCAGGTGGGGCAATTCTGGTCGGCGTGGCCGCAGACTGTGATCAGGCAGTCAAACGTCACGCGCCCCTGGTATTCTCGCAGGTGCTTGGAGCGAAGGCTTGACGTGTCAATGCCTGCCTCGCGAAGCACCTCAAGGGTCAGGGCGTGCACCCCCTTGGGCTCGATCCCCGCGCTGTGAGCTTCGAAGCGGTCACCCGCAGCATGGCGCAGCAGCGCTTCCGCCATCTGGGAGCGTGCGGAGTTGCCCGTACACAGAAAAAGAACCCGGACTCTGGTCATGCGGTTTCCCCGAGATTCAGCGGTTGGAAGAATTGGCCGCTCGCCGGTGAATGAAGGCCGAAAGCGGCACGGCCGCCAGCGCCCCCAACGTTGGCGCGGCCAGATAAATCCAGATGCCATCCATACGGGCACTGACCAGCGCCGGGGCCAGGGAGCGTGCAGGGTTCATGGATGCGCCGGAAATGGGCCCTGCGAAGAGGGCCTCCAGCGCGACCACGCCGCCAATGGCCGCGCCTGCAAACAGGCCCTTTTCGCGCGCTCCCTGGCTGACGCCCAGTATGGTGAACATGAGCAGCAGCGTCAGGACGAGCTCCAGGACGGCGGCCTGCATGGCGCTGCCGGCGGGCAGCGTGGCGCCCAGCGTGGCGTGGCTTTCGAACAGGGCGCGCAAGAGCAGGCTGGCGGCACAGGCGCCAGCCACCTGGGCCGCGATGTAGGGCAGCACGCGCGCGGCCCGAAATCGGCCTGCCACGGCAAATGCCAGCGTGACGGCGGGATTCAGGTGGGCTCCGCTGACGTCTCCCAGCGTGTAGATCATGGCGCTGACGATGAGGCCGAAAGTCAGCGCCACGCCCACGTGGGTGATCGCCCCGCCACTGACGTCATTGATGACGATGGCGCCCGTGCCGGCAAACACCAGCGCAAAGGTACCCACAAACTCGGCGGCCAGTGTCCGCATCAGGGTGAAGGTCCCAAACGGCAGGCAACCACGCATGAACACAGTGTCTTGCTGCCCCGTTTTCGATCGGCGTATCGACCTGTATCCATGCGTGGTTCCACTTCTCTAGCAGCAGGCGGACTTGGCGGGCTGCTCCTGTTTGACGGTGGCCCCGGCGGCGCAGCAGCTCCCGGCGGCCTTTGCCTTGGCGTTCTCCTGCGCGCTGGCGCCGCAGCAGGCACCTTCTTCGCTGGGGGCGTTGTCGGCTCCGTGCATGGCGTTGGCCTCTTCGTGCCGCACCCAGAACTCCCACTCGTTGCCATCGGGGTCGGCTACCCAGAACTTGTTGGCAATGGCGTAGCAGCAGGTCACTTCCTGCTCGGTGCGTACGCTCAGGCCGGCTTCCTCGACGCGCTGCTTCCAGCCTTCCAGTTCCCGGTCATCAAAGAGTTCGATGCCGAAGTGGCGGGCGTGGGCGTCGGCCACGCTGGCCTTGGGAATGTGCACCAGCGCCAGGTGCAGCGCGGGGTTATCCAGGCGCCAGTTGGCGTAGTCAGGCCTGAGCTTGGTGGGCTTCACCCCCAAGAGTGCGCCGTAGAACTCGACAGACTTGTCGAGGTCGCTCGCGCTGAGGTTGATGTGGACTCGGGTTTTCATGGCTGCTCCTTTATCGTATAAATACGATATATTGTCGCATGAAGATTCATGCAAGTTCGCTCAAAAGTTCCTCCAGGCGCCTGAGCGCTTCGCGCCTAACGCAGTAGCAGATCTTGGGCCCCTCGGTTTGGCCCACAATGATGCCGGCCTCCTTGAGCACTTTGAGGTGCTGGCTCACCGTGCTCTGGGCCAAGGGAAGCTGGTCGACGATGTCGCCGCACATGCAGCCCTCGCGCCGCAGCAAGAGCTGCACAATGCGCACGCGCGCCGGGTGTCCCATGGCCTTGGCGAGCCTGGCCAGTTCCTGCTCAGGCTTGAGCCTTCGCGCGGGAGCCGGGGGGAGGCAACAGTCGTCGGGTTTGGCTTTCATCGTCATGTTACGATAAACGTCCGACGCCCGACTTTCAATCGTAAAAATACGATTTTATCCATGCAGGGCCCGCGCCAACGAAAACGGGCGCGGCAAGAGCCGCGCCCGCGAGAGTCGCGAGAGGCCTACTTCTTGCGCTTGTAGGTCATCTCCACGATCTTCATTTCCGGGTTGTCGCCGTAGGTATCGAACACCTCGACCAGGGCTTCGTCTTTGCTCTTGCGGGTGTTCACGACGCGGCTCTTGATCTTCATGCCGCCCATGCCCTTCTCGGTCCACTCGCCGGATATGGTCAACTTGCCCGTCTTTTCATCAAGCTGCCCGCTCATGATGTGCATCGAGGTGCCCATGTTGCTCGTCCACAAGCCCTGGAATTCCTTGTTGCTGTTGTCGTAGCCGAAGATGCCAAAGCCCTGCATGGGCATTTCGCCTTCGCCGTTGAATTCTTCGTGGATGTAGCGGTCCAAGCGCATCGTGATCTTCGAAGTGGCCTTGAAGGGCATGGGGTCCTTGCCGGGCTCCATCCACATCTTGCCCTCAATGGTCCAGTCGCCAACTTCTTCGGCGAGCCACTTGTGCTCGGGCCCGGGCTGCTGCAGCTTGGCCCAGTCCTCGTGCATGTCACCCTCCTTCTTCTCCCCGCCCATGTCCTGCGAAAGGGCGGGAATCAGGTTGGCACAGACAATCACGAACAGCGCGGCACACATCGTGTAGGCAAAGCGAATCATGTTGTCTCCTTGGGTTGTCCCGTAAGGACGGTCGGGCCATGATTTGAGATACGGTGAATCCGAAATACTTGCCATTCTTCGTGACTTGGGTCAACAACTGAGCGGCGCACCACCACATCTCCGCTTCTCAAGCGTCGCGGCAGGTGTTACCTTTTTACACATGGCCGTGGACGTCATCGCCCAGCGTATTGTCGGAATCTCGCCGCGCATTCGCACCCTGCGCCAGCAGGTGGCCCAGGTGGCGACGAGCGATCACCCCGTGCTGATTCTGGGTGAAAGCGGTTCGGGCAAAGAAGTTGTCGCGCGGGCGATTCACGCGGCCAGTGCCCGCCATGCCGCGCCCTTTGTGGGCCAGAGCTGTCTTGCGATTCCCGAGACGCTGATCGAGAGCGAGCTTTTCGGTTATGAGCCCGGAGCGTTCACAGACGCCCGGGAGCGCCGCATTGGTTTGTTCGAGCAAGCTGAAGGCGGCACGCTGTTTCTCGACGAGATCGGCGACATTCCGCTGGCCTTCCAGAAGCGCCTGCTGCGCGTGCTGCAGGAGCGCGAAGTGCGTCGCCTGGGCAGCGTGGTCGCAATTGCCATCAACGTGCGCATCATTGCCGCCACGAACGCGCCCATCGAGCAGGCCGTGGCCCAGGGTACCTTCCGCAGCGACCTGCTCTATCGCCTGAACACGTTCGAGATTCGTGTGCCCCCGCTGCGCCAGCGCGCCGAGGATGTTCCCCTGCTGGTCGAACATTTCATTGCCAAGCACGGCCGCGCTTACGGCTTTGCGGGAAAGCCGTCGGCTGCGCTCTTGAAGCGGCTCCAGGAATACCCCTGGCCGGGCAACGTGCGCGAGCTGGAGAACTTTGTCGTGCGTTGGATGACGTTGGGAGACGAGGCCCTGGACGTGCTGGACAAGAAGCTGGCCCTGAGTTTTGACACCACCAGCAACCGGCGCTGGCTCTCGATGACCATGGAGGAAATCGAGGCCGAGGTGATCAAGATGTTCCTTGAAGATTGCGGCCGCAACAAAACGCTGGCGGCCAAGCGGCTGGGGCTGGCGCGCAAGAGCCTCTACAACAAAATCGAGCGCTACGGCATTGAGGGAGCCGTCAAGGGCAAGTAGTGCTTCTCGTGACGCTGGGCGATGTTCTGCGGGGCGCAACGGCCCCTGAGTGTGGTCCGCAACACGCGAAACGACGCCCCTTGGGGCGTCGCCGGGCTTCCGAAGTCTTTTGGTGCACGGGGTGGGACTTGAACCCACAAGCCCTTGCGAGCACTCGCACCTGAAACGAGCGCGTCTGCCAATTCCGCCACCCGTGCACTGTCACGGCAAAACATGCCGTGGCGAGGCGGGAAAGATACAAAGGAAGCAAGGGCCTTCAAGGGCCGGGGAGACTACTTTGAAACCGTTTCGCGCTCAGACTTTTCCACATTGACCTCGCGCGAGGGTTTGCTTTCAAGCTTGGGGTCGGAGTTGGCGGCGTCGCTGATGTCGTCCTTGACGTCCTTGATGCCCTTCTTGAACTCGACCACGCTCTTTCCAAGGTTCTTGGCGATCATGGGAAGGCTGCCGCCAAAGAGAATCAGCGCCACCACACAGATGACAATGATTTCACCCGTTGAGAGGTTGAAGAACGCTAAGAAGTCCATGGGCTGCCTCCGTCATCGTCATGCACTGATTCTGACATACTCAACACCGCCCGTAACCAAATGTTCCGCCAATACACTCTTTCAGCGTACAATAGCTCCACAGACACACAAGGAAGCCTGCGAGCGATGCCTGCACCTCAACCACAAACCGTGACCGTCCACTTCAGCTGCCAGGCCTGCGGCAACAGCTTTCCCTCGACCAAAGAGCAGATGATGGTTCAGCCCATCTGCCCCAAGTGCCGCACTTGGGGCAAGATCGTGGGCCCGGACGGAAGACCCGTGCAGGCCGCCCGCAAGGGACCCGGGGCCTCGCCCTATGCCGCGGCCCTGGGCGCGCCCGCATCGGACGATCCTGTTACCGTGGACTTCACCGTGGCCCACGGCAAGAAGGATTCCACGGCCATGCTTCGCATGGTGTTTGTGGTCGTAGCGGGGCTCGCGGTGCTGATTCTGGGCTACATGCTGATCAGCAACCTTCAAAGCGGCGCGGCTGAGCGCAAGAAGCAGGAACGTGAAACGGTGCTCGACGTCAAAGCCTATGAAGCCGCCGTCGATGAGGCCCTCAAGCGTGTGCGCTCTGCCCTCAGCGCCGGGGGCAAGAACGAAGTGATTGAGGCCTCCGACCTGACCCAGGCCCTGGAGGCCATCTCCGCCCAGCCCACGGGCGGCATGAAGCTGCCCTGGAGCACGCCGCCCAAGCCGGGGTCTCCGCACCGCTCCTACAGCTTCATCGTCAAGCACACGGATGCCAAGGGCGTGCAACACGTGGGCTTCATCGTGCTGCTGTACTACAAGAAGTCCGAAGAAGTGCTTTCGGCCGAGCAGGCCCTCAAGGACCAGCTCTCGAACAAGACGCACTTTGGCCTTTCGGTCCAGAGTGCCATGTGGTTCATCGGTTATCAGGGCGTAAATTACGGCGGCCCCGTGCGCGATGCCATGAATGTTGCCATGGCGGCGGCCCCGCCCAGCGACTTTGCCCAGTTCCGCAAACGCACCGGCATCGCCGGCGACGATTAGCGCTCAAGATTTCCGCCACGTCAGTCGATGTATCGGATACGTGATGTCGGCGGAATGTCGTGAACTGGCCCTATCTGCTCGAGCGCATGGTCTTCATGGCGGTCCTGCTCGGACTGCCCGCGATGGCACTTTACAGCTACGTCATGCTGCTCGTGCGCCATCGTGAGCAACTGGACGCCCTGCACGCCGAGCGCACTCGCGCCCGGGAGGCAGCCCGCCTGGACCAGATCAAACGCGCCGAAGCAGCGCGGCTGGCGGACCCCCTGTTCCGCTTCCGGCGCCGGGCCCCGGAAGTTGGCGTGCTTCACCCCACTTCAATCGAGCACGTCAGGCCCGGCATGATCTTGGGCCGCGACCTTTCCTTGAGCCAGGGGCGCACCTTGGCGGCCGGACATCGACTCGATGCCGCGTCCATTGAGCTTTTGCGTCAAGCCCAGCAGTTTCTGGTACCTATCTTCTATGAGGAGGATCAGGGACCCCCCCCGGGCCGGACTATGGCATAATTGCAAGACCTTCAGCGTCTACCCCCGGGGCAGACTGAAGGCAAGCCATGGAAGGGTTCGCGTTGGACCTGGGTGGCGGCCTGTGCCAATGGGCGAGCCTGTTCCGACGCGCGGCATCCTGGCTCAAGTTTGGTTGGGGTTGGGGGCGCGGCTAAGACTGTGCGGAGTGATCACTGATGCACGTTCGTCTATGGACCGCCATCCTGGCGGTAAGTCTCTGCCTGTCGTTGATGACAGCGTTGCATCACGGACAGGGGAGTGAGGACGCCAACCCCGCCGCCAAGCAGGACAAGCGCACTCCAAAGGAGCTGGCCCAGGAGCATGTGCGGCGTGCCCGCCGCCTGATCGACTTTGGCCGGCCGCTGCTGGCCAAGAAGCAGCTTGATCTCGCCCTGGCTCAGGACCCCCAGAGCCGCGACGTGATGCTCTGGCAGTTGCGGCTCTATACGCGCAGCACCGGCGGCGCTGAAGATGCGCGCAAGTGGGCCCAAGCCCTGGCCAAGAATTTCCCCGATGATTACGAGGCCTGTTTCGAGATCGCCAACTTTCTGTTCATCACGCAGCCCGACCTGGTGGCTCCCAATCCCGGCAAGGATGACGAAGTCAAGGCTGCGCTTACGCGCCTGAAGGCCGAGATTGAGATTTTCCAGGAACTCGCCGATTACATTGTCGCTCCTGCAGAGACCCTGCCCGGCGCGGCATCGCCCCGGGCGGACCTTTCGCTGGCCTGGCTGGCGCGAGCGAGCCGGCAGACGCCGCGGACTGGCGAAGTCTGCTTCCTGGCGGCTCAGGAGCTGGATTTCCGCGCGCGCCGCTTTGAGAGCTTCTCAAAGCTTCATGAGCGTTTTGGGCCCTTTGGCGAAGCGGCGCAGATGCTGCTGGAGCGGGCTGAGAAGCTGTACCGGCGCGTCATCGAAACCAGCGCGCTCGACCTCACGGCCCGCGCGGCCCTTTGCCAGGTGCTGCTGCGCCTCAAGCGCTACGAAGAAGCGCGCCGCGAGTGTGACGCGGCACTGCTGCTCTCGGGCGAGAACGCGCCGGTCACCAACCGCCTGACTGCCATCTTGATCGACGTAGCAAGCGCGACGGGCGACCAGGAGCTGCTGATTGCCAATCTGGAGTTGAGACACCGGGCCTACAACGACGTGGACAGCGCACTCGATCTGTCCGCCGCGCGCAGGATTCGGGATTCCAAGTGGCCCTTTGTCCGCTGGCGGGAGTATCGCGTCGTGTTTGGTCTGCGGGGCGAGGCGCGCCTTCAGGGCTGCGGCGAACTGCTTCAGCTTCAGCCGGACTTCCTGGAGATTCACCTGCTGGCCGCGGAGGCCCTGATCAGCCGCGCCGAAACGATCACGGAGAACATAGAGGCTCGCAACTCCTGGTACGAGGGAGCGGTCAAGGCCGTCGACAAGGCCGCAGAGTTGGGCGAGAAATTGCCTGATGCCTCGCGGCTGCGGGCGCTGGCGCTTTGGCATCTTGGGCGCTACGAAGATGCGGCCGAGGCGTTTACTCGCACGGCCAGGCTGGACCCGGAGGACGAGTACGCGCGCCGCTATGCCCGTGCCGCGCGGGATATTGCGGCGGGCCTCTACTCGGCGCCGGACTACATGGCCTTGCTCAATCTGGGCCGGGACTCGGACTTCAAGCTTCAGCGCAGCCTGCTGGAGTCTCTGGTCAAGCGTGCTCCCCGCTTCTTTGATGCCTGGCTGATGCTGGGTGAAGTCAACTTCCTTCAGAAGTTCAACGAGGAAGCTCTGGCCGCCTACAAGCAGGCTCTCGAGCTTGGGCCGGAGAACCTCCAGGCCCTGTACGGCGCCGGCTTTGCCAGCATCAACCTTGGTGACTACCAGCAGGCCCTGAAACACTGGGAAACGCTGAACGCCCTGAGCGACGACTACCGCGGTACGCGGCGCTGGGTTCGCATCGCCAGAAGCGCGCTTACCAAGGGCAAGGCGCGCGCCGAAGCCGTGCGCACCTGGATTGGAGCCTCCACCCCGACAGACGCGCCGCGAAACCGCAAGGCGCAGCTTGAAAAGGCCGTGGAGCAAGACCCCACGTTCTCCGAAGCGCTGACGGACCTGGCCCGTTTGCTGCGTGAAGAGGCCGTCGCTTCCGGCGAGCGAAACATCGGCATGCTCGAGCGCGCGGAGGTCCTGCTCGGCCAGGCTTGGCAGCACGCGGAGGACAACTACGCCAAGGCATCGGCGCGCCTCGAACTGGGGCGTGTGCGCGTACAGCTTCGGCGTTTTGAGTCCGCCGCTGAAGACATGGAGGCCGCATTTGCGCTTGACCGTGATGACGGTACGTCCCTCATGATGGCGGCGCTGGCACGGCGCGCCCTGGGTGACGAGGCGGGTGCCGCGGCGCTGATGCGGCGCCTTTACGCGGAGGTGCCCGGTTCCATACTCCTGCGACCCAGCGACCAGGTGTTGACGCTGCTGGGTCTGGCGCCCGTCAAGGCACAGGGCGCGCGGGCCGTCACGCCGCGCTGGACGGCGGGCGAGAAGCTGAAGTTTGATGTCAGCATCTCGGGTGAGGGTGAGGGCGGCGAGGTGGGTCAGCACCGCGCCCAATGGGGCTTTGAAATGCGTGTGGAGGTCGCGGCCACGCCGGAAAACGGCGGCGTCTGGAAGCTGATAGTCACCTTTGCGCCGGGTGCAGCGGCGGCCGTGCCGGGGCTGGAAGAGCTTCGGCTCCAGGTGGAACTCAGCCCATGGTTTGGGCTGGTGCGCAATCCGCTGCCGGCGTCCCGTGCTCTGGCCGATGCCGTGGACCCCGCGATCTCCGCCCTGTGCGACGCGCTCTGCCTGGGCCTGGGGGATTCGCAGATTCTTCCGCCCTATGGCTGGCGCAACGAGCGCACGCAGGGTCCGGCCCACTACAGCGGTGAGGGCTATGCCGAGGCCGCTGCCATTGAGCAGCTGGTGGGGGACAACCTGGTGGTGCGCCGCGTGGCGGCCCGGGGCCGTTACGCCGGCGGCGACCCCGAGTACGTGAATGACGGCGGGCGCGTGGAGTGTGTGGCTGAACTTGCGGGCGCGCGCTGCCAGTTGCGCCGCCTGACCTTGACGATTACGAACGAGCAGCTGGCAGAGACGGACGACGACGTGATTTCATCGAAGCTGAGCGTCAAGCTCACCGCCAGGTAGCCAAAGCACGCCATGCCCTATCCCGATTTGCGCTCCTTCATCGCCGACCTCAAGCGCCGCAAGGAACTCGTCGAAATCAGCGATGCCGTTTCGACGGACCAGGAAATCGCCTGTGCGGCCGACCGTGTCTCCAAGCTGCCCAGGGGCGGCCCCGCGCTGCTGTTTTCCAACGTGCGGGGCGCCGGCGTGCCCGTGCTGATCAATGCCCTGGGCAGCGAGAGGCGACTCTCGCTGGTGTGCGGCGTCGAACACTTTGAGGGCCTGAAGCACCGACTGGCCGAACTTCTCGAACTGCTGCAGGCGCCGCGCAAGAGCCTGATGGACAAACTCAAGGCCCTGCCACTGCTTTCCCAGCTTGCGGGCTACTTCCCGCGTTATGTGAAGCGGGCTCCCTGCCAGGAAGTTGTGCATACGGGGGATGCCATTGACTTGTCAATACTTCCCGTACTCAGAACATGGCCGGAAGACGGCGGACCCTTCATCACCTTTCCGCTGGTGTTCACGCACTCGCCGCGCGACGGCAAGCGCAACTGCGGCATGTACCGCATCCAGCTCTACGATCGGCGCACCACGGGCTTTCACGTGCACACGCACCACACGGCCGCCGAACACATGCGCGAGGCCAAACGCGCCGGCAAGGACCGTCTGGAGGCCGCGATTGCCATCGGTGGAGCCCCCGCGGTCACGTTTTCGGCCGTGCTGCCGCTGCCCCCGGGGCTGGACGAGATGATCCTGGCGGGCTTTCTGCAGGGCCGGCCCGTCGAGATGGTGCAGTGCAAGACCGTAAACCTCCAGGTGCCGGCGAGCGCCGACTTCGTGATCGAGGGCTACGTGGCCATCGACGAAAAGCGCCGCGAAGGCCCCTTTGGCGACCATACGGGCTTTTACTCGCTGGCGGACGACTACCCCACATTCCACGTCACTGCCATTACGCGGCGGCGCGAGCCCGTCTACTTTGCCACCGTCGTGGGACCGCCCCCCCAGGAGGATTCATGGATGGCGCGGGCGATTGAGCGCCTGTTCCTGCCCCTGATGCAGCAGACCATCCCCGAAGTCATCGATTATCGCCTGCCCTTTGCCGGCGTGGCCCACAACCTCATGCTGGTCAAAATCCGCAAGAGCTACCCCGGTCAGGCCCGCAAAGTGGCCCACGCCGTCTGGGGTCTGGGTCAGGCCATGTTCACCAAGGTGATCTGCGTGGTCGATGAGACCGCGCCTGACATGACCGACGAGCCGGCCCTGGCGCGCCATATCCTTGAGCGTGTCAACTTTGCACGCGATGTCGAGTTTGTGCTGGGGCCCACCGAGACCCTGGACCACGCCACCCGCGCCCTTCACTTCGGCAGCAAGGTCAGCCTCGATGCCACCCGCAAGCTTCCCGGCGAAGAGCTGACGGGGCTTTTCCTGGCCTCTGAGGGTCCGGCGGCCATGCCGCCGCTCGACGGCCTGGGCCTGGCCGGCCACTGGGAAGTCGGCGGCGTTCACGTGCTGGAGATTCAGAAGCAGCGCGGCTATCAGGCGCACGAGTTGGCCCGGGAGCTGTTCCAGCGGGCCAAGGATGCCCCCTTGCCCCCCATTGTGGTACTGGAGGCGGGGCTGGTGACGCGCGGCAGCGGCGAGGAACTGGTGTGGGCCGCCCTGGCGAACATGGACCCCGAGCGGGACTGCATCTTTGATGAGCGCCCTCAGGCCGAGTCTTCCGGCCGCGTCAGACTGGCGCGCCACACCGGCCGCCTGGTGATTGACGCCACGAGCAAGGACAGCCGTGACGGTTTTGCCCGAGACTGGCCCCGCAAACAGACCCATGCGCCGGAGGTTCTGGCCCGGGTCCGTGAACTGCTGGGAAGGCACGGGCTTGCGGTTTGAAAGGCGAAAAATGCATACGGGCGCGGCGACATGCCGCGCCCGTATGCATTTGATGGGGTCAAGGCCTGGCGGCGGTGATGACGGTGACTTCGGCTTCCTGACCGTCGCGGATATATTTGACGAGCAGGGGGGTACCGGCGTCCACGGAGATGAGGATATCGCTCACGTCGCAAAGGAAGTGAATCCTGCGCCCGCCAATGCTGATGAGGATGTCATTGACCTGAAGGCCGGCGGCCTCCAGCGGGCTCTGTTCACCGCCCACCTTGGCGAACTTGAGCATGATGAAGCCGCCCACCTTGCGGTCCGGGTTGCGCTTCCAGCCGCCGTTGGCGATGCCCAGGGAACTCTTGGCTGTGGGGAGTTTGAAGGGGTCCATCATGCCGGCAATGCCGCCGCCACCGTCGCGGCGGGCTTCTTCATCGCTGCGCGGGATGGTACCGAACTGGCCGGATTCCGTGGGCAGGTCGTTGCGGGCGCTGAGTTCGACCGTTTTGTCGCCGCGCTTGACCATGAACTTGAAGGTGCTGCCGCGAGGCTTGGTCCCGACGACGCCGTAATAGCGGAAGGCGTTGAAGATGACGGAATCGTCCATCTTGACGATGACGTCGCCCGCCTGAAAGCCGGCGTCAGAGGCCTCGGTCTCGGGCTCGACGGCCTCCACCACCGCGCCCTCGGCCTTGGCGCCCAGCGAAATCTTCAGGCCGCTGACGAGGCCATGGCGAACAACGATGGCGCCGCCTTCCTGGGCCTTCAGCGCGTCCATGAAGTGCCGGATCTGGTTTGCGGGGATGGCGTAGCCCGCGCCCGTATTGAAGCGCTTGCCGTGGCTGGCGATGTTACGGCCGTTGATGCCGATGATTTCGCCGTCCATGTTGAAGGAGGGGCCGCCCGAGTTGCCGGGGTTGATGGCCGTGTCAATCTGGATGCAGTCGCAGTAGCCGCCCTGGAAGCGGTTCTTCGCGGTCACAGTGCCCAGGGTGATGGTCGGCTCGGAGCCGCCTCCCGAGAGCAGGAAGGGGTCGCCGATGCTCAGGCAAAGGTCGCCAATCTGGACCTTTTCGCTGTCCGCCAGCTTGGCAAAGGGCACCTTCTCGCCCTTCTCCAGCACGATCTTGCCCAGCACGATGTCGCCGCGCGGGTCAGCTCCCACGGGGATGGCCGTGAACTTGCGCGAGTTGCCGGCCATGCGCACCGAGGTCTTGGCCACCATGCCCTTGGGGGCGTCGTTGTAAACGTGGTGGTTGGTCAGGAAGTAGCCGTCCTCGCTGATGCACACGCCGGAGCCGCCGCCGATGTGCACGAACGCGGGCCAGACCTTTTTGACCAGGTCGCGCGTTTCACGGTCAATCTTCTCGATGCTGGTCGAGGGCGCCGACGTCTTCTTGTCCTGCGCCTGCGCGGCAAACCCGCCGATGAAAAGCGAGAGTGCAAGTGCTGCCATCAACTTCTTCATGATTCGCTCCGCAACTGGAGTGGGTTGAGTGTTTGAGTGTCTAGGGCCTGGGGCCAAGGGTAACCTTGACGTCCATTTCCTTTTCGCCGCGCAGCAGCTTCACGGTAAGCACATCGCCCACCTTGTGGCCGGCGATGTGGGCAATCAGGTCCGGCACGTCGTTCATCTCGGCATCGTCCACCTTGAGGATGATGTCGCCCGTGCGGATGCCGGCCTTCTCCGCACCGGATCCTGAAACCACGTTGCCTACTTCGAGGCCCGGCTTGTCGGGCCACTTCTTGTTGGCGCCAATGCCCATGAAGGGGGCCTTGGGCCGCTCGACGAACTTGCCTTCCTTCATCAGCGCATAGGCGCGCTTTACTTCGTGCATGTAGGCCGCGTAGCTCACGCCCGAGGCCTGCCCGAACGTTTCGTGGTTGTGCAGCGTGACCATGCCGATGATCCTTCCGTCGTTGTCGGCCACGGGCGCGCCCAGAGTGGCGTTTCCGATGCGGGCATCGAGTTGGAAGGCCTTGCGCGCCTCACGGTCAATGGCGCTGACAATACCGTCATTGACCAGCACGCGCAGCGGGTTCTGCCCGCGCCCCACGACGAAGACCTGCTGGCCGCGCTCGGGCTTCAGCTCATCGGCGGGAAAGGTGGCAATGGCGACGTCTATGCTGGTGCTCAGGTCGGCGCTGATCTCGAGCAGGGCGAGGTCAATCTCCTGGTGACGGCCGACGACCTTGGCCGGGTAGCGGTCGCCACTGGGCAGCGTAACGGTCACGCCCTCAACGCCCGGGCCCGCCCCCGTCGTGTTGAAGTCGCCCAGGGTGCGATCAGAGATCAACACGTGGTTCTTGCCCACGATCAGGCCCGAGAAGGGCCCGATGTCATAGCGCTGGAAGGGGTCATTGGGGTCCTCGCCGCCCATGCCGGGAATGGGCAGCCGCGGGGTACGCGGCGTGGGCGGGCGCACGGCCTCGTGGTCGTAATCGATTTCGACCGAGACCGTGAACTTGGCCATGGACTTGGCCACCTTGATGCGCTGGGCCTCGAGCTCTTTGTGCAGCACAGGCTCCTGGGCCGGGAGTGCCGCCGCCGACAGGCCCAGGGCCAGAAGCAGTGCGAAGGTTGTGAACTTGGTTTTCATGATCGTTCTTTGTCGTTCTGTCCGGGAGTGATGTCGGGACCAGTTTCGAGGTTAGAAGTCGTCTTCCTTCTGGACCGTGATCAGGTCCACCGTCTTTTCCCGCCCGCTCTCGGCATCCTTCACCGTGAGCTGGATGTGCGTACCGATGGGCAGGCCATAGCTCACGGCCACCTTGGTCTTGCGCGTGCGGCCAAAGCCGCCGTCAATCTCCACTTCCCGCTCGATGAATCCGATGCCCAGCATTTCCTTCAGCCGCGGCATGCTGGGAATCTTGTAGTTGTCTACCCGCATGAGGTGCATGCCGTTCTTCATGCCCGCCTTCTCGGCAGGTCCGCCGGGCGTTACGTCGGTGACGATGATGGCGCCCGCTTCCTTCGAGTACTTGGCCTTGAAGCCGAGCGTGGCCTGAGCCAGGTCGTCTTCCTTGACACCCTTCTTGAGCTGCGGCAGCACCGCGGCAATCTGGTTGGAGGGTACGGCGCAGCCCATGTGGCGGCCGGCCATCCAGTGGGGGCACATCATGGCGATGACTTCGCCGTCCAGGTTGCAGATGGGTCCGCCGTGGTCGCCGGCGTGGATGGCCGTATCGACCTCGAATACGTTGCCGCGGTAGGGGTCGCCGCCTTCGTCGGGATTGAGCACACCGATGGGTTCAAAGCGGTAGAAGCCCGAAACCGTTCCAAAGGAAAAGCTGATCTGGCGGTCGATGAGCAGGCTGTCCAGCGTGTTGCCCAGAGCCAGCGCCGTGGAGCCGACTTCCACCTTGTCGGAGTTGGCCAGCTTCAGGGAAGGCAGCTTGGGGTGACCTTCGTCCATCTTGACCAGAAGCATGAGGTTGCGCTTGTCCTTGCCGACCACCTTGCCCGTGAACTCCTTGCCGTCATGGGCCATCAGCCAGCAGGAAGAACCGGGCTCCAGGTTGTTCGTGGGCGCGGACTCGAAGTTCGTCACGACGTACTCTTCGTCCACCACAAAGCCCGAAGCCGCAAACGCTGCGCCCTGCGCCAGACCGGTGGCCTGGGGGTTGCTCAGGTCGGGAAGGCTGTCCGCGACGGCCACCACGCTGGGTGTCAGCTTCCGGGCCAGCGCCACGCGCTCGGCCTGAAGCTTCTTCAAAGTTGGAAATTCCTGCGCCTGGGCCGGCGCGGCTTCAAGCGTTATGGTGGCTGCGCTGAGTCCCAGCGCGAGCACGGACAATGCGGCAAGCTTCAATCGCATCTGCGGCATGCGAAACCCTCTCTTGACCTTGTTTGCGGTTAGCGGTGACCTTCGGCCCCGGAAGTGCGGCCCTTCTGAAATGTCCTGCCCCAAGCCTATTACGCGGTGGCCGGCCCCAATGGCCAGAAAAACCACGGGGCCCGTTCAGTTCAATCAGGACCGCGCTGCCGGCACGGGCTCTAGTGCGGCGGGCATTGCCAATCCTCACGCAGGATTTCGGGGATGAAAAAGAAGCGCCGCCCCAGAAGAGGCGGCGCCGGGAGTTCACGCAGGTCAGGGCTTGTTCGAGCGAGCCTCGACGTGACGGCGCACAATCTGGTCGGCCCACTTGCGCTGGACCTCGACGTTCAGGGCGCCTTCTGTGGCCCCGATCAAGGTCTTCATGCTGGAGAGCGCGAGGGAGTGCTTGCGCTCGCCATTGGAAGCCGAGACGTCCTGGCCGAGCAGAATATAGGCGCGACTGGTATCACGCTGCAGGTCAAACACCACGAACTCAAGCCGGACTGCCGCGTCGCCCTGGGCCTTGACCGTGAATACGTCGCCCAGTTGAACGCCGTGGCGCGAGCCTGCATCAAAGACCGCGACATCGACGTCACCTTCCTGGAGGCGGCCGATGTAGTTCTGGCTCTCCAGGCCGATGATGTGGACGTTGTCCGCCTTGTTCAGGCCCTTGGGCCCCGCGGACTCATAGTCAGTAATCTTCTTGGGGCCCGGCAGGAAGCCAAGGAAGCCCGTATCCATGTGCTGGTGGGTGTAGCTGACCGCCAGTACCAGCGCCGTCAGAGCCAGCACGGTGGCCGGGAGGGTCAGGCCGAAGAGGGCGAACTTGTCGAACTTGCCGACGGCCTCATTCTGCACCGGGGCGCCTGCGGCTCCGGGAGGCGGAACTTTTCCTGCGGGTGGCGGCTTCTTGGCCATGGTCTTCTCTTCCTGATTTGCGATTCAGCGGGCGAGGCCCGAAAACTTTCAATAGTTCCTGCGTCAGCCAGACTGCTACCGAACTGCCGCGGAGCCAAAGGTGGCCGCGCTCTTGATGGAGTCATTCTCGAGCACGGTGACCTTGCCGCGGAACTCGTCCGTCAGGCGGCCCACGGAGTAGTTGTCCTCGATCTGCTCCACGCGCATGCGGCCGATGACCTTGCCTGCGCGGTGAATGGTAAAGAGCTGGTTGAACTCCACGCCCGCCTGCTTGCCGATGCTGATGGTGACGACGCCCGTGCGCGGGTCATCTCCAACGGCCATGACGCGGCCCTGCAGCCAGGTGCGGCCGGACATGTCGGCGAGACGGCGGATGTTGGGGTCGATCTGCTCGTACATGGCCAGCGTCTTGACCGTGTTGGTGTAGTTGCGGGAGAGCTGGTAGTAGACGTCTTCCAGCTCCGTTTCCTGCTTCTTGATACGCTCGATGTCGTTCTTGACCTGGGCCAGTTCGGCCGTCAGGGCATCACGCTCGATGATCACGCGCTGGATTTCATAGTCGAGGTTGAACACCTTCTGCTGGAAACTCGCGATGATGTAGCGGAAAGCCTGCATCTCCGCGCCAAACAGACGGGCGCGGTCGCGCGACTCGCTGAAGCGGTTCAGGGCCTTGCGCCAGGCGCGGCCGTTTTCCGCGATCTGCTTTTCCAGCGTTGCCAGCTGGCTGTTGATTTCGGCCACGCTTGCAAGGTGGGCACGCTTGGCTTCGCCGCCCTGGTTGCGCTCGAGCTCAATGAGGCTGTGGCGCTTGTCAATCTTGGAGCCGGGCAGCGGATCTTCGGAGCCGCCCGAGCCGCCTTCGTCCGGCAGGCCGTAGGGCGCGCCCCCCAGGCTTTCAGGGGCAAGCTGGGCATCGGCCGAGTTCAGGCCCTTGTCGTGGCCGCGCTCGCCCACAATGCCGCCGTTGAGGTCGACATAGCGGTAGGCTATGGCGCGGCGGATGTTGGCCTCGGCGACCCACTTGTCACGCCAGTCGGGCTCGGGGTCCATATGCATGAAGATGAACGCCACATTCAGGCCGACAAGCCACGCGACGGCGAGCATCAGCATCGTTCGGGAGAATACGCCCATCGTTGTTCCTCAGGTTTCCAGCGCTGCACTGCAAGTGATCGACTGTGCCATGCACTTCAGAGTTTCAGACTTCCGCCTAGGGGCGTCGGCCCGTCAGGCGCGCCATGAACAGGCGGGTGACAGCCTCGTCGCCTTCGCGGGGCAGCACCTGACGGTTCGGAACATCCTCAATGGTGCATTCACAGGTTTCGTTCTGGACTTCCACGACGTTGACCACAGCCACGGTCACGCCGTTTCGCGTGATCGTGTACTTCTGGAACAGTTCGACGCCATCGCGGCGGCCCTTGTTGAGCTGGAGGCTGGTGGGGGTGGACCACACCACACGGGCGAAAATCACGGGGCCGTTTTCGCCAAGGTCCGCCTGCAGGTCGGGGCGCAGGGAGCGATAACGGGCGCGCATGTCGAGGCGGCGCTCCAGCTCTTCCTGCAGCACGAACTGCTGGAACTCCATGCGCAGATAGTCTTCCTGGTGGCGGGCATAAAGGCTGTGGGCGGTGGCCACCTGCTTGAGCAGCGCGCCGCGCTCGGTGAACAGTTCGCGCTTCTTGCCCGTGCGCTCGGCAACGGCGGCCTGAAGCACGGAGACGACTTCGTTGTCATAGTCGCGGGTAATGGAAGGGAAGTCGCGAACGGCGTCTTCAAGTTCCTGGGCGCGGGCTTCCACGTCGCTCCGGGCCAGGGCAGAGTCCGCCTGCCAGGACTCCATGGTCGCGCGCGACGCGTTGAGCTTGGCCAGTTCGGCACTCTGCTCGGCCTTGTCCTCGCGATTCTTGTGGCGGGCTGCCAGATACTCGCGGTAGGCCGCCTCGAGGCGGTCCTTGTCGCGGTGGCGCGCCGCCACTTCCCATTCGTAGCGCTCGCGCCACTGCACGTTGCCGGCAAGCGCGACAGCCACATACTGGCTCAGGATCAAGCTCAGCAGCAGTACGACGATGATCAGCACCTTGGTGGCGATATGCACGCGAAACTCCTACACGCAAACAGCAAGCGCCCAACCGCGCCTGGTTGAATGATGTGCTTCTCTGGGGGTGAGAAACGAAAGATAGCGGTCGGGCTAGGCAGGTCAAGAGGATAAATGGCCGCCCCTGCCAAGCTTATGCGCAGGGTGTTTTGGCCGTCACGGCATGGTCACGCCGTGCCGGAGGTCCGGAGGCACGGTTTTGCGCCGCCCGCCGGTTGACAATCCGCCACTGCTCCCTACACTTCTCGCCCTCATTGCCGGACGCGCCGGGCACAGGGCCTGGTGACGGCATGAATTCAGACTCCAGCAGGGCCGGCACCGTGGTCAGCACCAACGGCGCCCCAAAGCCCGGACTGGAACAGGCGAGATCACATGGCAACAGCGCAGGCGCAGCCGGCCCCCAGCGGCCAGGCGGACATTCCCAAGCTTTCTCCCGAGTCCCTTCTTGAAGCCGGCTTCCACTTCGGGCACCGAACCAGCCGCTGGGACCCCCGCATGAAGGGGTACATCCGCGACAAGAAGAACGGCATCCACATCATTAATCTGAAGGAAACGCTGCGCGGCCTGATTGCCGCCAAGCACTTCCTGCGCAACCTGGTGAGCACCGGCGTGAAGGTCGTGTTCGTCGGCACCAAGAAGCAGGCCAAGGACATTGTCCGCGCCGAAGCTGAGCGCTGCGAGCAGGCCTTTGTGAGTGAGCGCTGGCTGGGCGGCACCCTGACCAACTTCCCCACGATCCGCAAGCGTCTGGCGCGCCTTGACAAGCTGGAGGCCCTCGAAACCAGCGGTCAGCTCGCCAAGATGCCCAAGAAGATGCAGGCCGTCGTCAACCGCGAGCGCCGCAAGATCCTCAGCAACCTGGAGGGTCTGCGCCGCCTCGACAACCTGCCCAGCGCCCTGATCATCGTTGACGCCAACATGGAACGCACGGCCATTCTCGAGGCCCGGAAGCTGGGCGTGCCGGTGATTGCCGTGGTGGACACGGACAGCAACCCCGAGCACGTCGACATCGTCATTCCCGGCAACGACGATTCCGTGCGCGGCATCCAGATTGTGCTCCATGCCCTGGCCGATTCCTGCATCGAAGGCAAGAAGCTGGCCGAGCAGGGCAAGGGCCTCGAATTGAAGAAGGGCCTGGGCATCGTCGGTTATGACGATGCGGCGCCCAAGCCCAAGGACGACCGCGGACGCGGCGGCCCCCGCGGCGACCGTCGCGGCGGTGGCGGCGGCACGCGCCGGCGCGGTCGCGCTGATGAGGCCAGCCCCGAGGCGGAGGCCGCGGCCAAGGAGGCCGTGGAAGTCGCCGAGGCGCAGTCAGCACCGGCTCCGGCCCCCACGGTTCGCACCAAGCCCCGCGCCCAGAAGAAGGACACTCCGGCGGAAGGTGGCGAGAAGGCCGAGTCCAAGGAATAGTCCTGTGAACTCAGAAGTCAGAAGCGGGGGTCAGAACCGGCTTTGCTTCTGATCTCCGGCTTCTGATTTCGCGATTTGTGATCGGCGCATTACCGACCAACGAGGAATGACCCATGGCAGAGATTACGGCAGCGATGATCAAGGCGCTTCGCGACGCAACGGACTGCGGCATGATGGACGCCAAGCGCGCGTTGACGGAAACCAACGGAAACCAGGAAGCCGCCATTGAGCTGCTCCGCAAGCAGGGCGCGCCCAAGGGCGGCAAGCCGGCCGGCCGCAGCCCCGCCCAGGGGCGCATCGGCGTGGCGGTGAGCAAGGACGGCAAGCATGCCGCGCTGGTCGAGGTCCAGTCGGAGACGGACTTCACGGCTCGTAACGACCAGTTCGTGGCCATGGTCGATGCCATCGCGCAGGACTTCGCTGACAAGGGCGGCGACCTGGCTGCGCGCCAGGACAAACTGACCGCCATGGTGGCCAAGACCGGCGAAAACATGAAGTTCGGTAAGAGCGCGCGGCTGACGCTGGGCGGCGCGGGTTTCTTTGGCACCTACCTGCACAGCGACTTCAAGCTGGGTGTGCTGGTACAGGTCGAGGGCGACGGGGGCAAGAGCGACACGGCCAAGGCTCTGGCCAAGGACCTGGCCATGCACGCCGCGGCCAGCGCGCCCATTGCCCTGGACCGCTCAGGTGTGCCGGCGGACTACCTGGCCAAGGAAAAGGAAATCGCTCGCGAGGCAGCCAAGGCCGAAGGCAAGGCCGAAGGTGTGCTCGACAAGATCGCCGAGGGCAAGGTCAACGCCCTGCTCAAGGAAAAGTGCTTCATCGAGCAGCCCTTCGTGAAGGAACCCAAGCTGAGCGTAAGCCAGCACGTGGAGAACATCGGCAAGACCATCGGCGCCAAGCTGACGGTCAAGGCCTACGCCCGCATCAAGGTCGGCGAGTAGGCCGCACGCTGGGGCGTTTCACGCGGGGCGAGGCTCAGGCCTCGCCCTGTTTCGTAGGTGCGGGTTTGCCCTTAGGCAGCGGCTTTCGCTCGGCCTTCTGCCGGGCCGCACGCTCGGCAGCCTCGCGCGCCATGCGGGCCTTCTCCGTGACGGTCTCGACGATGGCCACTGCCACCACGAGGCCGCTCAGGGCAAACAGCAGGTCCACGAAATCCAGGGGCGGGCGGGCGATCTGCCAGAGCGGGGTCGTGGCCTTGAAGTGCCGTTCATAGCCGCGGGCGTAGATGTCGTAGTAGGCCTCACGCGCGTCACTCTGCCTGGGAGGTTGGCTCGCCCAGGCCTTCAGGTAGGGCGCCACATCGCCGTTGAAGTGCTCAAGTTCAACGGAAGAAACCTGATGGTCCCTTTCTCCCAGTTCGTAGCCCCAACGCACAATAAAGGACTCCAACTGGTCCGGCGGAGTCTCTTTGAACTCACCGATCTGGCGCAGCATGCGGTCGTAGGTGACGTCTACGAAGGGGTGGTGCCGCAGGGCGCTGGCCGCGATGGTTTGACGGTCCTTCCATCCCCATTCCCGATTCAGCAAAATCCATGCGCCCAGCACGCGCCCGCCAAGCATGGCGACCACCGCCAGGCCCCCGGCCAGCAGGGCCATCTTCATGCCGCGCCCACCCAAAAGCGCGCAGCCTCCGCCGGAGAGGGCGCCGACCAGCAGCGCCACCCAGGAACCCTCCATCGCGCCTGGCCCGCCAAATCCCAGGCCCCAAATGAGGGCCCCCAGCAATGCGCCCAGGAGTGCCCCCAAGAGTCCGAAAATCTGCATTCTGGCACCCGGGATTCCGTCAGTCGTGTGACCCTCCTCTACACGTGTCATTCGGATCCTGCAAGGCATTGGAGCTTGCTGCGAGTTATGATTGGTTTTCGGGGGCCTCTTCGTTGAACGATACGCCCAAACCCGTAGACCCTGCGGCCGGCCTGGACATGGATCCTTCCCTGGCGCAGCAGCGCTTTGCCGCGCTCATGGCCTGCAAGCCATGGATGGTGCTGGCCCTGCGGCCGGACATGACTGTCGAGTTCTGCAATGAGGCCTACGCCCGCTTCGTGGGCATGAAGGTGCAAGAACTCGCCGGCCAGAATCTGCTCAGCCTGTTTCCCGTGTTCGCGCAAACCAAGTCTCTGGCGGCTTACCGTGAAGTCCTCAAGACCGGCCATCCGGCCCGGGTGGAGGGCTGGTTGGGCAAACGCTGCATGCTGGCTCACGTTCATGCGGCTCCCTGGGGACTCATCGCCCTGGCGGACGACATCACCGCCTACAAGCAGGCCATCGAGGCGGCCGCGGCCGGCCCGCAGGGCCAGAGCGCGCGCCTGGAGGAAGAGCGTTACCGCCTGGTGCTGGAATCCACCCGCGACGTCATCTGGGAGTGGGATGTCCCCGGCGGCCGGGCCCGCTATGCCGGGCCCCTACGCGAGCTGCTGGCATGGCCCGAGGGGGGCGAGGAACCGAGCTTTTCCGAGGTGCAGCGCCGCATCCACCCGGAAGACCGTGACCGTTACATGGCGGCCCAGCGCGAGCATTTTGACAAGGGTCTGCCTTACGCCGATACGTTTCGCGTGGAGCGTTGCGACGGCTCCTGGGTCTGGCTGGAAGCGCGGGGCCAGGCCATCTGCGATGCGCAGGGCATGCCCTGGCGCGTGATCGGCTCGCTGCGAGACATTACGGAGAGCCGCAGGCTTCAAGAGCAGCTTCTGCAGGCACAGAAGATGGAGAGCATCGGGCGTCTCGCCGGTGGCATCGCCCATGACTTCAACAACCTGCTGACCACCATCATGGGCTACACCGAAATGGTGCTGGGGCGCCTGCCTGAAACCTCGCGCGAGCACGAAGAACTGGAGGTGGTGCGCAAAGCCTCCCGGCGCGCCGCGGAGTTGACGCGCCAGATGCTCGGCTTTGCCCGCAAGCAGATGACGCAGCCACGGGTGCTTTCGCTCAATGATGTCATCCGCGGCATGGAGCAGATGTTGCGCCTGGGCGAGGAGATTGACACTTCGTTTGTGCTGGCCAAAGACCTCTGGCGCGTGAGCATGGACCCCAACCAGTTCGAGCAGATTCTCATGAACCTGGTGGTCAACGCGCGCGATGCCATGCCTTCGGGCGGACGCCTGACCATCGAAACTGCCAACTGCGTGCTGGATGAGGCCTATGTCCGGACACGGCGCGACGTCAAGCCCGGCGAATACGTGGTGGTCACGGTTACCGACACGGGCGTGGGCATCGCCCGGGAACTTCAAGAGAAGTTCTTTGAGCCCTTCTTCACCACCAAAGAAGTCGGCAAGGGAACGGGGCTGGGGCTTGCCACCTGCTTTGGCATCGTGAAGCAGAATGCCGGCCACATTGCCGTCTACAGCGAGCCCGGCCATGGGGCGGCCTTCAAGGTTTACCTGCCGCGCTGCGCCCAAACCCCGCTCCAGGGACCGGCCGCCGGGCTCGAGTCCCTGCCCACGGGGCACGAGCGAGTCCTGCTGGTGGAGGACGAACCCACGGTGCGCGAGATCGCGGTGCTGCAGCTGCGCAAACTTGGCTATGACGTGCTGGCCGCCAGGGACGGGCTGGAGGCTCTGGCCCTGGCCATGGCGGAGGAGAACCGCTTTGACCTGGTGCTCACGGACATGGTGATGCCGCGCATGGGCGGCCGCGAGCTGGCGGAGAACCTTCGGCAGGCCCGCCCCGATGTCCGCGTGCTGTACATGTCAGGCTATACGGAGAACGGCGTGTTTCAGGGGGGCGCTGGCGGCCTCTTCCTGCAAAAGCCGTTCTCGCTGGGCGAACTGGCGCGCAAGGTCCGAGCCGCGCTGGACGGTGGCCGCCCATGAGGGGGCGCCACGCCCTGTCGTTTTTCGCGACCAAGGCTACGCTCTTGCGCCCATGGCCAGGCTTCGTGTTGGTGTGGTTTCCTTTCTCAACGCCCAACCCCTGTGGGTGGCGCTGGAGCGTGACCCGGATATCGAATTGATTCCGGACACTCCGGCCCGACTTTCCGACCTCATGGAGCAGGGGCGCCTCGACCTCGGTGTGCTGCCCGCGGTGGAGGCCCTGCGCCTGCCGGACACCGAGCTGGTGCTGGAACTTGGCGTTTCGGCGGAAGGGCCCGTGGACAGCGTGGGCATTTTCACGCGGCTTTCCAGCGGCGACACCGTCGAGGCCAACAGTCTGCGCATGGATCAGCGCTCGCGCACCAGCGTGGCTTTGGCCCGCATCATCCTCAATGTGCTGGACGTCCAGCCCGAGATCAACCTGGCGGAGGTTCGGCCTGAGCTTTTTGCCAACTACAGCGAGAGCGCGCTGATGCTGATCGGCGATGACTGCCTGCGGGCGCGCGCGCTGTGGCCGGATTGGCGCTACCTGGACCTCAGCCAGGCATGGTTTGAGTGGACGGGCCTGCCCTTCGTGTTTGCCCTGTGGACGGCAAGGCCCGGCGTACTCAGTGCTGCCGTGCGACGCAAGCTCCATGACGCGTTGAACCTGGGCCTGCTGGAGGTGCCAAGGCTGGTGCGTGCCGCCCGCGAGTCCACGCGTCAAAGCGAAGACTTCCTTACGAACTACCTGACACGCACCATCCGCCACCGCCTGGACGGGCGCTGCGTCGAGGGGCTGACGGAGTTCGCGCGCCGCGCCGCCGATCTTGAGATACTGCCGAAGTCGGCTATCTTGAAGCTGGGCGCGGCATAAACGGGCACTGCAGAGGCTGGGGGGCTGTTCAGGCCGGGATATTCCATGATCGCGACAAGCAACCACGCACCGTTCAACGCCATTGCCGACAAAGTGCTCAACGGGCGCCGCATCAGCGCGTCGGAGGGCCTGTGGCTGCTGGAGAACGCCGGAGACCACGAGCTGGGCCTGCTGGCCCATCACGTGCGCATGCGCAAGCACCCCGATGACCGGGTGACCTACGTGATCTCCCGCAACGTGAATTACACAAACGTGTGCATCACGGATTGCGACTTCTGCTCATTCTACCGCCACCCGCTGGACGGCGAGGCCTATACGCTTGACCTGTCAAGTCTGCGCTCCAAGGCGCAGGAAACGCTGGACCTCGGCGGTACGGAAATCCTGCTGCAGGGCGGCCACAACCCCAAGTTGCCCCTGAGGTACTACCAGGACATGCTGGGGCTTTTCAAAGGCATGGGGCTGCACAATCACGGGTTTTCGCCAAGCGAGATCCAGCACTTCGCCCTCTTCTGGCGCATGTCGCTTGGCGACGTGCTCAAGGAGCTCAAGGCCGCGGGCCTCGACAGCATTCCCGGCGGCGGCGCCGAAGTGCTGTCAGACCGCGTGCGCGAGATTATCTGCCCCAAGAAGGGAGGCGCCGATGCCTGGCTTGAGCCCATGCGGCAGGCCCACAAGCTCGGCATCCGCAGCTCCGCGACGATGATGTTCGGCCATGTCGAGACGCTGGCAGAACGCATTGAACACCTGCAGCGCCTGCGTGACCTTCAGGACGAGACGGGGGGATTCACCGCCTTCATATGCTGGACGTTCCAGAACCGCGACAACCGCATGGCCCATATCCCCGTGGCGGGGGGGCGCGAGTATCTGCGCACGCAGGCCGTCGCCCGCATCTTTCTGGACAACTTTGACAACTGCCAGGCCAGCTGGGTGACGCAGGGCGGGCAGGTGGGGCAGGTCAGCCTGCGCTATGGCTGCAACGACATGGGCTCGCTCATGATCGAGGAAAACGTCGTGCGCCTGGCCGGTGCGGCCTTCCGCATGACGGAACTGACCATCCGCGATCTCGTGCGCGACGCGGGCTTCACGCCCCGGCGCCGCAACTTCTACTACCAGTTGCGCGAAGAGCCCAAGGGGCTGGACGAGAAGCTGCGCGAGGAACGCATGGCGGCCGACCCCGGGCGAATTCCCGTGCCGGGGTAACCCCCAGGCGCTTTACGGCGCCCGGGCGATGGTGGCGAGGAGTTCACCCTCGGCGTTGCGGAATACCACTGACTTGCCGTCACTGTTTTTCTGCGGATAGCTCAGGCTAAGCCTCGTGCCCGAAGGATAGTCCTGTCGCGCCTGTTCCAGCGCTTCCTGGGCCTCGACAAAATCGCGCGGCACGCTGACACCTGCCAGGCGCAGGCGCTCGCGCCGCCCCTCCGCCTCCACAATCACGAGGCTGCAATCCACCCAGCGCAGCACGCTGGCCGAGGCGGGGCCTGCCTGCGCTTCTTCAGCCGGCTGCCGGGGCGCATCGGGAGAGGCGGGGTTTCTGCCGCTGTCGCTTTCCAGGCCGCCAGACGTGCTGCGATCTCGCGGCTCTTCCGTGGGCCTGGCCCTGGGCTCGGCGCTTTCGTTGGCGCGCGGGTCTTCGCCGCGCTGGATGGCGGCCAGCTCTTCTTCCGTGGGGTAGTAGCCGAGAACCTTGCCGCACCCGCAGGGAAGCAGCAACAAGAGGCAGAGAAGTTTCTTCATGGGGGCGAGGATACCACGGACGCAGGACTGTGGCAGCGGCCGCGGGCAGACAAAGCAGTGCCCCGCCAATGAGGCGGGGCACGCGGGATCTGAAGCACAGGCGAAGATTATTCGCCCCACGAGGTGCTGATCTTGCCCTCGTGGTCCATCTCGATCCACTCGCCCTGAATCGAGATGCGCACTTTGTAGCCCTTGGCCGAAGAGGTGATGGTCATGTGCTCCGCGGCTTGGCGATCCATCCAGAAGCCGTCTTCTTCCGTGACCTTCAATGCCTTGCGCAGGGCCTCATAGGCGTCTTCGTGCTCGGCCCCGGCAAAGGTGAACTCGACATAGCCTCCGTCCTTGGCCAGTTTGCGCTCGCAGATTTCGCGGGTGTAGTAAAGGTTGTGACGCAGGCGGCGCAGCTTGGACTTGACCTTCCATGCCGGCAGCTCCACGCGCTGCTTGAAGGCCTTGAGGCGGCCGCCCGAACTGTTGGAAAGCTTCAGGGCGTTGTAGTCGGACTCGCTGAGCCACACCACGCGCATGTTCAAGCCGGACTGCAGCAGGCACATGCGCCCCTCGCGTGCCCAACTACCCTTGTGCGCGGCCACGAGCCAGGCGTCCGTGAGGTCGCCGTAGCCGTACTCTTCATCACTGCGAATCACGACTTCGTCCAGAGGCAGGCCAAACCACTCAAAGCCGCTTTCATCAAGCTCGGCGGACTTTTCAGCCAGCTTGTCGCCGCGCGCCTTGAGCATGGCCTTGAACTTGTCAACCATGGCGGGGTCCAGGGCGCTGCGCAGGCCATCTGCCGGCTGATACAGGCTCTGCCGCAGCAGCGCCTGAGGCGTGATGGCCCTGATGGCGTCCTTGCGCTCACTCTCCTTGAGTTTGGCCAGCCCTTCGCGGTTGGCGGACAACCATGCATCGCAGGCCTCACTCAAGGCATAGAGCTCGCGTTCGTCATGGCGCCAGGCACGCTCGAACTCGAAATCCTCCGCGAGGTGGTCAAACAGCACGCGCAGGCTGCTCGTTCCGCCTGTACTGGCCTGAAGCTGGATGCGTGTGGGGCTTTCGATGTCGTAGGCCGCCAGTCGCAGACCGTCCTTGAAATAGGAGCGCAGGTCCTGCATGGACTGCGGCGGGGAGCCCCAGCGGGCCCTCCTGGCGCGGTCGCCGGCCAGCATCCGCGCCGCCATTTCACCGATATCGGCGTACAACACCTTGCTGCCTGAGGGCACTCCGCCCGGCACCTTGCCCAGCGCAAAGCGGCCCTTGCCGGCATGGGCCAGGAGAATGAGCTTGGCGACTTCATCATTGGCCGCCAGGCCCAGGATACCCTCACCCAGATAGATGACCGTCGAGTCGCCCTCTCCGGGAGTGATAATCTCGCCGCCCTCGACGGCCTTGCCGGCAATGGGCGTGCGCTGGCCGCGCTCGCGATTCATGGCCTCGAGAAACTTATCGCGGATGGCTTTGATGTCGCCCCGGGTGCGGGCCGCCATGAACCACATCTCGCTGAAAATGCTCGGGTCGTCGTCTTCCGGCGCTGGATCCGGCAAGCCGACGATTCCCAGTGCCACCTCGCTACCCAGAATCTCGAAGAGCTGCTCGCGGGTGAAGCCGCACCCTGTGCAGAACTCATTGAATTCGTCCAGAAAGCGCTCGGCTTCGCTGGCTCTGGTCTGCTGGCGCGCGCGCTCCTCGCGGCTGGGCTCGAAGGCGCGCATCTTGCCCGAAGCCAGTTCGGCCTTCATGCGCTCGGCTTCCTCGCGATAGGAGGCTGCCTGCTCCTGGAAGGATTTCTTTTCTTCTTCCGACTCAGCGCGGGCCGCCAGTTCATCCATTTCCTTGGCCCAGCGTTCGTAGTTCTCAATGTCCGTCGTGAGCCGGCCAAAGCGAGTGCGGAATTCGACGTCATGGAAGAAGCGCAGCAGTTCGTTGAAGCTGCGCTCGTGGTCGTTGCCCAGCTGCGCGGCAATCAGGCCCAGGGTTTCGGCGGGCAGGCTGTCAAAGAGGGCGTAGCCTCCGGCGCTGCGCAGCAGGGCGGCTGCCGGGCCCAGGGCCTCGGTTAGGCTGAGGTCGGCCCGCAGGTTCAGGCCGGCTTCCGTGATGTCCAGTTCAAGGGAAAACACGTCCCACTTGGACCACTCGAGGATGCCCAACACGTCCAGCAGTTCGCGGTCCACTTCGCGGCCGAGGCGGTCAAAGCAGTTGCGCCAGGCCTTCATGTCGGCAAAGGCCACCAGGTCGCCGCGGGCGCGCTCGCGCCAGTCCTTGAAGCGCTTGACCTTGCTCAGGCTTTCTTCGGTGCTGCCGCCCAGCACATCCTCCACGTGCTTGAGCATGCCCTCGCCGGTGGTGACCACGAGCAGGCCGGGGAAGCGGCGCACGCGCACGGTCTCCATGTCCAGGGCCTTGGGCTCGGCCTTGGCTTTGCGCCCGAACTCCTGTTTGACCCACTCGCGCAAGGGCTCGCTGAACTCTTCGGGAGCCCCTTCGGTGAGTTCGACCACCGTGATGGTCTGGGTGTAGGGTTCGCGCACCATGATGTCGCCCAATGCGAACTCCAGGCTGTTGGCGCTGGGGATGTAGGCGCGCAATTCGTCAATCAGGGGCTGCATTTCTGCGGCGTCGCGGCTGGGCGCCGTGGCCCAGATGCGCTCAAAGGGCGCCAGATAACTGTCGCCGCCCAGCTTCTTGAGATTGGCCTGCGCGTTGGAGAGGCGGGCGTGCAGCAGCGCTCCGCGGGGTGTGAAGTCTCCCTGTTCCCGCGCGCAAAGCGGCGCGGCCAGCACCAAAGCCAGCAACAAACCGAAAGTCGCTCTCATAAGGTATCTCCGCGGCCCGCGTAAAAGGCCCCGGATTGTAACAGGGCGGGGTTGCCTTCAGCGCCAGAAAGTGCCGCGCGAGGGAAGGGCCGCGGTGGCGAGGTGTTGACAGGCCATTGCCGCTGACTAGGTTGCAGCGTCTTGCCGACGCAATTCTGCGCGGCCGACGGAAAGGAGAAAGCCATGCTCAAGACGGTTCGCGGCGTTCTCCACGCGCAGTTTCCGTCGGGTTTCCGGCGCTGATACTCCGCTTCGCGCCGCTTCATACGTATCAGTCGACTCTGATTGCCAACGATTCAACGGGCGCCCCGGGCGCCAGCCCTATGCTTCGCGATTTGTTCCATCTGCTCCGATATGTCAAGCCCTACTGGCGGCCTTACCTGTGGGGCACGCTCACACTCTTGATCGTGGACGCCCTGGATACCTTCGCGCCCAAGATCGTGATGTGGGCCGTTGACCATCTCGTGTTCGTTACCCAGGGGCAGGGCGGGCAGTCGGTGGGCAAGGTGGTGGACAGCCCCCTGACCTCCATGCTGCCGGAGGGCTGGTTTGGCCCCGACAGCTTCATGGGCGGCATGTGGTTCTACGGCCTGTTCTTCGTCATCACGGTCGCCGTGACGGGCATTTTCCGCTACCACATGAGCATGCAGTACAGTCACGGTGCGGTGAACCTGACCCACGACCTGCGCGGGCGGTTCTTCAGCCACGTCCAGCGGCTGCCTGCCAAGTACCACGACAAGAGCAAGATCGGCGAGATGATGACGCTCGCCACCAGCGACATGAACGCCTGTCGCGAATTCTTCTGGGTTGGCGTGCTGATCGGCATCGATACAGCCTTCTATTTCACGATGGTGCCCCTCTACATGGGCATGATCTCCTGGAAGCTGCTGCTGGCCAGCCTCTGCACCCTGCCCCTGATTCCCCTGATTGTCTGGCTGCTGACCAGCCGCGTCGAGAAGCGCTACGACGAGTTGCAGAAGCAGTACGACCTGCTGGCCGAACGCGCGCGAGAGAGTTACGCCGGGGCCAAGGTCATCAAGTCGTTCGCGCAGGAAGCCAGCGAGGTGAGAACCTTCGGCAAGCTGGCCCGTGAGTATCAGCGGCGTGCGCTGAAGCTGGCGGCCCTGGACTCACTGGAGCAGCCGCTGCTGGTGCTGCTCCTGGCACTGGCCGACCTCGCGATGGTCATCTACGGCGGTTATCTGGTGATCTCGGGCGAGCTGAGCGTGGGCCAGTTCTCGGCATTCTTCATGTACCTGATCAAGCTGTCCGGCCCCATGGTGGGCATGGGCTGGGTCGTGACGCTGTACCAGCGTGCCAACGTCAGCATGAAGCGCATTGAGGAAGTGTTGAATACCCCGGCGGAAATCGTTGATGCGGCGCGCCCGGCCAACGTCACCAGGCTGAGGGGAGACATCGAGGCCCGGGGGCTCACCTTCAGGTTCTTCGACAACGGCCCGGCCGCCTTGAGCGATGTTTCGCTCAGCGTCAAGGCCGGGCGCACTCTGGCCATCGTGGGCGCGGTGGGCAGCGGCAAGAGCACGCTGCTGAACCTGATCACGCGGCTGTATGACCCGCCGCCGGGCGCCCTGTTCATTGACGGCATTGACGTGCGCGAGATTCCCCTGGAGGTGCTGCGCACGCAGATCGGAGTGGTGCCCCAGGAGACCTTTCTGTTCAGTGAGACCATCCTGCAGAACCTGGGGCTGGGGGTCCACGGCGCCAAGCCCGACTTGGAGTGGCTCAAGCAATGCGCGCGGCTGGCTCAGGTGGAGCCGGACATTCTCGCCTTTCCCCGGCAGTACGAGACCATGCTGGGCGAGAAGGGCGTCAACTTGTCCGGCGGCCAGAAGCAGCGCGTGGCCATTGCGCGCGCCGTGGCGCGCAGGCCGGCCATCCTGCTGCTGGATGACTGCCTCAGCGCTGTGGACACCCAGACGGAAGAGGCCATTCTGCGCGGCCTGAAGGAAGTCATGAAGGAGTGCACGACTCTGATTGTCAGCCATCGCGTCAGCACGGTCGAGCACGCCGACGAGATCATCGTGCTGGGCGAAGGCCGGGTCACGGAGCGCGGCACGCACGAAGAACTGCTGGCCCGGGGCGGCTATTACGCGGACTTGCACAAGAAGCAGCAGTTGGAAGCGGAGTTGAGTAACGCATGAGCGACGACCAGTTCGAGGATGATCTCCTCGAAGAGAGGATAAAGACCAAGACGTGGGACCCGGTGCTGCTGCGCCGGATGCTCCTCTACGCCCGTCGCTACTGGCCCATGGTGCTGACGGGCACCCTGCTGGTCATGGTCAGTTCGTTTCTGGCTGTCATGCCGCCGCTGCTGGTCGGGGCGCTGGTGGACATCGTGTTCAACACCGGCCAGAGCTGGCCCGGCGATATTGTCGCCGGCGCCGTGAGCCTGTTCACGCCCTGGTCCGCCCTTGAAATCCGCCGGCTGGAGGCGGCGGACAAGCTCGCCATCTTTGGTGTGCTGTTTCTGTCCTTGCGGGTGGGGACCTTCTTCATTGACTGGGGCAACGGCTACCTGCTCAACAACCTGGGCCAGAAGATCCTCTATGACATCCGCATGGAGCTCTTCAGCCACATGCACTCGCTGTCCCTGAACTTCTTCCACCGCAACCCCGTGGGCCGGCTGGTCAACCGCACCACCAACGACGTGGGCTCCCTGGAGAAGATGTTCAGCGTAGCCCTGGTCACGGTGCTCAAGGACCTCTTCATGCTCACGGGCATCGTGATCATGCTGTTCATCCTTGATGTCACGCTGGCGGCCATCGTATTGAGCGTGATCCCCTTCATGGTGCTGGCCGCGCTGATCTTCCGCAAATACTCGCGCGTGGCCTATCGCAAGTGGTACGCCGCGCAGAGCCGTCTCAATGCGTTCATGGCCGAGAGTATGAGCGGCGTGCGCGTCGTGCAGCTCTTTCACAAGGAGAAGCGCAACGACGAAGCCTACGACCGCATCGGCAGCGATTTCAGGCACCACTTCCTCGTGCAGCGCAAGGCCTGGGCTTACTTCCGGCCCGCGGCGACGACGCTTTCGGCCTGCGGTATCGGCCTGGTGCTCTGGTTCTGCGGCAGCGCGGTGTTCCGTGGCCAGGGCCTGAGCACGGCGGCGGAACTGACGGCGGTGGGGGCCATTTCCGTGGGCGTGCTCGTCAGCTACCTGCAGTACGCGGAACTGTTCTTCAATCCCATCCGCGACCTGACGGAAAAAATCGATGTCATCGTCGGCGCCATGACAAGCGGCGAGCGCATTTTCACGATCCTCGATGAAAAGCGCGAAATCGTCGACCGTGAGGCAGCCCAGACTCCCGGCCGCTTCTCAGGTTCATTGACCTTCGACGACGTACACTTCAGCTACAAGCCCCAGGAGCCCGTGTTGCGGGGCGTGAGTTTTGAGGTCAAGCCCGGCCAGAGCGTGGCCATCGTCGGTCACACCGGCGCGGGCAAGACCACGATCATCAATCTCGTCTGCCGCTTCTATGACGTCAACGGCGGCCGCGTGCTCGTGGACGGCCGCGACGTGCGCGACTACACGTTGCAGGGACTGAGGCGGAACATCGCCGTCGTGCACCAGGACGTGTTCCTGTTCGCGGGAACCATCTTTGACAACATCCGGCTGGGTGAAGAGTCCATCACGCTCGAGCAGGTGAAGGCGGCCTGCGAGTACGTGGGCGCGCACAGGTTCATCGAGAAGCTGCCCGGCGGCTACGACGCCAAGGTTGAAGAAGGCGGCAAGACTTTTTCAGCGGGCGAGCGCCAGTTGCTCAGCTTCGCGCGCGCCCTCGTGTTCAACCCCAGCATCCTGATTCTCGACGAAGCCACCAGCAGCATCGACACCCACACCGAAGAGATGATCCAGGCCGCCATGGTCAAGCTCACCCGCGGCCGCACCAGTGTCATCATCGCGCATCGCCTGAGCACCATCCAGCGAGCGGACAAGATCCTCGTCATGCACAAGGGCAAGCTCGCTGAACAGGGCAACCACCAGCAGTTGCTGGCCCTGCGCGGCATCTACCACCGGCTTTACCAGCTGCAGTATTCGGCCCTGGCGGACACTCCCAAGGATCAGCCCGCCGGCAACGGTGAGGTGCCGCGCCCCGAGGGCACCAGCGCGGGCGCCATGCGCAGTTTCGCCGCCGTCACGCGCGGCAAGGCCGCCGACGCCGCCCAGCAGGTGGAGGCTGACCGGCGCGGCAGCAAGCGCAGCGCGCCGGTGCGACCAAGCTAGCGTTGCTGCTGAGGGCTGGTTTCCTGCCGCGACTCCTGCTGCACGGCTATTCTGCGCAGGGAAATGCGGCGGCCGCCGGGAACTTCCTTGAGCGAAAGCGTTTCCAGCATTTCCTTGAGCTGCGGGTGCTGGCGGGCCAGTTCTTCGAAGTTGGCGGCGCGCAGCTCGACCTTCTTGCCGTCCAGCTCCGCTTCACCCAGCACTTCAGCCGTCGTGACACGAAGCGTAACGCGGGTCGCGCCCTCGATGATCTGCATGACCCCGTTGGAGTGTTCGTACTCGCGCCCGTTGACGCTGATCTTGAGTACTACATTCTCGGTCAGCTCGATGATCTTCTGGGCCGTGTCAAGCTGCTTGCGCATGCGCTCGAGCTCATCCTCGAACTTCCTTCGCTCGCCCGGCAGCAGTCGCTCAACCAGGTTCATGACTTCCTCCAGCTCCGAAGACCCGCCCTGGGCGCGCAGGCGTTGCATGCGGTCCAGCACCACTGTCTGCACCTCAAGAGTCTGGCCTGAAGCCACCCGGCTGGCTTCCGGCCGTTCCCAGCTTTCACCGTAGGGCATGAACAGCACGTCGCCGCGCTGCACGTGGGTGCGTACCAGGGCGCGACCCTTCTGCGGACTGGGAAGGTCTTTGCCGCGCTGCCGGTAATTGGCGAACACGAAGGCGGGGTCGCACTCGAGGTCAAAGGTCGAGCCCGGCGTGGCCAGAATGTCGCCGGTGCCGGTCTGCACGGTGAGGCTGCGCCGCGGATCCTTCACCGCGAAGTTGGCATCGCCGCGCAGCACAAAGATGGCGTACTGGCCCGGCGTGCCGGAATCGGGCACCAGCTTGAACATGGAGTCGGGAACGAACGACAGCCGCGCGTTGTCCAGTTCGCAGGCCACCGGTTCCGAGCCGGAACTATGCACCCACACGTTGGCCGGAATCACCTTCGAGCGCGTCCAGCGGGCAGTTTCCGGGTTGGCCTCGGGGTCCATGGCCACCATCACGCTGCCGTCCGTGACGCGGCCGCCGGCTTCCAGCCCGGGCAGGGAGGCCGCATCGGGGCTCTTCACGCTGCCGCCCCCCGCGGACTCTCCGCCGGCCACTGTCGTGGGCGGAGTCTCGCCGCCGGGCAGAGCGACTGCCACATAGTAGACACCCGCCGCCAGCAGCAGGGCCGCGGCAGCCTGAAGGGCCCATGCGGCGGGCCGCAGCGAAAACAGCCTCCCCGGCCTCTGAACCTGGCCGACCTTCTTGAGCTGCTGCAAGACGGCGTCGAGCGCGCGGGACTCCGCATCGCCGCTGCGCGTTTCCCCAAGCAGCACCTCGCGCACCTCGACCTGCTCGGCCAACGCCAGGTCATAGGCTTCGCGGCAGGGGGCGCAGAAGTGCACATGCTCCAGCAGCGATTCGCGCTCGGGGCTGGGCACCAGGCCATAGGCCAGGGCTGTGATGTCATGGGGTTGCGGATGGTTCATGTTTGCCTCGTGCTTCCTGTTGCTTCGTCCGGCTCCTGGCCCAGCTTGCGGCCCAGCTTCTCGCGCAGGGATTCCAGGGCGCGGTGCACCGTGACGCGCACGGAGGTCTCCGTCATTCCCTCCAGCGCGGCAATGTCCTTGCTGTCCATCTGTCCAAAGAAACGCAGCTCCAGAATGCGGCGCGCCTTGTCCGGCATCCGTTCCAGCTCGCGCCGGATGTGGACCATGCGTTCTTCGTGGGCGATGCGCTCCAGGGCCTCGCTCGTCGCACTGGGGGCCTCGCCACCTTCGGGCAGCTCCTCGAGCGTCACGTGGCGGGCGCGGCTGCGGGCTACCTCCACGCACACGTTATGGGCGATGCCGAAGAGCCACTTGCGGGCGTCGCGGCTCTGGTCCAGGCTTCCCCAATATTTGTGGGCGCGCAAGAAGGTCTCCTGAAGGGCGTCGTTGGCGTCGGCGTCGCGGCCCAGGCGCCGGCGGCAATAGCCGTACAGCGCCCCGTGATGGAGCACCGCCAGCCGCGACAGCGCTTCGCCTGCGTCCTCACCCGACACTCTTTGGCCCCCCGTCGGTCTTCAATGCCTCTACCGCCCAAGCCCCTGGCGCGTTACTCAGGAACTGCGCAAGCCGCAGCCTCGATCAGGCGCGCCAGTTCGAAGTCCAGCCTTGTCAGGCCCTGGGCGTCATGGGTCATCAACTCGATTTCCACGGTGTTGTAGACGTTGCGCCAGTCGGGGTGATGGTCGAGCTTCTCGGCGGCCAGGGCGACAGAGGTCATGAAGGCGAAGGCCTGCCTGAAGTCGGAAAACTTGAACCGGCGGAAAATGGAAGCGCTGCGGAGCTCCCAGTGGGGCAAAGCGGTCAAGGCGCTCTGGATTTCGGAGGGTGTCGCCCTCGCGGGTCGTTTCATGGCAAAGTCCGATAATGCTTCAGTGACAGTTGAAGGGTGGCCGATAAATGCCCTTGAAGTCTCAGCATGCCCCAAAGGGCAGCTTGTTGCAAAGCCATGACAGTAAAAACGATAGCTGGAGCCGGCCGCAGCTCCGGGTCATGAATTGGCTTGTCGGGAGCGGCTTGGGGTGGTTTACTTCACCGAACAGTCCAAAACCATTTCGCCGCGTCCGGTGCGTGCACCTTAGCGGTGGCCCTTCCAGCGTGAACTATGGCTGAGACTGCGCAAAATCCCGTCGATTACGCGAGCCTGATCAAGAATCAGACGCGTCAGATCGACATTGACGCCTTCAAAGAGCGCGGCCTCAAGAAGGTCAACGTAATCAACGCCAAGAAGATCAATGAACTGATCTCCCAGGCGGTCACGAACATCATCGGCAAGATGGAGGGGTCGGGCGTTGATATCGCCCACATCAAGGAAGACAAGCAGCAGATCGTTCAGGACTCCATGGAGGAGTTCAAGCGCCTCTTTGCCGAGCAGAAGAAAGAGCAGGAAGGTCAGAACAAGCTGCAGGAGGAACTGGCGGCCCTGCGCGAGCAGTTGACGCAGCGCAACGAAAGCCAGGCCGTGGTGGCCACCTCCCAGGTCTCGGACGAGATTGCCGAGCTCAAGGCCTTCATGATGAACCAGGCGGCGCGCGCCCAGAGCGAGCAAATGACCCGCCAGGCCATGCTGGAACAGCAGCAGGAGTTCCTGAACGACCGTTTCTCTGAGTTGCGTGAAACTCTGGCGGCCCAGAACAGTGTGGTCTCCCAGGTTTCGGCTTCCGCCAAGCTGGATGACGACACCCAGGCGGCCATCAAGGAAATGGCGTCCCAGCTCAAGCAACTGGTTCAGATCTCGCGCAACACGGAAAAGGCCGTCATTGAGCAGAACGAGAACATCAACGACAAGCTTGGCGAGCTGCGTGAAGCTTTGGTGGGCACTGCCGGCGCCGAGTTGGCGGTGGCTGAAGTGGGCGGCACGGCCATCAAGAGCGTGCGGCAGATGATGTCGGACATGCAGTCGCACCTCGACCGCAGGAACGGCCAGGAAGAGATCGTCTCCACGCTGAAGGCCGAAATCGCCGGCTTGCGTGAGGATCTCAAGGACAAGCTGGTGGCCGCGGCCGACATCAAGGCCAGCGGCGGCGGCGGAGGCACCGCGAGCCCCGAGATGATGCAGGCCATGCGCGAGATGCAGGAAAAGATGTTCAGCGAGCTGGCGGCGGCCGGCCTCATGAAGAAGCAGGTCAGCGCCAGCGAAGCTGTCGAAGTCTCCAACGTCATGGTCAATGCCGCGTTCAAGGGCATGGACGACGTCGAGGTCAACCTCGGCAACATGGAAAAGGACCGCAAGGTGGACAAGGGCGCCGGCGTTGCCGCCAAGAAGGGCCTGGATGCCCTCAAGAAACTCAAAGGTGGCGGGCCCAAACCGGGAGCTTGACCTCACTCCGGCGCCGCAAGGCGCCGGTTTTCATTTCTACTTCCGTTGCCCGTACCTGAACTCAGTGCGCTGCCGCGTCCTCCGATGGCGCGGCAGTCCAGTGGGCATTTCGGTGCATAGTTTACAACTTTTACACATACAAAAGTTTTGAAAGTGCGACTAGCAATAAAATTGCTTGACTACCCGACGGCCCTCCTCCCTAATCTTGCGCGCTCAATCTTGCGTGAGAAAGGGCTATGTATGAAAGCAATCGTCACAAGAGTAGTTCTTTGCGGAATCGCGTTGTCGTCGCTGGCCGTCACGACGCTACTCGCCGGGTTTGCATGGGGCTATCACGGCGCTCCCATCGATATTTCGGGGTCTCCTGGAGCTCTGGCCCTGACCAGTTCCTGTCGGTCAACGTGTCTCAAGGCACACCGGTGCGAGCTACCGCACACGGACGCATCAAGTCAACTTCGAATAGCTATGCGTGGGATTCCCATGCCACGGATCTCACCCCCTGGGTCGGTGTCATGGAGGATGTCGAAATGCCCCTGTGGGTTGTTTCGCTGAGCACGCGTCAGACGGTTCAGGTCGCTGGTGAAACCAACGCTCCGCTGATCTGGGGCATGTCCTCCTACTATTACTCGGCATAGGCCGCTCACTTCGGGTACGGCAGAGTGGACGGCGTCAGTCTAGTTTGGGGAGGAGGTCACCTGTTGGTGGGCAACGGCGAGTCTGATTTCGACGGCTTTTGGGACTATCGCACTTCCTCCACGGATGGCTTTCTTGTCTGCAAGCGCACGCGAAGCAGCGGTAGCGTCACCAACCAGGACTCCACCGGTTGGCCAACGCACACGGACACCGTTTCCACTTCGCTGCCAGTGGTCATCATTGATTTCGCCAACCACAGCGACACCCTGCGACTGGTTCATCGGCCGTTTACCTACGCCTTCCCCGATGGAACGCAGTTCAACTTTGGGCACGAAGTGTCCTTGGGTGTGAACACGGTGGATACGGCGGACGGCAAGATCACTGGTTTTGCGATCGCGCGTGATTTGGCCTCCGGACACGTGCTGAACGTGTTCATGTTCAATTAAGATGTCGGGTTGAGACCATGACGGCAAGTGCTGACATGCAATCGAGAAGTCGCTGGCCCCTGAGGTTGGTGATTGGCTTGTTTCTTCTGCTGGCGCTTGGTTCCGCTTACTGGCTGGTGGATAGCGGGGGCAGCGATGTTGCCAAAGGCGGTGCGCCCGCCCCCGTTGAGGACGTACACACATCTCACACTGACCGTGCCCAGCCCGGCGAAGCACCCAAGGTGGCGACGGGGGTGCCCTCTCGCAGGGTGCCAAGCGCGGCGATGGTGCAGGAGGGCAAGCGCTGGCGTGTTCGCTGCCTGGGCCCACAGGGGCCGGTGGCCGACGCGATGCTGGCCATTGCGCTTTACTACACCGAGGCCTCACAAGCCCATGAGAAGTTCAGGGTCCAATGCGACGCCGCGGGTGTGGCGAGCTTTGACTCCCGAGCGGGTCTGGCATCGCTGATCGCTCGCGTTGACGACGATCGCTGGGGAGGCGCTCGCACCTTGAGCTACCGGGACTTCTCCTGGGATGAGTCCTCCGGTGTATTCACTGCCGACCTCGAACTTGTGCCGGTGTTTCGCCTCTACTTTGACGTGAAATACGCTGATGATACGCCTTGGGAGGGTTCGCTTGAGTTGGTCTCCGGAGGGTTTCGCGATTCCGTACACGTCGTGCAGGGGCGTTGCGATGTCAGCCGCGTGCCGGCTTTGGCCCTGACCTGTATGGCCAATTCAGCGCGGCCGGGGTTCGCGCAGGCGGTGCGCGTCATCAAGGCTGACGAGATCGTAGCCGATGCCCACTTTACCCTGACGCTGGCTCAGTCGAAGTCACCCAGGGGCGGCCTGGTGGTGCGTGTGCCCGATGTCGGCAATCGTCACGGCGTCGAGGCGGCCTTGAATATGAACGCGCTCATTATCAACGCGGAATTGGGGTTTGTCGTCAAGAAGGGAAGGCTGGGAACTGATCCCAGCAAAGACAGCAAGACACTTCGTTTTGCTTCGTACGACCTCAAACCCGGCCGCTACGACATAACCCTGCGGTATGAAGGCAACGTGTTTTTCAGAAGCGTGATGGTGCTGCCCTCGGAAGTCTGCGAGGTGGACGCCTATGACTTCGAGCCGGGAGCCACGGTAAGGGTCCGGGTCGTTGATGAGGCAGGCGTCCCCGTCAAGGGGGCCGTCCTGCACTACGCGGACGGAACCTACATCTCATTTCCGCACCGGCTTGCCACCAACGGCACCGAGGCCATGACCGACGAAAAGGGGCATGCCGCACTGGTAGGCGTATCTGCCTCTGAACAGCGATTGCTGGTGGAGGGTGAGGGTTTTGAAGTTTATCCCATTGACGTGTCGCCCTTGCCGGGCGTCGCGCTTGAAATGACCTGTGTGCTACAGCGTGCCACCGTCACCATGGCTATTACCCTCACCAACGCCAAGCCCGGGAATTACAAGGTGTCGTACATCAATCCGGCGCCGGTTGCGCATCACTTTCAAAGGTTAAGTGTTTCATTCGATGGTACCCTCCGCACAGGTCCCGTCCCTCGGCGCAAGTATCTGATTGTCGTTCGGGGCGCCCAGAACGGGCCCATTGCCCAATCCCTGGTAGACCTTACGCAAGCCGAGGGTGAGGTTCCGGTTCAGGTGGACGTCGGCAAACTGGTGCCGATCCAGTAAGCCAGACGGCAAAGGGCCTCGAGGCCCTCAAGAACCTCAAGGGTGGCGGGCCCAAACCGGGAGCCTGACCATACTCCGGCGCCTTGCGGCGCCGGTTTTCATTTTTGGCGAAACTTGCCGCGCCGGCTTGCGTCCAATAAGGCAACCCTCTGCCGGGAGACTCCGTGTCCTCGCTTCGACTCATTGCTGTTGTGTCTTTCGCTTTCCTGCTGCCCGCTTGCGCCTCCACGGGCGCTCAGGAGAGCACGGCCAGGGGTGAAGGTGACCCCAAGGTGCTGGCCGCGCGCAACAACCAGTTCGGCCTGAACCTGATGGGCAAGCTGCACAAGGAGGGCGAGAATCTGTTCCTCTCGCCGCTTTCCATCTCGACGGCGCTGCAGATGACGGCCGGAGGCGCGCGTGGCGAAACGCGCGACGAAATGCTCAAGGCCATGGGCGTGTCGGACCTCAAGCTGCCCGCGCACAACAAGGCTCTGCTTGACGCCCTGAACTTGCGCAAGGACTTCAAGCTCAGCGTGGCCAACTCGCTGTGGAGCGACAAGGCGCGCGTGACGCTGCAGGATGAGTTTGTGGGTGAGTGCCGCTATTTCTTCGGCGCGGAGGTCCGCACGCTGAACTTCTCGGACAAATCCTCCGTCAAGGTCATCAACGACTGGATTGCCGGAAAGACCAACCAGAAGATCACGGACATGCTCGACGCCATTCCGCACGATGCCGTCAGCTACCTGGTCAACGCTGTTCACTTCAAGGGCGGCTGGTCCCATCAGTTCAAGAAGACCTCCACCAAGGAAGCCGACTTCACGCGGGCCGACGGTTCCACGAAGAAGCTGCCCATGATGAGTCAGTGGGAAGATGTGCCCTACAACGAAAGCGCCGACTGGCAGGCCGTGGGCCTCTACTTCGGCGAAGAGCATCAGGCCATCATGTGGTTCATCCTGCCCGCCAAGGGCAAGAAGCTGTCTGACCTCATGGCCGGCCTCAACACGGACCAGTTTTCCGCCATGACGCGGATGAAAAGCCGCGGCGGAACCATCGAGATTCCGCGCTTCAAGGTGCGCTACAAGGCCGGCCTTGTGGATGCCTTGAAGGCGCTGGGCATGAAGCGCTGCTTTGGCGAAGCTGATTTCTCGCGCTTTGGCACAAGCCCCCTGGGGCCCATCTTCATCGGGCGGGTGCTGCATGAAGCGGTGCTCGAAGTCAATGAGCAGGGGGCGGAAGCCGCGGCAGCCACAGTGGTTGAAATGAAGGCGGAAAGCGCCCCCGCCGAACCGCCTTTCACGTTCAGGGCTGACCGGCCATTTGCGGTGGCGATTGTGGACCGTGCCAGCGGCTCGCTGCTTTTCGCCGGCGCCATTTACGACCCCGAAGCCCTCAAGAACTGACGCGCAGCGTCTACTTGCGGCGGAACTTGAGCAGCACGCGGTCGCGTGTGCCGCGGCGGCTGTCCCTCATTTCCATGAATCCCCAGCAGCCGTCCTTGGGCAGCGTAGCACCGTCGATGACCAGTTCGATGCGGCCCGATTTCTCCGAGTCACGGCGCGGCAGCCCGTAGATCCGCAGCTCATCGGGCAGCAGGGCAAACCAGAAGTCATCGGCGGACAGGCCCTGCAAGTCGCCCCCCTCAACTGTCAGCTCCACCTTCTGATCCGGTCTGGCTTCCAGCGTCACATCCAGTTCGCGCACACCGTAGCGAATGCCGGCTCCGTACTTCACGCGGCGCGGCCTGCTGCGGAACTTCCGGCCCTGCTCCTCAAACTCGATGCTGAACAAAACGTCGCTGCCAAAGCCCGCCAGGTCCACGGGCAGGTAGTGCACGAGGTTCACCGTGCTGCCAAGGTCGTACCAGAGTTTGCCGTCGCGTGAGGCAATCAGCCGCGATGGAACAAACTCCGATGTCTTCCAGGACACCCAGAAGAGGTCCGCCGCCATGCGAAAGCCGTCTGAGGGCCAGACGTAGGGTGGGTCGCGCTCGGGCAATTCTTCCAGCGGCACGCGTTCGAACTTGATGTCCTCCTTGGGAGGGGCGTTGGTTGGGTTGTTCGAACGCGGGGCATTATTGGCCTGGCCGCCGCCGCAGGCGGCCAGGGTCAAGGCGAACATCACCAGCAGGGCTGAGCGCATGGCGCGGAATTGTAGTCGCCGGGGCCTCCCGATGCAGCAAGGCGCTTGCGGGCCGGCTTATGCCAGGTCAAAGAGAAGAATCTCGGCGTCACGGGCCGCCCGGATTTCAAGCCGCGCCGTGTCGCTGACGGCCGCGCCATCGGACGTCTGCAGGGGGTGGCCGTTGAGAGTGACTTCACCGTGCGCGACTTGCAGCCACGCGTGGCGGCCCTTGGCCAGATCCAGCGATAGCGCCTTGCCCGCGTCCAGATTGGCGGCATAGAGCCTGGCGTCGGCGCTGATGCTCACCGTGGCGCCCTCACCCTTGGGCGCGGCAACCAGCTTGAGGCGGTTGGCGCGGTCCTCAAAGGGCAGCTTCTGCTGCTCGTAGCCCGGGGCAATGCCGCGCTGTGAGGGCAAAATCCAGATCTGGTAGAGGTGAGTGGCTTCGCCGGGCATCGGGTTGGCCTCGCTGTGGCGAATGCCGCTGCCGGCGCTCATGCGCTGGACGTCTCCGGGGCGGATGATGTCGCCGTTGCCGAGGCTGTCGCGGTGTTCCAGGGCGCCCTTCATCACGTAGGTGATGATCTCCATGTCCCGGTGGGGGTGCATGGGGAAGCCGTGTCCGGGCGCGACGAAGTCCTCGTTGATGACGCGCAGGTTGCGAAACCCGTGATGCTGGGGGTCGAAATACTCGCCGAAAGAAAAGCTGTGCCAGGTCTTGAGCCAGCCGAAGTCGAAGTGGCCGCGGTCTTGTGCCTTGCGAACGGAAATCATGACTGCCCCCTTTATCATTCTATGTAGAACAACATTAGAACAGGCGGCGGGGCGCCCTTATTCCGCGAGCCTCGCGCAGGTACGTGCCAGCAGTTTGCCTAGGGCTTGAACGCTGGCGGCGATCTTGGGGTCGCGCAGGCTGCCGTCTTCCTGGAAGGCCTCGGTGGCCTTTGGCAAGGCGACCTGGTCTGGCAGCACCAGCACGCGCATGCCAGAAAGCAGCAGACGCAGCAACGGCAGCATGCGCATACCGCCAAAGGCGCCGGGGGAGGCCGCCATGATCGCGGCGGCTTTGCCTTCAAAGGCTGCAAACGGGCGCTCGCCGGGCGCGCTGCGCGAGAGCCAGTCAAGCATGTTCTTGAAGCCGCCGGGGTAGCTGCCGTTGTATTCAGGCGAGGCGATCAGCAGTCCCTGGTGCTCCTTGAACATGGCCTTGAGCCTGATGGCGTTTTCGGGCAGGCCCTTGGCGGCCTCTTCGTCGCCGTCATAAACGGGAAGGGGGTAGTCCCGCAAGTGGATCAGGGTGACGGCTGCACCTTCGGACTCGGCGGCTTTGGCCGCGTTCCTGACGAGTTTGGCGTTGAGCGAGTCTTTCCGCAGACTGGCGGAGAAGGCGAGTATCCTTGCAGGTTCCATGGGCGCTCCTGTTCTGTTTTATCCGGAACGGAAGTGGCGGGGCTGCAATTCCGCAAATGTACGGGGGCCGCCCTGCGGCGGCCCCTCATCTCTCGTTGCGTTCAGTGACAGCCTGAGCCTGGTTCAGGCGCGGCCTGCTTAGCGTTCAACGCGGGATTTCAGGCGCTCCATCTCGCTGTCCTTCAGTATCAGGTAATACATGCGGCCTTCATTGAACGTCCGCCCCGCGTAGCGCTCGGCGCCTTCGCCCACGCCCCAATAGAGGTCGCAGCGGCCGGGGGCCCTTATGGCGCCGCCGGTGTCCTGGTCGAGCATGAAGCGGCTCAGACGTTCCTTCGTGCCGCGGGCGCTGATGTCAGCTTCCACGAACACAAGGGAGCCACGAGGGAAGATGCTCTTGTCGGTTGCAATGCTGCGCATCTGGATCACGGGCTCGTTCAGGGAGCCGTAGGGCCCGCCGCTGTTCTGCTGAAAGAAAATGTAGCGCGGGTTGGCGGCCACTACCGCCTCGAAGTCATTGGGGTGCTGGCGGAAGTAGCGCATGATGGAGCGCAGATTCAGTTCCTCGCGCTTGAGCATGCCGCGCTTGACCATCTCCAGCCCCAAAGACTTGTACTCGGCGCCGTTGGTGCCCGCATAGCCAACCTCCAGGCGCGAGCCATCGGGCAGGCTCAAGATGGCACTGCCCTGGACCTGGATGACGTAGGCCTCTACGGGGTCTGCCAGCCAGACCAGCTCCAGGCCTTCCAGCATGCCGGACTGCATGAGTTCCGTGCGGCTTGGGTAACTGGGGTTGATGCTGCCATCAGGCTGCTTGAGGCCGAGGGTCTGGCCTGTAACGGGGTCCTTGACGTGATCGGGCGGCAGCTTGTGCAGGGGGAACCTGAAGCGGTGGTCCTTTGTCAGCGAGGCCTCGAAGATGGGCGTGTAGTAACCGGTGAACAGCACGGAGCCCTGGTTGTCGTAGCCCACGGTCGTGTACACGTCAAAGCGCCGGCGCAGCTCCGCGTTGAGTTCAGCCGCGTTCATGCCTCCCGCGAGCATGGCGCGGAACTCCTGCAGCGAAAGCCGCACCTGCTCGTGCGAGATGCCGCTGACCGGAAAGAACTGGGCCGCTGACGGCTTGGCGAGGTAGTTGAGGCTGTTGGCGCAGGTTTCGTCCAGGCGCGCGGTGTCGGAGAAGGCGCGCGTGAAATCGGGAATCTGGGCGGGATCCGTGATCTTGCGCAGCGCGTGTGCGCCCGGCGGCAGTTCGCGCCAGTAGTCCTTTTCTTCCGCCTGTGTCTGGGCGCAACCGCTGGCGGCTACGGCAAGCACCAGTAAGGCAAAGATTGACATCAATGCAAAAGCGCGGCGGCGACGGGTCATGTCCGGCCTTGTCAAAAGGAGGGCAATGGCGAGTGGAAGCTCAACGGCCCACAGAGCCGCGGCGTGAGGACTGGCTGCCCGAATCGGGCTGTGGGCGGATATTCTGGGCGCTGCCGCGCGTGCGAACGGTGATCGTCATGGCGCTCTCCGGGTGTGGAAACGGTGTACGTCCTTGGCCTATCGGCTGGCAAAGGGTGCGCCCTTGAACAAAAATGAAGAAATCAGTCGGTGATGCCGGCAAGCCAGAGCAGCCATTCGAGCACAAGGCCCAGGAGCGCCATCCAGAGCAGGATTTCCGGAAACCAGTCTATCCAGGTTTGCTCGCGCGCGGCGGGCACCAGCGCCCGCTCGTCCAGCGGGGGCAGGGGCAGGAACGACGCGGCCTGCTCCGGCTCATCCACCCAGTAGGCGCTGAACCGCGCCAGCTCACGTCCTTCATGCAGCAGGCGGTAGAGGCCAGGCTGCTCCAGGGGGCCGATGCGGGCGCGCCCGTCCAGCCCCGTGACTACCCGATAGCTTTCGGCGCCATAGGCATAGCCCGGTCCGACATCCGGATCGCGACGGACCTCCAGCGTCATGAAAGCCCCGGCGTCGATCTCCGTGGACTGCGCCATGGGCAGCAGGGGCGGCATCAAGGTGGTGTCGCGACCCAACAGCGCGTTCAACCAGCGTTGCAGCAGGGTGGGCCCCTCCGGAACGAACAGGAAATTGCTCTGCCTGGGCGAGTAGCCAACGTAAAGAACGTCACGCTCTCCCGTGGCCGCGGCCAGCAAAACGCCCGCCTCAATGTGTGTGGCCAGGGGCGTGAGCTTTACGCCGGACTTGAGTGGAAAGGCCTCGCGGCCGGCGAGCAACTGAAGATTGGGGACTTCAAAGCCCAGCCAGGGCCTCTGCGCCGTTGCTTCAAACAGGCCCGCCTTGGCTTCGCGGGCTGGCTCGACTTCTCCCAGGCCCGGCGGCAGGGCTCCAAAACAGAGCAGGGCCCTGGCGCTTGGCTCGGCCGCAACGCGGTCCATCACGACCAGGTCGCTTTCGGCCGCTTCACCGTTGACGGCCTCGCGTTCCTCAATCTTGCGCCCGGGCAGCAGCAGTTCCATGCCTTCGCGCAGCAGGGGGTTGGCCTCTTCACCCTTGGGTCGCAGGATCAGAATCCGCCGGATGGGGCTGCGAGGCAGGGGCACACGAATGAAGTCGTCGAGTGTGAGGATGTCGTGCTCGGATTGCACCAGGAGGTCCAGACCGTCGGAATCGAGGTCGTGGGGGACCTTCAGCGGAAGCTCAAAGCTCCGGGCATCCATTTCCCACGTGTCCCGCTTGAACCCCAGATACATGGCCCCAGCCTTGCCCCGGCCTCGCAGGCGCGCGCTCAGCAGGCCGCGGTCCTCGCTTCCGGCCGGCGAGGGCCGGAAAACGGCCTCGATGAAGCCCGCGTTCTCCCCCGCCTCTCCGAAGGTCTCCACGACGCAGGGAAGTCCACCCACCGTGGCCCAGCGCGCTGCCGGCGCCAGACGCTCAAGCCGCGCCGGGGCCGGCGCTGCCGCCAGCGCCGGCGGGTCATCTGTCAGCAGCCAGACGGCGCAAACGGCGGCTGGAGCCGGCGCAAAATGCGGTGGCAGGCCCACGGCCTGCAGGCAGCCTGCGAGTTCCTCCGGTCTCGCCGGGGCATAGTCTGTGCGGGGGGCTGGCCCGGCGGCATCGCCGCGCTTGAGGAACGGGCCCGCCACGGGGCGGCCCAGTTGCCAGTGCACGATGCAGGCGCGGTCTTCGGGCGCGAGGCTGTTGAGCACTTGCTGGGCGCGGTCCTGGGCCAGATTCTGCCGGGTTTGCCTGTGGGTGTAGCTGAAGGCCCTCATGCTTGGCGAGTTGTCGATGACGATGAAGAGCAGCAGGGGCGGCGTTTCGTTCTGGGCCGCGGGCTGCAACCCGGCCGCGTAGAGCGCCGCCGATGACAGCATGGCACTTGAAACCAGCAGCGTGAGCAGCAGGCGCAGCAGTCGCTTCCAGGCCGGGGGGCGCACGCGGCCTGCCACGCGCTGCCAGATGAAACCGTAAGTGACAGCGGCCCGCTTCCAGCGCCGGGCCAGGAAGAACACCACGAAGAACAGCGCGACCAGCGCAAACAGCCACAGGAATTGACCGCGCGCGAACTCAAGCATGCCGGAATGATACAGGCGGTGCGCCGAGTGGCGAGTGCCTCTAGCGGGCGCCTTCCAGCAGGCCGCTGCGCAAGAGCTCAACGACGACGGGCTCCAAATCAACGGTGCTGGAGACCTCGATGCAACCGGCCCCCGTGGCCCGGATGGCCGCCTGACAGGCGCGGCGGTAGTCTTCCACTTCCTTGCGGTAGGCCTCCAGCACCCGCGCGTCGATGCGCAGCTTCAGCGGGTTGCCGGCCAGGGGAGACAGTCGTGTCAGGCCCTCGAGCTGGGGTTGAAGTTCTTCATCGGCGTGCAGTGAGATGACCACGGCGCGTGCGCCAAAGCGACGGGCCTCTGACAGCAGGGCAAGAGTGCCTGCCTTGGACTGCATGTCGGTGGCGGCCAGCAGCACCGTGTCGCGCCCGCGGGCGGCCAGCGCGCTTCTCACGGCGGCTGACGGCAGTTCCTCCCGCGAGACGGTCATGGCTGCCACAGCCTCCAGGAAGGCCTGCTCGCTTCCCGACGCGTCAAAGGACTGCACGGCGGCGTCTTCGTAGCGCGCCAGCAGCACGCGATCAGCGGTGGCCTGCGCCACAAGCCCCAGGGCCGCCAGCACTCGTTTGGCCGCCAGCCACTTGTTGCGAACGCCAAAATCCATGGTCGGGGCTGCGTCGAGCGCAAGCAGCAGGCGCAACTGGCCCGGGGCCTCAAAGAGCTTGAGAAAGAGCTGGTCGAGGCGGCCATAAACGTTCCAGTCTACCCGGCGCAGGTCGTCGCCCTGTGAGTAGGGGCGATAGGCCCCGAACTCAAGGCCCGAACCCAGCTGGCGCGAGCGGCGCTCGCCGCGCAGCGCCAAAGAGCGCACGCGTTCGCCGGCCAGGCGCAGGCGCCGCAGGCGGGCGAGTTCTTGCTCCGTGAACAGAGATTGGGCCATGGGCGCCACAGGTTGCCGTGAACGAATTGAGCCGGCTTTGGCCGCTCGTTGCGCTTCGGCGCTAGCCTTGCTCGCGCGCGGCCTTCAGCTTGGCCAGTTCGCGGGCCTGACGCCCCGCGCTCATGGCCTGCCAGACAATGAACAGCAAGAGCGCGCCCCACACCGCCGCGTTACTGGCCCAGAGGTTGTTCACCGAGCCTTCGTAGGACCTGCGTTCCTGCTCGAGGCGCTGTTCGAGCTCGGCCCGGTACTGTTTTTCCAGCTCGGCTTCCAGCTCTTTGCGCAGGCGAGGCGATTCGGCGGTCCTGAATTCCTGCAGCAGGGCCTCGCGCTGCTCGGCGCTTACGGGCGCCGGCGGAAGGCTGCTGCGGTCCACCTCGGCGGCCAATGGAGTGCACCACAGCACGACCAGCACGCAGCCGGCAAGCAGAATCGACCAGGGGCCAGGCTTGTTCATGCCGCGCGCTCCTTTTG
>JABARW010000004.1:153163-188373 GCA_019186845.1 Planctomycetota bacterium | reverse complement strand
TGCCGCACGGCCTCGGTCAGCACGCCGCCCTCGCCGTAGCCGACATAGCCGGGCGGGGAGCCGATCAGCCGCGAGACGGTGTGCTTCTCCTGGAACTCGCTCATGTTGATGGTGGTCATCATGCGCTCGCCGCCGAACATGAGGTCGGCCACGCCCAGCGCCGTTTCGGTCTTGCCTGTGCCCGAAGGGCCCACCAGCAGGAATACGCCGATGGGTGTCTTGGGGTCCTTGAGGCCCGCCTTGCTGGCGCGAATGCCCGTGCCGAGGATCTTCATGACGTGATCCTGGCCCTTGACGCGCTGAGTCATCTGCTTTTCGAACTCGAGCAGCGATGCCGCCTCGTCCTGCACCATCTTGCCGATGGGAATGCCCGTCCAGTCCGAGATCACCTTGGCCACGATGTCGGGCGTGACCTCGATCTGGATCAACGGGTCCTTGCCCTGCAGTTTCTTGAGATCGGCCAGCGCCGCATCAAGGTCCTTCTTGAGCGCGCCGACATCGGCCTTGGACTTGATTTTGGTTTCCTTCTTGGGCTCGTCCTTGACCTTGAGCTTGGTTTCCTTCTTCGACGACGGGGGCGCTTCGGCCTTGGGCTTTTGGCCGCCCAGCGTCTGCCCCGTGGCCTCAAACATCTTTCTGCGGATGTCGAGCACCTTCTCGGCCGCGGCCTTTTCTTTCTGCCAGCGTTCCGTGAGCGAGGCGGCTTTGTCCTTGAGGCCCGCGATGCTCTTTTCGCGCTGCGAAATCATGTCCTCCAGGCCGTCCTGGCCCGTGCTCTGGTCGCGCTTGTAGGCGGCGAGCTCGCGCTCGATGGTCTGGATGCTGCGCTCGAGGTCCTGCAGCTCCGGCGGCTTGGTGGTCAGCGCCACCTTCACGCGCGCGGCACTGGTGTCCATCAGGTCGATGCCTTTGTCGGGGTGCTGGCGACCGGCAATGTAGCGCGAACCAAGCTGCGCGCAGGCGGTGAGCGCGTCATCGCGGATCAGCACACCGTGGGCCTGCTCGTAACGGTCGCGCAGGCCGCGCAACATGGTCACCGTGACGGCTTCGTTGGGCTCGTCGAGCTTGACGAGCTGGAAGCGGCGGGCCAGCGCGGCATCCTTCTCGAAGTACTTCTTGTACTCGCTCCAGGTCGTAGCGGCGATGGTACGCAGCTCGCCGCGCGCCAGGGCGGGCTTGAGCAACTGCCCGGCGTCGCCGGTGCCCGCCGCGCCGCCCGCGCCGACGAGCGTGTGGGCTTCGTCAATGAACAGGATGATGGGCTTGGCCGAAGACTTGACCTCGTTGATCACGTTCTTGAGGCGGTTTTCGAACTCGCCTTTGACGCTTGCGCCGGCTTGCAGGAGCGCGAGGTCAAGGCCCATGAGTTCCACGCCGCGCAGGCTGTCCGGCACGTCGCCTTCAACAATGCGCAAAGCCAGGCCCTCGACCACGGCCGTCTTGCCCACGCCGGGGTCGCCCACGCAAATCGGGTTGTTCTTTCTGCGGCGCGCCAGGATATCGACCATCTGGCGGATTTCCGGATCACGGCCAAACACGGGGTCAAGCTTGCCCTCGCGCGCGCGGCCGGTGAAGTCGGTGCAGAACTTGGCCAAAGCGCTTTCGCCAGCGACGCCCTTCTCGGGCCGGCCGTCTTCACTGATCTTCTTGCCGCTGTCACGCGTCTCGTAGCGCTCGATGGAGCCGCGCGTGATATCGAGCAGCTGAGCCTTGAGCTCGCCGCGCTTGACAGCCTCGAAGGCCGGCAGGTAGTCCCCCGCTGCGTAGCGCTCGGGGTGGCTCAGCAGGGTGAACAGCAGGGCGCCGCTGCGGATCTCGGGCATGCTGTAATCCACGCTGGAGATCAACCAGGCGTTCTGGAACCAGTCCAGCAACACGGGCGAGAACACGGGGCGCGAAGAGTTGCCGGTGCGGAATCCTCGATGGCTGCGCCCAGGGCCTTCTGCACCATGCCGACATCCAGGCCGAAGTGCTTGTAGACGGCCTGCAAGTCCGCGTTGGGGTCTTCGTTCATTACGAAGAGCATGTGCTCGGGCGTGACCTCATAGTTCGTGCGCGAGACGCACTTGGCGGCCGCGGCCTCCAGCCCGCGCGTGCAGAACTTGTTCAGACGCGCCACCAGACCCTTGATTTCAACGTCGACCATGGAACCAGCCCCTTATGGAGAATTTCACGCAGTTAGTTGAACCCGGCCGGCCCTGACCCAGCCAGGAAGACCAGCCCAGCCATGCCGTTTTGCCCGAGAGAGTCAGGCCCGGCACCTCTTCGGCTTTGACGCAAAGCTCGATCACGTAGTCAAGGCAGTCCGTGTTGAACAGATCAACGAGTTCGCGCAGTTGCGGCATCTTAGCGCCATGGGGAAGGAACTCCATGAACTCGTCAAATGACAGGCCCGAAAGGCCGACCTTGAAGGCGCTTGCGCGCGTGAACACCTGATCGCCCACGGTCAGGTCGCGGGCCAGCACGCAGCCGCTGAGGCCCAGCCGGTTCTGCTGGTCCTGGGGCACCGGCGTCCAGGTTCCGTGGAAGGGCTCGACATCAACGGACGCCTTGGGAAAGTAGTCAGAGAGCATGCCCTCAAACAGATGCGCGCTGCGCGGCTGCTGCGAGATCAGCCCGGCATAGGCCAGGGTGCGCAACGGGTCCACACGGTGGCCGTGGGGAATACTCTCGCGCGACATGCCCAGCAGGGCCAGGAGCCGCAGCGTGAAGTAGTCGCTCGCGTCGCTCTTGAACTGGGCATCCGTGCGGTACTTTTCCCAGACGCGATAGAACAGGCTCAGGAAGCGGTGGTGGAACAGGTCAAGGAAGCCCCGCGTGAGGCTGTCCTCCTCCATGCCCATGAGATCTTCGGTGTAGAAACTGGGCAGGGGGCTGGGCGGACCAAAGAGTCCAAGGAATGTCGTGATCACTTCAAAGCGCGGCCGGCCCTGCTCATTGGTGCGCTCGCGGACCTCGTGCAGGTCGGAGTTGGCAAAGGCCAGATCGATGTACGGCCGGAAGCGGATGGCTTCCTGCTCCGGCGGACCCTGATAGCCCACGCGCGCCGCCTGGGGGTAGCGGGACTGGAGCAGGCGCACGGCAGCAAAGAACGAGAAGCTTTCCCCCTCGTTCAGAAGCTCGCGCGTTGTGGCGTCCTGCACCTGCGACTCCATGCCTTCTCCCCTCGCTTACAGCATCACCCGGCGACCGGCCCGGGCCGCGTATTCGTGCACTTCAGCGCGCTTGATGCCGCGCACTTTGAGCCTCGAAAAGGCATTCAGCGAAACATACTGGGCAAAGAACTCGCTGAGCACCGCGCCCAGCAGGAAAACCTCGCCCTCACCGCCGAGGTTGTCTTCGTTGAACTCGATCTCGACATCCAGGCCGCGCACCGGCGCGCCCATGAACATACGAGTGGCGGGCGCGCTGCTGACCTTCTGCACGCCTTCCAGCAGCAGCCGGTGGGCGTTTTCCGCCTGGCGGTCCACCCGCGCGCGGAAATTGTAGAGCGTGAGCAGCGAGCGCAGGGCCTCCACCTCCAGCAGCGAAAAATAGTTGATCGAAAGGTGCGACAGCAGGCGCCAATGCAGGTCATCGCCCAGCGGCGGCGGAACGCTGGCCGAGGGCTTGGTAATGTTCTTGAAGCGCGCGAATTGGGGCGAGTTGCTGGTCAGCACGCTGATGTCGCCCAGCCCCAGCCGCGTGGGAAGCTGGCGGTTCGTGCAGGTCAGCTCCATGGAGAGCGTCTCCACGTCCTCGGCGCCCTGCACATCGCCCCCGCTCACGGGCGTGATGAACACGTCCGTGCCCTCACCCACGATGGCGTTCTCCGTACGCGCCCGGTAATAGCTGCCGCCCGCTCCCGCCACACCCACCCGGAACAGGGGGCGGAAGTCCTTGGGCTTGGCCGTGCCGCGCGTAAGGCCGAACACACGGTCAATGGTGTAGATCTCGAAGTGGGCGGGGTCCACGCCGCCGGGGCGGATCTTGTATTCTGTGCGCCGCGGGTCGATGCGAACTGGATCGGCGTCATGCTTGAACAGGTTGACCGCCGGGGCGCAGTTGAGCGCAACGTTCGCCAGGCTGACAGGCGGCATGTTGTCCGGCAGACGCGAAAGCTGGATCACAAGGTCGAAGCTTCCCGCCAGGCCGCCCTTCTGCAGTCCCTCCAGACCCGTGATGTCCACGAACATGAACTTCTGCGGAAAGGCAAAATACTCCTGCAGGAGCCGAAAGCCCGGAAACGACAGCCGCGAATAAGGAAGCAACCCCTCGGATTCGCCCAGGCCCACGGGCTTGATCTTGGCGCCGGCCAAGGGAATCGGCTGAGAGGCGCCGCCCAACTGCTCGCGCATGGCCGTAATCTGGCGCGCATAGCGGCACAGGCAGAGGTAGAGCGCCCGCGTGACCGGCGGTTCTCCCGCGAGGTAAAGGCGCAGCGACGAAAGGTTGACCTTGTCCAGCGTCAGGCCCTCGGGCAGCCTGAAGCGCAGCACGATCTGCGGCACGGCGCCCTTGTGGACCTCGACGGCGCGCAACTGCACAGGTTGCAGGTTTACGTCCTGCGTGGTGCGGAACGTGCAGGGCGTCGAGTCCACGGGAAGGCTGCTCAACTCGGCGCCGCGGGCAATCACGCGCGACTCGCGCGCCGCCTGCGTCGTGGCCTCGAACTGCATGATGGTGAAGCTGGGGATGGGCCGCAGATAGTGCGGCCAGAACATCTCCATGAGCGCGTGGGTGAACTCCGGCAGCTCGTCGTCCAGCTTCTGGCGGATGCGCGCCGTGAGAAAGGCAAAGCCCTCAAGCAGGCGCTCCACGTCGGGGTCCGTACCGCTTTCCGCCAGAAACGGCGCGGCATCGGGGTTGGCGCGGGCGAACTCGCGCCCCAGCTCGCGCAGGAAAAGCAGCTCGTCTTGATAGTACTTCGCGTACACAGCGCCTCTCAGGTCTGGAGCTTGATGTGGCCCGACGGATCCACCAGCGTGTCGAAGAACACCGGGTTGTGCCCCTTGCTCGTGGATAGCTTGGCAGTGATCTGGAAACGCAGGCTGAGCACATCGCCCTCGCTTTCCACGTGCATCACGTTCACACCCGTGAGCCTTGGCTCGTACTTCTCGATGCTGTCGCGGATGATGCGCTGCATCATCGGGATGCTCTCCGGGAAGTTCGTCGTGATGTCCGAAGGAGCGGGAATGCCGAAGTCAAGCTGGGCTGGCGCATGCCCCTGGCGCGTGTTGAGGATCTTCTGCAGGTTGCGCAGAATCGAACGCACCAGCGCGTTCGTGTCCTCGGAAAGCGTGCGCGCCTGAGCGCGCGTGCCGCGCGCCAGCCTCTCCAGCAGTGTGCGATCTTCGAACTGGGCCATGGCCGGACTTCAGGCCGGCGGGCTTTCGCCCGCCCTGCCTGTAAGGACACAAGGGGCGCGCTGACCGGCCGAGGCCGAATGCCAGCCGCGCCCCCTGAAATACCGGAACTACTTGGTGGGGTCCGAGAAATCGAAGGTCGTCGGAACCTGGCCACCCGAGTCGAAGGTCCAGTCGATCTTGCGATAGGCAAAACCGATGTCTTCCATGTGCGGAGGAGTCGTGGCGTCCTGCTCGCCCGGCTTGGGCGTGTAGGGCTTGGCAAACACGACGCGGCAGTCCTCAATCTTGATCTTGAAGTAGCACTCGCTGCCACCCTCGCCCGGCTTGTCGCGCCAGAACTCGAGCTGAACGTCCTTGATCTTCTTCTTCTTGGCCAGAGCCTCATAGAGCTTGGGAGAGGCCTTGTCGATTTCCTTGGTGATGCTCAAGGCGCCGTGAACCGGTTCACCGCGGCCCTTGTTCTCACGCATGTCGAAGGGGTACTGGAGCTCATGCGCAAAGCCGCGCACGTCGCACCAGTCCTTGTGCTTGCCATCGAGTGTCGAACCCGGACAGCCGTCAATCTTCACGAAGATCTTCATGTTAGCCATAACTCGTCTCCCCTGGAGCCAAAGAAAACACTATGAATTATTCTCTGTCCATCCGCATTTCGTTTTGCATCATTTGCCAGAAGCAACCACATTACTCGATGGAATAGAGATACACCGCTATTACGTTATGTCAAAATCAATTTCCGACCTTTTTCAGCCCTTCCCCAAGCCATCACAGAGTGTCGGACGCATGGATCGCGCGGCTGCATACCATCATCATTCCTTGTCCAGCTTGCCCACGAGCGACAGGGTGAAGAACGCTCCCATGTACTTGAAGTGAGGCCGAACGGACATTTTCACGCGGTACCAGCCTGCTTCGCCCGGCACATCTTCCACGTCGATCTTGGCCTGGCGCAGGGGGCAGCGCGAGCGAATGGCGGGCGAGGGGTTGTCCGTGTCCGCCACGTACTGGCCAATCCACTTGTTGAGTTCGCGGGAGAGGTCTTCCTTCTCTTTCCACGAACCGATCTGTTCGCGCTGGAGCACTTTGACGTAGTGCGCCAGGCGGTTCATGATGAACATGTAGGGCAGCTGCGTCGAAAGCCGATAGTTCGTCTCCGCTTCCTTGCCTTCCTTGCTCTGGCCGAAGTTCTTGGGCTTCTGGCAGGAGTTTGCCGAGAAGAAGCAGGCGTTGTCGCTGCCCTTGCGCATGGTGAGCGCAATGAAGCCCTCTTCGGAGAGTTCGTACTCGCGACGCTCGCTGATCAGCACTTCCGTCGGGATCTTGGTTTCGATCTCGCCCATGCTCTCGTACTGGTGCAGGGGCAGGTCTTCCACCGCGCCGCCCGACTGGGGGCCGATGATGTTCGGGCACCAGCGATACTTGGCAAAGCTGTCCGCCAGCCGTGTCGCAAAGGCAAAGGCCGTGTTGCCCCACAGGTAGGCGTCGTGCTTGCCTTTGACAGACTCCTCATAGTTGAAGGCCTTTACCGGCATCGTGTCCTGGCCGTAGGGCAGGCGCAGCAGGAAGCGCGGCAGCGTCAGGCCCACGGAGCGGGCGTCCTCGCTGGAACGGAAGCTCTGCCACTTGGCATACTGCGGGCCTTCCATGATGCTCTTGAGGTCCTTGAGATTCGGGAGCGCGGTGAAGCTGTCTACTCCGAAGAACTTGGGGCCCGCTGAGGCGATGAAGGGCGCGTGGGCCATGGTGGCGACGCTGGCGACCTTCTGCAGCAGCGCGACATCCTGGGGGCCGGGACCGAAGTCGTAGTTGGCGATGATGGCGCCGTAGGGCTCGCCGCCGAACTGGCCGTATTCGCCGGTGTAAACAGTCTTGTACAGGCCCGACTTGACGATTTCCGGGGCATCCTCGAAGTCCGTCTGCAGATCTTCTTTGCTGCAGTTGAGCACCTCGAGCTTGATGTTCTCACGGAAGTCGGTGCGGTCCACCACCAACTTCAGCCCGCGCCAGGCGCTTTCCAGCTTCTGCACGTCACTGTGGTGGAGGATTTCATCGAGCTGCTTGGACAGTTTTTTGTCCAGCTCGGCGATCATCTGGTCAACGGCGGCCTTGTCGGCCTTTTCGTATTGCTTGTTGGGCGCGAGCAGCTCGCTGATGAAGGCCTCCACACCCTTTTTCGCGACCGAGTAGCCTTCATCCGAAGGCTTCATCTTGGTCTGCGCCATGATTTCGTCGAGCAGCGAGCCCTCCGCCGCCTGGGCCTGAGCTGCCTGTTCCTGTTTCTGCGGTTCTGCCATATATCCCCCCTGTTGGCCGTTGGCCGCGAGGTCAATTGGTTAGTCTTGCCGGCTCCGCCCCTCTGGGTCGGCCGCTGAGATCACACCCGGCTTGCCTGCCGGGCCACTCCCCCGAAAGAACAACAATCCTGGCTGCGGCTACTTCTTGTCACCGCCTTCCTTCTTCTGCAACTCGCCGAGGATCTTGTTACGCGAAGCCTCGTCGCCCAGCATGGACTGGATCTTCTTCTTGAACGCGGGGAAGTTGCCCAGGGGACCCTTGAGGGCCGCCAGGGCTTCGCGCAGTTCCAGCATCTGGCGCAATTCCGGCACCTGACGCACCACCTGCTCAGGCTCGAAGTCCTTGAGCGTATTGAACTTGAGCTTGACGGCCATTTCATCGCCCTCCTTCTCGGAGAGCTTGTTGGCGACGTTGACGTTCAGTTCGAGCTTCTGGCTCTTCATCACGTCACTGAAGTTGTCCTTGTTGATGTTGATGGGCTTGCGCTCTTCCAGGGGAGTCGAATCCTGGCGCAGGGTGTAATCACCCATCATCAAAAGCTTCAGGGGCAGCTCTTTCTCTTCCTGGGCGTCCCCGGTGGCAGGTTTGTAGACAATGTTCACACGCTCACGGGGTGCAACAGACCCTTCCTTCGCCATGGCTTTAGTCCCTTTCGAATGGACGCGCGATTCTAGCTTTCGCCAGCCTCCGTCCTAGCTTTGTTTCATACCTCAAGGCTCTGCAATTCTGCGATGTAACTCATTTCAAGACTTTCACTTCTACTCTGAAGCCGGCTCCTGTTTCTTGGCGCCCAACTCCTCAAACACCCGATCGCGCACGTCGCTGTTGCGAATCAATTCCGTCAGCACCTGTTCCAGTGACAGGTTCCCCCACGCCACGGCCCGCTGCACCAGCATCGCCACGGGGCTGTGAGGATCGTTACGTTTGAGCCAGTTGGCCACTTCCTGAAGCCGCCGGAAGGCGTCGGCCCTCGTCCTTATGGCGCCCCCACCGCCCCCCGTCACCGCCGGCGCGGCCTGCTCGGTATGGCCTTCCATGGAATCGCCTCCCGTCTGCGGCGCGCTCTCAGCGCCCGCTAACTGGCCCATTTTGTCGGTGATCGCACGGCTCAGCGCACCGAGGTCAGGACGCTCTTCCGTGAACTTCTCACCCACGACGTCGCCCAACTCTTTTACGGCCGCGGCGCACTTCTCGAGACCCTCGCGGTCCTGTTCCACGGCCTGGCCGCGGTTGTTGATGGCATTGGCCACCCGATCATTGAGCCACTGCAGTGCCGTTACACGCGCACGCATGCGCTTGAGCTCGGGGAACAGACTGTCCCAGAAGGTCTTGAGCAGGTCCCGTGTCACTGTGATGGCCGAGGCCAGGCCACCGTAGCCCTGGGTTTGCAGCATGGCCATGCCCAGGTAGCCGGAGACCAGCAGGTCCTTGGTCTTCTCGGCCAGCAGTTTCTTGCCCAGTTCCACGACGCGGGGCCAGGCCACTGTTTCGCCCGTGAGAGACTCCATCTTCTTGACTTCGGCCTCCAGAGCCTCGTAGTCCGGGTCATAGCGCGCGTTTTCCCCGGAGGGCAGAGCGCCTGCAATCGGGGTGGTTCCCAGCGCGGCATCCAGAATTTCGTCAGGCAAGTTCAGCCTCCGTTTCAGGGCATCCGCTGAATCAACTCAGGCACGGTCAGGTTCACGTTGTCGGCCAGGGCGCCGTAGCGCTGCCGCGCCTGGGCCAGCTTGGCATCATCGCCGGGGCCATAGCGGCCCAGGCGATAGGCCACGTCGCTGTCGCGGTCGGGGTTTAGCAATGGCAGCAGGTATTTATCACGCAAGTCGTCAAACAGCAGGCTGATCTGCGGGGCCACGTCGTCCTGCGGGAAGTTCCACATCGTCATGGTGGGCAGGCCCGCCCGGGCCAGAAGCTTCTGCGTAAGCTCAAGCCAGACCGCGGCGTTACCGCCATTGGAGGTGGCGGGAAAGCGCAGGGCATACTTTGGCAGCACTTTGGGCCTGAGCACGTCGGCGAGGTTCTGAAGCAGCAGGTACTTGCGAACGTCCGCTGCGGCGCCAAAGGCGTCCGACCACACCATGCTGATGGTGCGCTTGGCCACACTCTGGGCCACGCGGCGGGCCTCGCCCCGAACATCAAGCTGGAAGGAAAGCTGATCGACGCGGCCAAGGAATGTCTTCAGGTCCTTGCCGATCCAGTCTTTCATGACAGCGTGGGCGCGCTCGAAGAATGACTCAAAGATGCCGGGAATCAGGGCGACCTCGAGGCCGAAATCCTTCACCGGCGTTCCCGCCGCCACCAGAAAGGGGAATTGCCGACCCGTCTTGTCGCAGCCCGGCATGATGACGCCAACGACAATGCGGCCGATGCTGGGCATGTTGAAGATGAAACGGCTGGCGGGAGCGCGGTCAAACACGTCAGAGAACTGGCCGCCGAGCTGCTTCTGGCCCGCGAACAACCCCTCCTGAAACCAGCGGTCCAGCACGGAAATCTCGGCCGCACCCACGTTGTAGCGAATGAAATCGCCGTGGATGGGGAGCTTGCCGTAGCAGCCAACGGTAATGGGGGTCACGGTCCCACCTTTTCAGGGCAGACAAACTCCATGAAGAAGCCCTTCTTGAAGGGGTTGACCCGGTCCTTCGCCACCAGCTCCAGCTCGCCCTGCACTTCCGTAGGCCGGCCCATCACGGGCAGGAAGACCTTCCACTGGAACGTGTAGTTGATGTCGTTGATGGTCGTGGCCGTGCCGCGGTATAGAAGCTTGATGAGGCCCCAGGCATCCTTGCTGAAATCCAGCGTGGGCCCGCTGGTGACCTTCTCGACAAAGACCTCCAGCTTGGCCCCGGGGTTGCCCTCTTTCCAGGTGAACTGGTAAGTGCGATTGGGGTTGGAGTAGAGGTCCTTGATGTCGTCCTTGTCCTTGCCGCCAATCGTGATCACCAGGTTGCTGACAAGATCGCGCTGCTTGAGCGTCACGGTGAAAGGCAGCGCGATGGTGGTGGACTCGGCAGGGTAGAGGGCCTGGGTGATGCGACCGGCGGCCTCCATGGCCTTGAGGAAGCCCGGTGCGAGTTTGAGCAGGTTGTCGTCGTTGATCTTGGTCTTGCTGAGCCGACGCAGCATGTCCATGGTCTTGGCAATCGTGCCGGGAGAACTGCCGGTAATGGTCGGGTTGAACATCTTGGAGAAGGTGGCCAGAGGCACGCCGGCGGCCTTGTCATCGTTGGTGAAGGGATACTTGCCCGCAAACTCGTTCTTGAAGGGCAGGAAGACGCGATCGGCCCAGACCTTGTTGGCCTCGGCCAGGCAGTCCGCCTGGGTGGCTTCGGCGGCGTTCTTGACCATCTGCCGGAATACCCGGGCGATGCGCTCGCGCTCGACCCGGTCAGTCGCTACGCGGTCCATGGCCTCGTTCATCTTGAGCACGCAGGTATCAAAGGCGGCCACAAGTTCGTTGAGTTTGGCCGGATCGTCTCCGGTAAAGCCCGAGCCCTCCGCTGCCGAGCGCGAGAAGGAATCCATGGCGGCCTGGAGCTCCATGAGCCGCTTGAGCAGCTCTTCAACAACCTTGATCTCGATGGTGCTGCGGTTGCGCAGGTCGTTCTCCGCCACGCGCAGTTGCTGGTTCTCCGATAGTGCCTTGAAGTACTCCAGGATGGTGCTTTCCGGGCCGCACAAGGCCCGGAGTTTCATGACCGCATCCTTGACGTTGGCAAAGGGCACGATGCGGGTGTTCTCAACCAGCTCGATCCAGAGCCGTGCATAGTCTTCCTGATAGACTCTGATCAGGTCCCGCACGATCTCGTCGGCCGGCACATTCTTGCGCAGTTCCTTGAAGCGCTCGGAGAGCGTCTTGCTCTTGTCCCCGATGGCCACGGACACATAGCGGTTGTAGAGCTCCTGCGTGTAGAGTTGCGTGAACTCGAAGTCGCCGCGCGAGTCCCTGAACTCGACGTACTTGCGGCCCTCAGTCTTGAGCATGAAGTCGCGGTTGACCTTGCCGGTCGTGCCCTTGCCGGTGTTGATGATGTCGTTGTAACTCTCCGTCATCCACACAGCGCCGCTGAGAAAGCGGTTGATGCGATCCACCAGTTCCTTGTCCGCGCGGTAGCGCCAGGCGTCGGGCCGGTCGAGCTGGGAGAGCACGAACTCGAGCTGCTTGAAGGCCAGGGCCTTGACCTCGGGCGTCACGCTGCCCGCGGCGGCGGGGCCCGCCAGCCAGTACTCCTGCGTCTCCAGCACGCGCTTGAGCACGTCGATGTCGGCCTTGAGCGAACCCATCTGGCCCTCTTCGCGCGTCTTGCCGTCCTCGTTCTCGGCCAGCATCTGGTAGGCACGATGCAGGTCAAACATACGGTCGTGATCCGCCATCGACTTCTGCGGCTTGTCACGCATGCTCACGAGATCAGACTGCATCTTGCTCTGCATGGGCAGGACGAAGAACGTACGGATGCGGTCGAAGTAAACCTTGCGCAGATCCGCGTTGATGTCATGGCCGCGGTAGAGGAAAAAACGCTTGCCGAGGGTGGGGCCGGCGTCGAGGTCCGTCAACTCGTCGCGCAGGTCGTCCAGCGCCAGCAGGTTCTCCTGCAGGTCCTTGGGCTTTTCCTTCTCAAGCTGGCGTACGCGGGCTCCCGCGTTGCCTGCGGTGAACAGCAGAGCGCCGTTGCCGGCAAACGAAATCGTGCTGAAGATGGTGCACAGCGCGAGAAATGCCAGCGACGCCGCCACGGAGGCCAGGCGCAGCAGCCTGAGCTTCTTGCGCACCCCCGCCGTAGGCTGCGCCAGGTGCTGGTCGGGAAAGATGATCTTGGTGAACAGATCCTTGAGGAAGAAACTTTTGCGCTCGATGACTGCCTCTTCGGCCTGCTCCACCGGGGCCTCGACGCCGAAGGCCTTGCTCATGGCCGCCACCACCTGGTCCACCGGCGTGCCTTTCTGGGTGCCGCTGGTGAAGTAGAAGCCGCGCAGAATGGGGCTTTCCTGGAAGGGGTTGGGCTTGAACAGGTGGCCGATGAATTCAGCCAGCTTCTTCTGCGCCATCTCAAACTGCAGCGGAAAGAGATAAACGGCCTGACGCTTTTTCACGGGGCGCTCGGTGCCCAGCGCGCCCACGCGCCGGTTACGCAGATTGGCCGTCAGTGCGGCACACTCATCGAGGAACAGCTCGCTGTAGGTCTTGCCGGGGTTGCCGCTGTACTTGAACGAAGTGCCCCAAGCCTGGGCCCGGTCCGCCTTGCTGAAATCCTCGAAGAACTCCGAGAAACCCTGCAGCAGGTCGCACTTGGTGAACATCAGGTAAACCGGGAACACGAGCTGCAGGCGCTTGCAGAGTTCATCCAGGCGGTCGCGGATCGTGGAGGCGTACTCCTCAATCTGGGAATCTGTGGCGCTGACAAGGTCAGCAATGGAAATGGCGACAATGGCCCCGTTGATGGGCTTGGAGGGCCGGCTCTTCTTGAGCAGGTCCAGGAAACTGAACCATTCCTGCTGGTCATCCAGCTCCGTGGTGTAGCGCCCCGCGGTGTCCAGCAGGATGCCTTCATCGGTAAACCACCAGTCACAGTTGCGCGTGCCGCCGATACCGCGGATGGCCTTGGGCCCCGTGCCCATGGAGGGGAAGTTCAGTCCGGACTCCTGCAGCGCCGTGCTCTTGCCGGCGCCCGGTGGCCCGATGATGGGATACCACGGCAGGCGGTAGAGCGCGTCCTTGCCCAGGCCGGAATTCTTGAGGGCGGCAAGGGCCTCTTGAAACTGCTGCTCCAGGGCCTGGATTTCCGGCTGTTTGTCCGGGATCGTGCTCTGCACGTGCATCTGGGCCTGGGCACGCAGCTGGTTCTCGATGGTCATGGCGCGGCGCACGGCCAGCACCTTCTGCGCCACGTACATGATGAGGAACACGGCCAGCAGGCCGATGATGATGAGGACGCGAAGCTTGACGTCCCACTCAAGGTACTCGCCGCCCATCCAGGTCAGGGCAACAAGAACGATCAGCACGACAATGCTGAGCATGCCTTCTTTTGCGAGTGCGCCGAGCAGTGCCTTCATAGGGTCGATTCCATGGTGTACGTCGGCAGCCGGCCTTGGGCCGCTGCCGCTACTTCAGGCCTTCAAGCACGCCGCTGGTCTGGCTGCCCAGAATCGCGTTGTAGATAAGCCACAACAGCAGCGCGATGGCCGCGCAGATGCCCGGCGCGAGCCAGCCGGGTATCCTGGAAACCGGGTTGGGCAGGCCGCTGTCCGGTGCCTTCCAATGGGGCGCCAGACGATGCCGCTCCTTCTCGTCGCTGCTTTCCTTTATGCCGCGCGCCTGGGCCAGTTCGCGCGACAGGCTGTCAATGAGCACCTTGCGGCGCTCCATGCCCTGCAGGTCGGCAAACTTGCCCTTGAAGCCCAGCGTCAGACACAGGTAGTACACCTCGCAGACATCGTTCTTGAACTTGTCCGTCGTGTGGCGCAGGGTCTCCAGCTTGTTGTAGAACTCCTCACCCGCCGCAAAGTCATTGAAATAGGCCAGCTGCAGCGGCTTGCCCATCCAGGCATCCTTGCAGGGCCACTCCGACAGCAGGATCATCTCATCGAAATAGGCGCAAAGGGCATACTTGGCAAGCTGCACGTACTCCAGCGGAATCTCCGCCGTGCGCGCCCCCGCGTCGAGGTCACGGAACAGGCCGTCAATCTTGGCGAACAGCAGATCGGCGGGACCGGGGTCCTGGATCTTCTGAAGCTGGAACGACAGGGCAAACAGCGGCGCGCACAAATCCGGCAGGCCGGCGTGCTTCTCGACTCGTGTGATGGTGGCGGTGTCGGCCATAACGTGCTGTCGCCCCCCGCGACTACTCCTTGACCGCCAGGAACTCGAGCTTCAGCTCGGAGAACTCCGGCGGGAAGTACATCGAAATCGTGCGCGAATTGGCCACGGCCTCCCAGTGCTCGCCCGCTTTCTCCAGCTGGAAGTACTGGCGCCCGGGCTGCACGGGAATTTCTGCCGGCGGCGCCGGCAAATGCTTGATCACCAGGCCGCGCATGGCCATGGCTATCAGCTTGTCCACCCGGTCGCGCGACGAAATCTTGGCCTTGAGCGGCACCTCGTTGATCACCTTCTCCGGCGCCACGCCCGACATCACGGCCAGGTAAAGCTTGCTCGCCGTGACCAGGCGTTCGTCGATGAACTTTCCTGAGTACAGCGACTCGCGTGTCTTCTCCAGCGGAATATTCACGCAGCGCGACGCAATCGTCACGTCCAGCAGCGAGCGCAGCCGCGCCTCCAACTGCGAGAAGGTGCCGTAAAGGTTGTCGTGCTGATACTGCGGCAGGTCGCGCGGGCTGCCCTCGGCCGAGAACGTCGTCAGTTCGCCCGCCAGGCGCGCCAGCGTCACGTACAGCACCTCGGGGTGCAGACGCGGCTGGTTGTAATAGTGCATCAGCGCGGGGATGTAGGCGTTACAGGAGTGCAGCAGCCAGAAGTTTGCGGCCTCCGACATGCTGAACTCCACGAGGCCCGAGCCTCGCTGGCGGCGCGAGGCCGCGAGGTCATTACTCTTGGTCGAGATGATCTCGACGGCGCGGCGCAGCAGCGAGAACAGCCAGGGCGAGGCGCTGAGGTAAAGCAGGGGGGGAACCCAGGTCGGGGCCAGCGCAAAGCCGCCGGTGGCCGTGCGCTGAAGTTCGCAAAGCTTGATGTAGGTGCTGTCCTCCAGCGGCTCACCCTCAAAGGCCACGCGCAGGTTGGGCACGGCGATGAGCACGTCGCGCTCGTTGCCGCCGCTGCTTTCATCCTTGAGCTTGACGGCACGCTGGCGGAAGCGGGTCAGGCGGCCCTCACTGATGCCCTCGGGATGGATTTCCAGCGCGTTGGGGCGGCTCAGCGGACAGGCCAGGTACACGGCCAGTTTCTCGACCGTGGCGGGGAAGGATGCCGCCACGGCGCGGGACTGGGGCCGGGCGTCGTGCTCCGGCAGGTCGAACTGCAGGCCGTCGGGCATGATGCCGCTGGCAGCCTGGAGGATGAACTCTCCGCCGCCCAGGGCCTCTTCGTCGATGCGCAGTGACGTCAAACCCCAGGCGTTGCCGTTGAGGGCGCGCAGGCCGCTGACCAGCCCGAAGTCGTGGTGGCGGTCCGCCTGCTGCAGGTGCTGAGGCGTGAGAAACAGCCCCTCGTTCCAGAGCACTTTGTGTTGATTGTCCACGCTTTAGGCCTCAAACATTGCGGCAAGCCGCCCGCTGGTGTGACCGCTGCCCACTTCTACTTCCTGGCCTCGATTTTGTAACCGCTGAGTTCAAACACGAAGCTGCCGGCATCAGACGCCGGCACCACCACGCGCTGAGAGCCCTTGCCGTCCTGCTTGGGATAGAGGGCCATGATGCCGATGAAGCGACAATCCTTGTTCAGGTCGCCCAGTTCAATGGGGCGGGGGTCGGCATTGGCCGGGCCGCCATAGACTGGGATCTGTTTGGGCTCACCCAGACGGTCGCCGCCCAGAATCTCGCCCTTGTTCTCCCATAGCTGCTCAAAGGCCTTGCTCATGAAGGCCGCGTCGTCCTTGAGCTGGAAGATGCGGATATCTACCGGAGTGGACTCGTTCTTGTCGTTGACATTCAGCGGCGCCACCCCGCGCACGTAAATCGTGGTGGGTCCGGCGCAACCGGCGAGAAAGGCGAGGCAGGCAACCAGCAGCAAGCCCTTGATCTTCATGCTTTGTCTCCTTTGTCTGCGGGCGGATGGCTTGCAGTCGCCGCGCCCGGCTCCTTCGTGTGGGATTCGAGGTAACCCTTGCGCATGTTGGGAAAGATGACCTCGTTGAAAAGCTTTCCGCTTTCTCCAAGTAACTCGCTGTAAGTCAAGGCGTATTGTCGCCAGGCGCGCTTTTCGCCGCCCAGGCTCTTGAAAAGCCCGCTGGCGTTCTTGTTGGCTTCCTCTTCGATGGCCTTGGGGTCGAGGCGCTTCATGATTTCGTTGATGGCACGCTGCACACCCTCCATCAGGCCCAACTGGTGCTGCGTCAGATCCCTGAAGGCATCCACGAGCTGCTTCTTGAGCTGTTCGGGCGACTTGCCGCTTTTCCAGTCCAGGGGCATGCGCCGCACTTCCATGGCATCCTTCACCTGCTTGATGGGGTTCTTCTCGCGCGACAACGCCATGGTCACGAACGCCTCGAACTGTCCCTCGAACTCGCTGCGGCCCTTGAGGCTCTTGTTCAGCCACTCCAGCGTGATGTCCAGCGTCTGCTGCGCCAGTTTGCCGAACAGGTCAATCTGCTCCTTCGTTTCAAAGGGCCCGCGGCCGGTCAGGGCGTCGGACATCGCCTGAAGCGCGGCAAAGGCCGCGCCCTGCAGCGAATCACTTACTTTTGGCGATTCATCTTCGGGCAGGGCAAAGGCTGCGTCGGGCTTCTCCTTTGAAGAGATGCGCGAGAGCAGGTCATCAATCTGGCGTGTGCCGGTTTCCCGCTTCTTGCCCTTGGGCAAAGGGCCTGCGCCGCTGAGCGCTGCCGCGGCCTTCTTGAGGTCGTCGCCTCGGAGGTCGGCAAGGTCCATGGTCAGGCCGCTGAGGTCAACATCTTCCACCACCTGCTCGGATTCGCGCTTCTTGATGTCGGCGCGGGTGCGGGCCTTGGTCTGGCGTTTCTTGCCCTCCGGCGCCTGGGATTTGGAGGCTTCCTTGCGCTTGAGTTCGTCGGCTGCCTTCTTGAGGTCGGCGGTTGAGAAATCCGACAGGGCCATGGTCAGGCCGGCCACGTCGTCTTCCTCGACCACTTCAGGACTTCCGGGTGCCTTGACCGGGCTTTCGTCGGCGGCCACATCGACGTTGGTGCGATCGGTAACCTTGCGGCCGGTTTCGGCACCGGGATCGATGGACAGTACTGTGCCGGGGTCCTCCACCGTGCGGCGGCGGCGGGCACTGGTGGCGCGAGTCGCGGGCTTGCCCGGCCCCATGGCCACGGCCAATTGATAGGACCCAATGGCAATGCGTGCCCCGTTAGGCAGGGCGGTCATTTCGTGGGCACGCGACTGCTTGCCGTCAATAGTCGTGCCAATCTGGCTGCCATAGTCGATAAAGAAGTAGTCTTCGCCGACCTTCTGGATGAAGCCGTGGGTGGGAGCAATGGCCTTGGCGGGATCCTTGAGTGAAACGTCGCAGTCCTTGGCGCGCCCTACGGAGATGCTGTCCTTGTCGAAGGACAGCTCGGCAAGGGCGGGACCACTCTCCCCGATTCTGGTGACAACCAGCCTGATGGCCATGCGCTTTGACGTTACCCCTGAATTGGCGCACATTTAGCGCCAAGCGACCCCAATTGCCATGTGGCGCACCATCCTGCTTTGCAATTGCAAATGGTCAAGGGCGGCCAGCCGTGGCCGCGTAGGGCTTCACGGGCAGGGTGACCCTACTTCGCCCCCTTGAGCGCCACAGCGACGTCAATGTGCAGACGGGCCACATAGGGCAATTTGCGGTCGCCCGTGCGCTCAAATTCGCTGAGAATGAAGGCCGCGTCATGCGCCAGCCCGTCAAACGTCATGGCCTTGCCGTTGATGCTCACGCTCAGCCGACCGGCGGCTACATCGTCAGCCGTCAGGAAAAGGGTCAGCTTGCCGGCATTGGCTGCCAGCAACTCAAAGTGACGTTCCATGCCGCGCTCGCCCTTGACCGTGCGCGTGCTGGCCTTTATCCGCGCCATGAGCTGACCGGAGGAAGATTTGGCTTGAGGGAACTTGCCCTTCAATGTCTGGGACTTGCCATCGCGCTCAATCTCGACTTCAACGTCGTCCCCGGCCTTCTTCCTGGCCAAAGCCGCGCGCAGGTCGTTCAGGTTGCCGATCTTTGCTTTATCCAAGCCGACGATCACATCGCCCGCCTTGATGCCCATGGCTTCAGCTACGCTGTCCTTGGCCACTGAGTCCACTACCACGGGGTCCGTGACGTCGAGTTCGGGGTTCATCGTAATTCCCAAGACCACCCGCGCCTGACCCGAGCGCGGCGTGGCCTTGAGGTCCTTGGCGTTGAGGTCGCCCAAGTCCGCCAATTCCGTGATTTCCAGCCAGGCGCGGCGGCCCATGGCGGGGCTGTCGGTGCTCCAATCGAGGGAGGCCAGAGCCATGTCACGTCTCCACTTGCCGACCATGTCTTCGAGGATGCGCGGGATCTCCTTGGGCGCATAGCTGAGGTCATGGCCGGCCTCTTCATAGATCTTGTGTTCGATGGAGGCCCCGTTCTGGTTGGCTTCCGCCACCACCTGAGCCACCTGAGCCGCCGGATAGAGCCGATCCTTGCCGCCCGAAATGGCGTAAATGCGTACCTTGGACAGGTTCTCCCAGAACATGCAGGTGCCGTCAAAACTGGGCACCAGCGGGTGGCCCACCATGGGTATGAAGCCGGAGAAGGCGTCGGGCCTGCGTGCGGCCAGGGCAAAGGCCCCGCTGCCGCCGTCGCTCATGCCGGTCACGAACACCCGTTCATCATCAACGTTGAACGCAAGCTTTACTTCTTTGAGCATGTGCAGGACGTTGAGTTGTCCCTTGTCGCGCCACCAGCGGGCGTCCTCGGTTGTATCGGCGGCGATGGCAGCGGGCGCGAGAACCATGACCTCCTCAGACCAGTCATCGCCCAGGGCCTGCTGCCACATTTCAATGGCGCCCGAGGCAGCTTCGGCGGGCGCGCCGGAGACTCCACCGTGGAGCCAGATGATCAGCGGGTAGCGTTTGGCTTCGTCATACTTCGGCGGAACGTGCATGTAATAGGGCCGCTTGAAACCGTCGGGACACAGGGTCTCGAACTCCAGCGCCCCGGTTTGCCCGGCCTTTGGGTAGGCCAGCTTCGCGATGGCCTCACGCAATGCCGGGCCGCCCAAGCTCGTGAGTTTGGTGCGAAGCTCGCCTTTCCTGGCGGCGTCCGTTTCGGAAAGATACTGGCGCAGCAAGTCGGGTTTTGGGGCCTCCTGCGCTTGAGGTGCAGAGAAGGCGGACAGGGCAATCAGCGTCACGACCGACAACAGAAGGGGAGACCGTTTCATGGCAGTTCTTTGGACTCGGGGACAGGGACCGCTGCGCCGGGCTGACCTCTGATCAACGTTCGTCAGCCCCCGGCTCAAGCAGAATACGCAAGGGAGCGGCTCTTACCCCGTGTAAACCGCCTGGTTACTTGCCTTTCATGGACTCCACAACGTCCACCGTGACAACAGCCTTAAACGGCCACTTGCGGTCAAAGCTGGCTTCAAACTGGTCCAGCATCATGGCCACGTCCTGCGGGGGTCTGCCTTTGAAGGCCTCCTTGCCATTGACTTTGATGCGCACCTCGCCCTTGGCATCCACCATTTCCGGCGCCAGCCTCACGCGCAGCCGCGTCACGTTGTGGGTTTTGAGTTCGACCTGCCCCGGGGACCAGCTGCCCAGCACGCGGCCCGAAGGCGGATCCTTCTCCAGCGGCGGGAACTTGCCGCTGAGGGTTTTCTCCTCGCCGTCGCGCAGCACCGTCAGGGAGATTTCCTTGCCCGCACCCTTGTTGCGGAGCGCGGCATTGATTTCGTCAAGGCCGGTGACTTTCTTGCCGTCCACTTTGATCACTGTGTCGCCCACCTTCACTCCCATGGTGTCGGCGACGCTGCCGGGCTCGATGTGTCTGACGGTGATGGGGCCATCGAGTTCCTCGGGCGTCGTGGGTGTTGGCACGCGAATGCCCAGATCAATGCGGACCACCCCGGTGCCCCGCGGCGTGGCCTTGGGGCATTTGTTGTAGTCCCGGTCGAGTTCTTTTGTCTCGAGGATCTCAAGCCAGGCGCGGCTGCCGAACTTGGCCTGCTCGGTGCTCCAGTCGAGCTGCCGCGCCAGCAGGTCGCGCTTCCAGGCGGAAAGATACTCGTTGAAAATGCGGGGAAGTTCGACGTCAGCGAAGCTGAGGTCGTGCCCGGCTTTCTCGTAATTCTTGTGCAGGACTTTGGGTCCTACGGAGTTGATCTCGCCCACAATCTTTGAAACTTCGGAGCCCGGGTAGACGGGATCGAGCCCGCCGCTGATATTGTAGAGGCTGCAGCCTTTGAGATTCTCGAAGTAGGCGCTGGTGCGGTCCGTCGCCGGCACGAGGGGATGTCCGACCATGGGAAAGAAGCCGGCGTAGTCGTCGGGACGTCGGAAGGCCGCCGCCCAGGTTCCGCTGCCGCCGTCGCTCTGGCCCGTCAGGAAGACGCGGTCGTCGTCGATGTGGTAGCGGCGCTTGACGTCGGCCAGCATGGCCCGGATGTTCTTCATGCCGCCGTCACGCCACCAGCGGGCCTGGATGGTCGTGGACTCGCAGTCGGCCGAGGGCGCGAGGAAGAACAGGCTTTCTCGCTGCGCATCGCTCAGGCTGGCAAGCCACGCGCTCACGGCGGCCGGCCCAGCCCCGGCCGATGCTCCATTGACGCCTCCATGAAGCACGACCATTAAGGGCCAGCTGCGCGAAGCATCGTAGGCCCGGGGCACGCGCAGGTAGTAGCTGCGCTCAAAGCCGTCCGGACAGCGCAGGCTGACGCTCAGTTCGCCGCGGCCTTCGCCTGGGCAGGGCAGGGCCGCCATGAGTTCGTGCAGCTTCTCGGGCGACAGCTTGAGCAACTCGGCGCGCAGGGCGGCCTTGAGCCCGGCGTCGCCCTCGGAGAGATAGCGCGCCAGCAGGCTATTCGGCTCTTCCTGGGCGCGAACCGGCAGCGCCAGCGCGAGCAGGACTGTCGCCGCGCATGTTAATAGTGTGCGCATGGCAGTGGGCGGTAAGGGGCCACAGGGCCGCTGCATTGTACGATATCGCCGCCAGGGCGCACGGCTGGAGAGCGGGACAGGCCCCAAAGCGAGGACAACATGTCAGATACCATGGGAGCCAGAGCTGCGCTGCGCCGGAGCGCGCCGGACAGCGGTGAAGTCGGGCAGGTTACCCTGCCGCTGGAGATCACGCTGCGCGTGACGGACCCCGACGTGCTGGAAGAGTTGCGCCGCCGCGAGGGAACGGTGCGGGAAGAATTCGCCCAAATCGCGCTGCGCATCGGCGTGCTGGCCCTGCGGCAGGCCTCCGGCACCCTGGACGGGCAGACGTTGCGCACCGAGGGTGAGAGACTGGTCGCGCTGGTCGAGGGCAAGCTTGGCGAACATGCGAAGGAACTCAAGACACGCCTTGAGAGCGAGCTTGGCAACTACTTTGACCCGAACAAGGGCCACTTTGCGGCGCGGGTGCGCGAATTGACGGACGATAAGGGCGGCTTTGCCGGCCTGCTCAAGCGGCACATTGAGGGCGACACCAGCACGCTGGCGCAGAGCCTCGCGCGGGCCGTAGGCGACAACAGCCCCTTGATGAAACACCTCAGCCCCAAAGAGAAGGACGGGCTGGTCGAGACCATCGCGCGCGTGGTGCAGGAGCGTCTGGAGGAGCAGAGCAAGCGCGTGCTTGCAGAATTCGACTTGAACAACGACCAGAGCGCGCTGAAGCGCCTGATTAACAACGTCAATGAAATCAGCCGTGAGATCAGTGAGCAGTTCAACCCTGAAGAAGAGAAGAGCGCGCTGGCCAAACTAAACAATGCGCTCGAACTGACGCGCGGGCAGATTGCCAAGGACCTCACCCTCGACGACGAAGAAAGCGCGCTTTCACGCCTGCACGAAAAGCTACGCGCGCAGTTTGATGACCTGCTCGAAAGGCAGACCCGATTCCAGAAGGACATCGCCGAGCGGCTCGGAATCAAACAGGTGCAGGCCCGCACCACCGAGGGTGGCTTCACGTTTGAACACGCCGTGGGCGACGCCCTTCGTCAGCGCGTGCGGGGCCTTGGTGACGAGTTTGCGGCCGTGGGCGAACTCAGCGGCGTTCAAGGGCGCAAGACCGGTGACTACGTGCAAACGATGGGCGCTGAAAGCGCGGCCCCGGGCGCCAACATTGTTTACGAGTGCAAGCGCGACCGACGTTACCGCATCAAGGTTGCGCTGGAGGAGATGGCTCAGGCACGCACGAACCGTAAGGCGGAAGTTGGCGTGTTCGTGATGGACGCCAGGACTGTGCGCGACAACGCGGACCTGCACTCTGAGTATCCTGCGGCGCTGACGCGCTTTGGCAACGACATCATCGTCGTATGGGACGCCGAAAACGAAGCCACGGATGTCGTACTGGATGCCGCTATCAGCCTTGCCCGCGCCCTGGTGCTGCGTGCCGCCAAGCACGAGGAGAGTGAGAGCGCCGAGGAACTCGAAGACATTGCCAAGGCTATTGCTGACATTGAAAAACAGTTCGAGCGCTTTGACGACATGTCGAAGCGCTGCGACGACATCATGACGTCGGCAAAGGAGGTCAGCGGTTATGCCTACGACATACAAGAGGAATTGAGGAAGGTGCTCAAGCGGCTGAGAAGCGACGTCAAGTCCCTCAATGAGGGCGTCAAGGCCCTGCGCGACACCGCGGAGTGATTCGGCATACTCCAACATTGGCGGCCCGCGCGAGCTAGAATGGGCCCATTCCAGGGAGTTCCCATGGCCGTATCCACCCCCCGATCGCTATCGCGGGTTCTCGGCATCAAGCAGGGGCACTGCGTGTCGTTGATCAACGCGCCGCAGGGCTTTCCCCACGCGCTGGGCGAACTGCCTGACGCCGTTAAAGTTGGCCGCGCTTCGCCGGGCGGGCTGTTTGACGTCATCGTGTTCTTCGCCCGCAGCCGCGCCGAGCTGCAGCGCGAATTCCGGTATCTCGCGGGGCGCCTGCAGCCGGATGGCGGCCTGTGGATAAGCTGGCCGCGCAAGGGCAGTGGCATGCCCACAGACCTGAGCGAGACCGTGGTGCGTGATGTGGCGCTGGCACGGGGCCTGGTGGACAACAAGCAGTGCGCCATCGACGCCCGCTGGTCTGGCCTGCGCCTGGTCTTGAGTGAAAGCGCATAACGGAGCCGGCGTGAGCGACACCCTAGAGTGACGTCAGCGCGAAGGCATGGAGCCGCCGGTAGCAGATCGCGCCCCCGCCTGGCCTCAAGGATGTACCGGTCTGGATTGAAAGCGTCCCCGCACACATCCTCAAGGGCCTGGCCAGCGTGACGTGGCCCCAATGACGCTCGTAGCAGAGACGCCCGGCGGCACGACGGCTGCTCACGAACTCGACAATCTCACGCCGACGATAACCTTGCCCGCCTGATGGAGCACACGCAGCGCATGCAGGCCTGCCTGCGTGTGACCCGGTGTGCCCTACCCACTGACTTCCTGCGGCACCAGAGAACGCAGCAGCCCGGCCAGCGCCTGCCTCTCGCGAGCCGGCTCAAACTGCGGCTCAAGGGCGCGGCAACGCGATTCCAGCTTGCGCAGAAATGCTGGGTCTTCCTCGCAACGGCGCATGAGAGCGGCCAGGCCCCGGACATCCCCCACTTCGAAGAGACCGGGATAGTCACGGCCCAGCAGGCCAACGTTGCCGGGCACGCGAGTGGCAAGCAGGGGCGTCTTGGCCATGATGGCTTCCCCCACCGCGTTGGCACCGCCCTCGCTGCGGCTTGAGATGACGCAAAGCCGTGCCCGGCCCAGCAGGGCCAGGGCGCGAGCATGGCTCACGGCACCCAGCCACTTGTAGCGGGGGTTGACCCTGACCTCCGCCTTGGCAGCCTCGGAGAGCCCAGCATCCAAGGCTGCCCCGGCGCCCACGACTTTGATGCGTGACGCCTTCGGCAACAGCCGCGCCGCCTGGGCAGCCAAAAGCGGATCTTTGACCGGGCGCAGATTGGAGATCACGGCGACCTCAAAGGCCCGCACGGCCTTGCGCGCGGGTTTGCGGCGCTTGACACTCTGAAAGATCACGCGGGCCTTGGATCGCAGATGCTCGGGCAAGTCAGAAACAGTCTCGGGCTGCAGCACCACCAGGGCATCGGCGATTTCAAGCGTCCCCAGCAGAGGTTCGCCCGCCGGGGCGTCTACGTAGATGTCGGTGCCCGTAAGCACAACGACAATGGGCCGCCCCAGAAATGCGCCCCGAAAAGCGTGAATGGCATCTCCGCTCTTGGTGGCGTGCAGGGCCAGCAGGATGTCGCGAGGCTTGCCGTCAAAACCGGCAGAAACCGTCACGCGGTGGCCCATTTCGCGCAGCATGGCCGCCCAGCGTAAGGCCGTCACGCGATTGCCCACGATGGCGCCCTTCACGGACGGGGTAATCAGAAGGATGTTGAGAGGGGTCATGACATGACCCGCCAGAAAGAAGCGGGCACGATGGTGCTTTCGTAGTAGGACGCCAAAGCGTCGCGGGCACCATAGTATTTCCGCGCCCCCTTGCGTACTGCCTCGTTGCCTGGCGGCTTGACTTTGAGCTTAAAAGCACGAAGCCTCCCCCGATGGGAGGCTTCTTCGACACGGGTTCGGAGCCCGCATCAGCGCTTGCACAGCGGCCAAGCTTTCGCTCAGCTTGGACCCAAGGCGCTAACCCTGGATCAACCTGACTTGCGCCAGGTGGGAGGGCGACTCCCTGAACGTGGGCTGCAGGCCCGCATTCTTCGCGTCGGGGCTTTCACCCCTGAGAGACAGCCGGCCGGGCCACCCCTCGTACGCTCGGTGCTGCATCACCGCGCTGCACGAGGGTAAACATAGCCCGCCCAAAGGCCCCGTCAAACGCTGGCGGCAAAGAGTTGAAAGGTGGAAAACTTTCCGGTTTCTGACGGTCTGCCGAATGCCCTGGGTCAACAAACGCCCCGTCGACAACGTCAGTTTGGCGAACGACAATCCCCGCTGTGCACGCTGAGCAAGCCTACGCATTCTCCCACACTCTGCTGCGTGACGCCGCATACCAGTTGCAGTTGCCGGAGGATCGCGCACAGTTGCATGCCTTGGCCCTGCGTTGTTTTGAAGACTGGCTGGGCGTGCCGGAGCTTCCCCGCATTTCAGATGCGGAAAGCAACGATCAGCCACATGCCTCGGATCCCTTTGCAGCAGAACTCGCTGAGCATGCCGCGCGAGGCGTGGAATCCGCGCTCAAGTCGACGAAACAGGGGCTCTATCTGCTGCGGGCAGGGCTGTTCGCGCGCCGCCATGACGACTCGGGGCTGGCCATGAGCGCGTTCCTGAAGGCTGCCTCCTGTGATGGCCTCGAGCCGCACATGCAGCGTCGCGCGCGCCTATACGCGATCAACGAAATGGTGCTCTGCGGCATGCTGGAGGAGGCCGAGCGCCACATCATGATGCTGCGTGACATTGCGCGCGAAGCAGGAGATGTGGCGAGCGAATTCCGCACCGAACACGCGCTTGCGGGAATTCACTGGAATCGCGGCAGAATGGATCAGGCCGAGGAGGTCCTGCGCCGCGCGCTCTTCCTTGCGGCCAGATCGGGGCGCAGCGACCTGGCCAGCGAATGCCGTGGAGGCTTAGGTGTGCTTCTATGTGACAGCGGTCGGGCGGGGGCCGCGCTGGAGCACCTGATTGCAGCGGTCGAGCACTTCCGGGCGACTCGTGCGAACGTCCGCGTGGCGCTGAACCTCGGCAATCTTGCTCTGTGTTACGCCCGCCTGAACGATTTCGATGCCGCGCGCAGATATTACGAGGAAGCGCTGGCGATTGCGCAAGGTGAGGGCGCCAGGCGGCGCGAAGGCATGCTTCAATGCGGCATTGCAGACCTGTTTCGCAAACGTGGTCGTCCTGAACTGGCAGAGCCGCACTACCTGGCCGCGTTGAAGCTTTTGAGCGAGACAGGAGACCAGCGTGGCGAAGTCATAGCGCTGAACAATTACGCCAATCTGCTTGCCGGCGGTTCGCGGCATGCTGACGCGACAAAGTTTCGCGAGCGTGCTTACGAATTGGCGCTGGAGATGGGCAATCCACTTCTTGAACAAGTGGCGCTCATGGGGTTGGCCAAGACTTCATCCAATGCCGGTCGACACGAGGAGGCAGCCGCGCGCTATCGACGCAGCCTTGATATCTCTCGCGCGCTTGGGCACACGTATCGCGAAGCGGCCTCAAGTTGCGATCTTGCAGACAGCCTGCTGGCACTCAACCGATTTGACGAAGCGCGGGCGCTGGCCTTGCGTGTTCTGGAACTCTGTGACAGCGGTGTCGTGGGAGATGAACGCTTCAAAGCCCTGGTTTGCCTGGCGCGCATAGAAGAGGCTGAAGGACATCTTGGCAAGGCCGAGAACTGGATCCTCGACGCCCTGGCACTGCCACCTACCCTGGAAACACGACTGGGCGCCGAGTTGGCCAGGCTGTTCCTGGCCAGGATTCAGGTGCGGCTTGGAAAACTCGAGTCCGCGAGAGCCCATTGGCGCCAGGGCATCAGGCAGCTTGCGTTGATCGCCCCGCCGGAAGTAGTGAAGACCCATACTGACGAGATGCGAACGACCTGCAAGGCCGAGGGTGTTTCACCCCTGGATGAACACTGAGCATCCTGCAGCGCGCACCAGGGAGGCGGACTCTCAGCCCCGCAGGTCCTTCAACTTCGACGCCAGAGCTTTGGCAGACGGCGAGGCTCCTTCCCATAACTTCTTGCCGTCTTTGTCCAGCACGATGATGCACGGCGCGCGGCTTCCGATGGCGTAGCGCTTCTTCACATCCTTGGGCAGCTCATCGTCAAGCGCCACGCGCACGCAGGCGCAGGCGTCGAGCTGCTCGCACACCGCCGCGTCTTCGAGCACCTCGCGCTCGAGCTTCTCGCAGGCTTCGAGCGCGGCTTTGTTCCTGGCGTCGCGCGAGTACACGTAAATCACGACCAGCTTGCCCGCCGCCATGCCTTGTTGAGCCGCGTCGATGACTTTCTCGCCGTTCTCTTCGATGACCGCGCCCTCCTGCCAGCGAATTTTCTCGAGGCCGACGCGGCGAAACGAAGCCACGGAGTGCACGGCGCCGAATTTCTTCTCGATGATCGCGAGCAGATCGGCCTGGCGCTTGGCGTGAATGTCGGGCGTGACGAGTTCGTTCTTCTCGGCAACAACGCCTTTGTCAGCCTTGAGGTCAAACGTGTACGCGTAGTTGCCTTTGACGGTGTTGCCCTTCACCGGCCCGACGTTCTTGGTGCCAAGCTGAACCCAGGGGCGAAGTTTCGTGTCCGTCCATTGCGTGAAGCAAACGTTGTTGAGAATCGAGCAATCCTGCGCGTCAGACAGAGTCACGCCGTGCCAATGGCTGGTGTTGATCACATTGCCCTCGACGCTGAAGTTGATCAGCGGCCCGTCGAAGAAGCCAATGCCCTGCATCGTGGCCTGCCACTTCTGGGCCTCGCTTTCCCGCATGATGATCAGGTTCTCGCGCACGGTCACGTTGCGCACAGTGCCCGTGCCTTTGTTGAAGAGAAAACACTGGATGGCGTCGTCGTGGTTATTGTCGCCGTCTTCGTCGCTCACGTAAATGTTGCGAATCACGTTGTGCTGGACAATCTGCCCGTCGCGCGTGACGCGGATGCCGTCGGCGGAGAAGTGCGAAACCACGTTGCCCTCGCACAGCGAATCCTCGCTGCAAAGCGCAATGCCAAAGCGCGTGTTGAACACATAGTTGTTGCGGAACACGTGGCCTTTGCCGTTGCGGCCCATGAACATGCCGGAGTTGGCGGCCATCCAATCTTTGGCCGTCCACTTCGAGGTGTCGAGCGTGGTGTAAACAAAGCAATCCTCAACGATGATCTCGCCCGAGGGCCCGCCGTCGGCCACTTTGACCATCACATCGTCGTAGGGTTTCTCCGCAAACGAGGCACTGATCGTCAGTCCCTTGATGCGCCACCTGGTGCCCGCCGTGATTTCGAGATAGCTCAGTTGCGGCTTGCAGCCTTTATCGGCGGCAATCGTGATGAACTCGGTGTTCTCGCCCGAAAACACCACCCGCCCATGCTTGCCGCCGCGCAGCAGGAGTGTGTCGCCACCCTTGAGCCTGGCCAGCGCGCCACTGGAAATCACTTCCTCCAGCGCACCCCAGGGCGCCGCCTTGCTGCCGGGGCTCCCCGCCTTGCCGTTCACCGGGTCGGCGTAGTAAGTCTCGGCGCAAGCCACGGCACAGAACAACGCAAGCACACCGTATATCGCGAGATTCAGGCGCATGGGAATTCCCCGGGCGAAGACACCAATTTAATCTGCCTCGCACTCCACTCAAGCATTGCACGGCGCGGCCACCACGTGCAATGAAGGTGTGCCCATTTTGTTTTCACTGAACTTGGCGTCCCTGCTAACCAGCAAGGCACAGGCTGTGCGGGAGGCTTGCCTAGTGGCTGAAGTCAAGCCGTGGCTCCAGAGGCTTGTCCGCGAAACGAACTCTGCACGGTCCTGAGCTACGCTTGCCCCGCTGCTGGCGCCCGCTAACATCACAGCCGAGAAGGGGTCTGGTTCCGGGCCTTTCCGCTGCCGGACCCGTTTTCGCAACCGCCAGGGGCAACCATGAAGCCTGATCAGGAAATCGCGCGCGCCGCGAAGCTGGAACCTATCGAAAACATCGCCAGGCGTTACGGCATCAACCGCGACGAAATCGACCTTTACGGCGACGTCAAAGCCAAAGTTCGCCTCAGCATCGTTGATCGCCTCAAAGACAAACCCAACGGAAAGTACATCGATATCACTGCCATCTCGCCCACGCCGCTGGGAGAAGGCAAGACGACCAACACTGTCGGCGTCACCATGGGTTTGACACACATCGGCAAGAAGGCCGCCTGCTGCATTCGCCAGGCATCGCTGGGACCGGTGTTCGGCATCAAGGGTGGCGCAGCCGGCGGCGGCCACGCCCAGGTAATCCCGCCCGAAGACCTGAACATTCACCTGACCGGCGACATCCACGCCGTTCAGGCCGCGAACAACCTGGCTTGCGCTTTCCTGGACAATCACCTGTTCAACGGCAACGAGCTGGGCATCGACGTTGACACCATCAACATCCGCCGCGGCATGGACATCAACGACCGCGACATCCGCAACATTATCACCGGCCTGCAGGGCAACGGCATTCCGCGGGAGACGGGCTTTGACATCGCCGTCGCCAGCGAAGTCATGGCGATTCTGGCCCTGGCGGAGAACATCCATGACATGCGTCGGCGCCTGGGCCGCATGGTCGTCGGCTTCAACAAGGACGGCAAAGCCGTCACCGCTGAGGACATCAAAGTCGCGGGCGCCATGACGGCGATCCTGCGCGACGCCATCAAACCCAACATCCTGCAGACGATTGGCGGCTCGCTCGCTTTCGTGCACGCGGGCCCCTTTGCGAACATCGCCCACGGCAACTCGAGCGTTGTCGCCGACCGCGTCGCGCTGAAAGTGGCCGACTATGTGGTGACCGAATCAGGCTTTGGCGCGGACATGGGCGCCGAGAAGTTCTTCAACATCAAGTGCCGCCAAAGCGGCCTGCGCCCCGACGCCGCCGGCCTCGTGGCCACGATCCGCGCGCTCAAGAGTCAGAGCGGCAACTTCAAGATTGTGCCCGGAAAGCCCCTGCCCGACGGCATCGTCAAGGAAGATCTCAAGAGCCTCGAAGCCGGCATCCCCAACCTGACGCGCCATATCAAAAACGTGCTTTCGTTTGGCGTGCCGGTCGTCGTCGCCATCAACGTGTTCGGCACGGAGAGCGAAAAGGAGATCGAAATGGTGCGCAAAGCCTCGCTCGCGGCGGGAGCCAGCGATTGCGTGCTGAGCGAAGTTTTCGCCAAAGGCGGCGAGGGCGGTGCCGCGTTTGCCAAGGCGCTCGTGAAGGCCTGCGAAGAGCCCAAGCGCGAGTTCAAGCTAACGTATGACAGTGATCTGCCGATCAAGAAGAAGGTCGAGGCCATCGCCACGAAGATCTACGGCGCCAAGGATGTCGAATACACGCCTGAAGCCAGCAAGCGCATCAAAGCCTTCGAAGAGGCCGGCTTCGGCAAGCTGCCGGTGTGCATGGCCAAAACGCAGTACAGTTTCAGCCACGACCCCAAGATGCTGGGTGCGCCCTCAGGCTGGACACTGCCCATCAAAGACGCGCGGCTATCCGCCGGTGCCGGCTTTGTCTATTTGCTCTGCGGCGACATGATGACCATGCCCGGCCTGGGCAAGAACCCCGGCGGCCAGAACATCGACATCAACGAAAAAGGCGAAATCGTGGGGATGTTCTAGCCCGAGTCGCACCGAGGCAAGCGACAGGCGATGACACCCGGCACCCTGCGGCGCGCCATGGGTATAGCGTTGGTCGGCTCATGCCATGCACGGGCTGCACAGCTTGTAAGCAACCCCAAGGCCGCAATTCTCCGGCCTTGTCCGTCAAGGTGAGAAGACCGCAGCGCGAGGTTGGGGTCCTTCGGTCGTGCGCACCACACAGCCGCAGCGCGCAATTGACTGTCAAAGAGCTACGTTCGGCGGCAGCCGGGGCCCGTGGGCCCCGGCGTGATGGCGCCGAACGCTGGTCAGCTTGCGGCGCAAATGTCCCCTTGCGCCGTCGAGGCCCGGGGCGTCGTATGGGCTTGCGCGGCCGCGCCGGAGTTCAGTTTGTTGGCGGGTTCCTTCAGCCTTTCCCCCAGTTCTTCGGCCATGGTTCCGGCCCACCGGGAAATGGCGTCTCTGCGGGCCGCCAACTCCTCCTGCAGGGCCTGCGCCTCCTCGAACTCGGCGGACTCTTCCAGCGCCTTCTGCTGCGCGGCTTTCATCTGGCGGATCTCCTTGATCGCCGCCAGCCCTTCGCGCACGCTGACCTTGCCCTCGCCGCCATCGAGACGCTTCTCCATTTCCTCGATCACCCGCAACAGCACGCGGCCCACGCGGGCATCCTCCACCACGCGGCCAAACTCCCGCGGCGGCACGCCCTGACTGACCAGCTGCTTGGCTGCCTCACGCGCCTGCCGGCGCAACCTCCTGCGAAAACCACCCATGACTATCTCCTGTACAAGGGCGACTCCCAAATCGCCCCTACAGACGGCTATTCCCGCCGTGGGGTGCGGCTTTGATCCGCGCCGCCCAGCATAGGCCGCGACGCGACAAAAATGCCCGGCCCTTGCGCCGCCGCATCCCCCGTGCAAGATTCGCGGTCCTTCCCTTCAAGCCGGACATTCCATGAACCTCGAACTCAAGCAACTCACGCCCGCGCTCTGGCCCGCCCTTGAGAAGCTCTTTGGCAAGAACGGCGCTTGCGGCGGTTGCTGGTGCATGCACTGGCGCACGGAAAGAGGCGAGAGGTGGAACGACGTCAAGGGTGACCCCGCCAAGAAGCGCCTTCGCAAACTGGTTCAAAGCGGAGAAGCGCGGGGTGTGCTTGCCTTTGCCGATGGCGAGCCGGTGGGCTGGTGCGCGTTTGGGCCGCGCACGAGCTTTGCCAAGCTCAACCGCGCGCCCTCGCTGGCCTGTGACGACGCCGCGCGCGTGTGGTCGCTGCCCTGCTTTTACGTGAAGGCGGGCTTTCGCAGGCAGGGCCTCTCCGCGCAATTGCTCGAGTTCGCTCTGGCCTGCCTTCGCGAGGAAGGCGCCGAAATCGCCGAGGGCTACCCCATAAAGCCCCATGACGGCCAGAAGAAGCTGGGCGCCTTTGCCTGGACGGGTGTGGTCAGCACCTTTACGGCCGCGGGCTTCAAGGCCGCCGACCGCAAGGGCAGGGGAAAACAGCGCATGCGCCTGAAACTCGGCCTTGGCTAGGGCGATCACGCTGCTGCCATGCCACAAGGACCGGCCCGCGGCTTGCCACAAGCACCCGCCCGCAGCGGCCCTGGCGATCAGGCATCGGGCTTGAGTTCTTCAGGCTCGGTCAGGTCCACAAGAGAGTCCTCGATGCCCTCAACGTCGCGCGAGTGGTCCTGGTCATGTTCGCCCTCGGGCGAGGGTTTCACTTTGCGCGTCTCCACGTCTTCCGCCGAGGGTGCCTTGCGCGGCGTTTCCACGGCCAACTCCGCGGCCAACTCAGGGTCCTTGGTGGTCTCATCGACGGGCGCGGGGGCGGGCTCCGCGGCCGGCAGCGGCGGGGACGGCAGGCTCAACCCCGGCACGGGAATGGGCAATGCCGCGCGCGGCGGCAGGGGCGGAGGTGCAGCCGTACGGCGCAACTGGGTCGTGGGGTCACCGGGGCGCGGGGAGGCTGGCGCATCCGCCGGTAACAGGGGGAGCTGGCCTGTGGCCGGCTTGGTGGCGCTTTCGCCGGGCGCCTTGGGCGGCACGCTGAACTGGCCGGTAGCGGGCCGGACATAGGCGCCGGGCTTGGGCTTGGCGGGCTGGTCCTCGTGGGCTTCTGTGGGCGGCGCCACGATGGGCGCCCTGGTCTGGCCCAGGGGTACGGGGGGCGGGCGACGCACCACGCGCGTTGAGGGACCAGGCGCAGGCTCCTTGTGTTTTGCGGGCGCGGATGTGTTACGGATGGTGCGCGTGTTGGGCATGATGGCCGGCACCGCGGCATCGCGCGGAACGAGCAGCCCCTTGTCGTCTTTCTTGTCGGCCTTTTCAGTCTTGGGCCGATTGAGTTCATCCTGCATCTGCTGCAGGTATCCCGTGCCGACGGCAGTTTCGTCGTTGTCGTCACTTTCCTCGGGTGTAAGTGCCCGGGCCAGGGAGATGGCGCCCTCGCCGGTCAGCAGGTGGGCCGGCCCGGACTTGCCCTCGGCCTTCAAGGTGGTGCGGCGGGACATGATGCGCGTGACACTCTTGGGGGCCTCGTAGGGCTTTAGCCTTTCGGAGGCCAGCACGGCAGGATCGCAGCCGGCCAGCGCAATGCCGCGCACTTTCTCTTCGTCGAGAGCGCTGGGACCGGGAAAAGGGTGGCCAAAGCGGCGAAAGGGAGCGCGCAGGTTCTCGGCGAAGACCTTTGCCGCGCGGTTCTCCGGGTCAAAGGCAACTGCACGACGGTTGAGTTCAATGGCAGCAGGGCGCTTGCCGAGCTGGTCTTTGAGCTGAGACCACTGGTGAGCCACCCAGCTGATTTCTCCGCCTTCCACCATGGCACGGTAGAACGAAGCGTCGGCTTCCTTGGGCTGCTTGAGTCTGAGATAGGCCATACCCTTGTGGCCGTGGAGTTCGGCGCGTTCCGCCGAGGTCTGGGCCAGGGCCAGCAGCTTGTCGTACCACTGGACAACGTCGGCCCAGAGCTCCTGTGCCTTGGAGGCCAGCAGGCCGAGCTCCGCACCGATCTTGGCATCGAGGTTCTTGGCGCGGTACTGCGCCATCTGCTCCGTCACTGAGTCCCAGCGCTTGAGGTGGATGTTGACCGTAATCAGGGCCTGCCAGCAGTGCACGCTGTTGGGCCCGACCTGTCGGCCGCGCTGCGCCAGGGGCAGCACCTCGCGCAAGGGAAAGGGGTGCACTGTGAGTTCATCGTAACTGGAGAGCTGCACGACGGCGCGGACGACAAGGGCATAGGCGTCGGCGCAGTCGCGGTCCAGGCTGATGGCCTGGCAAGCCTTGCGCACGGTGTTCTGAAGTTCCGCATGGGGCACTCCCGGCATGGGGTCAGCCAGGCCCACGAGTTCCAGCCTCGCCGATTCGGGCTCGGGCGCGGCATGGATCATCTTTTTGATGTTGAGCCAGTCACGAATGTAAACAACGGGCTCGCGCACCGGCGCGTAAGCCTCCGGCATGCGCTGCCGCAGAAAGGCCTCTTGCTCCTGCGTCAGTTGGGCCATCGCGTGGCGAGCCTCCGAAGGGGCCCATGATACGCGTCACGGAGACAAGGTGCAATTGACTGGGCGTTTGAACTGGAGATTCGGGGCACAGAAAAGCATCGGGGCGGCCTTTGGGCCGCCCCGATGAGACACAGCCGGATGGGTGATAAACAACCAGCAACCAGCCGCCATCGCATGAATGCTAGCGCGGGTCGACGTAGAGCCGAAGCTCCTCTTCGCTGATGGTTTCAAAGCGGAGGCTGTCGCGAGCCTGGCGGTACCAGTTGTCGTTGTAGAGATCGCTGCCGGTCACCACGATGTCCGTACCTGGCTGGACCTTTTCAACGACGCGCACACCCGCCTGCTTGAGCAATTCGGTCAAGCGCTCACGGGAGTAGGCGACCTTGGGAGGCTCATAAGTGCCGTGCAGTGCCACGCTGAGGAAGCGACCATTGTGCCATATGCGGCTGACGATGGCGTCGCCCTTGCGGATCGGCGTGTTCTCATCGGCCAGTTCGAGCACGGTGCAGAGGCTGGTGTAGTCCGAAAGGGTGCGCACAATCTCAATCACGCCCAGCATGACGTCCTTCTCGAAGCCGTCGTAGCGCCAAACCTCGAAACGCTGGCCGGCCTTGACGCCGTCCATGCGGCCAAGGTCGATATGCAGGCTCTTGCGACGGTCATCGCTGTAGGTGATTCGACCGTCAGCGTCGGCGCGCTTGACCGGCACCTGCTGCTTGATACGGGCAATGCGCTTGACGACTTCGACAAAGGCCTTGCGGTCGGCTTCGTGCGCCAATTTTTCGGCCTCGAACTTGGTGGCATCTTCCTTGATCTGGCCGTCACGGATATTGAATTCGTCGGCGAAGTTGCGCTCGTTTTCCAATGCCAGGTTGGAAAGATCGCCATCGGTCTTCGCGGTTTCATTGATGGCGCGCTCGGCGAGGCGGCTGCGCTCGCGATTGTCGCCCACCTTGCGGTCCACGTCAGCAATGATGGCTTTGGCGCGCTCCTCCTCGGCAAAGCGGCCCACTCCCACCTTGCGGCCTTCAACTTCGTCGTCGCCGGTCACTTCACCGACCAGCAGACCATACTGACGCACATTGGCGGTA
>JABARW010000004.1:79083-153153 GCA_019186845.1 Planctomycetota bacterium | reverse complement strand
AATCAGCTCATCGAGCATGAGCATCTGCAGGCGCAGGATGTTCTCCAGCGTAATCGCCTGACGCGGCTTCATGGCGCGGTCCGAGGGCTGGTCGCCGCCGGTCCATCGCGTGTAGGCGGCCTCAATCAAAGTCTCCTCAGGCAGATAGGCTTCCTTGCTGATTTCGCCGGAGATGGGGCGCTTCTTGCCGGGCCGCTCGATCACGCCGGCCGCGACCACGCGCGAAGCCGGGGGCGTAGCAGGCGGAGTACCCTCGGCCGGCGCGGGGGCCGGTTGAGGTGCGACGGGCTGAGATACGGTGCCCAGGTTGATGGTCTTGACCGAGTAGACCTGGTAGGCCTTGTAGGCGATCCACTTCTTTACGGCCAGCTCAAGCTTGTCAAGGAAGCGACGGGCCGAAACATAGCTGTGCACCATGCCGCCCTTGTCGCCCTCGCCGTAGTAGAGACGATCCGCGTCACGCCAGCGGCGATAGACCGGGTTGGCGTCGGGACCCTTCTGTTCTTCCTCAGAGTTCGGAGGCTTGCCCTTGATTTCAGTGGAAGCGGCGGTGATGAACTGGTCGGGGTCGCCTTTGACGAAACAACCGGTGACCTCGGCGACTTCCTTGATCTGGGTGTGCAGGGGCTCGAACTGCTTGTGGTCCTCTTCGAGCCGGGCGTAAATGGCTTCTGCCTCGTTGCGATAAGACTTGGACTGGTAGAAGCCGTAGGCCGCGAACACCATGGCGACCATGATGAACGGGGTCAGCGCGGCCGACGTGATCCAGTACCAGCTTGCGACTTTCTGCGGGCCTTTTGCCATGGCTGCTCTCTTGTTTCAGCGGCGCCCAGCGCCGGTGTCGGTTTCTTTGTCTGCTAACGGGACTCGGGGCCTTCAAGGCCCAGGAACCACATCAGTTCCTTCTCGGTCATGCGTTCGAAGTCGAGCCCTTCTTCCCGGGCCGCCTTGAAAATCGGGTCCTCGTTCCAGTCGGCCCCGAGGATAGCGACATCCGTATCTGCACGAATGGTGGGCACAATGCGGAAGCCCAGGTCCGTCAGCTTGGTCACCCACTGCTGATAGGTGAAGCGCGAATTGCCCCCGCCAAACTTGCCCACCAGGCAGTAGCTGAAGTACTGGCGGTCGTTGAAGTTCGGGTTGCGGATGATGTCGCCCTGCTTGGGCATGATCGTGGGATCGTCCAGCGCGTCGATGCGACAACGAGCAATGTTGCCGCGCAGGATTTCCTTCACGCGCACTTCGCCGACAGGCATGAGCGAAGGCAACGAAGGATCGGCGCGCAGCACCTGAAAGCTCATGTCCAGACGCACATCGCTCTTCTGGCCAATGTTGATCCAAACCCAGCCGGACACCGTGTCGACCAGGAACACGTAGCCGTCTGCGTCACGCTGGTCGTCCTTCATACGGCGGGCCTGCTTGGCCGCCACCTGGTCCTGCATCTCTACGGACGACTGACGCGCGGGCAGCGTTTCGCGCATCTTGCGGAATTTCTCCTCGATCGCGTCCATGATCGCCTGGCCCGACAGGGCATCGTAAGCTTCCGTCTCGCGCTTGGCCGCCGCCGACAGAGCTTCCTCTGCGGTGATGGCCTCCGCGTTCTTTTCGTTCAGGGAGCGGTTGGCAGCTTCGACGTTGCCGCTGTATTCGTTGAACTTGGTAGTCGCGGCTTCTTTGCGGGCGTCGGCGGCTTCGTTGGTCCACTTGCGCTGCAGCTCGGCCTGCTTCTGCATCGAGGGGATGTGCTCTTTGACCAGGTCGTGGATCAGCTTGTCCTGGGCGGCAATGGCCTCCAGCACCGTAATGCCGTCAGCGTACGAGTACATCTGCGGCTTTTCTTCCCTGGTGCCGCCGGCCTTCGGCAACTTGGAGACCGCATGCTCGCCACTGACGCCCTTGATCGTGCTGGACGCCTTGTCTTCCGGGTTCTGTCCCGAAATCTTCAGGTAGACGCCGTTGCGCTCGCCGCCCTTTTCCAGCATGGCCTTGATGGCCGACGGGGAGGAGAAGTCCGCGTTGCCCTTGAAGCCGATCAGGTTGCTGACCTGGGCAAATCGCGCGCGTGTGGCATCCATCTCGGCCTTCTGCTGCGCCGGAATGGCTTTGAGGTTGGCCAGGTAGGCCTCTTCCTTCTTGGCGCGGTCAAAAGCAATGAACGCCAGTACCGAAACGCCGATCAGAAGCACGATCATCAGGATCATGACGATCAGGTCGGCCATGCCTCGCCGCGAATCACTGTGTCTGAGCATGCAACTCTGCTCCGTGGTGAATGAACGCGCAGCCATTACGGAAATCCGCAACGCCGCGACGAAGTCGCTCTCGCTTCATGCTTGGGGGGTCAAGGCAGGAAAGCATAGGGGCGGAGGGGGGCAAGGGCAATATTCCCCCGGCAAAAAAACTTGACACCTTTGTGTCACGGCACCATGCTGGGGGCGCTGAGACGGAAACACCGTCCTGTATCCCTAAACGTTTATTGCCTCAGGCCCTTGCAGCAGCCCGGTGCATCACTGCCGGCGACGCCTCTGGCAGTTCTCGTAAGCACCGGGGCTTTTGATCTCTTCTGCCTTCAGGCGCGGGCCTGAGGCCGCGCCTTGACCCTCCGCAGTTCCGGGGGCTTGGGCGTCATCCATGGCCAAGTCCATCTACATCATTGACGGCTTTTCGCAGATTTTCAGGGCTTATTACAGCCCCGCCGCGCGCCGTCGTTCGGTGCGGGGCAAGCCCGTGGGCGCCACCTTCATTTTCGCGCGCATGTGCCTGGCCCTGATCGAGAAGCACAAGCCGGACTTCCTGGTCTGCGCCCTGGACCCTCAGGGGCCCACCTTCCGCGACGAAATCTATCCCGACTACAAGGGCGACCGCGAAGCCATGCCCGAAGACCTTCGCGAGCAACTGCCCCTCATCCGGCGTTTCCTGGACGCCTGCGAGATTGCCGTGGTCGAGACTCCAGGCCTCGAAGCCGACGACGTTATCGGCGTGCTGGCACGCCGATGCGAGCAGGCGGGCATGGAGGTGCGTCTGGTTTCGCGCGACAAGGACCTCAAGCAGCTCCTTTCGCCCCGCGTCAAGCTGATCAACGAGGAAGACGGAAGCACCTACGGACCCGAAGAGCTGCAAACCGAGTTCGGCCTGCGGCCGGAGCAGTTTGTCGATGTGCTGGCCCTGGCCGGCGACAGTGTGGACAACATTCCCGGCGCCAAGGGCGTCGGCGTGAAGACCGCGGCGAAACTGCTGGCCGAGCATGGCACTCTGGACAGCGTTTTCGCCGCGGCTGAGAGCGGTGCCATCAAGCAACCCAAACTGCGCGAAAACCTGCTGGCCTTCAGGCCCGAAGCACCGCTTTCGCGGCGCCTTGCCCAGATTGTCACCGATGGCCAGTGGGCCGACAAAGTACCCTTCGATGAGAAGGCCGCCACGGTCCACCCCCTGCAGAGCGTCAAGGCCAAACTGCTGCCCCTGCTCGTGGAACTCAACTTCAACTCCATCGTGGAAGACCTCGGCTGGAAGGACGAAGCCACGGCCCTTCAAAGTGAAAACGCCCCCGCCGAAAAGCCCGCAGCCCCCAAGCCCAAGGCCACAGGGGCCCAGAAGTCGCTGTTTGGCGCCGCCCCCAGCAAGGAGAACGCGCCGCCCCCGCCCGCCGCGCTCACCCAGGTGGAATCGAACTACGCCTGCGTTGAAAGCGCCTTGGATTTCAAGCGCCTTATCGAGCGTGTCAGCAAGTCAAAGTCCCTCTGCCTCCACTGCCTCGCTGACGAGCCGGCCCCCATCGAAGAATCCGACGACGAAGAAGGCGCCGAGCAACCCCAGGCTGCGAGTCGAGAACTCCGCGCGGCGACCCTCGTCGGCATCGCCTTTGCCTTTGCGCCGGGAGATGCCTGTTACCTGCCCCTCAATGCCGGCCACAAACCCCAGGCTCTCTTCGACGCGCTCAAGCCCTGGCTGGAGAATTCCCGGCTCGCCAAGCGCGGCCATGACCTCAAACGCGACATGCGCCTGCTGCTGGCCCAGGGCATCAGCCTGCGCGGCATTGAAAGCGATACCAAGCTCGACGCCTTCCTGCTGGATACCGTGCGTGAAGACGCGCGCCTGGACTCCCTGGCGCGCGAGTACCTGGGCCTCGACATTCCGCCGCTGGAAACCGTCGCCGGCGGCGACAAGCGCCGCCCCGGACGCCTGGCCCAGGCCGAGGTCAGCCGCGTCTCGAACTGGGGCGCGATGTGCGCCGACTTTGCCCTGCGTGTGAGCCTGGCCTTTGAGCCGCAATTGAAGGAACAGGGCCTGAAGAAACTGGCCGAAGAACTCGAGATCCCGCTGGTCGAGGTTTTGGCCCACATGGAGTTCAAGGGCGTCAAGATTGACCAGCCCTACCTCGCGCAGCTTTCCCGTGAAATGGGCGCGCGCATTACCGAGCTGGAGAAGGAAATCCACGGCCTGGCGGGCTTCGAGTTCACCGTGAACTCGCCCAAGCAGCTGGCGGGGGTGCTGTTTGACAAGCTGAATCTCCCGGTTCAGGGCAAGACGGCCAAGGGCACGGGCCGCAGCACAGACATGTCCACACTGGAGAAGCTGGCGCCCCTGCATCCCCTGCCGGCCAAGGTCGTGGAGTACCGCCATCAGGCCAAGCTCAAGAGCACTTACGTGGATGCCCTTCCCCTGCTGGCCGACGAGCGCTCGCGGGTGCACACGACGTTCCGCCAGACGGTGGCCACGGGCCGCCTCTCGAGCAAAGACCCCAACATCCAGAACATTCCGGTGCGCACCGAGCTGGGCCAGCGCATCCGCCGCGCCTTTATCGCGGAGAAGGGCTGCAAGCTCGTCAGTGCCGACTACTCGCAGATCGAGTTGCGCCTGCTGGCCCACGTCACGCAGGACGCCCACCTGATCTCGGCCTTCAAGGCCGGCGCCGACATTCACCGGCACGTGGCGGCCCAGGTGTTTGACGTGCCCGAAAAATCCGTCAGCAAAGAGCAGCGCAACGCCGCCAAGACCGTGAACTTCGGGTTGATCTACGGCCAGGGCGCCTTTGGCCTCTCGCAGCAGCTGGGCATTTCGCGCGGCGAGGCCCAGGCCTTCATCGAGAAGTACTTCGCCCAGTACCCCACGGTGAAGGAAACCATCAACCGGGTCATTGAGGATTGCCGCAGGCAGGGTTTTGTCACGACGCTGCTGGGCCGCAAGCGCTTCCTGCCCGAGATCGCGAGCAAGAACGCCATGCTGCGCGCGCAGGCTGAGCGCCAGGCGTTCAACACCGTGCTGCAGGGCACGGCGGCCGACCTGATCAAACGCGCCATGCTTGAAATTCACCGTGAAATCGAGGGCAAGAAGCTGCCTTTTGCCATGCTGCTTCAGGTGCATGACGAACTGGTGTTCGAGGCGCCGGAGAAGGAAGCGAAGGCCTGCGCGGCATTTGCGCAGAAGAAGATGAGCGGGGCCATGGAACTCGCCGTGCCGCTGGTCGTTGACGTCGGCATAGGCGAAAACTGGTTGGATGCGAAATGATTGAGACAACGACAACTGCTTTCACCACGGAGCATACAGCGTCCCCGGAGAACTGCTTTGAAGGCTCAGCTCCCTGCAGATGCGCGCGGAAGAGCCTCAGCCGTTCTGTGGCCGCCAGTGTCCATCTGTGGTTGCAGCGCTTTGCGTTTCTCTGTGCCCTCTGTGTGCTCAGTGGTGGAATGGCTTTGCTGGCCGCCTGCGAATCAACGCGTACGAGCCCGGACGACGATCTGCCCGAGGAAAAACCGGACCAGGAAATCATCACGGGAGAGCTGCAAAGCGACTTCCTTGAACTGGGGCCGCAAGCGGGCGTGCAGTGGCTTTCATTCTATCCCGACGACTATCTCGAATACCCGGAACTGTTCGAAGGCTACGACCGGGACCAGCGCCGCCACTTAAGGCTGGCGCCCCGCGAGGGTGCGAACAAGGTGTTGTTGAAGTTCGACCTGCCCGCAGGCGCGAAGATCAAGCCCGTGGATTGGTACGGCACCGAATGCGTGGCGATTGACTTGCCGGATGCCAAGGGATTTACCGTGGCACTGACCGACACAAGTCGGGTGAAACTCAAGCCGCAGCTGGAGCAGGCCTGGGCAGTAGAACTTGCGACGAGTCTCATGCTGGAAAGCATCAGGCATCGCGGCTACTTGCCCGCCAATTCAGAAAAAGACAGCGAGAAGAGTTCCGGTACGCGCGGAGTCGCGGGCAAGGTCGTGCGAAGAGCCGACAACAAGGAATTGTCCCTCCATGACGCCGGGATTGCAGAGCCTGTTGAGCGCGACATCGCGGCATTTGGAGTCACGCGAGTCTCGGGCAAGTCTTCTCAGATTGTGGTTGTAGTCGAAGTGCGCAACATGGATGCGAAGGGGAAAGATATTGGGTTGACCAAGGCTCATGTATCGGGTTTGGAACGGATTCTCACATCAGTTTCGATTGTCCGCGAACTCGCGCTCGAAGGCTCCCCCAAGCACCAGTGCAAGAGCAGCATCGAAGACCTCAAGGCCGGGATCGTGGCCTATGAGAAGGGCGGCTTGAAGCTGGCGCTGCCCGAAGGTTGGTCCTTGCGCAAAACCGGCGGCTCTTCCACTGTTGAAATTGACGGCAGCGGTGCTAAACCCCTCGCCCTGATTCGTCGTTTGAAACCCCACAGCAATGGTGACCTGCGCGCCCGTGTCCGCGCTGACTCCGTTTTCGCCCGACGCTGCGACCGCCCCGACGCCTTCTTCGGCGCCGGCAAGTCGCTCACCGGGGCCGAACCCTACGTCGTCAGCTTCGACTACCGCGACAACAGCGTCGATCAAGCCGCGCTGTGTGTGATTGCGACGGGCAACGAGCTGCTCACCATCGAGGTCGTGGCCACGGGCCTGCGCGACCCACAGGCGCGGCGGCAGGCCAGAGACGCACTGTTTGCAATGTTGGCTCAGGCCGAGCCGTCCACGCAGGTGCGCAACGCGGTTCAGGGGCTGGAACAGCTGGTGGGCTGGAAGCCCAAAGAATGAGCAAAAAGTCCGAGTTACGAAATCTGGCGTCAGAGGGCAGGCCGCGCGGCGGCTTGGGCCTTTCAGTTCTGACCTCACAATGGATGCACCCATGAGCGGCAAGGCCGCCACATCCGCCAGGCTGCCGGTCCCGGGCACCCGCCCCGTGGTGTTCGCGCTTGTGGGTGGCGTGGCAAGCGGCAAGTCCGCCGTTTCAAAGGCCTTTGAGAAGCTGGGCGCGCGAGTCATTGACGCCGATGCCGCCGGTCATGAAGTGCTCAAAGAGCCCGAAGTGAAGAAAGAACTGGTGGATGCGTTTGGTGACGATGTCATCGACAAGAACGGCGAAGTCAGCCGCAAGCGCCTGGGCTCCCTGGCCTTTGAAGGCCCCACGCGGGTCCTGCGCCTCAACACCATCACGCACCCGCGCATCCGCGCGTTCACGGCGCGCCAGATAGCCGAGGCCCTGGCCGACACGCGGCTCAAGGCGGTCGTGCTGGACATCAGCCTGCTGCTGGAAAGCAAGAACTACGAGGGCAAATACGACGTGCTGATCTTCGTCGACTGCGCAGAGGCCACCCGCGAAGAACGCGCCATGTTCACGCGCGGCTGGGTGCGCGGCGAAGTGGCGCGGCGCCAGAAGCACCAGCTGCCCCTGGAGCAAAAGCGCGCCCTGGCCCACGAAGTCGTGGACAACAACGGAACACTGGAAGATGTCGAGCGCCAGGTGCAGGCCATCTGGAAGAAGTATGTCGAGCCGCGTCGGTGACGCGGCAAGCAAGCGAGGCCCGGCCCGCAGGCGGGTCAGGGCCAAGCGATCGCCGCGATAGCGGTGAAGTAACGCCAAGGCGATGCCGAGGCGCCAAAGGGCCGGAGAGCCCGGCCGAGAACCGGGGGGAACACCCCCAAAGCCGCGCGTTCGGGTCCCCCCAACGGGATCCCGCGCAAACAGCGCCCAGGGCGCAAGGAAAGTGTGATGTCTGAAGACATGGCTGGAAATGGTCGCAACCGCAGGCCCCGCCGCCCCGGCGGCATGAACCGTCGGCGTGGCACGCGCAAGCCCAAGATCGAACCGGGCAGCCCCATGCACGCCACGCTTACGGCGCAGCAGGAAGCCCACCGCAACGAGCAGCGCCTTGAGCGCGAACAGCGCGCGGCGGCAATGGCCGCCATCCAGTCCGATCAGGGGGAGGGCGACGATACGGATCGTGAGGAGTCCGAAACCGCCACGGAATCGGCCCCCACTGAGACGGCAGCCCCCATCGGCAACGAGGCCCCGCCGCCCGCGACGCCCGCCGTCGCTTCCGGCAACGTGATGGCGCCCGCGCCGACTCCCGCCCGCGCCCCGGCCCCCGCGCCTGTGGAGCCTGCTTACGACAGAGTCCCCCAGGCCCCCTCAGCGCCCCAACCCGGCAATGAACTGCACCCGCCGCGCCACGAACGCCATGACCGCCATGATCGGCCGCGCCATGACCGCCACGGGCAGTCCAACCGCTACGCCCAGGCGCAGGCACAGGCACATCCTCAGCCCCCGGCGCAGCCCCAGCCGGCGCCCGCGGCGGAAACCGCTCCGGTCCCCGCGGTGCCAGCCGAGCCCCCGCGGCCGGCCGAGATCATCAACCTGAACCTGCTGCAGCAGTCGAAGATGGAGCACCTGCAGCGCGAAATCCGCCGCCTGGGCCTCGTCGAGGTCACCGGTCTCAAGAAGCAGGACCTGGTTTTCACCCTGCTCAAGGAGAAGGTCAAGCAGGGCGCCCAGATCGTGGGCGAAGGCGTCATGGAGGTACTGCAGGAGGGCTTTGGCTTCCTGCGCAGCCCCGGCTACAACTACCTGCCAAGCCCCGACGACATCTACGTGTCGCCCTCGCAGATCCGCCGCTTCGGCATCAAGAGCGGCAATGTGGTGGCCGGCCAGATCCGACCGCCCAAGGACAACGAGCGCTATTTCGCACTGCTCAAGGTGGACAAGGTCAACGGCGAGGACCCGCTCAAGCTTGCCGAGCGCATCAACTTCGACGACCTTACGCCCCTGTACCCCAACCGCCGCATCTTCCTCGAGGACCGGCAGGGCAAGATCCGTGACATTGACCTGCGCATCGTCGATCTCGTCAGCCCCATCGGCATGGGCCAGCGCGGCCTGATTGTCGCCCCGCCCCGCACGGGCAAGACGGTGCTGATGCAGAAGATCGCCAACGCCATTCGCCGCAACCACCCGGACATTTACCTCATCGTGCTGCTCATCGACGAGCGCCCCGAAGAAGTGACCGACATGGAGCGCAACGTGGACGCCGAGGTCGTCAGCAGCACCTTCGACGAACCCACCAGCCGCCACGTCGCCGTCACCGAGATGGTGCTGGACAAGGCCAAGCGCATGGTTGAGCACGGCAAGGACGTCGTCATCCTGCTGGATTCGATCACCCGCCTCGGCCGCGCCTACAACGCCGAGCAGCCCCACTCCGGCAAGATCCTCACGGGCGGCGTGGACGCCAGTGCTTTGCAGAAGCCCAAGCGCTTCTTCGGCGCCGCACGCAACATCGAAGAGGGCGGCTCCCTGACCATCATTGCCACGGCACTGATTGACACGGGCTCGAGGATGGACGAAGTGATCTTCGAGGAGTTCAAAGGCACCGGCAACATGGAACTGCACCTGGACCGTCGCCTGGCCGACCGTCGCGTTTATCCGGCCCTGGACGTCACGCGCAGCGGAACGCGCAAGGAAGAGCTGCTCCTTGACCCGGAAGAGCAAAAGCGCATGTGGGTGCTGCGACGCATCCTCAACGACATGAACCCCATCGAGGCCATGGAGCTGCTCAAGGAGAAGGTGAGCAAGACCCAGACCAACGTGGAGTTCCTGCTGACGATGAACGTGAAGTAGTACGGACTCGCCGTTCGTGTTGCCTGTGGCGTGCTTCGGGGCCAGCGCCCCGAAGCACGCCCCCTGCCGGATTCCCGGCAGGGCAGCTCAGGGGCGAAAGCCGGAAACCGGCGGCCTCGCTTTGCGTTACAGTTCTCAGGAGGTGCTCGATGAAGAACGTCTGCCTGCTGCTGCTGGCCTGCTGCCTGGGGGCTCCGCTGTTTGCTCAGGATGACAAGCCCAAGGACCCGCCCAAGACCTCGGAGAAACCCGAAGGCGAGAAGAGCGTCGAGAAGAAGGCCGAAGAGGAGAAGATGACCGAGGCCGGCCAGAAGCTGTTTGAAGACTTTGAGCGCGTCTGGAAGAAGTACTACGAGATCAAGCTCGACAGCATCAAACAGAACCGCCAGGTCAACCTCGACGACGACTGGAACACGGCCGTCAAGGAGACCAAGAACGGCACCTACAAGGACTTCAAGGAATTCGACGCCGCTATCACCGCCATGCAGAAGGCCGACAAAGTCTTCGCCCGCAAGTTTACCGAAACCAGCAACCGCCTGGCCAAAGAACACGCCGCGGCCGTGCGCAAGTGGGTGGATGAACAGCGCGGAAAGTGATGCCGCTGCCCAGTCACACCAAAGAACACATGCCGCCGGTCAGGGCGGCATGTGGCGTTGATGGGGCAAGGGCCGGCAAAGTCAGCGCACAAACTTGTATCCCGAACCGCGCATGGTGAGGATGTGCTCGGGCCTGTTGATGTCGTCTTCGACCTTCTGGCGCAGCTTGTTGATGAAGTTGTCCACCGTGCGGTCGGTGCCAAAATAGTCAAAACCCCAGACCTTGGTGAGAATCTCCTGGCGGGACAACACCTTGCCCTCGTTCTCCAGGAAGAGCTTGAGCATCTGGAACTCTTTCTGCGAGAGTTCGATCTGGTTCCCGTCCTTGCGCAGGACCTGCCCTTTGACGTCAAGGGTGTAGGGGCCAAACACGTAATTGGCTTCCGTCGTTTCAAAGCGCTTGCTGCGGCGCACGTGGGCGTTGACGCGCGCCACAACCTCGGCGATGGAAAAAGGCTTGGTCACGTAGTCGTCAGCACCCAGCTCAAGACCCATGATCTTGTCGATTTCCTGGGTCTTGGCCGTGAGCATGATGATGGGCATGGTCATGCCCTGCTTGCGCAACTGGCGGCAGAGGTCAAAGCCCGAAAGCTTGGGCAGCATGACATCGAGCAGGATCACATCAGGCTTGTGCTCAATGGCCTTCTGCAGGCCGGTTTCGCCGTCTGCCGCAGTGAATACGGAATAGCCCTCCACCTGCAGGTTCAATTCCAGGCCGCGCTGGATAGATGGGTCGTCCTCGACCACGAGGATGGTTTCCATGGATGTTCCGCCGCTTGACGTTGCCCAAGAGGGGAATACTATACGCGCCCCCAAGCGGGCCCACAAGGCTGCGAGCGGGGCGCGCGTGCCACACGCGCGTCATACGTCTGACCCGGGCGCTTAGCTCAGTTGGTAGAGCACTGTCTTCACACGGCAGGGGTCACAGGTTCGAGTCCTGTAGCGCCTACCACATTCAAGCGGGGTCGCCCCAGGGCGGCCCCGCTTCACGTTGCGACTCTAGGTCGATGCCGCTCAGGGACGTTGCTCCCCGCCCAGGGGTTGCTGGGGCGGGTTCTCCATCTGCACCGCGTGAATCGTATCCACGTGCAGCAGCTCTCCGTTGACCAGCAGGTGAATCTCGTAGGTGCCGGCCTTGGGGAAGTGCAGCCCCGGCAGGTTCAGGCCCGTCTCGAAGTCATCCAGCGGGCTGCGGTGCTCGACGCCCTTGAGGTCAGCGCGGCCAAGCACCTGGCCGTCGCCCGGGTCGATAAACTGGATGGTCAGGTCGCAGCGACCATTGAGTTCGCCCAGCATGAGGTAGAGTCCAAAGCGCGCATGAAACACCGGGAACTGCGCGGCATGGACGCGGCGGAAAATGCCGACGACAGTGTACTTGCGGTCCGTGGAATGGATGACCTGGTCGCAGATCAAGAAGGCTTTGACTTTGGGAGTGGTTTTCATGGCGGCATCATGCATGCTCAAACGAGGTTTACAAGTGCAGCGCTTGGGCGGAATACACGGCACGGGCTTTGCGGTTAAATCCAGCGTATGCCGTTGCGGCATGGGCCGAAAAACGGCCTTTCAACGGCAATTGACGGCCATTTGCGCCGTGTTACCGTGACTCACCGGGGCTTGGCCCCGCATCGCGGCCCGTAAGAGGCAAACATGTTCGAACAGTTCACCGAGCGCGCCCGCAAAGTCCTGGGGCTGGCCCGTCAGGAAGCGCAGAAGTTCAACCACGAATACATCGGCACCGAGCACATCCTGCTGGGCCTGATCCTCGAGGGCAGCGGCGTCGCCGCCACGGTCCTGCGCAACATGGACGTGGACCTGCGCAAAATCCGCCTCGAGATTGAAAAGCTGGTGCAGCAGGGCCCTCAGGTCATGACCGCCCCCAGCAAGCTGCCCTTCACGCCCCGCGCCAAGCGTGTCATCGACCTGGCCAAGGAAGAAGCCCAGTCGCTCAATCACGAGCACGTCGGCACCGAGCACCTGCTTCTGGGCCTGCTGCGGGAAAACGAGGGCATTGCCGCGCAGGTGCTCATGAATCTGGGCGTGCGCCTGGATGAAGTGCGCGAAGAGGTGCTGGAACTCCTCAGCCCTGACCAGCAGAAGGGTCAGGCCCCGCGCGAAAACGCGTCCTCTGGTGACACCGAGCGCCGCAAGAACCCGCAGCGCGATACGGCCAACATCAACCCCGGCGGCGGCAACCCCAACGAGAAGTCCAAGACGCCGGCCCTGGATGCGTTTGGGCGTGACCTCACCGAACTGGCCCGCGACGGCCAGCTAGACCCCGTGATCGGCCGCCGCAACGAAATCGAACGCGTGATCCAGGTGCTGTGCCGCCGTACCAAGAACAACCCGGTGCTCATCGGCGAGGCCGGCGTGGGCAAGACGGCCATCGTCGAGGGTCTGGCCCAGGAAGTAATCAGCGGCAACGTGCCGGAACTGCTGCGTGACCGCCGCATCGTCGTGCTGGACCTGGCCATGATGGTGGCGGGCACCAAGTACCGCGGCCAGTTCGAGGAGCGCATCAAGGCCGTGATGACGGAAGTAAGGCGCGCCAAGAATGTCATCCTGTTCATCGACGAGCTGCACACCCTGGTGGGCGCAGGCGGCGCTGAAGGCGCCATCGACGCCTCCAACGTGCTCAAGCCCGCGCTCTCGCGCGGCGAGGTGCAGGTAATCGGCGCCACGACGCTGGACGAATACCGCCGCTACATCGAGAAAGACGGCGCCTTGGAACGCCGATTCCAGCAGGTGCTGGTCGAGCCGCCGTCGCCCGAGGATGCCCTGCTGATCCTCAAGGGCCTGAAGTCGCGTTACGAGGCACACCACCGCGTGCGCTACACAGATGGCGCGCTCAAACAGTGCGTCGATTTCTCGGCGCGCTACATTCCCTCGCGCTTTTTGCCGGACAAGGCCATCGACGTGATGGACGAGGCCGGCGCGCGCGTGCGCCTTCGCAGCATGAGCAAGCCGCCGGATCTGGGCGACCTGAACAAGGAAATCGACCGCCTGGAGGCCGAGAAGGACGAGTGCATCTCCAACCAGGAGTACGAGAAGGCGGCCCAGCTCCGTGACAAGGCCATGCAACTGCGCAAGGAAAAGGAGCGCATGCAGCGCGAATGGCGCGAGCAGGCCAACGTCATTTCCGGCGTCGTCGATGAAGATGTGATCTGCGAGACGGTGAGCAAGATGACCGGCATCCCGCTCACCCGCATTGACCAGGGCGAGAGCGAGCGCCTGCTCAAGATGGAGGATGAGCTGCACAAGCGCGTCATCAGCCAGGAAGATGCGATTTCCCAGATTGCGCGCGCCGTGCGCCGCTCGCGCGCCGGCCTGAAGGACCCCAAGCGCCCCATCGGCTGCTTCCTGTTCGTGGGCCCCACGGGCGTGGGCAAGACGCTGTTGTGCAAGGCGCTGGCCAATTTCATGTTCGGTACGGACGACGCCCTGGTGCAGATTGACATGAGCGAGTACATGGAGAAGTTCAACGTCTCCCGTCTCGTCGGCGCGCCCCCGGGCTACGTCGGCTATGAGGAGGGCGGCCAGCTCACCGAAAAGATCCGCCGCCGGCCCTACGCCGTCGTACTGATGGACGAAATCGAAAAGGCCCACCCTGACGTCTACAACATGCTGCTCCAGGTCATGGAGGAGGGCAAGCTCACCGACAGCTTCGGCCGCGTGGTGGACTTCAAGAACGTCATTCTGATCCTGACCTCGAACATCGGCGCCAACATCATCAAGAACCAGACGGGCCTCACCTTCGTGCAGCGCAGCGCCGAGCGCCAGTTCGACCAGATGAAGGAAATGCTGATGCACGAGATCGAGCGGCACTTCAAGCCCGAGTTCCTCAACCGCCTCGACGACGTGATCGTGTTCCGCCCGCTGAACCGCGAGAACCTCTACCAGATCTTCGACATCGAGGTCGCCGGCGTGAAGAAGCGCATGGCCCAGCACGAGGTTGAACTCGACGTCACGCTCGAAGCCAAGAACTGGGTACTCGACAGCAAGGACTGCCAGAACCTGGAGTTCGGCGCGAGGCCCCTGCGCCGCGCCATCGAGAAGTTCATCGAGAATCCCCTGAGCGAGGTGTTGCTCAAGGGCGGCATGGCAGGCAAGGCCAAGGTCTCGGTCAAGGTTCGCAAACTCGGCGAGGCCGGTGTGGGCGAAAAGGGCCCCGAGGCCGAAAGGACGGAGCTCTGGTTTGAGTTCGTGGACCGTCCGGCCGACGACAAGAAGAAGAAAGAAAAGGATACCGTCACCGTCAGCGGCAAGGACACCTGACAGGGCAGCACTCCTTTGCATGCGGGCCCCGGTTCCAAACCGGGGCCCGATTGCTTGCTACCCCGCGCCCAAAGCACTTGCGGCGCCCTTGGGGCGGCAGCACGCCAGGTGCGGACTCATGCTTGTGGCGCGACGCCGGCGGATTCAAACGGGGGAACACCGGCCGCGGCACAGGCAGCTACCATGGCCTGCTCTTCCAGCCGCATCAGTTCCTGGTCGCCGATGAGGCTCAAAATGGCCATGCCACGGCTCCAGGCCTCCTTGGCTTCCCCGGGACGTCCCTGGTCCAGCACGCAGATCCCCACCCCGCAAAGATCGGCCCCCTCGCTCCTTCGATTGCCAACTTCGGCGTGAATGGCCACGGCAGCCCAGTAGAACTCCTCGGCGAGCTTCTTGCGGCCGGTAGTCATGTAAATCGACGCGAGATGGCCCAGCGTCATACCCTCCGATGCGCGATTACCTACCTGCCTGTGTATGGCCAGGGCTTCCTGGGTCATGGCTTCTGCGCCGGCTGAGTCTCCCCGGCTTTTGAGCAGCAATGCCAGGTGCCCAAGAGTGATGCCCTCCGTGCGACGATCCCCCGCCTGGCGATGCAGGGTCAGCGCTTGCTTCAGGGTCGCATCGGCCAGCTCATGGCGTTTGGCGCGGTGGTAGGTCAGTCCCAGGTTGCTCAGCAGAATGCCCCGGTTGACCTTGTCGCCCGCTTCTTCCAGGGCCGCGGCAGCCATCAACTGGTGTTGCTCCGCTTGCTCCGGACGGCCCGTCAGGTAGTAGATGCTCGCCAGATTGCCAACAACCAGACCTCGGAGCCGCGCATGGCGACTGTCTCTCAGCATCGCGTGGGCTCTCAGGAGCGTGGCCTCAGCCTCGGCATGCCGGCCGGTGGCGCACTGCGCCATGCCCAGGTAGCCCAGCAGCGCGCTTTCTCCTTTGCTGTCGCCCAAGGTTCGTTGCAGCTTCAGGGCCTCGATCAGAACGTCCTCGGCTTCACGACGGCGTCCCGACTTGGACAACACCTCCGCACAGCGTTGCAAGGCAGCACAGGGCTCCCGCGTGCCCTCGACCAAACTGAGGGCCCGCCAGGCCGCGACAGCCTCTTCATTTCTGAAACTCCGCTGACAGTGCTCAGCGTGGCGCCGCAGGTACCTCGCATGCATGCTGAGAAAGAACTCGCGCTTGGGCCCCTCGGAAGCGGCCAGCGCATGGCCCGCCAGTTCGCCCGCGGCCGCGTCGGTGCTGTGGGGCGCAAAGTCCGCCTTCTCCAGCAAGTCGAGGGCGGGCATCTGGGGCGCCCGGCCACCCAGCGCAGCCTCCACCAGTTCAAAAGCCAGTTCGTGCAGCCTGGCCCGAGTACTCGGCAGCTGAAGTTGATAGGCCGCATCACGCAGCAAGGCGTGCCGGAAGAGGTAGACGTTCTCGCCCGAAATTCCCACAGGTTTCCCTGGTTCGATACGCGCCGGCGCGCTGCTTCACTTCACGCTTGTCGCTCTCAGCACGCGCCGGGACGCCGGCCCTGCTCGGCGCGCTGTCCCTGCCACCAGGCCAGAGTCTTGCGCAACCCTTCCTCCAGCGGAGTTGAGGCCGTGAAGCCGAATTCAATCTTGGCGCGACTGGTGTCCAGCCTTCGGCGCGGCTGTCCGTTGGGCATGGTCTTGTCCCAGACTACTTCGCCCCGAAACCCTGTGAGCCGCGCCACGATCTGGGCCAATTCGGCCATGGAGAGCTCCTGCCCGCTTCCCAGGTTGACGGGCTCCGCCTTGTCATAGGAGGCTGTGGCCTGCGCGATGCCGCGCGCGCAGTCGCCCACATAGAGGAACTCGCGGGTGGGACGCCCGTCTCCCCAGAGTTTGACCTGGGGCGCGTTGGAGCGCGCGGCTTCATCGAACTTGCGAATCATCGCGGGAATGACGTGGCTGGACTCAAGGTCGAAGTTGTCACCCGGTCCATAGAGATTCACCGGCAGCAGGAAGATTCCGTTGAGGCCGTACTGGGCCCGATAGCTCTGGAGCATGACCAGCAGGGAACGCTTGGCCACACCGTAGGGCGCGTTGGTTTCCTCTGGGTAGCCTTCCCAGAGTTCGTCCTCGCGAAAGGGCACCCGGGCGTGCTTGGGATACGCGCAGACGGTGCCCAACTGGACAAACCTGGAAAGTTTGCCGTAGCGGCGGGCCTCCTCGATCAGATTGAGCCCCATCTGCATGTTCTCGTAGAAGAACAGGCCTGGATTGGCCCGGTTGGCGCCGATGCCCCCCACCCGCGCCGCCGCGTGAATCACCCCTCCGGGCCGCCATGTGTCGTACATGCGGGCGACCGCCGCGCGGTCAAGCAGGTCGATGTCGGCGTGGCGCGGCGTAAACAGGTTTCTGCAGCCTAGTGAGCGCAGGTGCTCGGCCAGTGCCCGGCCCAGAAATCCGCTGCCGCCGGTGATCAGCATTCGTTCGTGGGTCAGATCGAGCATCGTCGTGATTTCTCTTGGAGTTGGAGTCCTGGTTCAGGCGGTGCCTTGACCGCAAGCCCTGTCTCCCTGTCACTTGAACCAGCGCTCCTCGCTGCGGAAGTCGTCACGGCCCGCCCGCAAGGCCTCAACATCCGCGTCGACCATGAGGTTCACCAGCTCGCGGAACGTGACCCGAGGCTTCCAGCCCAGCACGCGGCGCGCCTTGGCCGCGTCGCCGCACAGGTGGTCCACCTCGGCGGGGCGCAGATAGCGCTTGTCGAGTTTGACGAAGCGGCGCCAGTCCAGCTTTACGCGCGCAAAGGCCAGCTCACAGAACTCGCGCACGCTGTGGCTTTCACCCGTGGCCAGCACGAAGTCGTCGGGCCGCTTGTGCTGCAACATGCGCCACATCCCCTCGACATAGTCGGGCGCATAGCCCCAATCGCGCCGCGCGTCGAGGTTGCCGAGATAGAGTTTGTCCTGCAGGCCGGCCTGGATGCGCGCCACGGCGCGGGTGATCTTGCGCGTGACAAACGTCGGCCCGCGCCGCGGGCTCTCGTGATTGAAAAGGATGCCGTTGGCGATGAACAATCCATAAGCCTCGCGGTAGGTGCGGCACATCCAGTAGGCGTAGGCCTTTGCGGCGGCGTAGGGCGAGCGAGGCAGCATGGCGGTGTCCTCACTCTGGGGAGCGGGCGCGTTGCCGAACATCTCGCTTGAGCAGGCCTGATAGATGCGGGACTTCAGGCCCAGGCTGCGCACGCTTTCCAGCAGGCGCGTGACACCTGCGGCATCCACGTCGCCGGTGTATTCCGGCTGTTCGAAACTGACCTTGACGTGGCTCTGTGCACCGAGGTTGTAGATCTCGTCGGGGCGGATCTCGGCCAGAAGTTGGGTGATGCGCGAGGCGTCGGTCAGGTTGCCGTATACGAGCCTCAAGCGATAGTCGCGGGCGTGCGGGTCCTGATACAGATGCTCGATGCGGTCAATATTGAACGTGGAGCTGCGGCGGATGACGCCGTACACCACGTAGCCCTTGGCCAGCAGCAGCTCCGCCAGATAGCTGCCGTCCTGCCCGGTGATGCCCGTGATCAGGGCCGTGCGTTTGCCTTTTGCCATGCGGCCCGATTCTGGATTGCCGCGCGCCCCTTGGAAAGCAGTAACAGTCGGGCCGCAATTTTCACCCGCGACTGCCCCGGCGAGGATTGCTTTGCATAATCGCGGCGTGCCCAAGCGCATCACCTTCCTGCTCCCCTACTTTCCGCCGGACGTTGCGGCAGACGGCCAGCTCTTTGCCCTGCTGGCGCGCGAACTGGCGGCACGTGGCCATCGGGTGCAGGTGTTGACCTACAAGCCCCGATATCAGGGCCTGAGCGAAGTCGCCCCCCGCCGGGAGAACCTGGACGGGGTGAGTGTGCGGCGCTGGTGGGCGCCCGGAGGCAAGAGCCTGTGGGCCCGCGCGCTGGGTGCGTGGTGGCTGATGTGCAGCGGGGCCTGGCGAGCGCTGTTCTGCCGCGGCACCCTGATTGTGCCATCGAGCCCGCCGGGCCTTGCATTGGCGGCCTGGCAACTTTCACTGCTGGGACGGCGCTATCTTTATGTGCTGCACGACATCCACCCTGAACTGGGGCTGGCCCTGGGCGCCATGAAACCCGGCGCCGCCGCGGGCCTGGTGCGCCTGGCCGGCAATCTGGCCATGGGCCGAGCCCAAGCCGTGATTACCCTTACGGAGGGCATGAAGCAGGTCGCCCGGGCGCGCAGCCCGCATGCCCGCGTGGAGGTGCAACCCAACTGGGTAGACCTCGATGCCATCGCGCCCAAGCCGCGCCAGCCGGCGCCCGGCGCACCCCTGATCATCCAGTACTCGGGCAACATGGGCGTGCTCCACGATCTCGAAGGTCTCACGCGCGCAGCAGGCAGGCTCACCGGCGTTGAGCTGCACTATGTGGGTCGGGGAGTCAGGCTGGCAGAAATCAAAGCCCTGGCCCAGCGCGAGCAGTGGAAGCAGGTGAAGTTCTTCGACTACAAACCCCTGAGCGAACTCGCGGCCTCCCTGGGGGACTGTGATGTGGCCGCCATCGCGCTCACGGCCCGCGCCGACAGGCTGGCCATGCCGAGCAAGCTGCAGGGCATCCTGGCCTCGGGGCGTCCGCTGCTGTGCCTGGCAGGGCCGGATACGGAGTTGGGCGCCCTTGTCGAGCGTGAGCAGGCAGGACTGACCGTAAAGAACCCGGCCGACGCCGAGGAGATCGCCGCGGCGATCGAGCGCCTGCGTGACCCAGAACTGCGCAAGGCCATGGGTCAACGCGCACGCCGCCTGGCCGAGGAGCGTTATGGCGTCGCGCGCGCAGCCGACGTCTACGAACAACTGGCATGAACTTCAGGGCTTGCGATAGACGTTGAGCCCGATCTTGAAGCCGGACTTGCCGCCCTTGTCGTAATCGATGCTCTGGTTGCCTTCAGTGGAGGCCACAATAATGGTCTTGCCGCTGGACGAGGGGCCGAACTCCCGCGTCAGGTCCACACGGATGACGAGGCTGTCGCCTTCCACCTTCATTTCCACGTTTTTCATGTCGGCTCTCCAATGACTCAACGCAGCGCAACGATGGGCGGCAGCCCGCTCTGTTCGATGTCATGGACTTTGACGCTGCCGTCTTCTTCTACGCTGGCGCGCAGCATGTCATAGCCCAGGCGTGCAAAGGGCGGAAGCGTGTTGTTGATCGACTCGTGCTCGAGGTCGTGGTTGATGTGGGTGAAGAACACACGCTCGACCCCCGCCTGCCGCGCGACTTCCAGCGCCTGGGGCAGGCTCATGTGGGTGGGGTGCGGGGCGCGCCTGAGGGCGTCAAGCACCAGCAGCTTGACGCCCTTCAGCAGTTCGATGCTGCTTTCCGGCACCAGGTTGGTGTCCGTGATGTAGGCGGCATCGCCGATTCGGAAGCCCGCCACGCGCATATTGCCGTGGACCACCGGAATCGGCTTTACGGTCAGGCCCGCGACACGGAAAGGCTCGTGCTCGAACACGTGGGTGTTGATGCGCGCAATGCCCTTGTAGTCATAGTCCTCGTCGAAGATGTAGGCAAAGGTCTGCCGCAGGCTGGCCACGCTTTCGGGGTAACCGTAAAGATCTATGGGCTTCTTGCCGCCGCCCCAGTAAATGGCGCGAAGGTCGTCCAGCCCGTGGCAATGGTCGGCATGGGTGTGGGTAATCAGCACAGCATCCACCGAGGAAAAGCCGCTGCGCAGGGCTTGCAGCCGCACGTCCGGCGTGACATCCACGAGAATGCGGCGCTCGCTGCCGTCCTTGAGCACGCGGAAGAGCACGCTGGCGCGCAGCCGCTTGTTGCGCGGATTGGGAGAGCGGCAAACCCAGCACTCGCAGCCGATCATGGGAACGCCGGCGGACGTGCCACTGCCGAGCATTTCGATTTCAACGCGCATGGCCGAAGTCTAGCAGCGCCGCGCCCGGCTGCACGATTCAGGCGCCTACAAACCCAGTTCGTCGGCAATTTCGACGAGGTTGAACACTTCGAGGGTGGGAAGCTGCAGGTGGGCCTGGCTGGTGTCGGCCTTGCCTTTGTTGCCGGCATGTACAGCCACCACCTTCATGCCCGCGGCTCTTGCCGAGGCGATACCGGCGGGGCTGTCCTCGACGGCCAGGCAGCGCGCCGGATTGGCCTTGAGCCGCGCTGCCGCCGAAAGATAGGGCTCGGGGTGGGGCTTGCCGCGCTCGTAGTGGTCGCAGGCGACTATGATTTCGAAACAGGACTTGAGGTCCAGGGCATCCAGCACGGCCAGGGCCTGGCGCTGGGTGCTGCCGGTGACCAGGGCGATGGGAAAGCGCTCGTGACTGTGGTGCACGGCAGCCACAGCGCCGGGCAGTGGCGCAATGGTGGCAAGTGCCGGCACGTAGTCGCTATGGAACAATTCGCGTACCTGCTCAACCTGCTCACGAGTGAAGCCGAACTTGCGGCCGACGGTGGCGAAGAAGTCGTTCTCACTCTGGCCCAACAGGTTCTCGAACAGGGTTTCGTCCATGCGGAAGCCCAGCACCTCTTCAAAGGCGCCCTGCATGACGTCCCACACGACCCGTTCAGTATCGACGAGCGTGCCGTCCATGTCCCAGAGAACCGCGTCAAAGCTCATGCCTGTAGTGCCCCTCGCAACGGCATTCCAACGGATGAAACCACAGCCCGGACACAAAATACAAGTGCCCGCGACACCCGCCGCGGGCACCGAAATCCGGACGAATCCGATCAGCGGGCCTTGGCCATGGCTTTCTTGCCCTCGGCCATGACATGCTCAATCTCGTCGACGGTCTTGGGTGCGTCCTTGGTCAGCACTTCCGGGGCGCCGTCGGTCACCAGCACGTCGTCCTCAATGCGCACGCCAATGCCCAGGTACTTCTTGGGGACGTCGTCGCGCTCGGCCGAGATGTAGAGACCGGGCTCGATGGTAAGCACGTTGCCCTTCTGCAGGGGGCGCCACTGCTCTCCGTCGCGATACTTGCCGACATCGTGCACGTCCATGCCCAGCCAGTGGCCGGTGTTGTGCATGTAGAACTCCCGGAAAGTCCTGGGCGCCTTGTCCACCTTGGGGTCTTTCTTCTTGTTCTTGACGTCTTCGTCCCATTGCTTCTGCGTCGCGATGATCTGCTTGGCGTCGCCCTGCAAGAGGCCCATGGCCACCATGCCTTCCGTCAGGACCTCGACTGACTTCCAGTGCGTGTCCATGTAGGGGGTGCCGGCACGGCACAGCTCAATGCTTGCAAGCTGGGCTTTGAGCACCCAGTTGTAGACCTCTTTCTGGGCCTCGCTGAACTTGCCGTTGATGGGCCAGCAGCGGGTGATGTCGCAGGTGTACATGCCGTATTCACATCCGGCGTCCATGAGAATCAGGTCGCCATCGCGGCACAGGGCGTTGTTCTCGTGGTAGTGAAGGATGTTGGCGTTGTCGCCCGCGGCCACGATGCTGGGATAGCCGAGGCGGCGGCTGCCGCCCTTCTTGGCGTGATACTCGAACTCGGCCTGGACTTCGTATTCATACATGCCGGGGCGAGTGGCCATCATGGCCGCCCTGTGCGCCCCAGCGCCGAGCTTCGCAGCCCGGCGCAGGAAGTGCAGGTCGTCTTCGGTCTTGACCAGGCGCATTTCGTGCAGAATCTCGCTGGGGTCGTGCATTTCCGTCGGGGCGTTAATGCCCAGGCGTTTCATGGCCCGCACCTTGTTGAGCCAGCCCATGACGCGGTCGTCGAAGCGGTCATCGTCTCCGAAATGGGCGTAAATGCGCTGCTGGTTCTTCAGGTAATCGGGCACCAGCTTGTCGATTTCCTCGAGCGGGTAGGCTGCGTCGGCGTGGTAGCGCTTCCTGGCGCCGTCAGGGCCCGCGCGGCGGCCGTTCCAGATCTCCAGTGCCTTGTCGCGGGGCGGCACGAAGAGGATGAACTTGTGTTCGGGGTGGTCCTTGATGATGAGGCACAGCGAGCCCGGCTCTTCAAAACCCGTCAGGTAGTAGAAGTCGCTGTCCTGGCGGTACTCGAAGTAAACGTCATTGTTGCGCTTGGCCTCGGGAGCGCTGGGCAATATGGCCACCCCGGGCAGCATGCGCTTCATGAACTCGGCGCGGCGGCGCTTGAAAATGTCGGCGTTGAAGTCGTGGGACATGGGCATTCCTTTATGGGGCTTGGCGCCCCCTTTATGTTTCAACGGTCCAGCATGGCAAAGGCTTCCCCCGCTAGCAACGGGGGGAGGCGACAGCGGTCATCAGCCGAAAATCTCGGCCAGGCGGAAATAGTCGTCCGTCACCAGCTTGGTCTTGCCCGCCACAAGCTCCAGGGGCACGGCCTCCAGGTCGCGACCGGCCAGGGCCGCCATGAGGCCCGACTTGCCGCTCAGCAGAAGGTCAAAGGCGAAGTCCGACAGTCGCGTCGCCAGCACACGGTCAACGGCGATGGGTGCTGCGCACCGCTGGAGATAGCCCAGTGTGGTGCAGCGGGCGTTGTAGCCCAGGCGACGCTCGATTTCGAGCGCGAGCATGGTGCCCACGCCGCCGAGCCTGGGCCGCGCGTTGAGGTCTTTGGTGCCACGCCGCGGGTCCAGCTTCTTGTCCTTGTCCATGGCGCCTTCGGCGATGATGACGATGCTGTAATTGCGCTTGTGGACTTCGTGGCGGGTGCGCAGACGCTCACAGATGGCATCGAGCGTGAACTCATGCTCAGGGATGAGCACAAGGTCGGCGCCGCCGGCAATGCCGGCCTCGACGGCAATCCAACCCGAGTCCCGGCCCATGGTTTCCACGATCATGACGCGCGAATGGGCCTCGGCCGTGGCGCGCAGGTTGTCCAGCGCCTGGGTGGCGACCTCGGCCGCCGTAAAGAAGCCCACGGAAAAATCCGTACCCACGAGGTCGTTATCGATGGTCTTGGGCACACCGACAACGGGAAAACCGGCCTGGGCCAGCAGAGACGCGGCGGTCTGGGAACCGTTGCCGCCGATGGCAACGACCCCTTCAAGGCCTTGACGCGTCAAGGCATCAATGGCGATCTTCGCGTCGCCCTGCTTGAGGAACAGGGTGCTGCGCGCGCTGCGCAGTATCGTGCCCGCGCGCTGAACGATGCCCGCCACATCCTGCCGTTCGAGCTTGCGGACCTCGCCCTTGAGCAGGCCGTCCCAGGAGTCAAAGATGCCGAACACCTCGACCCCGTCGGCAAAGCCGCGCCGGGCAATGGTGCGCACACAGGCATTGGTGCCCGGAGCATCTCCGCCGCTGGTGATGACGCCGATTCGTTTCATGGGTTCTTGTTCAACGCAGATTCGCCGTCAAGCCGTCCATGATCGCCACCTTGACGATCAGGTCCTCCACGCGCGTCGAGTAGCCCCATTCATTGTCGTACCAGCCCACGACCTTCAGGAAGTTGCCGTCGATGACCTGCGTCAGCTCGCTGTCCAAGATGCAGGAGTGGCTGTTGCCCACGATGTCGCTCGACACAATGGGATCCGTGCAGTACTGCATGATGCCCTTGAGGTAGCCCGCGCTGGCCGTCTTCATGGCCTCGTTCACGGCCTGCACGCTGACGGCCTGATTCAGCTCCACCGTGAGGTCCACCACGCTGCCGTCCGGCACGGGCACGCGCATGGCCAGACCGTCCAGCTTGCCCTTGAGGCTGGGAATCACCAGGCCCACGGCCTTGGCCGCTCCTGTTTCCGTAGGGACAATGTTCGTGGCGGCGTTGCGCGAGCGGCGGAAATCCTTGTGCGGCATGTCCATCAGGCGCTGGTCATTGGTGTAGGCATGCACGGTGTTCATCAGGCCGCGGCGGATGCCGAAGTTCTTTTCCAGGACCAGGGCCATGGGTGCCGCACAGTTGGTCGTGCAGCTGGCGTTGGAGATGATCCTGGCGTCTTTCGTGACCACCTGATCGTTGACGCCCAGCACCACCGTGGCTTCAAGGTAGTCCTTGGTGGGCACGGTAACGATCACGCGTCGCGCGCCACGCTGGAGGTGAATGTCGAGCTCGGACAGTTTGCGGAACTTGCCGGTGCTCTCGATGACGTAATCGGCGCCGAGTTCACGCCAGGGCAGCTTGGCGGGGTCCTTCTCGTTGAGCACCTTGAAGGGGTCGCCGTCGATGGTCATGGTGTCACCGCTGACACTGACCTCGCCGGGGTAGATGCCGTGAATGCTGTCGTACTTGAAGGCGTAGGCCAGCGCCTCGGGCTCGGCGAGGTCATTGACAGCCACGACATCAAACTGATGGCGCAGCTTGGCGATGCGGGTGACGATACGCCCGATACGCCCAAATCCGTTGATCGCAATTTTCGCAAGGGCCATGGACACTCCGTGAGCGGTTTTCAGTGAACCGTTCTAGTCTTGCAGTGAATGCGCAATCCAGCGGTTTTTGGCAATTGATAACTGATATCTGATAACTGAAGATTAAGGCCATGGGAGAAATCAAACAGGCCCGTCGCGTCACGCCCATCTGCGGCGTCATTTACCGCGATGGCCGGGTGCTGGAGAATTCCTGGTGGGAGCTGGAAAAGCTCATGGGCGAAGTCGTGCTCGAGAGCGAGGAGTACCCCTTCGACCTGACCCAGTACTACTTCGAACAAATGGGCGGACCGCTGAAGCGGCGCTTCATCGCCTTCGAGGGACCCTCAGATCCCGCTGAACTGGCGACCTGGAAACTGGCCACCAATTCCCTGGAAGAGCGCCTGACCAAAGCCTACGCCGAAGAGATGGGGGTCGCGCGGCCCATCAACCTTGACCCCGGCTACATTACGGGTGCCAAGCTCGTGCTGGCCACCACCAAGGACTTCGCCCATCGCCTCTATCTGCGCGACGGCATCTACGCTGAGGTAACTCTGAGCTATCGCGATGGACGGTGGCTCAGCCACGAGTACACATTTCCCGACTTCCGCGACGGCCGCTACCACGCCTTCTTCAACAAGGTGCGCGAGCACCACTGCCGCCACAACTGACGCTTTACTGGCGGCGATTGAGGCGCAGGTTCCACGAATCCTTCAGCCAGCGATGCAGCTTTTCGCCCTGCCCCTGCAGCCAGGCCTCCACCACCGGCGGAATGCTGTTGCCTTCCCCCAGCCAGATCATGCCCTTAATGGCATCGACGCACTTCTCGCGGGTGGCCTCGTTGTCATGAAAGGGCGTAAGGACGTCCAGGGCCTGCTTGAGGTCGTCGGCCGTGACATCTCCGGGAGGCCCCCCCAGGGTTTCCAGCGCACACAGTCGCGCCTGTGGCGATCGCAGGTAGGTCAGCCAGGAAAGGCGCGTGAGATAGTCATGGCGGTCCTTGGCGCCGCCGCGCGCGAAGCTCATGGCCTTCTGCAGTCCGGGAAGAAGTTCGGGCCGCTCAATGGCGCAGGCGTCCATCACCTCTAACACCATGTTGCGGTGGTAACGGTAGCCCACGTCGAACTCGTTCTTCAGGAAGTTCATCACCCATTGGGCAACCTGTCCGCTGACGAATGTCAGGCGATGACAGAGGATCTGGGTGCACACCTCGTGGTAGGTGCGTTCGCGCCCGATCGCCGTCTGGACGCCGATCAGTGCCTCCTTGGCATAGGCCTCGTCGCCGTTACGTGAGGCCCATTCCGCAATGTCGAGCAACAGCTTGACCGTAGCCGCGTCTCCCAGTGAGAGGGCGAACAGAAGGCCGCGCGATCCATGGAGCCTGAAGCCGTACTGTTCGCCGGCGCGGATGACGCAGTGCTTGTCGGCCAGGTCATCGGAGCAGACCATCTTGCCCAGGATGCCGCACATGGCCTTGTCCAGCTCTGGCGGAGCCTGGAGCATGGCCTCGACGTAGGCGGCGACATACGTGCGCATGCATCCGGCATGGACGTGCTGCCAGGAATCCAGGGCGCGGGCCATGGCCACGCGTACCGCCAGATCCGTCTCGTTCAGGATACCGGCCACGAGGCGATCGCAACCCCAGGATTCGAAGGCCTCCTTGGGGTCGCGCGGCTTGTAGGGCGGCGCCACGCGCTCGAGATCGGGCTCGACACGGCGCAGGCGGCGCTCGACCTTGCTCTGGGTGCCGCAGAAGTTGCAGGAAACAATGGCCTGAGCGGCCTGAAGTTCCAGGGCGGCGCCGCAGCCGGGGCAGTGGGCCCGTTCAGCCTGTGCGTCGGACATGGAGGGATTGAACGCCAGGCCCGGTCGGTGCGCAAGGCCCGACCGGGCCCGGAAACTCACGAACCGACTTTGGTTTCAGCGAGGCGTTCGCGCATGGTGGCCTTGGCGCGATGCAGCCTCGACATCACCGTGCCGATGGGCACCTCGAGCTTCTCGGCAATATCGGCGTAGCTTTCGCCGCCCACGCTGTTGAGCAGGAGCACGTCACGGAAGCGGTGATCGAGGCTCTCAAGTTCTCGGCGCACGGGGCCCTCAAGGCTGTTGAGGAAGCGCTCGTTGCGCATGATCTGCTCGGGCGATTCGCTCTCGGCCTCGCTGTCCGCCTGGGCTTCTTCGCCCAGGAAGGGCTCCACGGACGAAATCTCAACCTGCGGGCCGGCCTTCTTGCTCCGGCGATACTGGTTTACGAAGAGGTTGAACAGAATGCGCGCCAGCCACGCCTTGAGGTTGGTGCCCCGTTCGAAACTCTCGAACTTGTCAAAGGCATGGAGGTACGTCTCCTGGACCAGGTCCTCGGCGTTTTCGGCATTACGCGTCAGGTGCATGGCCTGGCGATAGAGCACGTCATGGAGGGGCAGGGCTTCGCGGGCGAAGTCTTCCCTGAGGTCTTTGTAGGTGGCAACCATGGCGCTCTCCTGTTCTGGGGCGAATTCCGCCCGCTCTTGTTGCTTGTTTGAATCCTCTGGTTTCCTGTACCAGTCGAACAGACTGGTCTGTCTGCTTATTCCGAAAAGAAAAGCCTAACTTTCATCCAAGCCCAACATTCTTTCCGCCATCGACTGTGCGTGACGCAACATCGCCACATTGCCTTGGGCGCGCGCAGCCATGAGCCCGCCGGTCATCACGACTTCCAAGTCGTCCGCAAGCCGGGAGCTTTGAGCACCCAGACCACGTTCCCGGCTGACCCGGGACACAATTTCCTCCAGTATCTGCCGCTGGCCAGACATATGCCAGCCGATCACCTGGCGCACTTTGTCTTCGGCACCTGGCACCTCGGCCAGGGTGTTCATGAACGGGCAGCCGCGGAAGCCCGATTTCTCAAGCTTCTCAGCCTGGCAACGGAACAGCTCGCGCAGTTGTTCACGCGGGCTGGAAACCTGGGCCAGACGCTGCCTCAGGGCCGCCATGGATTGATCATGGCTGCGCTCGAGGTAGGCAATCAGCAGGTCTTCCTTGGTCTTGAAGTGGTTGTAGAAGCTGGCCTTGCAGACGCTGGCTTCATCGATGATCTGATTGATGCCTGTGTCCTTGTAGCCTTGGGAATAGAAGAGCCGTGCTGCCGTCTCCAGCAGCTTCTCCCGAACGTCAGTCTTGGTGGCCGTGCTCATACCGTGAGTGTAAACAGACCAGTCTGTCTGTCAAGAAATGCTGAGTGAATTTCTCTCTGCTCCGGCCGGCCACCCTTTAGGTGCCAGGGCTGGAAGTGATTTCAGGCCTTCATCTGTGGCGCAGCAGCAGGAAATAGCTCATCCAGCCGCTTGAAGGCAAAGCCGCGCGCACGCAGGCCATCGATGATCATGGGCAACGCTTCCAGGGTGGCGCTGCGGTCGTTTGTCCCCTGGAGTCCGGCACCGTCATGAAGCAGGAGCACGTCCCCCGGCCCGGCCTTGAGAACGAGGCGACGAGCAATGGCATTTGCGTTGGAAGAAACAGCGTCAAAGCCTCGTACCTGCCAACCCACACAGACCAAACCCAGCCTTTCCAGTACATCCCCCAAAGCAGGGTTCTTGAATCCGTGAGGTGCCCGGTAAAAGCAGGGTCGTTTGCCGATGGCCGCCTCGATTGCTGCGTTGCAGCGCGTAATCTCGCGCGTCAAATTGGAGTGAAGGCTGAAGTTGATGTTCCAGGCGTGGGTGAAACTGTGGTTGCCGACAAGGTGCCCCTGGCGGTCGATTTCGCGCACGAGGTCGGGGTGCGCCAGAGCGCGCTGGCCGACGACAAAGAACGTCGCGGACACCTTTTCGCGCGCCAGAATCTCGAGCACCTTGGGTGTGAAATCAGCGTCGGGCCCGTCGTCAAACGTCAAAGCCACGGCCAAGACGCCCGGCGCGCGATGCAGCGTGCGGGCCCAGAGTGAACTGTTGACGTCAAAGACGCCCCAGGCGATGAGCCCCAACGCCGCCAGCAGAATCAAGCCCGCCGTCAGCCATGACCACGGCGACGCCAGGAACCAGAGCGCCGCAAACACGCCACAGGCCGCAAGAACCTTGATGGCAAACGCCTTGGCCATGAGCTACTTGGCGGAAAGATGAATCAGCTCACCGTCTTCCGTACCGATCAGAATCGTGCCGTCCGGCCCGACGTAACCCGAGCGCGGCAGGGTTTTCTTCTCGCGCTTGAAGATCTCAAACTCGTAGGACTTGTTCAGTGCGCCGCTGCGCGCGTCCCACACGGCCAGCCGCTTCTCATTGTCAAACCCGATCAGGCGGCGGCCATCGGGCGAAAAGCCCACGCCACGCACCCATTCACTAAGCCCCTTGGCCTGGGCAGCAGGCTTCTCCGTCAGGTTGCTCGTGTTCCAGACGCCGACGCCATCGCCCATGTTTCCGGCTGCCAGCAATCGACCGTCCGGCGAGAAACAGAGATTCTGGACCATGTCGTCATTTGGCATCGACATGGGCTTGGCACGTTTGGCCACCAGACGTCCGGCCTCAAACACGTTGATAAGGCCGTCATCACCGCCCACGGCAATCAGTGAGCCCGTGGGGTCCACGGCCAGAGCATTGGGCTTGGGGATACCCGTTGGGTTGCTGTCTATCTGCGACTGGTTAGCCACATTGTAGCGCACCAGGTTGCCGTTGCGCACCACCACATAGAGTACGCGGTTGTCCGTGGAGAAGCCCAAAGCGGTGACTTCGTTGGGCAGCGTGCCAAGCTGAAGCGTGCGCATGGAACTCGCTGCAAGGTCAAACAGGACCACGGCGCCATCATTGTTGCCGCAGGCCCCCCACTTGCCGTCAGCACTCACGGCCAGCGAGCGAATGGCGCGACGACCTCCCGTGCTTTCGCCGATGCGGTTGCCGCGTCGCAGGTTGTAGAAAACGACCTTGCCTTCACGCGTGCCAATGGCGCCAATCTTGCCATCGGGCGAAGCCGCGACGCACTCGATACTCTCGCCTACGCTGAAGGTCTGCTCTGCCTGTAGGTAGGTCCCAAACTGGAGATTCCTCATCCACGTCGGCATGCGCTCGACGCGCTTTTCGCGCGACTCGCCGGTGAGACTCTCCCGGAGACGCCGCAAGTGGTTCTGCTGCGTAAGGGAAAGTGCGCTGCCCAGGGCGGCCAGTTTGTCGGCGGCAGCGTTCCCCCCACGCTCATCGCCCTTCTGAACGGCCTCTTCCAGCTGCTTGAAGAGGTCCCCGATATAGGCCTTCAGGGACTTGTCATGATCGTCCCGGGCGCCGGAGAGCCGCAGCGTGAGCTGCTGCTGCTTGGAATGGCGGGCCAAAGGCAGGGCTTCTGCATTCTTGAGGGCAGCGTTGCTGGACTTGTAATCGAATCTCTCGCAGGCGTCGCGCGATTCCTTCAGATATTTGTCGAACTCGTCCTCGACGGTGCGGGCCCACTCATCGTTGGCCAGGCGCACCTTGCGCTTCAGGTCATCGCTGTGCTGGGCGAGGCGCTCGGCTTCGTCGATGGAGTCCCTGGCTTTGGCAAAATCTCCCTTTTCCATCAAGTCTTCGGACTCGCGCAACTTGGCGACCACGGCCTTGTCCGCCTTGGCCGCCAGGGCGCCTTCCAGCTCCGCCACCTTGTCGCGCAGAGACTTCTCCACGGGCAGCTTCTTCAACTCGTCGATGCGCGCCAGGGCATCACTGTAGGCGCCGGACTCTATGGCCTTCTGCGCGGCATCAAAAAGGGTGAGGTAACGTTTGGCGGCGTCCTCGGAAAAGCGCTGCGAGAGTCGCTCATAGCGGGCCTTTTCGTCGCCCTCGAGCGACATGGCCGAGGCCTTGTCCAGGCCGGACTTGGCTTTGTCGAAGTCCGAAGCGTTGAGGGCCTTCTCGACTTCATCGAGCAGGGACTTCGCGTAGGCCTTCAGCTTCTGGGCGTTCTGTGCTGTGAAGTCCGTCAGCTGCGTCCGCTGATCGGGGCCCAGGGGCAGCAATGATGCTTTGTCGATAGCGGCTCCGGCCTCTGCAAACTCGTTGCGTGCCATGTGGGCTTTGGCCGCCGCCATGTATTCGCCAAAGCGCTTGCTTACAGCCCCCTCAAGGCGCGTCTGAAGCGCGGCAACGCGCGTGGCCAGGTCTGCGGCGTTGCGAGCATCCTTGTCCTTATCGAGGCGGGCCCGGGCGAGGTCCAGCTGGCGCAGGGACTCCTTGAAATCTTCAGCATCAAGGGCGAGGCCCGACTTGTGCAGATTCTCCAGCACGTCCACATGGAGGCGATTCTCGCCCAGGATCACGAGGTGCGTGTTGTTGTCGGGCAGCAGGCTGACGGTTTCGTCCAGCTTGAGCCGCGCATCCTCGAACTTGGCTTCTTCGCAGAGCTGCTGCACAGCTGCCACGCGCTCGGCCAGTTCCTTCTCGACCGTTTCGCTGAGCAGCTTCGCCAGAGCGACGATGGCTTCTTTCTGGGTGTCCGGAATGCCCGCAGCCTCATATTCGGCCAGACGTTTTTGGGCATCGCGGTACTTCTTGTTGGAGATCTGGGCGCGGGTGCCAAAGACGCGGCCCTCCCAGACGACAGCGGTGCGCCGCTCATTGACGGCAACCTTGCGGGTTTCATCCAGCTTCAAGGCCAGCAGGCGCCCGAGCAAAGTTTCCGCCTCTTCGTACTTCTGCGCCGCCGCCGCGTCATTGGCACGCTTGAGCAAAACGTCGTGGCGGGCCGTCAAGGCGTCCTGGGCGCCGCGCAGGAGCTCCTCTTGACGCTCGGCAATCAGCGGCTTGACATTGTCCGGGATATTGAGGCGCCCCAGGGCCTCGGCAGCTTCCAGCGCCGTGTTGAGCTGGGCATCGGCCTCCGGGTCTGTCTTGAATGCCTCCAGTGCCCGCTCCATGCGGTCCAGCGCCTCGTTGGCGCCGAAGTAGGCATTCTGGCGGGCGTAGAAGGCTTCAAGCTCCTTGAGTTTCTCGCGCTGTGCCGCGCTGGCCTTGGAAATCTCCAGCAGGGCGGAGTCCAGGGAGCGCTTGGCCGTGCGCAAATCATCGGTCGTCTTGGCGTTATTCAGGGCCTCTTCAGCCTGGGCAATCTTGGTCGCTACGAAGGGATTGTCCTGCTCGGGCGGCGGAGTCGTACCGTCGCCGGGCGTGCCATCGGTCCTGCCGCCATCGGTCTTGGTGCCGTCGGTCTTGGTGCCGTCGCCTGGCGTGCCATCGGTCTTCCCGCCGTCCGTATTGCTTCCGTCGGTCTTGGAACCGTCAGTCTTCCCGCCGTCGGTCTTGCTTCCGTCGGTCTTGGAACCGTCAGTCTTCCCGCCGTCGGTCTTACTGCCGTCGGTCTTGGAACCGTCCGTCTTGACCCCATCGGTCTTGCCGCCATCTGAGGCAATGCGGTCCGTGTTCTGCGTACCCCTGGTGTTGGCGCCAGGCCCCGCAAGAAAGTACCAGCCCGCTGCACCGCCTCCGGCCAGAATCAGAACCGCTGCCGCCGCCACCAGCTTACCCATGCCCGAAGACCTGGGTGCCGGAGCCGCTAAGGCCGGCTGGGATGCAGCGGCCGGCGTGGCCGGCTCCGACTGGGCCTGCCGGCTCTCCAGAATGGTGCGCTCGGCCACGGCCATAGCTTCACGCATGGTCTGCTGCATGACCACCATGCTTTTGGCCTCTTCGCGCGCCCGCTCATCGGCGGCCTTGCGTTTTTCGGCTGCAATCCGGAACGCCTCGCTCTCGGCTACCACCGGCGCGAGCGATTTCATGGCTGCCGGCTCGGCCAGCACGTCTTCATCGCCCGCCATGTCATAGAGCTTGGCCAGCCACACAGCCGCCTGCTTGGCGCTGCAGCGCTTGGCAGCATCCTTGGCCGTCATGCGCTTGAGCACCGCCACCAGTTCTTTGGGGAAGGCGGAAAAGCGCATCTCTGGATAAAGGATTTCCTTGGCGATGTGCTGCACCGCCACGGAAATGGGCGTATCGCCGATGAAGGGCGTCTCGCCCGTCAACATGTGATACAGCGTCACGCCCAGGGAGTAGACGTCGCTCTTGTCCGTGACTTCCTTGCTCTCCGCCTGCTCGGGGCTCATGTAGTGCGGCGTGCCCATGATCTGGCCGCTCATGGTCAGGTGACTGGCCGAAGAAGCCGCGCGCGCCAACCCGAAGTCAGAGAGCTTGATCTTGCCGTCCTTGGCGCCCAGCAGAATGTTGTGCGGCTTGACGTCGCGATGCACCAGCCCCTGCGTATGGGCGTAGGCCAGGGCCTCGGCCGCGGCCTTGCCGATTTCCAGGGCGCGCTTGTAGCGGAATCGCCCGCCATCTTTGAGCATGCCCGCAGCATCGGTGCCCTCAATCAGCTCCAGCACCAGGTAGAGATTGCCCTGCCACTCATCGACGTTGAAAACGCGGACCACGTTGGGGTGGTCGAGCTTGATGCACAGTCGCGCCTCACGCAGGAAGCGCTGGCGCACAACTTCGTTGCGCGATAGTTCGTCCGGCAACACCTTGATGGCGACCTCGATGTCCAGCGCCGCGTGATAGCCGCGGAACACCTGGCCCATGCCGCCTTTGCCCAGCACGCCTGTAATCTCGATCTGGCCCAGCTTGGTGCCGACCATGATCTTGCCGCCCGTCACGGCCGCCGCGCTGGGACCCTCGGCCATGGTGCCAGGCGTAGAGCGGGCGGCAGGCACTTGACTGGTGGGAATGCGGGGAGACGCGCCGGTGCGCGAACCTGACTGGGTGCGGGGTTGGGCCTGGGTGGGTGCCGGGCCGACCGGGGCATTGGTCGGCTCGAAGTTCATGAGCGTTTCAGGCTGGTGCTTGGGCTTTTCGCCTTCGGTCATGGTCTCACTCGTATGGGCCCTGCTTGGGCCAAATCGTAACGCGCAAGTATAGCGGCAAAAGCCGGAGAATCGCCCCCTTCCGGGGAAGAATGATACGTGAAAAGGAGGCTCCAAGTTCCAACAAAATGCAATATTTTCAGCTCTTAGCTGACCTCCCAAGGCTCCCAAAGTGTGGGGCCCGAACATCCAACCGCAAGTCTAAGGCATCTCACTGGCGCGCAGGTAAGTGTTGCGCGCACCCTCTACGGGCCATCGGCGCAAGCAATGGCCAGGGCGCGAGCGCACGCCCCCCCTGAAAACGCGGGGCCGGTGCACCAGCACCGGCCCCTGAACGGCGAGTTTTCTGCGGCTTAGCCGCGCCGAAGCACGCTGACGAGGCAGCGAAGACTCCCAAAGTGGCGGTAGCTGCTCGTGCAGTTGACGGGCCGAACCTCATAGCCAAGGCTTTTCCATACGTCAGCCGCCGCCGCGTTCAGCCGCCCGGCGCCGTCAAAGGTGGGCGCATAGACCACGCGCCGGCCCTCGCGCTGGTCAAGAATCGCATTGAGGTAGGTGAAGTAAGTGCGGCCGTCACCGCCCGGCGCCAGCGGAATGCGCACCACGCGGTAGCCGGCCCGGGCGCACTGCTCGGCCACGGCGTCAAAAGCAGCCAGCGTGGCCTCGCTGAAGTCGACTCCGCCTTTGAGTGGAAGAGCCGCGGCCTCAACGGGAGTCAGCAGATCTCGGGCGGTGCGAGGGTCGCCTACGAGCACGGTGCGGTTGCCCGTGGCCATCATGTACATGCCCGCGTGATGATCCAGCGCCGTGTCCAGCAGCACCACTTTGAGGCCCAGCAACCTTTCAAGGCGGCGCTTCAGTTCCGCATCGGAGTGCACCGTCAAGCCGAGGTTGCGACGGCGCAGATTGGGCGTGACGAAGGCAGTCTCCCCGTCGGTCACGAAGTCGCCGCCGTCGAAGTAAAGCTCGCTGCGCGCGGCGTTGACGTCAACCAGGGCCGCCGCGAGGCTCTCGGCCGCGCGCTCATCACCCTTGCGCGCGGGCCAGACATCGGCGCCCAGTTCGCCCTGGGGGGCCACCAATGTTACGGCGCGCGCGCCGCCGGCAGGGTGAAGCGCCAGCCAGCGGTCGCGCGACCACGAAGTGATCCCGTGGTTCACGACCAGGGGGGAGAGGCTGCAGGTCGTGTCGCCGACAAGGGCCTTCAAGTGCTCGAAATCCTCCAGTCTGCGCACCAGCACATGCACTTTCACAGCCGGAAGCTGGCGCAGGAAGTCGCGGTAAGGAACAGAAACAATGGCAAAGGAATCCGGCGTGTAGTGAATGACCAGTTCCGAGATGGTGCCGTCGCAGTCACTTTGCAGCGCCCCCACCGTCGAGGCTTTGGCCTGGCTGCCATTGCCCAGCAGGGGCATGGCCAGGAGCGCGGCCGCGACGCCAAGCAGAATGCCCAGCGGCCAGCGAATCAGATTGGAGTGCGGATGGTCGGTCATGGCGATGCCCCTTGGGTTCACAGGCTCAGACGGGTCAGTTTTCGGTGCGGATGCGGATGGGCCTTTCCAGCAGTTCCTCCTTGCCGATACGAATCGCCACCGACTCGTTGTCCTTCAACGCAAAGCCCGTTTCGAAGGTAATCGTCTTGGTCTCGCCTGCGGCCAGCGTCACCTCGCGGCTGCCCTCCCACAGCAGGCGCGGCATGGCAGGCATGCGCGACATGGCTTCGACGTTGCGACCGCTCATGGAGACGTCAAAAGTGCGCGTCAGGGCCTTGCCGCTGGTGTTGCTGATCTCGAGCGTGACGACAGGCCTTTCGCCCGCGGCGTAGGATTCCTTGTCGATCTTGAGCGTCAGCTTGCAGCCGTCCTGCTCGACGCTGGGCTCGCCGATGTAGGGCTTGATGACGCGAAGGTTCTCGGCGGTTTTGACTTCTTCGTCCTCGGCGTCAGCGTGGCGCGGCGAAAGCAGGGCCAGTGTGGCAAACATGCTGACAGCGGCGATGCCGAGTGTGGCCAGCGTGTTGCGTGCGGGAAAACTCATGGCGACTCCTGGTTTGGCTCGGCCACCATTGGCCGGCACATGGAGTACGCACCCAAGGCCGCGCTGTTTCAGCCTGACTTGTAAGCGCCATGTAAAACCGCCCATGACTCCGGCAACAAGACGCCCCGCCTGCGCCCTCAAGGGCAAGCGGGGCCGTTGCCGCGCCAAAGCTCGCATCAGCTCAATAGCGAAGCACGCACGTCCTTGTAAGCCCTGAGCGCGGCTGCGCCATCGCCGCTGAAAGATGCGCCGTGCATGATGGCCAGGGTCTGCGGCTTGAGCTCGATCAGCCGGTCGATCTGTTTTTCGGTGCGCGGGCCAAAGGGCATGTAGCTGTGCATGGGCGTTTTCTCGTAGGCCGCAAGCGAATTGCGCACGCCCTCGATGATGTTGCTCGAGATGGGCGCGTTCTTGCCGTTCTGGTGCATGAGGTCGGAGCAGAACAGCGTGCGCCGCGTTTCCTCGAACAACAGGCCCGCGTCCCAGCCATGCGGCAAATGCGGCGTGGCCAGAAATCGCAGCCGGTACTTGCCCGTCGAGAAGGTTTCACCGTCGACCAGGCCGCGCGCGGGGCGCATCGCGTAGTCGCCCATGTTGACCATGGCGCCGATCATGCCCACGACGGTTTCGGCCTGAGGCGCGGCTTCGAGCCATTGGTTGAGGGCGCCGGACTCATCAGCCTCGAAGTGCGAAAATGAAATGTAAGCGAGCTTCGCAGGGTCAATCAGCTTGGCCACGGCGGCGCGCACCTCGGGGAACAGGGCTTTCATGCCCGTGTGATAGAGCAGCGGCCTTTCGTCTCGCAGAAGGAACTGGTTGAAGGCGAGGTCAATCTCCGGGATGAAGGTGGAGATGCGGAAGAGGTCGGGGGCGATTTCGTGGATGTCTGCGGGCATGGCTTTCCTTTCAGTGAACAGTAATGTTCACTCAACATACACGGCGTCCGGATTGTGTCAACATTTAAGTGAACAAATCTGTATACTGAAAACATGCGCCACTACCGCAAAACCAAACGCGCCCAAAGCGAGCAGAACACACGCCAGCGCATTGTCGAGGCCACGGTCGAGCTACACGGCACGGTCGGCCCGGCGAAGACCACGATTTCCGAAATTGCTAAGCGCGCGGGGGTGCAGCGTCTGACGGTGTACCGCCACTTCCCCAGTGAGAAAGCGCTCTTCGCCGCGTGCTCAGGGCACTACATGGCGCAAAACCCGCTGCCGGACTTGGCAGAGTTCGCGGCCATGCACGATCCCGCCAAAAGGCTCAACGCCGCGCTCGGTGCGCTGTATGCATATTTCCGCCGCAATCAGGCCATGCTGGCACTGATCCTGCGCGACGCCGCAGTCGTGCCCGCCATGAAGCCCTCAATGCAGGCCATTGAGCAGTTCTTCCGTGAATTGCACGCCGTGCTCATGGCCAACTGCCAAGGCTCGCGCGAAAAGTTGAAACAGACCGCCGCCCTGATCGCGCTCGCCATCTCGTTCCACACCTGGCAGGAACTGAGCAAGTCCGGCCTCACCGACGAAGAAGCGGCAAGCCTCATGGCGCAGGCCTCCGATTGCGTATAGTCCGCATGAGCCCACCCGGAGCGCCTAAGGTGGTGTGAGGCAGGATTTCGTGATTGGCCCTTCTGGGGCCACAAGCCGGGCAATCCGCCAGAAGAGAGCGGTTTCAGAGGTGGGCGAACGGTTACTCTTCGGGAACGTTTTGCACTGAGAGCAGAGTGAACGATGGCTCAGAGACCTTGCTGCCGCGAGTGACCGTGCGACGCTGAATTGTGGCATGACATGGTTGTAGTATGTACTTGCGAGCAATGTCGAGCAGCGCAGCGTGGCTTATCTCGGCCGAAATACGCCCAGAAAGTGTTTGCTCCTCTTCGAGATACTCGAACTCGAACTGACGCTTGGCGGGCAGAAGCCCTGATAAGATCCCGTTGAGTTCGAGTTGGTGAGTGTTGATTTGCGTCTGCGAAAGTGCCCCGCTCGCCTTAGCCATATGAAAGCGGTCCAATTCGACCCGCTTAGTGCCACCGAAGACACTCACTGTCGCCTCACTCCGATCCACTAGCGAGGCGAATTCGCGTAACTTGTCCAATAGCCTGCCGTCTGCCACCAGCAGTCTTGTTGAGAGCTCTTCGTCTTCAGAGGCTGCGAGGGCAAGGAGATCAATGGTCTCATCAACGGCTTGCGACAGGTCGCTGGAAAGTTTGAGTTGCATCTGGCTGCCCTCCTCAAGGACAAAGCCAAATGATCCTCGGACTACATCAGAAATCCTCAGATTGGACGCGTCACGTAAAGGCAGCGGTCCTCGCTCATTTAGCGGACCTTGTACGAGACTCACGAGTTGAGCTTGCACGACATCTTGAAAAGCGCCTACAGCCGCCGCACCAAACTTGGCGTCGATGGATTTTCGGTCCTGAACTGGCGCACCGCCAAACTTCAGAATGACCTTTGCTCTTCCATCGGGGTGTTCCTCAAGGGCACGCTCTTGCTCGCCAAATTTCGCTAGCAAGTCCTGCATGGTGCCACGGTTCACAGCGTCAGAAGGCAGCTTGTCCAGCAGGCTACGAGCTGTGGCTTTTTGGTTCTCTAGGGATTTCTTGAGAAACGTACGCATCTAAGTCCTACGTTCTGGCCAGTTCACTCTTCACCTGCTTTAACAGTGTACAAGCGGCGTCGTCATCCGCCTCAGTGCCAAGTTCGAGCGCGACGTAACCTTTCCATCTCTCTGAAACCTTGCGATGTGACCACAGGCCGTGCCAGTAGCGTAACCAATCTGCAAGGCTCCGCGTATCCAACTCTCTTGTCTCGACGACAAAGTGGTCAATGTTCAGTTCTGCCTTTGCATGATTGCGCCCGAGTACGAGAATCGCCTTTCGCATCTGGTCTGTGAGGCGCCTCGACTTGCACCCAGGCCGGTCATAAAGCCACGTAACAACATCGATGTCACCGGGTTCGGGCTGGTTTGCCCTCTTTTCGACAAAGCTCCCCCCGACCCATTGCTCTCCGCTCAAGAAACCCACAGCGTGAACGCGACGACGGAGTTCAAACAGCGACTCCGTCAGAGCCACGCGCTTGAGTGATGTCGCAAAGAAATTGACGAACTCAATCGACCCAACAAAGTAGGGTGAATGGCCGGGTCCCCCGCGTTTTCGCCTGCATAGGGCGGCAGAAGCCCTTCCATGTCGAACGCAATTTCGCGAGCCATCTTCGCTCCGATGCCGAGTCGAGCTCAACGCCGTTTCAGTTATCGGACGTTCCGTATCTGAGACTTTAGCCCACTCCCATTGGTACACGACGGGTTGTCGACACGATCGGACTAAACATTCCGCCGGTACTGGCCGCCGACTTCGTAGAGGGCCGCGCTGATCTGGCCCAGCGTGCAGTGCTGCACGGTTTCCATCAACTCGTTGAAGGTGTTTTTGCCCTCGAGCGCAGTGCGTTTGAGTCTCTCCAGCGCGAAGGGGGCGGTGCCTTCGTGGTTGCTTTGGAACTGGCGGATCTTGGCAATGCGTGCGTCTTTCTCTTCTTTGTTGCTGCGCGCCAGTTGCACGGTTGTCTTCACTTCGCGCGGCTTGGGGTTCAAGAACGTGTTGATGCCCACGAGCGGCAGTTCGCCGCTGTGTTTGAGCTCTTCGTAATAGAGCGATTCGTCCTGGATCTTGCCGCGCTGGTATTGGGTTTCCATGGCACCGACTACGCCGCCTCTTTCGGTCAGGCGGTCGAACTCGGCGAGCACGGCTTCCTCGACCAGCGCCGTAAGCTGCTCAATGATGAAGCTGCCCTGCAGCGTGTTCTCGTTCTTGTTCAGCCCCAGCTCGCGGTTGATGATGAGCTGGATAGCCAGCGCGCGGCGCACGCTTTCGTCCGTGGGCGTGGTGATGGCTTCGTCGTAGGCGTTGGTGTGCAGTGAATTGCAGTTATCGTAAATCGCGTACAGCGCCTGCAGCGTGGTGCGGATGTCGTTGAAATCAATCTCCATGGCGTGCAGCGAACGGCCGCTCGTCTGGATGTGGTACTTCAGCTTCTGTGAACGGTCGTTGCCGCCGTACAGCCGCTTCATGGCCACGGCCCAGATGCGCCGCGCGACGCGGCCAATCACCGAGTACTCGGCGTCCATGCCATTGGAGAAGAAGAAACTCAGGTTGTCGGCAAAATCGTTCACGTCCATGCCGCGCGAGCGGTAGTACTCGACGTAGGTAAAGCCGTTGGCCAGCGTGAACGCGAGCTGCGAAATGGGGTTGGCGCCGGCTTCGGCTATGTGATAGCCGGAAATGCTCACGGAGTAATAGTTCACCACGTCATGCTCGATGAACCACTGCTGCACGTCGCCCATCATCTTCAGGGCGAACTCGATGCTGAAAATACAGGTGTTCTGGGCCTGGTCTTCCTTGAGGATGTCAGCCTGCACCGTGCCGCGCACCGTGGAGGCTGTGGCCGCGGCCACTTTGCGGTAGTTCTCGTCGGAGATGAGCCGGCGGATGTCTTCCCAGCGCAGGTCAAAGCAGCGCGGGTCAAGCCAGGCAAAGGCAAGCGCGCCCTCGCTCCCCTGGGCCGGATCGAGGCCCTTGAGGCCGGAGTAGAGCCTTTCGGGCGGGCGCGCGGGCTTGAGCTTGCCCTCGACCATGAGCACCTTGCGCACCTGCTGGCGAATGGCCGCGTTCATGAAGAACGCCAGAATGATGGGCGCGGGCCCATTGATAGTCATGCTGACGGAGTTGTTGGGCGCGCAGAGGTCAAAGCCGGCGTATAGCAGCTCGATGTCTTCGACCGTGGTGATGCTGACGCCCGACTCGCCCACCTTTCCGTAGATGTCGGGGCGCTCATGGGGGTCTTCGCCGTAAAGCGTCACGCTGTCAAAGGCCGTGGAGAGGCGCGCCGCCGGCTGGCCGCGCGACACGAGGTGAAAGCGCGCGTTGGTGCGTTCAGGGGAACCTTCGCCGGCGAACATGCGGGTGGGGTCTTCGCCGCTGCGCTTGTAGGGGAACACGCCGGCTGTGAAGGGGAACTGCCCGGGCACATTCTCCTCGAGCATCCAGAACAGCAGGTCCCCCCAATCGCTGAACTGGGGCAGGCTGACCTTGGGTACACGCGTGCCGCTGAGCGTCTTGATGTAGTTCTGGACCCGGATTTCCTTGCCCCGCACCGAGTAAACGTTCTCGTCGGCCACGTAACTCTGCTTGAGTTGCGGCCAGTGGGCGAGCAATTTGCGGCACTCGGGTGCGAGCGAAGCCAAAAGCTCGTTGTAGCGCTGGCGCAGGGCGAACACTGCGGGGGCCGGGTTCTGCATCCTGGGAGACGGGTGCTTTGGCGCGTGCAGCTTGTCTTCCGTGTAGGCTTCAAGCTTGTCCGGTGGCGTGTCACCCAGATCCTTGAGCACGCGCCAGGTGGCACCAAGCGAACTGGCCAGGTTGCGCTGGTCATAAGCCCACTTGTGATGACCCCGCACGCTCTCCGCGATTTCGCTCAGGTAGCGCACGCGATTTCCAGGAATGACGCCTTTGACGCGCGGCACGCCGTCCTGCGGCACCTGCGTGAAGTAGCGGGTTTTGAGTTCGCGGCCAACCAGCGAGGAAAGCCGCGCCAGCAGCGCCTGATAGAATGCGTTGACGCCGGGATCGTTGAACTGGCTGGCGATGGTGGGAAACACCGGCATTTCCTGCGGCTTCTGATCCTTGCGGGCGCCGCGATTGCGCCAGACCTGCTTGCGTACGTCTCGAAGCGCGTCTTCGCTGCCGCGCCGCTCGAACTTGTTGATGACGACCAGATCGGCGAGGTCGAGCATGTCGATCTTCTCGAGTTGCGATGGCGCGCCAAACTCGCTCGTCATCACGTAGATGCTCAGGTCCACGAGCTCCGTGACCTTGCTGTTGCCCTGGCCAATGCCCGAGGTCTCGACGAGAATCAGGTCAAAGCCCGCGGCCTTGGCGACCTCGATGGCTTCATCCAGGGCCTCGCTGACTTCGCTGCCGCTGTCACGTGTAGCCAGCGAGCGCATATACACGCGCTGGGAATTCAGCGCGTTCATGCGGATGCGGTCGCCCAGCAAGGCGCCGCCCGTTTTCTTCTTGGTGGGGTCCACACTGAGCACCGCTACCTGGCTCTCCGGAAAGTCGGCGAGGTAGCGGCGCAGGATCTCATCGCACAGCGAACTTTTGCCGGCGCCGCCCGTCCCGGTCACGCCAATCACGGACGCCTGCCTGGCCTTGGCGCGCTCGCGCACACGCTGGGCCACTTGAGCGGCTTCCTTGCTATCTCGCTGGCCGTTCTGCTCGGCGTAGGAAATCAGGCGCGCCACCACCAGCTTCTGGTCTGGGGAGAGCGCGTCCACCTCACCATTGACGTGCTCGATGGTGGCGTAATCGCACTCGCGCACCATGAGTTCAATCATGCCGTGAAGACCCATCTGCCGGCCGTCTTCCGGGCTGAAAATGCGGTTGATGCCGTAGGCGTGCAGTTCGGCGATTTCCTCGGGCACGATTACGCCACCGCCCCCGCCGTAAATCCTGATGCGCGAGGCGCCCTTCTGCCTGAGCAGATCCTTCATGTACTTGAAGAACTCGATGTGCCCGCCCTGGTAACTCGAGACGGCAATGCCCTGGGCGTCTTCCTGGATCGCGGCATCCACGATCTCTTCGGCGCTGCGGTTGTGGCCGAGATGAATCACCTCAGCGCCGTGCGCCTGCAACAGGCGCCGCATGATGTTGATGGAAGCGTCATGGCCGTCAAACAGCGCCGCTGCGGTGACAAAGCGGACTTTGTGGCTCGGTTTGTAAAGCGTCTCGCTCATGGAACTTGCGCTGTCCGACAATTCAACTTGCGCGCCGGGGCACGGGCCCCTGACGCTGGCAAAGTTGCAGGTATAGCTGGGGGATGATAGCGCCCCCCTTTGGCCTTTTACAGAGGCCACGGGCGCACATCGCGCGGCTACAATCAAGTGATGCAACGTAAGAAACCTGCACAGGACCACACTGCGGGGCAGACAGCTCCTGCCACGTTCACGTGCGTGGCCATTGGCCACGTGCACTCTCCCTACAAAGAACGCTTCGGCACTCCGCGTCAGCCCGTGGTGACCGCGCAGACCATTGAAGATCGCGCACTGGACGCGCGCATCGAGCTTCTACCCGGCATGAACTTTGAGCAGGCCCTGCAGGACCTGGCGGGCTTTGAGTACATCTGGGTTCTGGCCTGGCTGCACCTCAACTCAGGCTGGAATCCGCAGGTCGTACCGCCGCGCGGACCCAAGGTCAAACGAGGCCTGTTTGCCACGCGCGCCCCCCACCGGCCCAACCCCATCGGGCTTTCGGCCCTGCGCCTGATCCGCGTAGAAGGACGGGTGCTGCACGTACGCGGCATCGACCTGTTGGACGGCACTCCGGTACTCGATATCAAGCCCTACGTCCCGTACAGCGACGCCTTTGCGTCCGCGCGCGCGGGCTGGCTTGAAGGGCTCAAACAAGATGAGGGCGACCGCTACGAGTAAACTCGGCAAATCCCCGGCATGCGCCGGCAGATTCCCCCACAAACCTAGTCGGCCAATTCCAGGCCGCGTTCGAGGTCACGGATAATGTCATCCGGGTGCTCGATCCCAATGCTGAGGCGGATGCCGTTGGGGGCAATGCCGCCTTCGGCCCGCTTCTCGGCGGGAACGGCCGCGTGAGTCATGGCGCCCGGGTTCTCGATCAGAGAGCGAAGCTGGCCCAGACTGACGGCGAGGGTGAGCGCGTAGCCATTCTTGGCAATCCAGTCCACGACCTTGACACTGTTCTTCGGTTCGGCGCCTTTCTCGATGGTCTCGAAGTAGATCATGTTGCCGGGCGCGAATTCTCCGTGAAGGTCACGCATCTGCTGCTTGGCCAGGGCGAACTGGGGGTGATCCTCCAGGCCGGGGTAGGCCACGCGCTTGACCTTGGGGTGCCCGCGCAGGAAGCGGGCAACTTCATATGCGCTTTCCTGCTGCTTTTTGAGCCGCAAGGGAAGCGTCGGCAGGCCGTACACGAGGATGGGCCACGCGCTCTTGGGCGCGAGGGCCCCGCCGAAGTCTTTGCGGTAGAGCAGAAGCTGGCCCTCCAGTTCATGGGGAGCAATGACGGCACCGCCCATGTCTGTTCCGAATCCGCCAATGTTTTTGGTCAGCGAATGGACGACAATGTGTGCGCCCAGGGCCAGCGGACGCTGGCAGAATGGTGTGGCGAAGGTGTTGTCCACGATGATGTATATCTTCTCACCTTCTTTGCGCTTGTCATTGACCCGGTGCACGACTTCCGCAACAGCGGCGATGTCAATCAGTTCCATTGTCGGATTGACGGGCGTCTCGAAATACACGCAGCGTGTCTTGGGCGTAATGGACTTTTCGAGCGCAGCCGCATCGCGCAGGTCAATGAGCCTGGCGCTGATGTTCAGCTTGGGGTACCAGTTGGTGATCAGGCTGTAGGTGCAGCCGTAGAGCGTCTTGTGAGCGACCAGTTCGTCGCCGGCTTTCAGTGTGATGCCCAGCGCCGCGGAAATGGCCGCCATGCCCGTCGCGAAGCACACACAGTTGTCGCCACCCTCGACGCCGGCCAGTTCATCTTCCAGCATGCCGCGCGTGGGCTCGTCGAGGCGGTCATAGATGTAGATGGGCCCCGTGCGGTGGGCTTCACCGCTGGCGTACTCGCGGAAGCCCTGGCCACCGCGCTCGGTGTCTTCAAGGCGATAGGTCACGCTTGAAGAGATGGGTGGAATGACGTGATGCCGGAAATCCCACTTCTCGCTGATGGAGGGGCCATGAATAAGAAAGGACTCCATGGCTACGCCGTCTGGCACCTTGCGGTGCCTGGGTTTGGGCTTGGTGTCCAGGCGGATGCTCTTGCCGCGACGCGATTGGCTCATGAGGTCTCCAAGTCAGGCTGAGGGGCCGGCGGGCGTAGCATCAGTGCGGGGAGTCTTGAGCGGACGTCTGGGCTTTTCCACGGGCCGGGGCAGCCGGGGCTTTTCACCGAACATGCGCAGGCCCACCACCGCCGTGAGAATGTTCTCCAGCACGTTCTCCGTCAGGCTGATCTTCAGTTCCCGGCGAGCCTCCAGCGGCACATCCTGCAGGTCTTTGGCGTTGGCCTTGGGCAGCAGCACATGGCGAATACCGCTGCGGAAGGCCGCCAGCACTTTCTCCTTGATGCCGCCCACCGCCAGCACTTTGCCGCGCAGGCTTATCTCTCCGGTCATGGCCACATCGCCACGCACGGGTTTCTGGGTCAGCAGGCTGACCAAAGCTGTCGCAATCGTTACGCCCGCGCTGGGGCCGTCTTTGGGCACGGCGCCCTCAGGGAAATGCAGGTGGATGTCGTACTTCTTGAAGTCGGCCAGGTCGATACCAAGCTTTTCGGCGTTGGCATGCACGAAGCTCAAGGCGGTGCTTACGCTCTCCTTCATCACGTCGCCAAGCTGGCCTGTCACGCTTACTTTGCCATCGCCGGGGTAACGGGCCGTTTCGATCAGGAGCACGTCGCCGCCCATGGCCGTCCAGGCCAGGCCGTTGACCACGCCGATTTCCGGCGGGCGCAGGGCCTCTTCCGGAGCCCAGATGCGCTGGCCCAGGTAGCCTTCGACCTCGCCGGGCTGCACTGTCACCTTTTCCCTGCGGCTGATCTCGCCCCGGGCCACCTTCGTGGCAATCTTTCGGCAGATGGCGGCCAGGCGCTGCTCAAATGTGCGCAGGCCCGCCTCGCGGGTGTAGCCGCGCACAATCTCGCGAATGGCGTCCCGTGTAATCTTGACCTGGGACTTCTTGAGCCCCGCAGCCTCGATCTGGCGCGGCACGATGTACTGCTGGGCGATTCGTTCCTTTTCTTCGAGGGTGTAGCCAGAAAGCTGGATGACCTCCATGCGATCGCGCAGCGGTCCGGGAATGGTGTCCAGCATGTTGGCGGTGCAGATGAACAGTACCTTGGAAAGGTCCACCGGCACGTCCATGTAGCGGTCGGTGAACGCGCTATTCTGCTCGGGGTCGAGCACCTCAAGCATGGCCGCCGCCGGATCTCCGCGCATGTCGTGTCCCATCTTGTCGATTTCGTCGATCATGATGATGGGATTGATGCTCTGGGCCTTCTTGAGGGCCTGGATGATGCGGCCCGGCATGGCGCCAACATAGGTGCGGCGGTGTCCCATGATCTCGGCTTCGTCGTGGAGGCCGCCCACGGAGAGGCGCTGGAACTTGCGACCCATGGCGCGGGCCACGCTCTTGCCCAGGCTGGTCTTGCCCACACCCGGCGGGCCCACGAGGCAAAGAATGGGGCCCTTGTGTTCCTTCTTGAGGCTCATGACGGCCAGGAACTCAATGAAGCGATCTTTGACCTTTTCGAGGCCGAAGTGATCGTCGTCGAGAATTTCCCTGGCACGCGCGAGGTCGAGGTTGTCGGGCGTCTGAGTGTGCCAGGGCAGGGCCAGCAGCCAATCAATATAGGTGTGGACGACGTTGTATTCGGCGCTGGCCTCTGAAATCAGGCTCAGGCGATCGATCTCGGACTTGCAGGCTTTCTCGGCCTCGGGTGGCAGCTTGGCGGCTGCAAGCTTCTCCTTGAGCTTCTCGATTTCGGCCTCGGGGCCCTCGCCTTCGCCAAGCTCGGCGCGGATGGCCTTGAGCTGCTGGCGGAGCAGGAACTCGCGCTGGGCCTGGTCGATGGTGATCTGCGCACGATTGCGCATCTCCTGGTCGACGGCCAGGCGGGCGATTTCCTCGTCCAGCCGCTCGGTCAGGCGCTTGAGCCGATCCTTGCAGTTCAGCTCGGACAGAATCTCCATCTTGACAGTGACGGGGAAGCCCACATAGGTGGCAATCAGGTCGGCGAAGCGGCCCGGCCCCTTGATGTTCATCTTCAGGATATTCGTCAGCTCGCGTGAGTAAGCGCTGTCCAGATTGGTCAGCAGCTCAAACCGCTCCAAGGCCTGGGCGATCAGAACGTTCATTTCAGGCGAATTGTCGTGGCCGCCCAGTGTATGGGCAGGGCTCACGTCAGCCTCAAAATAGCCGTCCTTGGTTTTGGTGAGTTTGCGGATGTGCACCCGGGACAGGCCCTGAAAGGCAACCTGGATCGTGCCATCCGGGAGATTCATCTGGTGAATCAGCCGCGCCGCTACGCCGATATCGTAGACGTCACTGCGGCCCTGGGGATAGTCCTGCTCCAGTTGCCGCTAAAGGGTGATGCACACGATCTGGTCGGTGCGGGGCAGCTTGTGGATCACAGCCAGGTTGGGTTTCTTGTGCACGCTGAAGCTGGTCACATTGAAGGGAAACACCACCGTGGAGACGATGGGCAGCAGCGGCATGCTGTGTGGCACGTCCTTGGCAATGACGCGTGTGCTGTCGGTGGGTCCCTGTACCATGGCTTCTTGCCTTTCGTGACGCTTGCGCCCAACAGCCTCTATGGGCAAGCTTGATTCGACCTTATCAGGCGCCCCGGATGACAACAACCGCAACCCCCTTTCAAGCGCCAGCAAGCCGCAGGCTCTGGGGCCCTGCCTTGGGCGCTTTGGCATCTTTGACCGTGTTTTCGCTGGGGGCCTACGTTTTGGTCCTGCCCGCCCTGCTGGTGGCCCTGCGCCGCGCCCGGGGCTTTGGTTTTGCGTTTCTGCTGGGGGGGCTGACATGTCTGGCGCTCTCGGCTCTGGGGCACAATCCGCTTCTGATGCTGGCCCGCGAGCGCGCCCTGGATCAGATTGAAGTCGCGCTGGGTGCGCGCCCGGAGTACGCAAATTTTGAGGGTTCCGCTGTGACCGGCGAACTGCAGTTCTCGGGCGTGACCTGCGAGATTCCTGATGTCGGGGGGCGCCTGATTGTCGAGTCCTTTGAAGTTTCCGTGCTGCCGGGGTTGCTCTGGCCGGGCCCGCCGCGCGTCTGGGCTCGAGGAGTGAGCGTTGAGCTGGCGCCGGACGGGCAGGGCCTGCGGCGCTGGGCCGAGCGACTTGAGCAGCACCCAGGCCGCGCCTTCGAAGCCGAACTCAGCAATGTGACGCTGGCCATCGTGGGCCCCATGGTCAGCGCCAGAGCCTTTGCCCCCAAGGTCACGGCCAGGGGAGACGGAGAGCAAGCCCGACTTCAGGCGCAGCCCCAATGGATTGAGTTGACCGTCAACCGCCGCGCCCACGCGTTGAGCCTGCTGGGCAGCGTGGAAATTTCGCGCCAGTCGGCCGGCTTTGGCCTCCACTGCAACCTGCACTTCCTGCAGGAGCAGGCGGGGCGCGGCGTGATTCGCGGCGACCTCACGCCCGAGTTCAGGGAAGAGGGCCTGCGCATCACGCTCGATCACGCACAGCTGGCCCCGATCTGGGATCGCTACGCCACCTGGTCGCAGTTCAGCGGCGAGGGTCAGGGCGTCATCGATGTCGCGGGCGACTTCACGCGCTTGCGCCTGCGCCCGAGGCTGACACTTTCGGGTCTGGACTACTTTCATACCACGGCCATGAAGCTGGATCGTTCGCGCCGATTTTCCGTGCCCCAAGCCGAGATTACGGGCGAGTTGCACGTGCTGTCCGGACGCGACTTCGAATTCATAGCCATCCGCGGTGTCATTCCGGACTGCCCCCTCGCCACGGACCCCGTCCTCAACGCGCGGGGCGCGCTCGACCTCACCGTCAACGGAGTCTGGCCCGCGCTCAGCGGCAGCGTGCAGGCCACGCTGCGCGAAGGCAACGTACTCGCTCCTCTTGAGTTTACGCGCACGGGGCGACCCCTAAGTGACTTGGAGCCCAACTCGATTCCATTGATCGAGCTGCTGCCTTCGTTCAATCTCACGCTCCAACTGAAGGTCGAGAAGCTGGATGTTGCCTGCAAACCCCTTACGGGGAAGCTGGCTGGAGAACTCACCGGCAGCCTGATCAAGAAGAACGACGAGCCCTTTGTCAGCGTGCGCCTGGCGGGCGAACTGGCCCTGGCTGAAGGCCGCTTCGACTTCTGCGAGGCCCGGGGCGAAGCAGAGGGCAAACTTGTGTTCAGCCCCCTGGCACCCCCGCGCGAAGCTTCGCTGCGCGGCCACCTCAAGGGCAAAGCCCGCGAGACTCCACTCAATATCGAGGTAACCGGGCGCCTTTCGGCACCCGGCCTCATCTTCAAACAGGTCGCCATGCGCCCCGATGATCTCGGCCGCGTCATTGCCGGCCTCGACAACCCCGACGTCAGCGCCGCGCAACGCGTCGAGCGCGTCGCAGATATAACGCGCATGTGCGGCGTGGTGGCCGCCACGCGCGGCAACCCCTTCGAAATGGCCGGGCTGGGCGAGATTTTCCTCGATTTCCGGGCCGGAGACTGACCATGCCGCGCCCATTAACCAAGCGCTCCCCGCAGGCGCTCAAACTGATGCTCACGCTCCGGGAGTTTGAGGCGGCGCAGGTGCGCCTCCCCAAGCCCGCCCGCGACTACTTCCGCGCCGGAGCCGATGACGAACTGACATTGGCCGACAACGAGCGGGCCTTTGACCGCTTCAGGCTTTGGCCTCGCGTACTGGTGGACGTGTCAGAGCGCAGACTTGGGTGCCGCGTCGGGGGACATGACCTTTCCCTGCCGGTTTTGGTCGCCCCCATGGCCTATCAGCGTCTGGCTCACACCCAGGGTGAACTGGCCCTGGCCCGGGCCGCAGCCGCGGCGGGCAGCCTCTATGTGGCCTCCACACTTTCCACTTTCACGCTCGAGGAAATCGCTAGCGTTGGCGGACCCCGCTGGTTTCAGGTCTATGTTCACAAAGACCGCGAAGTCACCGCGTCACTGATCCGGCGCGCTGAAGCCGCCGGCTACAGCGCCATCGTGCTCACGGTCGACGTTCCGGTGCTGGGCCGCCGCCTCAACGACCTGCGCAACAGCTTTGCCCTGCCACGAGGGCTGACCATGGCCAACCTGGCGCCCTACATGGCTTCTCGGCACAACGCCACCCTGGCCGCGTTCTTCGCTTCGCGGCATGACGCTTCCCTGAAATGGCACGACTTGAAGTGGCTGCGCGGCCTGACAGGCCTGCCGCTGTGGCTCAAGGGCATCCTCCGCCCCGATGACGCCCGCCGCGCCGCCAGGCGGGGTGTGGATGGCATCATCGTTTCCAACCACGGCGGACGACAGTTGGACACCACCCCGGCCACTCTCGATGCTCTGGCTGCCATCGCCCCTGCCGCCAGGGGCACGCCCCTGCTGCTGGACGGGGGGGTGCGGCGCGGCACGGATGTCGTCAAGGCATTGGCCCTGGGGGCGCAAGCTGTGCTCGTGGGCCGGCCGTTTCTGTGGGGTCTGGCCCAGGCAGGAGAGACCGGAGCAGCGCGGGTGTTTGAGATTCTGCGCGACGAGTTTGACCGCGCACTGGCCCTGTGCGGGTACCGCAGCGTCGGGGAGATCCGCGGAGATCTGCTGCGCTGCAGCGATCGTGCCTGAGCTGTATGTCCGCAGCGCTTTGCCCTGCTGGCCGAAGCGGCTGGCCGCGCTATCCTGTGCCCCATGGACATCGTCAAGACATTTACGTTTGAATCAGCGCACCGCCTGCCCCACCTGCCGGAAGACCACAAGTGCAAGCGTCTTCACGGTCATTCGTTCCGGATTGAGATTGTCTGCCGCGGCGAACTGCACCCGCAACTGGGATGGGTCATCGACTTTGACGACATTTCGAAGATCGTGAAGCCGATCATCGACAACGAGCTGGACCACCGCTATCTCAACGATATTCCGGGGCTGGACAACCCCACGAGCGAAAAAATTGCGCTCTGGCTTTGGAACCGTGTCAAGCCGCACCTGCCGCAACTATACAAGGTCATCGTGCATGAAACCTGCACGGCGCGGGCGGAACTCTGCCCGTTTCCGTAGCAGTCAGATTATTTGGCAGGCACTGCAACAGGCTCGACGACCACATCAACGCGCGCGGCTTCCACACTGAAGACTTCCGTCAGGCGCTCAGGCTCGGCCGGTGACTGAACTGCTTGGGCCTTCTCGATGCTGGTCCGTACACTATTGGCGCTCTGGGCGCGTGCGTGCAGCCTTTCGGCGCGGCGGCCCAGAACCCAGGCCACTCCAAAGGCGACCGCAAAGGGCGCCAGCAGCCAGGGCCAGACCAGCGCCAGGCCGGCCGCCATTCCAAGCCCGCCGCCGATCACCTGGATGAACACCAGTTCATTGCTCGCCACGCGGTCAATGAGGGCTTCGAGTTCCGCATCGTCGTGGGCCAGCAGTTCGGATTCAATGAGGCCGCGCACGTCCACGGCCTTGAGCAGGTCTTCGCTGGCATCGGACACCAGCAGCGTCAAGCGCTGCCGGATCTCCTTGTTGCGCAGCAGGCCCGATGTCGCGTCGGGAATCGCGGCCACTACATCGCCTGCTGCCTGGTCCAGCGCGCCGGAACTCTGCAATTCATCCACCATGTCGTTGAGCACTTTGTCCACGACAGGGTCCATCACGCCGCTCTTGGCGGCACCTACGGCCAGCAACCCGGCCAGCGGGCCGAAGGCGGCGGTGGCGGCCGCGCCGCTGGCCGCGGCTAGACCGGTGGAGCGCATCTTCTTCTTGAGTTTGGCGCGGGCTTCAGCCGCCACGGTGGTAACGGCATCGCCGATCATGCGGCGAACTTCGTTGTGGGCAAGGTGCCTGGCCGCCGGGTCCTCCAGCAGGCGGGGCAGTTTGACCGTCAGGCTGTCCAGAGTGGCATTGACGGCACCGGTGTCCACGAGCAGGCGGTGCATGCGGTCAGCAGAGATCAGGTGCTCTTCGATGGTTGCAGCCACAGCTCGCGCCAGGTCAGTGCGGCGCGAGGGAACTACCCCCTGCACGCCGAACAGGCGCACGCGCGGATGAAACAGCATCTTGATGGCAATCCAGTTGGTACCAAAGCCGACCAGGCCGGAAATGGCCATGGCGAACCAGATTTCCGCCCACAGGGCCTGGGGCCAAAGGTAGCTGAAAGCGGCTCCCGCCAGCGTCAGCGCGGCCAATACACCACCGGTCAAGCCAAGCACGAGGGGGCCGCGGCCTTTGGGTTTCCCGGCGGCATCTCTTGTGGATGGCTGCATCTCAGACATGACGAGCCTGACCCATTCAAACTCAGAAACAGAACTTCCAGCTGCTGCGCCGGCCCAGTCGGCATTACTCCATGATCATCGTCTCGCGCAGCACTTCCTCGATGCTGGTCGAGCAGTCATAGATGCCCAGCAGGCCGCTCTCGCGCAGTGTGCGCATGCCGCCGCGTCGCCCGGCCTCTCGAATCTGAGCGACACCCGCCTGGTCCATGATCATCTGCTTGATGCTGTCTGTGCAGCGCAGGATTTCGTAAAGGCCCATGCGCCCCTTGTAGCCGGTGCCGTTACAGCGCGAGCAGCCTTTGCCGTAGGCGAACTTTTTTCCGGCAACGTCCTGCGCGCGCAGGCCCAGTTCATAGAGGTGCTCTTCTTCGGGCGTATAGAATTCCTTGCAGCTTGAGCAAATCTTGCGCACCAGGCGCTGAGCGATGATGGCCTCGAGCGTGGCCGCAATCAGGAAGTGCTCTACGCCGATATCCACCATACGCGTGATCGCGCTGGCGGCGTCGTTGGTGTGCAGTGTGGAAAGCACCAGGTGACCGGTCAGGGCGGCTTCCACGGCGATGCTGGCCGTTTCCTTGTCGCGGATCTCGCCCACCAGAATCATGTCGGGGTCCTGGCGCAGGATGCTGCGCAGAGCCTTCGCGTAAGTCAGGCCCACCTCCGAGTTCACCTGACACTGCATCACACCGGGGAGGTCATACTCGACGGGATCCTCCGTCGTGATGATCTTCATGTCCGGCGTATTCATGTGGTTGAGGCAGCAATAAAGCGTGGTGGTCTTTCCCGAGCCGGTCGGGCCCGTCACCAGCACGACGCCGTTGGGTTTGGCGATCAGCGCCTTGATCATTTCGTTGTCGTTCTGGCGCAAACCCAGATTGTCCAGACTGAGGCTGACGTTGCTGCGGTCGAGGATACGCATCACGCAGCTTTCACCGAACATCGTGGGCAGGGTCGATACGCGCAAGTCAACGTTGCGGCCCTCAATGGTCAGCTCGATACGTCCGTCCTGGGGCATGCGCGTTTCCGCGATGTCCAGTTTCGAGATGACCTTGATGCGCGAAATCAGCGGGCTGGAGAGTTCGCGTGGCGGATTCTCCATCTGCAGCAGGGCGCCGTCCACACGATAGCGCACACGGAACTCGTCCTCGAAGGGCTCCAGATGAATGTCCGAACTGCGGTCGCGGATCGCCGTCGCCAGCAGGAAGTTCAGCAGTTTGACCACCGCCGGGGCATCGGGGTCGGAGTTGTCCACCGACATGGCTTCCTTACCCGTTACCCCCTCCTCGAACTGCGCCAGCTCTTCGTCACCCAAACCCTTGCCCAAGCCGCCGCCGCCATAGTACTTCTCCAGCGCGGCGTCGATGTCTTCCTTGCTGGCCAAGGCCCCCTGGATGCGGATGCCCGGCACACGCCCCTGCAGGGCAAATGAGAGCTCGTCAAAGACCACGATCTTGGTCGGGTCGTCCATGGCCACAACCAGCGTCTTCTTGGCGGCGTCAAACTCCAGAGGTACGACGCGATAGGTCTGGGCCTGGGCCTCGGTCAAAAGGTCGAGGAGTTCGATGGGAATCTCGACGCCGCCGAGATCGACGAAACTCATGTCGTTCTGCGCAGCAAGCGCCATGGTGATGTCGCCTTCGCTGCAGACGCCGGCATCAATCAGAATCTTGCCGATCAGGCCGCCGGACTTCTTCTGCTTGGCCAGCGCTTCCTGGATGTCACCTTCGGTGACGAGTTCGATCTCTTTGAGAATCTGACCGAGCAGCTTGCGGCGTTTGCCCATCATGGCCATGGTGGACCTCAATTGGGGATGTTGCTGCAAGCCAGGCGAGGCTCCCGTTGCCTACGCCAAGCCATTCCTACGCATCTGACGATTCTAGATTACAGATTCCGGATTGAAACGGTCCTGAAGGGCAACCCCCTGAGCGCGGCTCGAGTGACTCAATCCGGTTTCTTCATGTGCCGCGTGGTTTCGAACCGCCGGCGCCCTGGCGCAGAACCTACGTTCCCGGCTTCCGTACCGAGGTCTGGCCGGGCCGTGCCGTCTGCTGCGCGGCAATGGCGGCGGCGGGAGGCGCATTGAGGGCATCAACGGCGGCCAGCTTTTCACGCACCAGCTCTTCGTCCCACAGGCGCCCACCCTTGCTGCGCTTGAGTTGATCGACCTTTTCGCGCATGTCCTTGGGGTTTGCGCAGAATTGCATCAGCTCGATTCGAGTGATCTTCTGCGCCATGTAGATGTCCATCAGGTAGTCGTCGAGCAGGAACATGCCCTGGTTCTTGCCTGTCTGGATCACGCTGGCCAGCTGATAGGTCTTGGCTTCGCGAATCAGATTTTCTACGGCGCTGTTGCTGACCATGATCTCGAAGCCCGCCACCACCCCGCCCCCCACCTTGGGCATCAGCACCTGGCTGATGATCGCGATGATGGACACCGCAAGCTGGGCGCGGACCTGCTCCTGCTGGTTGGTGGGGAAGGCGTCAATGATGCGGTCCACCGTCCGCGTGGCACCCGTCGTATGCAGGGTGCCGAACACCAGGTGGCCCGTTTCGGCGGCGGTAATGGCCGCGCCGATGGTTTCAAGGTCGCGCATTTCGCCTACGAGGATGACGTCGGGGTCCTGGCGCAATGCGCGGCGCAGGCCTTCGGCGAAGCTGGGCACGTCGTTGCCCAGCTCGCGCTGCGTGAGGATGGACTTCTTGTGCTCGTGGTAATACTCGATCGGGTCCTCGATCGTGATGATGTGGCAGTCCTCGTTCTGGTTGATGTAGTCGATCATCGTGGCCAGCGTCGTGGTCTTGCCCGAGCCGGTTGGCCCCGTCACCAGAATGAGGCCGCGCGGACGGTCCAGCACGCTCTTGATCGTCTCGGGCAGGCCAATCTGCTCGAACGTCAGCAGGCGGTTGGGAATCTGGCGCAGCACCATGCCCACGACGCTCTTCTGTTTGAATGCCGAGCAGCGAAAACGTGCCTTGTCGCCAAAGGCATAGCCCCAGTCCGTGCCGCCGACTTCCTGCAGCTCCTTCAGGTTCTTCTCAGGACAGATTTCCTTGACCAGGCGAATCGTATCGGCCGGCGTCAGTTCAGGAGCATTGACGTCCTTGAGGTGGCCCGACTTGCGGATGGTTGGCTTGCGACCTACCGAGAGATGCAGGTCCGAAGCCCCTTGCGCGACCAGAAATTCGAGCAGCTGAGTCATCGTCACAGCCATAGCCAACCTCTCCCGGGATGCGTCAACGAAACGACCGCGGAAGTCATGCCGCGGCAACAGGATAAACAAGGGCACAGCAGGGTAAGTTGCACGCAAGACTCAAACAAGGGGCGCGCACCTCGCACCAGCCGGAAGAACTTAGTGAGCTACTTCACGATAATACGGCCCGGGTGCTCACCCACAACGCGGCCAATCACCGCCTGAACCAGGGCGCCCCGCCTCTTCAGGGCGGCAACCATGGCATCCGCCCTGTCTGCCGGCGTGGAGATCACCATGCCGCCCGAGGTTTGGGCATCGCAACAGAGCAGTTGCTCGGGCTCGCCCAGCGCGGGGTCATAGGCCACGCGCGGGGCGTAGAACTTGTGGTTCTTCTTCGTGCCGCCGGGCACCACGCCCTGCTTGATGAAATCCATGGCCTCGGGCAGCACGGGCAGCGCGCCGAAGTTCAACTCAATGCCCACTTTGCTTGAACCGGCCATGCCGCACAAATGGCCGACGAGGCCAAAGCCGGTGATGTCGGTGGCGCTGTTGGCGCCCACTTCCTCAATGGCCTCTGCTCCGGGCCGATTGAGCGAGGCCATGGAGTGAATCGCCGCTTCGATTTGGGCTTCGGTGCGCAAGCCGCGCTTGACGCTGGTGGTGAGAATGCCCACGCCGAGCGGTTTCGTGAGAATGAGAACGTCGCCGGGTTTGGCGCCGGAATTGGCCATGATTTTGTCGGGGTGCACGATGCCGGTCACGCTCATGCCGTACTTGGGCTCGGCGTCGTCAATTGAATGTCCGCCGACGACGAAAATGCCGGCCTCGGCGGCCTTTTTGCTGCCGCCCAGCAGCATCTGCGCAAGGATTTCCGGCCCCAGCGTGGCCATGGGATAGGCCACGATGTTGAGCGCAAACAAAGGCCGCGCGCCCATGGCGTAGATATCAGAGATCGAGTTAGCGGCGCTGATTTCGCCAAAGAGCATGGGGTCATCGACGATGGGCGTAAAGAAATCGAGCGTCTGCACGATCGCCTGTGTCTCGCTGACTTTGTAAACGGCTGCGTCGTCAATGCCATCCGTGCCGACAAGAACGTTCTTGTCGGTGATCTTGGGAAGCTTGTTGAGGACCTGCACGAGGTCGGAAGCGGAGAGCTTGCAGCCTCAACCGGCGCCGTGCGAAAGCGAGGTGAGTTTGGGTTTGGCGGCAGCAGGCGATTCAGCCATGGCGACTCCTGTCGGGATTCACAAAGCGTGTACAGGGTACAGAAGTTACGGCAAAGGCACAGGAATTGAGAGATGGAGAGTTGGAGTGTTGGAGAGATGGCCAAAAACGGCCGCTGTCCGTCATTCCTCCGTTCGCCCAACGCTCAATCTCTCCATCTCTCCAACGCTCAGATTTCCTGACCCCTTTTTCAAGCGGCTGCATTTACGGGGCAAGCCATACTCTGTCTGGAGGATCCATGCGCCTGTTCCTGCTCGCGTTCTTGCTGGCATCGCCCCTAGCGGCCGCCACTTACAACGTTGGTCCCGGCCAGCCTCTTTCAACAATCGGTGCGGTGCCGTGGGCAACGCTGGGCCCCGGCGACATCGTGCGCATTCACTATCGGGCCACTCCTTATGCCGAAAAGTGGGTGCTGTGCCGCCAGGGCGCAAGCGGCAACCCCATCACGATCCAGGGCGTGCCCGAGGCCGGCACCGGCAACCTGCCGGTGATCACCGGCGCAAGCGCCACCACGGCCGCGGGCCTGAACTATTGGGGTGAGAACCGCGGCGTGCTCAAGATCGGCGGCGCCAACACCCCCGCCGACCTCATGCCCCAGTGGATTGTGGTCGAAAATCTCGAGTTCCGCAGCGCCCATCCCAGCTATACGTTCACGGACGACACCGGCGCATCGGGCATCGCCTATGCCGGCAACGCCTCGGGCATCTACGTTGAAAAGGTCAAACACCTGATCGTGCGCAACTGCACCTTCACGGATTGCGGCAACGGCTTTTTCGTGGCACCGGGCAGCGTCGGCGGTACGGGCAACCCCAACCTGACGGAGGACGTTTACGTGGGTTATTGCTACATCCACGGCAACGGCATCAATGCTTCCGCGTTTGAGCACAACAGTTACTGCGAGTGCAACGGCATCGTTTACGAATACAACCGTTACGGCCCGCTGCGCAGCGGCGCCAACGGCAACGCGCTGAAAGATCGAAGCGCCAATTGCGTCGTGCGCTACAACTGGATTGAGAGCGGCAACCGGCAACTCGATCTCGTCGAGGCTGATGGCTCGGGCATTGAAACCCTGGCCGGGTACAACACGACTTACGTCTACGGCAATGTACTCATTGAGCCCAACGGTGCGGGCAACTCGCAGATCCTTCACTACGGCGGCGATAACGGCAACACCGCCACCTACCGCAAAGGCACGCTCTACTTCTATGGCAATACCATTGTCTCCACGCGCACGGGCAACACCACGCTGATGCGGCTTTCCACCAACAGCGAAACCTGCGACTGCCGCAACAACATCATTTACGTCTCGGCGGCGGGCAGCTTCCTGGGCCTGATCGACGACACCGGTGTGCTCAACTACCGCAACAACTGGCTCAAGACCGGCTACATCAGCAGCCACTCCGGCGGCGCCATGCAGGGCACCGTGAATAATCAGGGCGGCAACGTGGTGGGAACAAGCCCGGGCTTTCTCAACGAGGGCGGGCAGGATTTCTCGCTCGCCGCAGGCTCAGCGTGCATCAACGCCGGCACGACGCTCGCCGCCGCCGTGCTACCCACGCACAACGTCACGCGCCACTACGTCAAGCACCAGCAGGGCCAGGCGCGCCCCGTGGACGCCACCTTCGACATCGGCGCCTTCGAGGCGGGCAGTGTGCCCACCACGCCGCCCAACGCGGCCAGCGGCTTGACGGCCACGGCCAACATGACGCTGGGGGCCAGCCTGAACTGGAGCGACAACTCCAGCGACGAATCCGGCTTCCGCATCGAGCGGCAAATCGGCGCGGCTTCCTTTGCAACTCTGACCACAGTGGGCGCAAACGTGACGAGTTACAACGACAGCGGCCTGACCCTGGGCACCACGTACACCTACCGGATTGTGGCCTACAACGCCGCCGGCGATGCCGCGCCCAGTAACACTTCTTCGATCACGGCACAAGGCACGGCGGGGGGCGGAGGCGGCGGAACGGGATCCAGTTCAGGCTCAGGTGGAGGTGGAGGCTGCACGGCCGGCGAAGGGCTGGGGGCACTGGCGCTGCTCGGGATCCTGTTGCTGCGCCGCCGCCGCTGATTCAGTCGCAACCTGCCAGCGGACCTTGCCGCGCTCCCCGCACGAATTGGCTGATGGCCGCATCGTCCGACTCAATGAAGTCCGACGGTGGCCCCCGATGATGGATTCGGCCGCGCCAGAGCATCATGATCTCGTGACTGATGCGGAAGGCGCTGCGCATGTCGTGGGTCACGACGATGGCGGTCGCCTCGAGGCGGCGCGTGAGGTCCAGCAGGATGTCGTCCAGAGCCGCCGCCGTGACGGGGTCGGCTCCGCTCGTCGGCTCATCGAGAAAGAGCAGCTCAGGATCCAGCGCGATGGCCCGGGCCATCGCCGCCCGCTTCTTCATGCCGCCGGAAAGCTCGCCGGGCATACGGTCGCGCGCATCGACCATACCCACCAGTTCAAGTTTGACACAGGCTGCTTGCTGCGCTTCGCGGGGCGCGAGCCCGCGATGCAGCCTGAGGGGCAAGGCCACGTTTTCCATTACGCTCATGCTCGAAATCAGCGCAGCGCTTTGAAACAGCACGCCCATGCGCGTTCGCAGCGTTTCAAGGCGTGCGGGCGGCGCGCTGATGATGTCCTGTCCCAGAATCTCGATGCGGCCCCAAGTCGGCATCAGGAGCGCGAGCAGGTTTCGAAGCAGCGTCGTTTTACCGCAACCAGAGGGACCGATCACGGAATAGACCCGACCCTTCATCAACTCAAAGCTCACCCCGCGGAGCACCGGACCCTCACCAAAGCCGCTGTGAAGGTCCTCCACGCGGACCACAACGTGCCCGCGTGCATCGACTTTCTGCGTACGCCGGGGCCGCCCCCGCGGCGCCAGCGCCTCAGACCATGGGGCAAGGGAAGCTTCACTGTGCATGGCTACACCGGGGCTTGGGGAACGAGACCGTGATTGGCCAAGGCGTTGTTGACCATGGCGCAGAAGAGGTCAATGGCGATGATGGCCCCCTGACACAGAACAACGGCTGACATCGTGGCCTTGCCCAGTTCGGCGCTGCCCCCCTCAACGCCAAAGCCCTTGTGGCAGGCGACGGCGCCGATAGCCAGCGCGAACAGGAAGGCCTTGATGACGGCAAACAGCGCGTCCCACAGCACGATGAAGCGACGCACACTTTCAACGAACAGGTCCAGCGGCACATCGAAAGACAACGCCCCCATGGCCAGCGCCCCGAGCATGGCCACGACCTGGAAGATCACCGTCAATCCGGCCAAGGCAAGGCCCACGGCCAGCAGCCGTGGGGCCGCCACCCAAGCCAGGGGGTTGACCGCCATGGTCTTCAGTGCGTCGAGTTCTTCGCCCAGCTTCATGGCGCCGATCTCGGCCGAAAGAGAGGCCCCCACCCGGCCCGCGAACAGAAGCGCCGTTATCACCGGCGCGATGAACCGGGTCACCGTGATGGCGACAACTCCCGGCGCGACCTCAGGAATGCCGCGTCGTTCGAAGTCCGGCTGAGTCTGGGCCATGACGCCCGCGCCGATCAGGAAGGCCACAAAGAGTACCAGTGGCAGCGACCGCGCCCCCATGGACTCGATCTGCCGCGCCAGTTCGCCTCGGTCGTAGAGGCGCGGCTTCACGAGGCCCAGCAGGCCCAGGCCAAACGCATGGGCGGTGAAGCGCAAGGTAGCTCCGAACTCCGATGAAAAGCGGTTGAGCAACCCGCCGAGGCCTTCAACCATGCGCAGGGGAGACATCATGGCAGTCTCCTAGAGCCCAACCCCGCCGCCACGAGCACCAGACCCAGTAACCCAAGCCAGCCGTAACCCAGCAATAGAGCCAGCGCGGCAAAGAAGGCCATGACACTGGCCCCCAGCCACACCAGGGACCGCTGCGGCCGCCAGTTCGCGGGCACAGACAGAAAAATGACGAGGCTCACCACGAACCAGCCTGCGAAGTTGCTGGCCGGAATCCCGTAATAGAAGCCGCTGGCGTTCCAGCTCCAGTACCCCAGGGGGCCGGCAGCCAGAGGGTCGATGACGAGGTCAAGGGCGGTCATCCATGCCGCGCCCAGGAAAGGCTGTACCGACGCCGGAATCCTCCAGGCCTCCATGGCCCCGCGCACGTGCGCGGCAAGCACCAGCCACGCGCAAGTCAAGACCAGCGGCACCCCCAGCAACGCTGGACCAAGAATGGGCGTGTATTCGTAGTGGCCGTAGGGAAGCCCATAGGCGACACCACTTAGTTCGCTGGCAAAGCCGATCAAGGCCGCCGTGAGAGGACCCTGCCATTGCTTCACCGGCGTGTAGGCCAGCACCAGAACACCCGCCAGGGCCAGATAGACCGGCGCTGTCCACTTCAAGCCTTCGGGCGGCCCACCCATGAACGCATAACTCACAACGCCACCCACACAAAGGCATCCATAGGCCGTGGCCAGCACCAGGCGTAAGGCCATCAAGGATGGGCGCGACTGAAGCGGAATTGTGAGTTCAGGCGTGCTCATATTTTGCGATCAGCTCGCTCGTGATTTTCGCTGAGGTCAGAACCATGGGCGTGCCGCCCCCGGGATGCCCGCTGCCGCTCACCAGATAAAGTCCGCGGCCTTGACGGTTGCCCGGGCGCAGAAACGCCCGACTGAATCCGTGGCTGTGCTTGCCGTAGATAGAACCCCCCGGCATGGCATAGCGCGCGGCCATGGTGCGCGGAGTCCAGACCTGCTCCACCGTGGTTTCTTCCTCGCTAAGAGCAAGGCCGCTTGCCGCCAGGCGGGCCAGCACCCGCTCGCGAGCACGCGCCGTTTCGGATTCGCTCCAGGGCGCGGCATCGGCCGCGGCGTTCGCCATGATGAAGAGCGTCTCACCCCGGCCCGGAACCAGAGACCGATCGCTACGTGAGGGCGCGTTGACGTACACTGTCGGATCCTCCGGAAAGCGACGCTCGCCGAAAAGTTGACTGAACTCGCGCCCGTAGCTTTGCGAGAAGTAGACGGTGTGGTGCCCCAATTCCGGCCGGTCGCGTTTCAGGCCACGCAGCAGCAGAAAGCCGGATAGCGAGCGCTCTTCAGGCGGGGCTTCAGCCGGGCCGGCATGACCCAGCAAGCGCTCCAGATGGGAGGCGTCGCCATTCATACAGGCAGCGTCACAGACAATACGCTCTCCGCCGGCAAGTCGCACGGCGCGGACAGCGGCGCGCTCGCGTTCGATACCTTCGACGGATGCGCCGGTGCGATACTCCACGCCCAGCCCGCGACCGACCTGCACCAGCCCCTCCGCGATGCGATAGAGCCCGCCCAGTGCGTAATGGCCGCCGAAGGCAAACTCAATGTAGGGGATCACCAGCAACGTGGCCGGGCACGCATAAGGAGACGAACCCACATAGGTGGGGTACCGGTTGAAAAGCTGAATCAGGTGCGGGCTGCGAAGGTGGGCGCGCACGGTCTTGTCATAATTGCCCCAGCCGTAGCGCAGCGGCATGTGGCGCAGAGCCTTGAAGGTCCGCCAATCGGGCGGTTCGCTCGCCGCCCGCCTCAGGAATGTCTCGTGGCTCAGTTCATAGAGCCCCGCGCCCAGTTGCAGCAACCGCATAAAGCCGTCTACGTCGCGCGGCTCGATGTGCTTCAGCGTATCCAGCATCACCGGCAGGCGGCTGGACCAGTCCAGCCGGCTGCCGTCGGGGTATACATAGTGCGCAATGGGGTCCAGCCGCTGGAACTGCACGAACTCCGCCAGCCGCGCGCCTGCGGCCGAAAAGGTTTCTTCAAACACCCAGGGCATCGTGATCAGAGAGGGTCCTGTATCAAACGTGAAGCCGCCTTCTTGCCAGCGATTGAGTTTGCCGCCGAGGCTTGGCCCCTGCTCGCAAACAGTGACCCGCCAGTGCCTCGCTGCCAGACGTACGGCCAGCCCTAAGGCGCCTAAGCCGCCTCCAATAATCACAATGTGCTTCATGGTGCCTCCGCTTGCAGGTATCTGCGTCCCTTCCACGACACGCCCCGCCCGCTCACCACGCTCAGCCACGAGGCCAAGCCCAGCGCCAGAACGAAAACTTGTGCCAGGGGATGCAGCAGCGCAGACCACCACGAGTGACCAAATCTCGCAGCCAGGGCCAGTCTCGCCCCGACCACACAAGCAGCCGAAGCCATGAAAAGCCCCGCAGTCGGCCCGGGAACCCACATGAGGACGAAGGGCGCGAGGTACACGGCCGAGTGCAGCAGCCAGAACAGCCAGAAACTGACCTGGTGCCTAAATGCGGGAAACAGGTTCTTGGAGAAGCCGCGCCAGATTTCAGCGAGGCTGCGATACATCCGCACCGAAATGATCCCGCGCCCGTCCAGGCAGAGGCCCCGCAGGCCATGACGGCGCCAGAGCTGAGCCAGCCTGCTGTCCTCAAAGATCTCGCCACGCACGGCTGCGTGCCCTCCTACTCGCAGATACTCTGCGCGGCGCATGAACATGCAGGCCCCATGGCCCAGTCCCAGCGAGGCGTCCTCCATTCGCAACGTCGCCAGCGGCGCCGGATAGAGCGTGAGCAGCACAAAATTCAGCATGGGCATCAGCAGCCGCTCTGCAAAACTGCGCATTTCGAGTGCGGGCCAGCAACTGAGAAAACTGAGCTGGCGCGCCTGCACCTCGGCCAGCAGCGCTTCCACCGCACCGGGTTCGAGCTTCGTGTCCGCATCCAGAAACAGCAGCCATTCCCCCTGTGCTTCCTCGGCCAGGCTCGCGCAGGCCCAATTCTTGCCGAACCAGCCCGGCGGCAAGGGGGCGGGAGTCATGGAGCGAATGCGGAAATCCCGAGAGGAGAAGTCGTCAATGACATCCTGCGTCCGATCCGTCGAGTGGTCGTTGGCAACCAGTATTTCCTCTATGCTGGCCTCGCCGCGCAGGCTTTCCAGCAGGCGGGGCAGGGTCTGCTCCTCGTTGCGCGCGGGAACCAGAACCGAGACGCGACCCAGAGCGTGAGCCGCTCTCACGCGGGGCCAGAACAGCACGTTGCCCAGCACGATCAGCAGACTTAGCGCAGCCAGAGTGAGAATGACAGAGGCGGTCAATATCATGGCGATTCCTTGATCGCTGGTCAGCGGCTGCGAACGTCCTGCAGCGCGCGGGCCCAGACGCTCTCGGCGAACTCACACAGCACATCGCGGGCCGGCCCCGATCCGAACTGGGCCACAAGAGCGCCCTTGGCCTCCTCGATCCAGGTCCGCGCCTTGCCCAGCACAGCCTCGAGGTTTTCGCCGGCCACGGTGGCTTCGTCCTGGTCCAGTTCGTCGTCAAGCAGCTGGTAGGCCATGCCAAGCTTCTGGCCAAACCGCGCCAGGGCCTCCACAGCAGCGCTTGGGGCACCCAGTGACAGCGGCGCGGCCACCAGTGCGAGTTTGAGCAGGGCTGTGGTTTTCAGGTAGGGCGCCTCGAGATCGTCTAGGCTCGAGACCCGCTCGTGCTTCAGGTCAAGGCACTGGCCGGCAATCATCCCCCGCGTGCCGATGCACTGGACCGCCTGCTTCATAAGCGAACCCGTGCAATCCGCCTCGGACAGCAACGCGTAGGTTTCGTTGAGCAGAGCCAGCCCCGCCAGCACGGCAACCCCTTCGCCAAACTTCGCGTGCACGGTGTCCTCGCCCCGTCGCTCCAGCGAGCAGTCCATGCAGGGCAGATCGTCAAAGATCAGCGAGGCCGAGTGGAGGAACTCGAGCGCGACCGCCACATTCAGTGCCTTGGCGGTCGCAAAGCCGCATACAGCCGCCGATGCCAGGCAAAGCACAGGGCGCATGCGCTTTCCGCCGGTGAACAGCGCATGCTCCACTGCGTCGTCGAGTGCCTTGAGCTGAGGTATGCCACCCCGCGGCAGGCGCCGCTCCAACTCGGCTTCTATCACAAGGCGATGTTGTTGCATGAATTCCTGCAGAACCTTGGCCATGGCTTGGCCTTTCATGAAATCGCCACCGCGTGCGGCAGGGCCTCACGCGCGACGTTGGGTTTGAAAACAATCCGGGCCAGATCTCGGGGCGCCTCGGCGATGCCCAGGTGGCCCGCGCCCTTGAGTTCGGTGACGGGGGCCTGGGGCCAGAGTTTCTTCCAGAGCGCGACGGAGCGCTTCACGGCGCCAAAGGTGCGCTCACCGTAGACCAGCTCGACGGGGGCGTGCACGGGACGAAAGAACTCATATCCCGGGATGTCGGCCAGCAGGCGCAGCCAAGAGAGAGTGGACTCGTGGTCAGCGCGGGCAAAGGATCCCGTCATGTCCGTGCCGGGCCTGCGCCTTGCCGCCAGCCCGCGGTTGGTCAGCCAGCGTCCCAGTGGGTTGGCAAAGGTCGTGTAGTAGGCGTAATCGCCAAACACCCGATTGCTGAACACGCGGAAGTACCAGGGCACATAGGCAAACGCATCCAACAGGATCAGCCGCGAGACAGGCGTCTTGAGCATCGGCGCAGCCAACAGCGCCGCCAGCGCTCCAGAGCAGTTTCCCAGCAGGCTCACGCGCTTCAATCCGAGCCCGTCAATCCAACGGGCCATGCCAGCCGAGATTTCGTCCCGATCCAGTCGCGCAGGCGCGGGGGTCTTTCCAAAGCCCGGTAGGTCACAGGCAACAAGCATGCAGTGCTCGGGCAACCAGGAGGCCAGGGGCACAAACGTTTCGTGGCTGCCGCCCCAACCGTGAAGGCCGATGGTGACCTCATCTCCGCTTCCCCAGCTCTTAGAGAACATGGGTCGCCATCCTTTCGGCCACGAGGCGACCGCTCAGAACGACCATGGGCATGCCCGTTCCCGGTGTTGTGCCCGCGCCCACGAAATAGAGGCCCTTGAGCGCCTTCGACCAGTTAGGCGCCCGAAATGGCCCTACTTGAAAGAGATTGTGAGCTGCACCAAAGGCCGAGCCGTTGTAGAGGCCGAAGCGGGCGCGCCAGGTCTCGGGAGTCCAGGCCTGCTCAACTACTATGCGCTCCGGAGGCAGCTCAGCACCTTGGGCTGCCAGACGCTTCAGCACGCGTGCCTTGGTATCCTTGATCAAGCTGTCCCAGTCCGGATGGCCCAGTTCGCTCAGAACCGGCGTTGGTACCAGCACGAACACCGAGGAATCGCCGGCAGGAGCCATGGACGCGTCCGTGGCCGAGGGCACTGCCACGTAGAACGGCAGATCTGCCGGTATTCGCCCGCGCTCCGTCAGATCCTTGAAGGCACCGCGGTAATCACCGGGAAGGAAGATGGTGTGATGCCCAAGGCCCCTAACTTGGCCGCGGACACCCCAGTAAAAGGTCATCACCCCCGGAGTCATGCGCGTTCGCAGCGCTTCGCGGCGGCCCCTGGCCAGCATCTCTTCGGGCAGGAGTTCGCTCTGGGTCGTGGGTACGTCAACGTTCGAGACCACAAGCGGAAAGGCCCGCACGGCGCCTGATGCCATCTCCACACCCAGCACGCGCCCTCCATCGGCCACGATGCGTTTGACACGTGTGCTGGTCTCAATCTTCACGCCCAACTCCAGAGCCAGGCGCTCGATGCCGCGCACCAAACCGTAGATGCCGCCTTTTGGCAGCCATAGCCCGTAGGCCAGTTCGCCGTAGGCGAGGATCGTGAAGATGCCGGGCAAAGTGAACGGCGAGCCACCGAGGTACATGCCGTAGGCACCCAGGGCCTCGCGAATGTGCCGGCTCTTGAAAAAACGCTTGAGTTCGGAGTCCAGCGAACGCCAAACAGCTGTGCGCCGCAACTCGCCAAAGCTCAGCGCGGACAACCATGAGAAAAGGCCATCCGCGTTGCGTGTGACCAGTCTGTCAAAGCTGATGCGGTACTTTTCGGAACAGTCCTGAAGCCAAGCCGCGAGTCTGGGCCCCGCCGATGGCTCAAACTCGCTGAAAGCGGCCAGCAACCTCGAGTAGTCGCTTGAGAGTTCCAGACGGCGGCCTTCTGGCCACTGAAAACTCACTGACGGCTCGACGGGCCGAAGCTCAACGTAATCCGAGAATTTGCGTCCGGCGGCCGCAAACAGCTGCTCAAAGACCCAAGGGTAGTTGAGCAGCGAAGGTCCCGTGTCAAAAGCGAAGCCCTCCAGCTCGATGCGGCTGGCCCTGCCGCCCACCCGCTCGTTGGCTTCAAGAACAGTGACGTCGAAGCCCGTGATCCTCAGGTGAATGGCCGCCGAAAGGCCGCCCAGCCCCCCGCCGATAATGGCCACACGGCGGCCTCTGTCCTGCGTTGAGGCGGTGCTGGCGGCGGCGCCGGAATGTGCGTCCAGGGCGGGCGGCAGTAGTTCGGTGGTCATGACTGGTGCTCCGCAAGGGATGGTCAGATAGCGCCAAGGTATGCCAGGGGCAGGCGCCAGTACTTGCTCGCCGGCAAAGACAGAAACTTGCGATAGGCAGAAACGCTCTGGCGGCGGTGCAGTGCTGAAGCAGTCGAAACCTGCTCGTTGAGCAGCCCATAAACTTCGATACAGGCCTTGATGGCGGGCTGGCTGTCCGGAGCAAAGGCCCGCAGGTGGTCGCGAGCAAATGCATAGTCCATCCGCGCCACCTCCCCCAAGCGTGCCAGTACGCGGCCCGTGGCCTCGCGGCCGCGCGGCGACACCAGATCGGGTTCAAACAGCCCCTCGGCGCGCAGGACGTCCTGCGGCAAATAGAGGCGGCCGCGCCCGCGATCTTCCACGACGTCGCGAAGGAAGTTGGTGAGTTGCAGCGCTATGCCCAGGCGACGGCTCACTTCCATGACCCGGGGGAACTCAGCGGGGGCTGACGCCCCGTAAACATGGGCCAGAAAGTACCCCACCACAATGGCGCTGCCGTAAATGTAATTCTCCGTGAGGTCGGCCAGCGTAGCGTAGCGGCGCGGCTCGATGTCAGCCTCCATGGCATCGACAAAAGCGTGGTAGTGCCGCGGCGGGATTGCAGTTTCGCGAACCACCTGAGCGAAGCCCGCCAGAATCGCCGGGAGCCCCTGCCGCAGGGCCTCAAGCATCGATCCGGACGCCAGGGCGCGCATGAATGACTGCCGCCAACCTGAGAGCAGCAGCCGCTTTTGGCCAGGGGACAGCGCAAAGGTGTCCACCACTTCGTCAGGATAGCGCACGGCGGCGTAGATCAGCTCAACCTGGGCGCGCTTGGCCGGGGGCAGAAAGCGCGTGACCATGAAGAAACTCGAGCTGTAGCGGCGCAGCACCCCACGCGCCAGCCGCGTCAACGCTTTACGAGCCTGCCCTTCTTCGCCGGCCAGGGCCCGCTGGGTTGCGCGATGGTTTTCGACCTCCCACCGCTCTGCAGTCCAGTTGGATGAGGCGCCTTGAGGTGCAATGAGCTGGAACATGGCCGCGGACTCCGCTGTTGGGCTTTCACTTGGAGGACAACGCGATTTACCGTAGCGCAATTCCATGTTCTTTGAAAGAAAATTTTTGACTTGAGTGAAATGATTTTTGCACAACAATACATAGTCGCCTTACTAAGGGACTCAGTGCGCTTTCGAGTTTGAGCGCCATGATGCTCACTGCCCAGCGGTCGGAAGGGCGTGTGCCGTTGACGAATCCGGCCACGCCGCTAAACCCTTGGCCTGGATCATGGGGAAGCTGGCGTGCCAGATGGGCACCACTCAGCTTTGACGTGAGGCGGAGCGAACATGCTGGAAATCGACGGTGCCAAGGGAGAAGGCGGCGGCCAGGTGCTGCGCACCGCGTTGTCGCTTTCCATGGTGACCGGCACGCCCTTTCGCATCTCCAACATTCGCGTCAACCGTGAAAACCCGGGCATGATGGCCCAGCACCTCACGGCCGTGAAAGCCGCCAAGGCAGTCAGCAACGCCAAGGTGGAAGGCATGCGCGAAGGCTCGACAGAGCTCACATTCGAGCCCGGCGTGATCGGTAACGGACGGTACTTCTATTCCGTTGGCACCGCAGGCAGCACATCACTTGTGTTGCAGACGATCCTGCCCGCGTTGATGCTGGCTCCCGGACCCTCCGAAATCACGCTGGAAGGTGGGACTCATAACCCCTTTGCGCCACCCTATGACTTTCTGGCGCTGACCTACCTGCCTGCCTTGGCGCGCATGGGCCCCGGGGTGCAGGCGACTCTGGAACGTCACGGGTTCTATCCTGCGGGCGGCGGCCGCATGAAGGTTGACGTGCAGCCAGTCGAGGAACTGCAGGGCTTTGAATTGCTCGAACGCGGCGATCACGTGCGCACAAGGGCCCGGGCCTTGGTAAGCAACCTTTCTATGACCTTTGCCATCCGCGAGCTTGACATCATCGCACAGAAGCTGGGCCTGGGCGCCGGCGACATTCACCCGGAATCCATCACCGGCAATGACAGCGCCGGCAATGTCGTCTGCATTGAGGTCGAGCACGAGCAGATCACGGAAGTCTTCACCGCTTTCGGCCGGCGCGGCATCACACCCGAGGAATTCGCCGAGGAGGCCCTGACCGAGTCGCGCGAATATCTCGCCTCGACGGCGCCCGTCGGGCGATACCTGTGCGACCAGCTCATGCTGCCGCTGGCGCTGGCGGGCGGCGGGCGCTTCCGCACGGTCAAGCCCACGCGTCACGCCGTGACCAACGCCGAAGTCATTCGGATGTTCCTTCCCGTGGACATTCAGATCGCCAAGCTGGATGACGGCAGTTTTGAGGTAGCGATCGGGCCCCAGTCGTCCTGATGTGCCATAACTGATATTATTACTCAGATTTATGCGGCGGCCGGCAGGGCCGCTGAATTTGATTATTGACATGGCCCCAATGTATGCGCACCATGCCGCCCTTCTGAAGCACTTCATTGAACTATGAGAGAGAGGCAGAGACCGTGTCCCGATCGATCGAGAATACGCTCAAGAAGCAGGCGTTCGTTGAGGAGCAGCACAAGGAGAACCCCAAGCTGACGATGAATCAGATCGGCAAGCTGGTGCGCCAGAAGTTCGGCACTCAGCTTGCGTTCCCCAAGCTCAAGGAAGTGTGGGAGCGCATCGGCGGCAAGATCGAGAATCGCGGCCGCCGCGCACAGGCCAATGCCGCTCAGACGCCGCGCAAGGCGGGCCGCCGCAAGTCCGACAAGGCGGCTGCCCGGGTGCAGCGCACGCTCAGCGGCCTTCCGCAGCATGTGGTGGTCGTTCGCGGCGCCTCCGGACCGGAGACCCACGAGTTCACCGGCCGTGACCAGGCCGTCGAGTTCACCCGTAAGCAGATTGAGGGCGGCGTGCCGACTTCGGCCATTGCGTACTATCAGCGCCAGCCCATGGAAGTGCAGATCGGAATCTGATGCCCTCCGACGCGCCACGAATCAAAGAACGGGCCCCAGGGCCCGTTCTTTGTTTGTCCGCCGCTGATATCAGGCTCCGGCCGCCGCCAGTTCGGGCTGCTCAGACGCGCGCAGGTCCACACTGACCTTGGTGCTCACGCCCGGCTCCTGCATGGTCACGCCGTAGAGCATATCGCAGGCGCTCATCGTCTTCTTGTGGTGCGTAATCACGATGAACTGAGAAAGCTTGGCGTACTCCCGCACGATATCGCAGAAGCGGTCCACGTTGGCCTCGTCCAGCGGCGCGTCAACTTCGTCAAGGATGGCAAAGGGCGCGGGATTGATCTCGTAAATCGAGAACATCATCGCAACCGAAATCAGCGCCCGCTCGCCACCCGAGCGCATGGATATACTCAGGGCCTCCTTGCCCGGAGGCTTGGCAATGATGTCCACGCCGCTGTTCAGCGGGTCTTCGGGATTCTGCAGGATGATGTCGGCAGAACCGCCGCCAAACAAGCGACGGAAAATGCGCTGGAAGTTCGTGCGGATGGCCTCAAACGTGGTCACGAACAGGCGCTTGGACTCGCGTTCAATGCGGGCAATGGCATCGCTGAGCGTGCGCTTGGCCTTGATCAGGTCCTGCTCCTGCCGCGAGTAGAAACTGTTACGGTCTTCGACTTCCTTGAGTTCGTCCATGGCCTCCATGTTCACGTTGCCCAGCTTGGCCAGCTGCTCGTTCAAAGCGTCGAGCTCGGCCTGGGCCGCTTCCTCGTTCACATTCTCGGACTGGGGGTCGTACTCGCGGTACAGCGTGTCGATGTCCGCATTGTGCAGTTCGGCCATTCGACGGCGCACCTGGTCCATCTTCATGAACAGGGTGTTCTCGTCAATGCGCGCCTGTTGCACGTTCTCACGCTCGCGATAGAGCTTCTCCTGCAGAGTCGCCAGGCTCCCCCGGGCCTGCTCCACGCCGCTGCGCAGCAGCGTCAAGGCACCGTCGCCCGACAGGCGGCGATCGCGCAGTTCACGAGCCTCACGCTCGAGCTCGGCCTGTACCTCCACACTGGCCTTGGCGTCATGCTCCAGCTCGCGGATCTGCTTGGCGTGTGCCTCGGCCTCACTGGCACCACGCGCGACTTCATCGGCGTAGCGCGTCAGCGCGTCATCAATTCCCTTCAGGGCCTCCTCCGCCTGCCGACATTCGGTGCGGCAGGTAGCCTCGGATACCCGGGCCTCCGTCAGCTTCTGGCGCGCTTCGGCCAGATGTTCTCGCTTCAGAGTGGTTTCTTCATTGAGGAAGGCCAGCTTCTGTTCGCAGGCCTGCTTGGCCTCTTCGGCCAGGGCGATAGCTTCACTCAGTTTGCCGTGCCGTGCGACGTCAGACTCGATGGAGGCCTTCAGCTGTTGCTGCTCGCGCGACAAGAGGCCCTGCTCCTCACCCAGTCGCGCAGCTTCACGCTTGAGCGATTCCAGTGCCACGCGCTTGCCGGCGGCCTCCATGCTCGCGTCATAGATGGCGTTGCGCAGCTCGCCGGCGCGGGCCTGCAGCTGAACTTGAAGGTTCAATGCCGCGCCCAACTCCTGAGCTGAGAATTCGATTTCCGACCCCAGTTCACCGATCTCGCGCTGCAGGCGGTCGATCTCGCTCTGACGGGTGATGATGCCGCTGCGACCTTCGCCAAAGGCCAGGGCAAAGGCGCCGGGCAGGCTGAACAGTTCGCCTGTGGGCGTGACAATGCGGTAGTTGCGTGCCCCGCGCTCGATCAGTCGCCGCGCCACGCTGCGGTCTGCCACCAGCAGCACGTCGCCCAGCAATGCCTGAGCCAAGACCTCAAAGCCTGCCTTGACCTTCACCTGCTCGACCATGGGCCCGATCACGCCATGTCCGGAAGGAAACGCCGGAACCTTGCCCGCCTTGAACTCGTCGCGTGCCACCAGGCTGATGTTTACGCTGCCCCGACCGGCCAGCCAGTCAAACAGGTCATGGGCGTGCTCGCGGCTGTCCACAATGATCGCGCTGCCCAAGTCGCCCAACACGCGCTCAAGTCCCGCGGCAAAGGCCAGGTCCACGCGGACGGCGTCGGCGAACACGCCAAGAATACCGAAGCTCTGGGCGCGCTTTTCGTCGGAGAGCAGCTTGACGGCAGTTTCGTCAAGGCCTACGCGCTGCTGGGCCATGCCTTCAAGCACGCCCTTGCGCTCGGCCTTCTGGCCCTGCTTGAGTTCCAGACCGTGTTTGCGCTGGCGCAGCTCATTCACGCGTTGGGCCAGGGGTGAGGCCTCAGCCTCGACCTGGACCATTTCCGACTTGAGCCCCGCCAGACGCGCCTCTTCAGTGTCGCGCTCGCCCTGGGCCACGCTGCGGCGCGCCTCGATTTCTCCCAGCTCGCGTTCAACTTCTCCGGCTCGGGCCGAAAGGCTTTCGAGGCGCCGCCGCGCCGTGCGCATCTCGGCATCGAGGCGCATGCGCTCATTGAGGCTCTGGTTGGCCGTGCCGATCGCGTCCAGCAGCGCGGCACGCGTGACCTTGAGATCGCTCTCCAAAGCCTCCGCAGCCTTGGCCACCGCATGCTCGGCCTCAGACAATGCGGCAAGGCGCTGGGCCATTTCGCCCAGTTCGGCCTTGCTGGTCTCGGCCTTTTGCGCCAGGTTCTGGCGGCGCACCTTCAGCGATGCGGTGTTCTCACGCACCCGCTCGGCCTGCTCCTTGACGCGGGCAATGGCCTGCTTGAGGCTCTCGACGCGCGACAGCGCATTGTCGCGCCGGCTGGACTCCGAGGAGATGCGCAGTTCGAGCTTATGCACGCTTTCACTGATGCGGCGGAACTCGTTCTCGCTGTGGTTGAGCTTTGCCTCGGCATCCTCGAGGTCCATCTTGGTTTTGGCCATCTCGGCCTGGATGGCGCCCTCGCGGGCGCCCGCATCCGAGATCCGGGCCAGCAGAGCCTCGCGCGCCTTGTCAAAACCGTGGAAGTCTCGCAGGGCCAGCTTCATCTGCAGCAGGCGCTGACGCTCCTTGAGTTCGGTGAAGCGCAAAGCGCGTGTGGCCTGACCCTTGATCTTGCGCAGCTGGCCGCGCACTTCATCGAGAATGTTCTTCAAAGCCGCGAGGTTCTGGTCCACCACGGTAAGCTTGGACTGCGCGTCTTCCTGCTGCTTGCGCAGGTTGCCGATGCCGGCGGCCTCCTCAAACACGCGCCGGCGTTCCAGCGGGTTGGCCTGCAACAGGGCGTCCATCTTGCCCTGTTCCATGATGCAGTAGGCGCTCATGCCCGCGCCCGTCCCCTGCAGCACGCTCTTGATGTCCTTGAGCTTGGCATCCTCTCCGTTGATGAAGTACTCGCTATCTCCCCCGGCCGAGAGCCGCCGCGTCACTTTGACCGACTTCTGTGCCACCCCCATGGAGCCGTCGGAGTTGTCAAACGTGATGCTCACTTCCGCCTGCCGCGCCGCCTTGCGCGACGCGCTGCCGGAAAAAACGACGTCCGTCGATTCCTTGGCACGCAGGGCTTTGCGGCTGGCCTCGCCCAGCACCCAGCGCACGGCGTCCACGACGTTGCTCTTGCCGCAGCCGTTGGGCCCGACAATCCCCGTCATGGGGGCCTCAAAGTCAAAAAGCGTCGGGCGCCCGAACGACTTGAAGCCATCAAGTTCCAGCCGGGTAATGCGCATGGTTGCCTCGCGAAATCAACGGGCGAGGGTGCAAATGACAACGCCCCCCTACCCCCAGTTCCCGCTGAATCGGCCAAAAGCAGGGCGCAACTTTGCAGAATCCGACAAAAATGCCCCTGTAGAGCGCCATGTTACCCGCGCCGGAGCCGGGCAGCGCCCGTGGAAGACCTGTGGAACAATCGTGAACAGCCTACTTGTCGTCCACCTTGACGCGCTTTGGGTTGAACCCGAGCTCCGCGATGACCGCCGAGCTTTCCTTGGCTACCACGCAGAACGCGAGTACTTCGCGAGGACCCATGCCGCGCAGCCACAGGTGCCGCAGCACGTCAGCCATGTCGGCGCTGTTGAGGACTTCCTCACCTTCATTGATCAGGCCGCCGCTGCGCCCGCTGTAGCTCCAGGAGATGTTGACCTTGCCCTTACTGCCGGGGGGAGTGATGCCCGTTTTCTGGTCCTCTGGGCCTGGCACCCCGTACTTGCCGCCGCGCCCGGGCACGGCACGTTCGAGCAAGCGCACGCTGACCCTGAACTGAAGCTGTTGTGGCACGCGACTCTTGCCGGTAACCGGGTCGCGGCCCACGGTGAAGGGGTCCGTTCCCAGCAGCACATCCCCCACCAGAAAGCGCCGCGCCAAAGGACCATAAATCACGACGCGCTTGCGTTCTTCGTCAAAGACGACGATGCAGTGGGTCTTGGGCTCGAAGGTGATGTCCACCGTCTGAAGTTCATCAAAAATCTGTTGCAGCGTCTTTTCGCGAACGCCAAGGGGTGTGACGATCAGCCGCTGCACGCCCTCGGCGTCCACCTTGCAGGGCAGGCCCTTGGCGGCCATGCCGCGCTCAATGCCGTCCATGAGCATGGGAATCATCTCGGCACTGACAGGCAGGACGTAGGCCCCCTCGTAGGGGTCGATGATGCGATCCAGGGGCAGTTCAATGAACTCGGCGCTGAGTTCGGTGGCGGGGACGGCCGTAACAATGCGCAC
>JABARW010000004.1:35444-79073 GCA_019186845.1 Planctomycetota bacterium | reverse complement strand
GCCTTCGCGCAGGATATAGCTGACGCGCCCGAGATTCTGGCGACGCTCCAGGGCCTCTTCCCACAACGGCGCACCGGTTTCTGGGTCCAGGGCCTGCTGGCCCGTGCGGGCGTCCATCAAAGGCTTCTTGACTGGCTTGCCATCGCGCTGGCCGGGCAACTCGCCGGCGGCAGGCAGATATCCGCCCTCCCACAAAGCCACGGTGCGCCCTTCCCGATTCTTGATGGGTGTGGGGTACAGGTAGCCGCCACGGATATCGACCGCATTGCCCATGCATACGATGCGCACGGGCAAAGTCGCGCCCAAGGATGCATCCGTGGGCGTGCCTACGGTCTCGATGCGCACATAGGCGAGGTGCCCTTCGCGGTCCTGCTCTTGCTCGATCATGACGTCGGGCCAGGCCAGCCTCACAGCCAGCTCGGCCGCGCGCTCGAGGGCGGCCTTGTGAAACTCCCCGGTGTCACCGGCATTATCGAGGCGAAAGACGATGCTCTCGCCACTGACTTCCCTTGTAGTGAGTTTGGCGCGGCGGGGATCGACATAGTTCACCAACCCCGCGGAGTAGGAAAGCTTGCGCACAATGAAGTCTTCGGCGGTCTGCGCGTTGTGCAGGATGCCGTCGCGCTCAAAGCCCTCAACGTCGCCGCCGTTGCCGGGCTTTTCCGTCGTGTTGGCGCAGGCCGCAAGCAGCAGGGCCACGACCAGGAAGGATGTAATTCTCATGCCAGTTTCAGATGCGGGGCCCACGGGGAACAAGAGTATAGCGCAAAGCTCCTGCTTACACAGCCTCAAGGGCGGTGCCGGCCAAGATCTTGCCGCGGGCGGATTCACACCATAGCCGCCTGCGGCCCGTTCAGGGCAGTTCCGCACTGGCATCAAACAGGAAGCGCTGCCCCGGAGGAACAGCCCAAGCCTGGCTGCCACAGGCCGGGCAAGCCGTGAGCTCGGCAGGGGAAATGTTGCCGCAGTCTCGGCAGATGCGTGACGCCACGGCAATCTCCAGCGCCGCGGGGCAGTGAGAGGGTTCCGCCAGACACTGCCGCAGCCACGCCAGCACTTTGGCCTGGGTGGCACGCTCTCCTGTTCCGCAGACCAGCCGGGCGTCAACCAGAGTAAGACTGTGCAGCGACGATTCACATCTCAGGCGCCGCTCGAAACTCATGGGCTCGGCAGTCTGCGTGCCTGCCAGGTAGCCCTCCGCCGAGGTCGGAAGGCGGCTGTTGCCCCCAAGCCGCGTGCGGTCCTCGTGATACAGGCGCACTGCGCAATCTTCCGCCAGGCGCCCGCCCAGCAGACACTTCATGCCCGCGCGGGCCGCCACCTCCGCCGACTTGAAAGCCAAGTAGCTGAGCACCTGCTGGGCGGCGCGCTGGGCTGCGGGCGAGGAGGCGCTGGACGCCCCGGAAACCAGGCAGGCTGCCTGCTGCAACCCCACGGGCACCAGGCAAAGCTCTCGCGAAGCCAGCACCAGACTGCGGGCCATACGTGCGCCCAACCCCACGGGCTGGGGCAGGTCGCGTTTGGCAACGCGCTCGACAAACCGCGCCCGCTGCACCAGGGCATCCACAGCGAGCTGTACACGATCTTCCAGCAACGCGAGAAAGGCCGCCATGTCGCCCTGGGCCACCTCCAGCGCCGTGGTCACCAAATTCAGGCCGGCGCGGGCGAGTATGGAACGATGCAATCGACCGTCACCAAGGTCACCAAACATGCCGCGCTCTCCGGCACGGGCCGAGTCACGCAAGGAAAACAGGGGCTGGCCGCAGAAACTGGCCGCGGATGCCGCGCGCTCGAGCAGTCTAAGCGCGGTCCTGTCTTCAAGCGCGGCTGCGCTGACGCCCACAAAAATCTCGACGCGCGAGCGCATGCCGGAATCTTCACCGCACAGGGCATCGAGAAATGCGAGCGTGGCAAAATCAGCGGCGTCTCCCCGAGGGGCGCCCAGCGTAATGCGCAGCCTTGGCGCACCGTTATAGGCCAGCAGGGCCATGCCCTCCTGCAGCGCGAGACGGGCGCGCTGCGGAGTCTCAGGCACGATCAGGGGCGCCAGCGCGCGATCAAGGTCTTCAAGCACCACGAGGTGGCGCGTAATAGTGGACACCTCGCGCACTACCCGCGCCAGACGCGAGAAGCCCGCAGCCAGACTTTGCGTCGCCTCTGCAAAATGGCGCTGGAGGCCCAGACCCGCACCGGGGGCAAGTAGCGTAGCAGCATCCAGCCGCACCTCGCTCAGCGCCGCGGGAGCGTCCAGGGCCTCAAGGTGCAGGCGCCCCGTTTCGTGGCCCTCGCGCACCCGGGCGTCATGCACGCCCGTGAGGGTATACTCGGTCAAGACACGTCTTGAGGCGCGCTCGCTGAACTCAAGCTGGGTGCCCGCTGGCTCTTGGTCGTCGCGCGGAAAGAGCCACTGGTCGAGATCATAGCGCGGCACGGCCACGGAGCCTGGGCGCCCGTCCTCCATGAGGCCACGCGAGAGCAGTTCGACGTCCACGAGCGCGCGAATCAAGCCCGTGGAGAGACGAGGCAACTTGAGGCCTGCACGCGGCGTTCCACAGCCTCGGCGATTTCGTTGGCCTCTCTGGGAGGCAGGCCGTTCTCGCGCACGAGCGCGGCAGCAATGCGGGCGCGATTCCAGGTTTCAAGACCACGGGCAGGCTGGCTGACTTCAGGGCCGTGCGTCTGCCGGATGCTTTCCTCAAGTTCACGGATCTGGGCACGCTGGCGGCGGGAGTCCATGAATGCACGCGCGACCCGGGCAAGATCGGGCTGGGCGGTGAGGACGGTTTCAATGACATCGTCGAGATCAAAGGCGCTGGGCGGCTCCTTGGATTCGGCATGGCGCTGGTCAAGAAAGTAGACCACCGTGTCCGTAAGGGCCTCCGCCACCCACTCCTCGCTGGAACCGGCCTGACGCACGGCCGCCAAAATGGCCCGCACGATGCGCGCGCGGCGAAAGGGTACGAGTTCGCCGTCGTGGTTACGGATGTGAGTGATGCGCGCCATGGCTTGGTCCTAGGCCAGCCGCCCTGTCAATGCAAGGGCGTGAATCGGTGTCAGAAACAGCCGCACCCCGGGCTTGGGCCGCCCGACGCAGATTTTACATCACGGCGCGACGAGCTCGCCGGCATTGGCCCATGGCCGTCGCGGCTGTAAGCTGGCCGCATGTTCCCGCTGAAAACCACCGAACGCTGCTACACCTGGCCTGTCGTGACCTGGTTGCTGATCGGCCTGAATCTTTGGGCCTTCTTTGAAATGCTGATGGCGTTTCAAGCAGGTGATGGGGCTTACCGCCGGTTCATGGAAACCTGGTGGCTCGTTCCCAGCCACTACAACCTGCGCAACCCCGGCAACACCGCTTTGACGCCCCAGAACCTCTGGCCCATCTTGACGCACATGTTCGTGCACGGCGATGGCTGGCACATCTTGGGCAACATGCTGGCGCTGATGGTGTTTGGCCCCAACGTCGAAGACCGCTTTGGCCACCTGCGCTTCATCGTGGTTTACTTCGCCTGCGGGCTGGCGGCCGTTATCACGCACGTGGTGTTTCACCTCAATGACAGCACGCCTATTGTGGGCGCGTCGGGCGCCATCGCAGGGGTCATGGGTGCGTTCTTTGTGATGTTTCCGAAGGCCCGGGTGGTCAGCCTGATTCCGATCATCGTCGTACCCGTAATCCTGAGAATACCTGCGCTGGTCTATTTGTTCTTCTGGATAGGCATGAACGTCATCAACGCGCTGAAGGTCATGCGATTTGGCGGCGAGGGTGACTCCGGCGTTGCCTGGTGGGCCCACATTGGTGGATTTGCCATCGGCATGGTTTACGCCGCCGTGCTTGCCAAGAACCCGCTGCCGCGCCAGAAGGGACCCGCCCAGTGAACCGGACTCGACTTGAACTGCTCAATTCCGCCCTGCTGGACCTGCACAAGGTCCTGATTGACGCCGTGCGCGCGGCCTACGAACAGAAGAGTGGCCCGGTGCGTGGCCCCTTTGAGCTCTTGCGGCTGCTGACCACGGATCCCTACTTTGACTGGCTGCGCCCGTTGTCGCGCCTGCTGGCCGATGTCGATGAACTGCTCGAACGCGCAGAACCCTTTACAGATGTCGAGCTTGGCTCCATCGGCGCCGAGGTGCGCTCGCTGGTTGAACCCTGCAGCGAATGCCCCACGACCTTCTCCGAGCGCTATCTCGAAGCCCTGCAGGGTAGGCCCGAAGTGGTGCTGGCCCATGGGCGCGTAGCCAAAGCCCTGGCTGACCTGCCACGCTGCTGCCCGGCCTCCGCCACCCTGTCCGAAATGCTGAGCACGCAACGCGCGGCCCGCAAAGGCCGGCGCAACTAACGTTCACCGCGGTCGAGCGAGCGATAGCCAATCGCTTCAGTGACGTGTTCAGGGCCGATGTCCGACGCGCCAGCCAGGTCAGCGATCGTGCGCGCGATCTTGCGGATGCGGGTGTAGGCGCGCGCCGAGAGCTGGAGCGTCTCCATCGCACCGTCCAGTAACGCCTTCACCGGCGCGGAGAGGTGGGCAAACTGCCGCACTTCTTTGTCATTCATCGCTGCGTTGTTGTGCAGGCCTTCACGAGCGCCCTTGAAGCGCCGGGTCTGAATGTCGCGCGCGGCCTGCACCTGCCTGAACATTTCCGCGCTGGACATACCCATGCGCTCGCCCGAAAGCTCCTTGAGGTCGACGGCCGGAACCTCGAGGTGAATGTCAATGCGATCCAGCAGCGGGCCCGAAATCTTGCTGCGGTACTGCGCCACCTGCCGTGGTGTGCACTGGCAGGGCTTGCTGGGGTGGCCAAGGTAACCGCAGGGGCATGGGTTCATTGCAGCGACGAGCATGAGCTTGGCTGGAAAAGTCAGGGAGCCCGCAGCGCGCGAGATGGTGACGGTGCCGTCTTCCAGCGGCTGGCGCATGACCTCCAGCGTCTTGCGGTTGAATTCGGGGAACTCGTCCAGAAACAGCACCCCGTTATGGGACAGGCTGATTTCGCCGGGGCGCGGGTTGGCTCCCCCACCCACGATGCCGGCATCGGAGATCGTGTGGTGCGGCGAACGAAACGGACGCGTCGTGATCAGGGGGCGATCCTTAGTAACCAGGCCCGCCACGGACCACACCTTGGTCGTTTCCAGCGCTTCGGCCAGCGTCATGCGCGGCAGGATGGTAGGCAGGCGCTTGGAAAGCATGCTCTTGCCCACGCCTGGATTGCCCACCATCAGCACATTGTGGCCGCCCGCCGCCGCGATGATCAGCGCACGCTTGGCCGACTCCTGCCCGCGGACATCGGAGAAGTCAAAGCCGGGGTGGTCGGCCTCCTCGAAAAACTTTTCGAGGTCAACGCGGCAGGGCTCGATGGGTGAAGTTCCGTTGATCAGGCCCACGACTTCGCGCAGGTGCCCCACCGGAATGATGTCGATGCCATCCGCCACGGCAGCCTCGGCGGCGTTTTCCTCGGGCAAGATCAGAGACTTCACGTTGCGTGCGCGCAGCGCCAGCGCCATGGGCAGCGCGCCGGAGACGCGGCGGATGCGGCCATCGAGGGCGAGTTCGCCCGCCATGGCATAGCGCGTCACGGCATTGGGGTCCACCTGGTGGCTTACAGCCAGCAGCCCTACGGCAATGGGCAGATCATAGGCCGGCCCCTCTTTCTTGAGGTCGGCCGGGGCGAGATTCACGGTGATGCGCTGCACGGGGAAGTCGTAACCTGAGTTGGCAATGGCCGCGCGCACGCGTTCCTTGCTCTCGCTCACGCTTTTGTCAGGCAGCCCCACGGTGGTAAAGCTGGGGTCCTGCACGGCTCGCGCGCCATCGACTTCGACGTCGACACCGGTAGCCTCGATACCGACGACACCCGCACTCAGAATTCGCACGATCATGACGCAGTTTTAGAGCCGCCGCCGCGGTTCCTCAAGGGCGGCTGCGCCGTCAGGTCGTGACCCGACTGATTTTCAGCAGGCGCGAGAGCCGGTCAATGACTACCGTCAGCCCGATGATCACCACGAGATTGGTGGCCGCCTTGTGATAATGGAAGTGCTCGAAGTTGAACGCGAAAATGAACCCCAGACCGGCGCTGCCGATGATGCCCAACACCACGCCCGCGCGCACATTGCTCTCGAACTGGAAGAAGGAGTAGGTCATCCAGTCCCGCCAAGACATGGGCACCGCGGCATAGCTGAACGTCGCGAGTCTGGAGCCGCCAAACGACTGCTCGAAGCGGCGATAGGGAATGTTGTCTACCGTCTCGCTGAACACCCGCGCCAGCAGGCCCAGCGTGTGAATGGCCATGGCCGCTGCGCCGGCCACCACGCCCATGCCGAAGAATGCCACGAAGAACATGGCCCACATGACCTCGGGAATGCCGCGCGCCACCAAAGCCACAAAGCGCGAAAGCACGACCGAAAACCAGCGCAATGCTCGCGCCGCCCAAGTAGGAGACTCACCCGTGAAGTGGTGGGGCTCGATCTGGAAGGCCACAGAGTGCAGAAATGCCAACCCCATGGCCAGCAGCACGCCCACGAGGGTCCCGACGATGGCCATGGCGACGGGAATGGTTGCGCTCTTGAGGCTGATGGGCAGGGAGCCCTGCTCAATCTTGGTCGCGCGGTAGAAAGGCGTGGTGTGCGCGAAGTCGACTACCGTGTTGCGCCGCTTGCGATAGGGCGCGGTTTCGGGCCACTTGCGGGAATCCGCGTAGGAGTCCCATTCGATGGCGCCGATGTCGGCCTCGCCGCGCGCAATCAGTAGAATGGTTTCCTTGTCGCCAGAAGAAATCACGACTTGGCTGAACACCTGATCCAGAGGCTGTCCCGCCAGCTTCTCCAGATAGCTGCGCGGGCCGTCATGGGCAGGCTCACGACCCGGCGGCCCGAGCACGAGGCGCTTACCGCGGATGCCTTCCAGGAACCTGGCGGCGTCCTCTTCACGCGAGGGCCAGTCCTGTGCGCGACCCATGAAATGGGTCTGCACCAGCGCTCCCTCGCGCTCGATGGTCCAGCCCAGTTCGGGCTCGAGCAGCTCCTCGAAGTAGGACATGTGCTCCCAGCCCTCGGCCTTGAACAATCCGGACAGCCGCTGTAACTGCGGCTCGTTGACCGTTAGCGGGTGCGGCTGGAGCTGATACCACGCCGACCAGAGCACCAGAGCAGCCACCGTAGCGGCGGCTGCCCACTTGCGCGCAATCTGTACCGCCAACGGCTGATTGCGTGCAGCCCGCGGGTGGTTGGGATCCGTGCGCAGTTGGCGACGGATGAAGTTGGCCAACAGGTCTACCGCCAGCGTGAGCGACAGGGTGAAGACGACCATGGTGGCCACGCGGTCGTACTCATCATAGCCCAGCCGCAGCATGATCTCGGCGCCTACGCCGCCGCCGCCGACCGCTCCGATCACGGCGGCGTTACGCACGGCGCACTCCGCACGCATGAGCGTATAAGAGAGCATGCTGCGCGAGGCCAGCGGCCGGATGCCGTAAACGAAGGTGTGAAGGCGCGAGCCGCCGGCGGCGCGGACATTTTCGTACCTTTGAGGGTCGATGCTGTCCCAGATTTCGCTGTAGATCTTGCCCAGGATGCCGGTGACGGAAACCGCCAGTGCAATCATGCCCGTCATGGGCCCGATGCCCAGAAGAGGAACAAGCATCACCGCCCAGGCAAAATCCGGTACCGCCCGCAGCACATCGAGCACGACGCGGCACAGTGAGCAGATCAGGGCCGTGGGGCTTCGCAGGGGAAACCAGAGCAGCCAGCGCCAGCCCCGCTCTTCGCCGACGCATACCGAGCGCGCCGCGCCCAATGCCAGAAGGTAGCCGAACACAACGCCAATGGCCGTGCCCAGAAGCGCCGTGGAAAGCGTCTGCCAGACCAATTCCCAGGCCCGGTCAATGAACTCGGGGCTGGCGTCGGGGTTGGCAAAGGCGCCCAGAAACATGCCCAGGCGCTCCATGCCGCGTTCGAACTTGACGGGGTCGGTGAAACTGGAGACGTCCCAGACGCGGGAGTCGAAGGTCCAGAGACTGCCTTCATCGAGATCGACGGAAAAGAACGCAACGTAGAGAGCCAGCAGCACTCCTGCCCAAACCAGGTAGCTCCAGAGTGGGCGGCGCTGGGCATACCGAGCCAGTTCGGGCGAAGGCCGGCTCATGGAGCCCCCTGGAGATCGAGCTGGTCCAGGTGCAGGGCGCGATACTCCGCGCCATAGAGTTCCGACAGCATGCGGCGATCGATGCCCGCGGGCGCGCCATCATAGAAAACGCGGCCCTCACGCAGCGCGATTACGCGCTCGAAGTTGCCATGCAGCAGGTCCAGCGTGTGCAGGTTGACCAGCAATGTTGATTGCCGACGCCGCGTGAAGCGCGTCAGAAGTTCAATTACCTCGCGGCCAAGGCGCAAGTCGAGCTGGCTCACCGGTTCATCGGCCAGCACCACGCCGGGGTTCTGCACGAGCAGGCGGGCGATGGCCACGCGCTGCTGCTGGCCGCCGGAAAGTTCACCGGGCATGGCCCAGATCTTGTCCTCGATTTCAACCTCGCGCAGAGCGTCGCGTGCGGCCTGAAGCTGCTGCGGCCAGAAAAGGCTCAACAGCGCGCGGCCAAACCACCAGTGCCCCAGTCGGCCCATCAACACGTTGTGGACCACCCGCAAACTGGGAATGAGATTATCGTTCTGGTAGATGACACCAATCTCGCGTCGCAGGGCGCGCAGGCGCCTGCCGCGTAGTCCTCGCGTATCCTGGCCCAGGCTCAGGATCCGGCCCGAGGTAGGCATAAGGAAGGCCGAGAGCAGGCGAAACAGAGTGGTTTTGCCGGAGCCCGAAGGACCGATCACGGCCACCTGCTGACCGCGCGAGATTGTCAAGCTGATGCCCTTGAGCACCTCGTTGCGGCCATAGCTCAACGAAACACTGTCCAACACAAAGGCAGCCTCGGCCGGAGGAGCCGAGACGGCGGTAACGTCTGAGTCTGTTTCGCTTCGCGTCAGCATGGATGAAACAGGCGGGGTGCCGGGCACCCCGCCTGCCTGATTTCACAGCGGATTAACCAACGTCAACGCCGGACTCGAGCACCTTGCGGATGCCGTCCCATTCCTTCTTCTCGCAGGCCACGAACTTGCTGCCCTTGGCGCCCCAGGCCGCCAGAATCTTGTTGTCGGCCTCTTTCGTGTGATCCAGGGCGAGGAAGGCGTCCTTGATCTTCTTGATGTTGGCCTCACCCACGCCGGTGCGCGCGGCCCACATGTAGTCGACGTAGAAAGGTGTGGTGTAAATGAGCTCGCACTTGTCCTTGGCCTTGGCCAGCTCGTCCTTGGCGTTGTCCCAATTCTTGAAGTTCAGGGCGCCGATCTGGGCGGTTCCCGCCGCCACGTTGCGAAGCGTCGCGTCGTGGCTGCCCGAATAGGCGACGTTGTCCTTGCCGAACACGTCTTCGGGCTTCTCGCCCGTCTGATCCTGGAAGAAATGGCGAGGCATGACGTGACCAGAGGTGCTGCTCTTGGAGCCAAAGGTGAACTTCATGCCCTCGGCTTTGGCCGCGAGTTCCTTGAGGTCATTCACGGGGCCGATCTTGGCCTCTTTGTTCGCAATGTAGTAGCTCTTGTACTGCTTGTCGGATTCGCGGCAGGCCACGAACACGCACTTGTCGCCCATCTTCTGGTCCGCCTGCACGCCCGTCACGCCGCCAAACCATACGAGGTCAAGCTGGTCGGTGGCCAGCCCCGTGACACAGGCCGCGTAGTTCTGCTGAGGCATGAACTTGACGGGAATGCCCAGTGCCTTGGAAAGCATCTCGCACACGAGGTTGCACTTTTCCTCAATAGCCTTGGCGTCGGAGTCGGGAATTGCGGAAATCCGCAACTCCTTGATGTCGCCGTCGGCAATGCGCTGATCCAGCGGCTTACTCAACGTCGGCTTGACCTCAGCCGCACTCACGGGATGAACGGCCACGGCCGCCAGAGCGGCCACGGCACAGAACAGTTTCAATGCGAGAAGAGAACGCTTCAACATGGAAGGAATCCTGAAAGGCGGGCAGGCGACGAGTCGCCCGGCCGCGAAAGCCCCAATTCTGAGTTAGTGAGAAACGATGTCGGGATGAGGGCCAAAGCCGCGCGACCACTCATGCCACCGACCGGCAGCGACTAAAGCCCTCAGCCAAAGCCCGAAAGAAGCACTTGCGTGCCACTTGCGGGCCTGCCTTCGAAAGGAGTCTGACTGGGCTTGGCCATGCCGGAATTGTAGCTGTTCGTCCCCGCGCCGCAATGCATATAGGCCCGCAGCGAACGATATGGACTTGCGGTGACTGGAAAGTGGCACCCCGGCCCCGGGCCTATGCCCGCACAGAGTGCTCAATCCAGACGCCCGGCCCGGATATCGGCACGCACGTAATTCTCGGCTGTCAGCGGCGAGCCTGCCAACCTGCGCAGCAGGGCGATCTGCCCCACATGGGTCATGGCGTCACAGAGAGGTCCGTGCAGCAGTTGCTCAAGCGTCATGGGCCGCCCGTTGACGACACCCTTAAGCGGCAACTCCAGCAGTGCGTGGTCGAGGTCCGATGCCTGTAACGAGAATATCTTCAGCTCATCGGCCCAGGGGCCGCGTGCAATCATCTGCGTAGCCTGGGCTCGAAAGCGGCCGTTGGCAAATCGAAGCAGATCATTGATGTGATGCAGGATTTCCGTGGGCGTGCGCGCCTCACCCTGCTTGAACTCGCCGAAGTTCTCCGGCGCGCCGGCCGTCACGCGCTTGAGACGATAACTGAGCGCGGCTACGAAGTGCCGCAGCAACTCGCGCTGGTCGTCCATGTCTCCCCCTTTGCCCGCGAAAGGTTAGCAAGGTCACGGGGGGCTTGGCCTCAGGAATTGACGACGAAAAACGTGAGGCAGACGCCCGCGGGGTCGAGTACGCCGAATTCTCGGGTGCCCCAGGGTTTCAGGGCCAGCTTGCCGTTGGGGTGGATGACCCCGTCATGCTGGCTGAACTCGGCGTAAAGCGCGTCAACGTCGTCCACGAGCAGGCGGCACATCGTCTGGCTGGCGACAAGCTTGGCTGTCTTTGCGGGCGTGACCTCGACTAGATGAAGCATGATGCCGTCGCGCTCAATGCCGACGTACTTGGGCGCCTGGTCGTTGTCGCGAAAGCGCTCTTTGAAGCCAAGTTTCTGGGTGTAGAAAGCGAGCGCCCTGGTCATGTCGTCGGCGGGCAGGATGGGAATGGCGGCCTTGAGTGTGGCCATAGGTCACCTCAGAAAATCGCGCCGGCCAAGGCCGGCGCGACGCTGGAACTGATACGCCACCTTGAGCTACTTCGCGGCGAGACGGTCGAGAATGATCTTGGTAGCGTCGCGGAAAGCCTGCTCGGCCTCCGCCGTAAGTTCCTTCTTGGTCCGGATTGCCTCCATGATCGGAGCCTTGTTCGTGCTCATGTAGTCCAGGAAGTCCTTTTCAAACTTCTTGCACTGATCCACGGGGACCGAATCAATCAGGCCGTTGGTCGCTACCCAGATGATGGCAATCTGGTTCTCGACGGGGTAAGCGTCGTGGAGGCCCTGCTTCAGGATTTCGACGAGGCGCGCGCCCCGCGCGAGCTGCGCCTGGGTGGCCTTGTCAAGATCGGAGCCGAACTGGGCAAAGGCCTCGAGTTCGCGATACTGAGCAAGGTCGAGCTTCAGGCGGCCCGCCACCTTCTTCATGGCCTTGATCTGGGCGTTGCCGCCCACGCGCGACACCGAGATACCCACGTTCACGGCGGGACGCACGTTGGCGTAGAACAGGTCCGGCTCAAGGTAAATCTGTCCGTCGGTGATCGAGATGACGTTCGTGGGAATGTACGCCGAAACGTCGCCCGCCTGCGTCTCGATCACGGGCAGCGCGGTAAGCGAACCTCCCGTCTGGGGATGGACGCGCAACTCGTGGCCCTCGCCTGCGGCCTTGAGCGCCTCCTTGGCTTCATGCTGCTCTTCTTCCGTGAGCTGGCCGTAGGTCTTGCCGTCGATGCCCTTGACGGTGTCCCAGGGTGCGTCTTTCTTCACGATGATGAACTTTTCGCGCAGCTTGGCCGCGCGCTCCAGCAGGCGGGAGTGGCAGTAGAACACGTCCCCGGGATAGGCCTCGCGGCCGGGCGGGCGGCGCAGCAACAGCGAGAGCTGGCGATAAGCCACGGCCTGCTTGGAAAGGTCGTCGTAGATGCAGAGCGTGTCACGGATCTTCTGTGGGCCGCTCTCAGCGTACATGAAGTACTCGGCCAGTGCCGTGCCGGAATAGGGGGCGAGATACTGCATCGGTGCCGGGTCCTGCGCGTTGGCCGAAACAATGATGGTGTAGTCCATCGCGCCGTATTGCTCCAGCGTGGCCGCTACCTGGCGCACCGTCGAAGCTTTCTGGCCCACGGCAACATACACGCAGATGACACCCTTGCCCTTCTGGTTGATAATGGTGTCCACGGCAATCGTGGTCTTGCCCACCTCGCGGTCGCCGATGATCAATTCGCGCTGGCCGCGACCGACGGGAATCATGGAGTCAATGGCCTTGATACCCGTCTGCAGCGGAACCTTGACCGGCTGGCGTGCGGCGATGCCCGGTGCGGGGCTTTCCACAAGGCGGTAGCCGTCGTTCTGGATCGGGCCCTTGCCGTCAATGGGCTGGCCCAGGGCGTTGACCACGCGTCCCAGGAAGCCGGGACCCACAGGCACACTGAGGATTCGGCCCGTGCGCTTGACCTGCTGGCCTTCCTTGACCTGTAGGTAATCACCCATGATCACGACGCCGACACTGTCCTCTTCGAGGTTGAAGGCCAGGCCGAATGCGCCGTTTTCGAACTCCACCATCTCATTGGCCTGCACCTTCTCCAGACCGTAGATACGCGCAATACCGTCACCGACTTCCAGCACCGTGCCGACCTCCTCAAGGCCGAGGTCGATGCCGAAGGTTTCAATCTGCTTGCGGATAACGGATGTGATTTCGTCGGAGCGGATATCCATGTTTCTCTCTCGTGTTCAGCCGCCATGCGGCCCGTTGGGCAATCGTTCAGACTCTAGTTTCCTGACTTGCCCCAGTCATCGATGGCCGCCTTGACAGCGGGATCGTTCATGGGGCCCTTGGCATTCTTCCAGTAGCCGCTGCGCAGCTCCTTGAGTTCCTGCAGGCGCGGCCAGCTGCCGACACTGCCGTCGCCGTTTTCCTTGCGGTGCAGGTTCACCCACTTGAGCGCTGCATGCATCTTGACAGTCCAATCGATGTAGTCGGCGTCGGACTTGCTGCCCTCCCAGGCATCGTGAGCCTTGAAGGCCAGGGGCATGTCGCGGTCATAGTCGGCGCGGTAGCTCTTCTTGGCCGGTGCGGGAGCCGCCTTGTTGGCGGGCGTGTTCTGCTTGGGCGCCTGTGCGGGCTTGCTGCAGCCCGCCCCGATGAGCGCGAACAGCAGAAAGCAGAGCAATGTGATCCTGGCCATGGCTAACCCCGGGGTCCTACGCCAGCTTGCGCGCCAGTACGCTCAGGCGCCGCTTGAGGGTGGTATCCACCACCAGGTCTCCAAGGCGCACGCGCGCCCCGCCCAGAAGCTCGGGCTGGTCTTCGTAATGCAGCACGACGTCCTTGCCCCCCGAGGCCTGACGCAGGCTCTGTTTCAGGGCTTCCTTCTCGGCCTCGTTGAAGGGCGAGCCCGCCTCCACATAGGCGTGGACACGGTTTTCGGCCTCGTCACGATACTTCTCGAAGGCGCCCACAATGTTGTCGAAGATGGCCTCGCGACGCTTCTTGACCAGCAGCAGCACGAAGTTCAAAAACTCTGGCGCGACCTTGCCCTGGAGTGCCAGGGTCAGCGCCTTGGCCTTGTCGTCCTTGTTCAGTCGCGGGCTTGTGAAGAAGTCCTTGAAGCTGGTGTCTTTCCAGGCTTCGGCCAGCAGCATCAGGCCTTCATGGACCTTGCCGACGATGCCCCGCTCGCGCCCGATTTCCAGCAGGGCCAGGGCGTACATGCGTGCAACGGGTTCTGAAACGTTGGTTGCCATAATTCCTGTCTCGTGCGCCGCGTTCCTGGTCTGGACTCACGGCCGGCCCAGCCACCTGCGGCCCGGCCCTCGATCCGCTAATTGCGCATGGCCGCCGCTTTCTCCACCACTTCACGCGCCAGGCGGCGCTGGTCGTCTTCAGAGATGGAACGCTCGAGCACCTTGCCGGCCGCCAGCAGCGCCAGTTCCACGGCGCGCTCGCGCAGCTCGGCCTCAGCCTTGCGCGTCATGAGTTCAACTTCGCGCTCGGCGCGTTGCTTGAGTTCCTGCGCGGCCTGCTGGCCGGCCTGCTCGATCTTCTCACGTGCCTGCTTTCCCGCAGCCACGGCTTCATCGGTAATCTTCTTGGCGTCGTCGTTGGCGCGGCGCATGAGGTCCTCGTGCTTCTTGAGCAGCACCTCGGCCTCGGCACGCACCTGGTCGGCCTTGTCAAGCGCGTCCTGGATGCCCTTCTGGCGAGCATCAAGCTGCTTGAACAGCTTGGGAAACACGAAGCCGCCCAGCACCACAAGGATGATGCCAAACGCGATGTATTCCCAGAACAGCACGTTGGGCAGGAACTGCAGCACGCCGGCGCCGCCGTGCTGGTCATGATTCACGCCGCCCGCGGCAAAGGCGGGCGCTGCAAGCAGGACCGGCAGGGCGAGGGCGATGAGCTTCAAAACGCGCATGTCTTTTCCTCGAAATCTCGATGACTCAAATGGCGGTGAGGCAAGCCGGGGGCGCGCTCAAGCGCCCCCGTCTCCACCCGACTACTTGCCGGCCGCGGCCTTGGCGGCTTCCACCAGAGAGCCCGCGAAAATCGGGATCAGCAGGCAGACCACCACGCCGAACAGCGCCGCGCCTTCGATGAAGGCCGAGGTCACGATCGTCGACCCGCGGATGTCCTTGGCGGCCTCGGGCTGGCGCGCCATGGATTCGTTGGCGGCCGCCGAGATCTTGCCGATGCCGAAACCGGCCGCGAAAGCCGCAAGACCCGCACCCAAGCCGGCGCCGAGATAGGCGAGGCCGAACATTCCAATGTCCATTGTCTCTTCCCTTTTCCTTGTTGCCTTCGACTTCCACCCGCCCCCTGCCGGTAAGCGCCACTTTCGGCTTGGCCCCGCTGACTCCAGCGAGGCGGCGCTTCGCGGGCCGCATGCGGCCCGCGCACGCAGGTCAATGTTCCGGTGCCAGGTATCCGCCGATAAAGATCGCCGAAAGATAGGTGAAAATGTACGCCTGAAGAATCGACACGAAGATCTCCAGACCATAGATCGCAACACTCATCAGCACCGTGGGCACGCCTGAAGCCAGGGGCCAGTAGCCACCCGCCAGCGTTGCCACAAGCTGGTTGATGAACAGCAGACTCAAGATCACGCAGTGGCCCGCAGTCATGTTCGCAAACAGGCGCACGGTGAGGGCAAAGGGCTTGGTCACGAGACCCACCAGCTCAATGCCAAGCAGGAGAATCCAGATCGCCAGATCAAGGGGCTTGGTCGAGAACTGATAGGGCACCAGGTTCATTACCCAGGCCTTGGGTCCCTGCAACAGAATCGCTCCCACCAGATAGGTGGTGAGTGTAATGGCAGCAAAGCCTACCGTCGAACTCCAGGCGCTCGTGGGCGTTGTGGAACCGGGAATCAGGCCCAGAAGGTTGATCGTGGCGATGAACAGGAACGTCGCCAGCAGAAATGGAGCGAACTTGTCGGCCGTGGCGTGCTCGTTTTCCTTCTCGTGGCCGTGGTCGTCATGCTTTTGCTCGTGCCCGTGGCCGTCGTGCTTGTGCTCGGGCCCGTGACCATGGTCGTCGTGCTTGTGCTCATCGCCGTGGTCGTGATGGGGGTGATAGTTGCGAATGTTGGGCCGGGCCACTTCGTTGCGGATGAATAGTGCGATAGGCTCAATGAAGTTGCGAAGGCCCCGCGGAATACGCGAGTTGCGCAGCAGCGTCACGTAAAGGCCGATGATCAGCACTATCAACGTCGCCCAGAAAATCTGGAACACGTGCTGCGACAAATGCAGGAACGAGGGCGTCGCGCCGTTCCAGGAATCGACAAAAGCCGTGCCGTGGTAGACCTTGCCGCCCGTCTCAAAGTCCAACGTCTTGAACACCGAGTCGCGGTCATACAGCTCCGCCACCGGGTTGAACCCTTCATCTTTATGCTCGGTTTGCCCGTCTTTCGCATCCTTGGCGGGCGCAGCGGCGATAACCAGCTTCTTGAGTTCAATGCCCACGTCCAACCTCTCGTCAGCGCGGCTGTGCCGCGTCTTCCTTGCTTCTGTCGAGCGCGTTCTGAACCATGACGACTTCCAGGGCCAGAAACGCGAACACCATCACCAGGTAGCTCAGGGCAAAGCCCAGGGGATTGGCCCAGCCCGTATAAACCAGGGCGAACACCCCCGCCACCAGAGTCACGAGCCGGAAAAAGAAGCCTCCCAGCGCGTGACTCATTGCAGCCTTCATGTCCTTCTCGCGCAGGGCCCGCCGCGTGCCGAAGTACCCCAACACCAGCAGTACAAAACCCAGGCCCTGCCCGCTTGCGATTCCGACTCCCATCTCCGCCGACCAGCCCATCAACTTGATGGCCAGCACCAGGAGCGCTCCGGACAACACCGCAATTGCGCCAATCCCGTAGATCTGCCAGCCCATGCTCTTGGCCTCTGGCGCTACGGCTTGCGGGAAGCGCGGCGCTCATCCTGCCCTTCCATGCGGGAGACCGCTCTAATCACCCCCGCCATCGCTGCCGCCATGCCCAGCACCGCGCCCGAAACCAGAAAAGCCGGCAGCGTGCCCAACCAGCGGTCCAGCCAGAAGCCGCCCGCAATTGGAAGCCCCAGCACAGCAACAAACTGCACTCCCAGGCCCGAGTACCTGAGCCAAGCCTGCATGGAGCCCTGGTCTGGCCGCCCAGAAGCCTTCATGCCCCTGACGGCGGGCTTCTCACGCAACTCCTCGGCCGCGCGCTTCAGCCGCGCATATTCATCTGGCGATGGGAGCTGCTTGTCCGGCTCTGACTCCACAAATGGCCCTTAGGGCCCGCACTTTTCCCTTGCGGGCGCGGAACGTTAACAGTGAGGCCATGCAGATGCAACAGCTATGTGAGCAACGCAAAACCCGCCTCGCAGGCGGGTTTGAGGACTGTCACGCGAGACGTTTCAGGCCTACTGCCGCACGCTGCTGCGGCCACGCCCGTCTCGCAGGTAGGGATCGGCCTTTTCGTTTTCCACTACGCTGTTCCAGAACCAGCCATAACCCCAGGCTGAAATGTAAATCATGACCAGCACCATGCCCCCTACCGCCCACCAAACGTAGCGGGCGGCGGGCTGCCGCGTGTGTTCCTCCATTACACGGCCCGGCAGCCAGATGCCAAGGACAAGCGTGACCGCTACCAGCGCGATGCTTGCGGCCACCGTGCCCCAATTCACATGGGCAAGGATTTCGAGCACTTCTTCCATGCGCGCAATATACCAGAATGGGTGTCACCGACCCGCCAGAAAGGCTTCGATCTCGTCCTTCTCGAGCCGACGGCCGAGGTCCCTGTAGCGGTCCGGCGCGCCCTGCGGGCGGCCCTTGAAGCGACGGTGGACCCACATGTATTGCTCCGGCATCTGCCGAAGACGCTCTTCGATCCAGTCGCGGTACCAAGCCAGGATTTTCATGGGGTCCGTGTCTTCGGCAAATGTGCGCATGACGGGCGCATGGAACACGAAGCGGAAACGATCGCCGTCGCGCAACACCCAGCCCAAAGCCACTCGCCCGCCCGTGCGCGGCAGCAACCGCGTGAACTCCGCCTGCCAGCGAGCCATCACGCCAAAGAGAGGAAACTCCACCGCGTGGTCGCCTCCATTTTGATCTGCCAGAAGGGCCACCGGTTGTCCCTGCCGCGCCCGGTGCAGCAGCGCCTTGAGGGCGCCGTCCTTATCGATGGTTTCGCAGCGAGCGAAGCTGCGATAGCGCACGAGCCAGCGCGTCACCAGGGGCAGATTGGCATCGCGCATGACTACGCTGAATCCGCGCGCCATGCGCCCCGTGACCAGCAGCAGGAACTCCCAGTTTCCCAGGTGGGCCGAAAGATTGAATGAGGCCCTGGGTTCGCCTTCCCATTTGAAGTAGCTCTCGCAATCTCCCTCAAACCGGATGACCTCGCGCCAGCGCTCCCCGGCCAGAAGGCGCGGGGCCATGAGCACATCCAGAAACGTGTAAACCGAGTGCTTGAAGCTCGCACGGGCGATCTCGGTACGACGTGCTCGGGGCAACTCCGGCAGGCAGAGATCCAGGTTGCGCAGCGCCACGTTGCGCAGGCGCGGCATGAGTAGCCATCCCAGGCCGGCCATGCGACGGCCCCAGAAGTAAGCCCAGGCCGGGCCGAAAGCCGTAAGTGCAAAGACGGTCAATCGCAATTGGAGTTCAATGAGGGCGCGCGTCGGTGCCCAGGCGAACAACCGGCGGATGAGCGTGTTGCGTTTGGGTTTCTTCTTGGCCTTGCCTGACATCAGGGCGGATTTCAACGCGGGTCTGTCGCGTTTTCAAGCAATCATGGCTTGCCTCTGCTCCTGGGAGAGACTGCTGCCGGGGTTGGCGTAGCGGTCGGGCTCGCCTTCCTTGCGCGTTTTGAAGCGCTTGTGCAGCCAGAAATACTGCTCGGGATGGCGGCGAACCATTTCTTCCAGCGTCTGGGCGTAGGCGCGAATCACCTCTCCGACGTCGGCTTCAGGGGGAAACTCGCGCATCAGCAGTACGCGGTAATCGACGTGGAACGTGTCGCCGCGGCGCACACACTCGGAGACGCAGAGCTTCAGGCCGTTGCGGAGGAAAACCTTGAACACGTCGGCCTGCCAGCGGGTGTTTACGCCAAAGTATGGGGCCGCATAGCCGCTGTCGCCGCCGTACTGGTCGAGGATTGCCAGCAGCGGCTGGTTGTCACGGGCGCGCTTGAGAAGCTGCCGCAAGCCCCCTTCCTTTTCGATGGGCACCACGCCGCAGAAGGCCCTCATACGCCTGAGCCAGCGGTCAAAGATCGGCAGGTCGGGAGGCCGGTAGAGCGCAGCCTGCTCCATGCCGTGAGCATGATTGACGAATACACCGACTTCCCAGCTTCCGAAGTGACCTGCCGTAGTCAGAGGAGCGCGGCCCTCTTGGGCCCAGGCGTAGTAGCGCCGCACGCTATCGTCCACGGTGACGTGGCGCTTCCATCGATCACCTTTGAAGGTGCGCTCGATCAACAGCATGTCAAAGAAGGCGTAGACAGTGTGCTTGAAACTCTCGCGGGCGACCTGTCGACGCCTGGCCTCGTCCAGCTCGGGCAGGCAGAGTTCAATATTGCGCAGGGCAATCGCACGCTGCCGGGCCATGAACACCCACATGATCCAGGCAATCCGCCTTGCCCAGAAGTAAGCCCATCGCCAGCCAAAGGAGAAGATGAACTGGGCGCCCACCCAGAGGAAGGCCTCCAGCGGCCAGCGCGTCAGCCAGAAGGTCTGGAGCTTCCGGCTGCGGCTTTTCTTGCGTTGCTTCTTGGTTTGAGGTGACACGCTGATCGTCAGTTCCCGGGTGCGATGACGCGTGCAAGCATAGCTCGCAACTCCTCCTCGCCCCGCAGAATCCTGAATTGGACCCGCAACTCGAGCAGGGGCATGTCAGCCGGGAGTTCAATCTTGCGGCCCCGGAGCTTGACTGCGTCTTTCTGTGTGCAGACGGCAATGCGCGCGCCCTGCTCGCGAGCCGAACGAAGGAAGGGCTCGACCTGGCGCGTGATCTCTCGCTCGTCGAGGTCGGCATGGTCATTGAGTACCAGAGTGCCCAGGGGCGAGACGCCGGCTCCCAGGGACTCAAGCGTGCGCTCAAAACCGCGCGGGTTTCCAATGCCGCAAAACGGCGCAACGACCTTGCCACGCAGCTCCGACAAATCGACGGGGGCGCCGCTGAAAAGCTCGGCCAGTTTTTCGGGCTGGTGCGCTGCATGAATCACGGGCCCCATGAAGCCATAGCAGCGTGCGACATCCTCGATTTCGCGCAAGCGCTCGGGCTGTGCCACATCGGCGCGGGTAATCACAATGGCAGATGCGCGGCGCATGGAACGCAGCGGCTCACGCAAAAGGCCGCGCGGCAGCATGCGGCCAAAGCCGAACGGGTTCAGCGCGTCCAGCAGCAGCAGGTCCAGGTCACGCGCAAGGGGCAAGTGCGAGAATCCATCATCCAGCACGATACAGTCCGCGCCCTCACTGAGGGCGCGGCGGGCTCCGGCGAGGCGATTGGCATTCAGAACGTGAAGCACGCCCGGACAAAGCTCTGCCAGGACCTTCATTTCATCGTTGCCGGAGGCCGAGGCGCGGTAGCCCCGGCTGACAATCGCCGGCCGGGCTCTGAGCCCCGCCAGCATCTGTACGACGTGGGCCACGGCGGGAGTCTTGCCCGTGCCGCCGGTGGTGAGGTTGCCAACACAGATCACGGGTGCGCCCGCGCGCCGCCGGCGCAGCAGGCCCAGGGAGTAAAGCGCCAGGCGCAGGCTGACAGCCGCCCAATACCAGAACGATGCGAGCCAAAGCAACAGCCGCAGGCAGGCCGCGGAGAATCCTTCGCGCCTGCCTGAAATCAGGTCCATGAACTCGCGCTGTTGCACGGGCACGTTTTAGGTTGCGGGCGCTTGCAGTGACAGGCCCCAGACCTGTGCGAACTTCAGGCCTCGGGCAGGCTGGTCCAGTCCGGAGACTCGGCGCGGTCTGCGCCATGCATTAGGGCCTGCAGAAGCTCGGGATTCTGCCAGCGCATGGCATCGAGCAGGTCGGCGTCCAGGTCTGACAGCCAGGCGTGCAACGCGTGGCGCAGCTTGACATTGAGTTCTGAAGGAAGGTGCCCGCGAAACACAAGAGGAGGGCGCCACTGCGAAAACGCCGCGGCAACTTCATCCAGAACAGCCTGACAGTTCTCGACCAGTTTGGCGGTGAGGGCAAGCGAAGTGTGGCCCGCTTCCCGGATCAGACGCTGAATCTCTGCCAGCGTTGCGCGGGCCGCCGCCAATTCACGTTCACGACGGGCCTCGTCGACCTCCGTCAGATCCAGCGGAAGCGCCCGAGCCACATGCAGTCGGAACTTCAGCGGCAGAGCGTGCTGCAGGCGCAGCGTCGGGAAATGCTCGGCCGTCAGGTACTCCAGCACTTCGGCGGCATCGGCTTCCGCGCCCTCAATGTTGCCGCACAGCAGGCAAAGCACACCACGATGGGCCACAAAGGCCGCGCGAATGGACTTATCCTGTACCTGCGAAAGCATGTCGATGGACTGCATGAACATGCGGTTGGCCGCGGCAAAGCGCCCGGTCTCCCGATACAGAATTGCAAGGTTGCCGCGCACAATTGCTTCAGAGCGTAGGTTGCCGCATTCGTGGTCGGCCTCGATAGCGCGCAGATAGGCGTCTTCGGATTCTCCGAGACGGCCGGAATCCTGGAACAGGCTGGCCAGGTTGCCCAATACGATGCCCGCCGCGCGCGCGTCGCGCCCGGCTTCATGCAGCGCCAGCGCCTCGCGGTAACAGGCCTCCGCACGAGCCCGGTACCCAATCTGGCGGAAGAGGTTGGCCAAGGCGCCCAGAGTCATGCCCTCAAGTCGGCGGTCGCCCACCTCGCGCAGCGCCTTGAGCGCCTCCAGGTAGGCCACACGAGCCAACGTCAGGCGCCCGGTTTCGTGGTAGAAAACCGCCTGGTGCACGAGCAGATAGCCTCTCGTGAGCAGCGTGCCGCCTTCGGCCTGCAGTTCCTCGGCCTCATGGTAAAGGCGCCGCGCGGCTTCAACCTGGCCAAGCTGCTTGTGAGTCGTGCCCAGGTTCGTGAGGGCAACAATCTGACCGCGCCGGTTGCCCCAGGCGCGGTAATGCTCAGCAGCCTGCCCCAGAATTTTCTGGGCGTCCGCGGGACGGCCGGTGTCCATGTAAACTACTGCCAGCCCCAAGAGCAGCTCTGCCACCTGCCAGGGCTTTGAAGAATCGGCTGCTCCCAATGCTTCCTTGTACCAGGCCTCTGCCTCCTTGAGGCGAGCGGCAGCGCGCAAAGCTTCGCCGGGCGTGCGGGGGATTCCCTCGGACTCCCCCGCGCCTGCCCTGGGCACGATCAGGGAAGCTGCCACCTTGGCCCAGGACTCTTCTTTGGCCAGGTAGAGCTCGTACTCAATGTTGCTGGGCGTCACCAGACGCGCCGCCTGAGCGTGCTGGGCAAACTCGGCGGCCTTCGTGGTGAAGTCCAGTGGATGATCTTCGATGTTCAGACCCCGCTCGTAAATCTCCAGGGCCAGGGCATGGAGGCGCGCATGCTCAAAGGGCGAGAGTTCCTCGTAGGTGAGGCTACGCCACGCCACGTGAGCAAAGAGGTAAACGTCTTCGGCGCCAAAAGGGGGCACGACAACTCCTTGAAGTACATAGAGTCTACCACACCATTTCAGTTTGTCACGGATGCGACCTTTGGACCAAACCGTCAGGGCGCGACGTAATCTGTTGAGGCATCGCCGCGACTAGCGTTGTCTACGTTGCAGGGGGCGGCCTGTGTCGAGTCGTCATGATGTATCACGCGCAGTTCCAGCGAGAACCTTGTGCGGCCTGAGTCATGGGCCCTCGTGCCATGTAGGTGCTGGCCCGCAAAGAACCACAGGTCACCGGCCTGCGCCGACAGACGCTTCTCCGTACCACGGGGTTCGTCTGTCACCGTGGGAAAGTGCTTGGCGCTTTTCGGGCACTGCCACCCGCCAAGCCTTTTCCACGTTGCATAGTCAAACAGCGCCGAAGAGTTATGGACCGGGCTCTGGTAAAGGGCTGGGAAGAAGCCCGGGCCTTCTTCTTCCCTGACATCGCTCACTGCCAGCCACCAATTCACCTGTGCCTGCGGGTTGGCGTACCAGGTATCTCGATGCAACAGGTAGGCGTTGGCTGCCAAGGGGTTCTTGTGGCCCCCACTTTGAACAGCACGCAACCTCAGAAAATCGCAACGCAGCCCGGCAAGATCCGCCCCGAACTCCCTCAGCATGCCCCGAATCAGATGCTGCGCGACAAAATGCTCACGCAGGGCCACCCGCAGGCGTGAGAGCCGCTCGAAGTACTCGGATGCGCTAAAGCGATACTGGGCTTGGGCCGGATCGTCGCAATCGAACGCACGCTGCAACTCGCCCCAGACAAACCGAGTCAGCGCCGCAGTCGAACTGCTGCCACACACCCGAACCATCTCACCATGCCGCAGAATGCGCTCGCGTAATGTCGCGTCGTACACCGGCGGGCGCTTGTGCACGGAGTGCCAGTCGCTCATTTGGGCTGGTAATCCGGAGGTCCGCCCATGGGCGCTTCGGCGCTGGACCAAACAATATCAGCGCGCGGCAACGCCCGTTCCAGTTCTTTGACGGCCGGTTTGGTGACCTTGGGGCAGTGGTTCAGGAGTATCGTGCGCAGGCTGGGGCATTCCTTCAGCGCGAGGATCCCGGCGTCTGTCACAGCTTTGCAGCCCGAAAGGTCCAGTTCCCGCAGCCGAGATAACTGAGCCAGGGCTCGAACGGCGCTGTTACCGATACCGCCACAGTGGCGCAGGTGGACACGCTCCAGTTGCTTCAGGCGCAGGAGCGCCTCGATGTCGGAGTCGGTCAGCTCACGGCTACCGTGGTCGCCCGCGGTGACGCCGCGCGTGTTTGCAGGCAGGGCCTCGATGTCCGCGCGGGTAGTAATGGTCGTCAGGCCAGCCTCTGCGGCCGGCAAGGAAAAGTCGGGATCGTCCTGGTGCAGGGGCTCAACGTGGGCCGTAGAACAGGCACTCAACAAAAGCGCAGCCGCAAAGGCGCATAGATCGGGGCGCTTCACTTTCTACTCCACCTGGGCCAGCAAGCGATGTCGGCCATCGCGGAACTGGAACCTGCCATGGCAGTCAAGTTCGTAATGCAGTTTCACCATGCGCCCGGGAACCAGACGGCGCTGTAGGTCAACCCATCCGCCGGGGCCCAGCGCGTTTTGCACGTTGACGCGCTCGATACGGCCCAGCCCCTGCCCGTCGACCCAAAGGTCGCCGTCTCGCCAGCCCAGCACCACACCCCAGGTCGGACCGGGAATTCCGCGATGCCAGTCGCTGACGACAATGAAAGTCGGCATCATCTCAGACAGGGCTTCGCCCAGAAAGCCGGTGTACAGCGCCGACAGACTTTTCATCGCGCGCCTCTGGCCATATTCGACGCGCATGGGTTGCACATAGTCGCGACGTGCTACCTCGCGTCGGGCCTGAATGTCCATGCCTTCATCCGACCTTACCTCCTGCATGTCCTTCAAGACCCGGGCAACGGTTTCCGTCATCTCTGCGTTGAGGAAGCCTGAGGTACGAGAGCGCGAAAAGGCCGACTGCGTTGAAACGCAAGCACTCAACGAAAGGCCGGACAGTAGCAGCAGCAGGACGCGATTCACGCCGGCATTGTGCCATGGCGCACGTCGATTTTCCGCAGCAGGGAGACTTTGTCCCGTGCAACAAGGCGGAGTGCGTTGCAACACCTTGCCGCAACATCACTTGAATCTAGCATGTTGGGGCACCTTGGGACTGCCCCGTGCCTCTCGTTCTAATAGCTGACGATGACAAAGCTGTGCGGGTGCAGTTGCGCCGCCTGCTGGAGAAGTCGGCCCATCGCGTCCTCGAGGCTTCCACGGCCGAGCAACTGGTGCAACAGGCGCGCGAGAACGAGCCAGACCTCATCATCATGGACATCAACCTCCCGGACAAGGAGGGTCTCCATGTGCTGGAAGACATCCGTGCTGAAAGCAACCTCGCGCGCACGCCTGTGATGGTCATGGCAGCAGACTCAGACCAGGACACGCTGGTCAAGACCTTCCGCTGGGATGTCGTCGACTTCGTCCACAAGCCCTTCAACTCCGACGTGCTGGCGGCCAAAATCGGTGCCCACACACGCCTGAGCCAGGCCTACAAGCACTCGCGCAAGCTCACGAAGGAAATGTACATGAGCCGCATCGAGCGGCTCGAGAAGGAGATGCGCGCCACCGACGAGGATATCGGCGAGGCCGAGCGCCATTTCCGCTGGATGCAGCCCAAGGCGCCGAAGATCGACGAATACGAAATCGAAGTCTGCTACCGGCCCCTGGGCCGACTGGGAGGCGACCTCTACGACTTCGTGTGGCTGGATCGCGACCGGCTGGCCATCGTCGTGGGCGACGTGTCGGGGCATGGCGTGCAGGCGGCCGTGCTTCAGGTGATGGCCCGCAAGCTGCTGAGCCTGGCGCTTCGACAGGAAAGCGGCGACCTGATGCGTGTCATCGAGTTCACCAACCGCGAGTTGACCAACGACCTGCCTCCGGGCAGCTTCGTCGCAGCACTCATCGGCATCCTGGACACGCGCCACCACACCTGGAAACACGTGCGCTGTGGTTTGCCCTATCCGATGTTTTTCAGACGCTCGGGCAGCGAGGTTCATGTCGAAAACATCATGACGCCGGGCGGGCCTCTGGGCTTATCCCAGAACAGCGACCGCATGCTCAGTGCCGGCCTGCATGAATGTGCGCTGGTGCCGGGGGAGGGCATGATGCTGATTTCAGACGGCATCATTGAGCTGAACAAGGAAAACGGCGAGCAATTCGACGCCGAGGGCGTTCATCGCGCCATGCAGACCACGCCGGAGGGGATTTCCTGCATCGATCACATCACGGAAACAGCTGACGTCGATCACCGTGCGGAAGACGACGTCACACTGATTTCCATCACCCGTCGTATGTGAAGCCGCGCGTTGCCCGACCCGAAATCCGTCGGCGGGTTTCACTCGGTTGTTGAAACTTCATAGAATCCTTTTCAGAGTCGCCCCGCATTCCGGGGCGATGTCCGTTGGCTTGGCACCATGGCGCATATCCTTTCCATCTGCGCAGATGAAAAGCTCGTCGAGGAGCTGGGTGGCCAGCTTAAGTCTGGCGGCCACTCGGTTGCATTTGTGCCCGACACTGACAAAGCACTGGCTTCGGCCCATACCGCGCGCCCGGACCTGATCATTGCCGACCTCAAGGAAGGGGGCGACAAGGAAATCAGCTTTCTGGAGAGCCTGCAGAAGGACCGCAAGCTCATGCGCACGCCCATCATCCTGATCGTGGAGGGCAACAACTACTCGGCCATCCTGGGCACCTACCAGTGCGACATTTACGCCATACTGAAGAAGCCCGTTGACACCGAGCAGCTCCGCGTGCAGGCGGAGGCCGTGCTTCGCCAGACGGTGCGCAACAAGCAGAGCCGCCGCCGCGAGCGCAGCGAACTGCAAAGCCAGATCCTGCGTCTGGAGCGAGAAATCAGCGCTACCACGGCCGATCTCACGGACGCCGCCCAGAACTTCGTGACCATGCTGGCCGCGCCTCCCTCGCCCAAGGGTGTGCGCATCAATTGCCATTTCGCCCCGGCGGGCGGATTCGTGGGCGGCGACTTCTACGATTTCTTCTGGCTGGACAACCGACGGCTGGCTGTGGTCGTCGGCGACGTGACGGGCCACGGCATCCAGGCCGCCGTGATCCAGAGCATGGCTCGCAAGGTCATCTCCATCGGCTTGCGCATCCACGGCGGAGATGTGCGCGAGGCCCTGCGCTTCTCCAACGACGAGATTGCGCCGGACATGCCCCAGGGCAAGTTTGTGGCGGCGCTCGTCGGCGTGCTGGACACTGTCTCCGGCGACTGGTACCACGCGCGCTGCGGCGTCCCCCACCCCGTGCTGCAGCAGCCGGATGGCAGCATCGAAGAAGTCGTGACGGCGGGCCTGGCCCTTGGCCTGAAGCGCTCAGCCAACTGGGCCGACACTGTCGAAGTGTTCCAGACAAATCTGCTGCCGGGTGCACGCATCGTGCTCTTCAGTGACGGCATTCTGGAATGCAAACAGGAGGACGGCGAAGAATTTGACTATCCCGGCCTGCGCAAGGCGCTGGCCAAGACGCCCAGCGATGTCGACGTTGCGCGCAGTATCTCGAATATTGCCCAGGCCGGCCACCGGGCCGAAGACGACGTGCTGATCATCTCCATCACACGGGAAGGCGTCGACCTTGAAGGCGAGCCTTTGGACGAATCCACTTACACGGGCGAGTTCACGGCCGACGACGCCCTGGATACGTTCTAGCAGGACGCCCTACTCACGCCCCTTGGCCGCCTTCTTTAAGGCGCGTTCCAGTGTCTCAGTCACGATGCGAAGCACCTGCAGTCGCCCACAACGCTTGTCCTGCGATGAAACCAGGTGCCAGGGCGCGATTTCCGTGCTGGTGCGCTCAACCATGTCGCTGACGGCATCCTGGTAGGCTTCCCACTTCTCGCGATTGCGCCAGTCCTCTTCAGTGATCTTGAAGCGCTTGAACTCGGTAGCCTCGCGCTCCTTGAAGCGACGCAGTTGTTCGTCCTTGCTGATCTGCAGCCAGAACTTGATGACTACAATGCGGTTTCTTGTGAGCTGCTCTTCAAAATCGTTGATCTCGGTGTAGGCCCGCTGCCAGTCTTCAGGCTTGCAAAAACCTTCCACTCGCTCCACCAACACGCGACCGTACCACGAGCGGTCAAAGATTGTGAACGTCCCGCGCCGGCCAAGCTTGCGCCAGAAACGCCACAGGTACGGGTGGGCACGCTCTTCGTCGCTGGGAGCTGCAATGGGAACAATGCGGTACTGGCGAGCGTCCAGGGCCTGGGTGACGCGACGGATGGTGCCGCCCTTGCCCGCTGCGTCGCAGCCCTCAAACACTAGGACGGTGGAAAGCTTGCGGTAGTCCGGGTCGCGCAGCATGAGGTTGAGGCGGCCCTGCAGCTTTTCCAACTGCCTGTCGTAGATCTTGTCAGAGATCGTCTGCGTAAGGTCCACGGTGTCGATGACGCGTCTGCCCTTGGGCTTGGCCACCGCCGGTAGCACCGGCAAGGAGGTCGTAGCGGCCTCAGGCGCCTTGATGCGCTTGCGAAGTGCGTCGAGCAGCGTCTTGCCCACGGTGAGACTGCAATAGTGGTGATCCAGCCCCTCAACGATGGTCCAGGGAGCAAAGGGCTGGCTGGTTTCGCGCAGTGACCGCTCTGAGATACTGCGGAACTTGTCGTAGAGCTTGAAATGCTTCCAGTCGGTCCTGGTCACGCGCCAGGCCGTATCCTTGTCAGAGGCCAGCTTCTTCAGGCGCCTTTTCTGGTCCTTCTTCGAGAGATGGAACCAGAACTTGAGCAGCAGCGTCCCCTCGTCCACGAGCATTTTCTCAAAGCGCGTGACTTCACTCAGGTGACCGTCAAGCTCGCGTTCGGAGATATCTCCGTAGGCCCGCAGCAGAATCGGCGCCGTGTACCAGTGCCCGAAAAGAATGCCGATGCGGCCCTTGGGCGGCAGGTTCATCCAGAAGCGCCACATGGGCGGCATTTCGCGCTCGACGTCCGTAGGAAGCCCAAAGGCCAGTGTCTCGATGTGCCGCGGGTCCATCCATTCGTTGAGGAGGTTGACTGTTTCTCCCTTGCCTGCGCCGTCCACGCCGGCGATCAACACCACTACAGGGAACTTACGCTGCTTGAGCAGATCGTATTGCGCGTCAAGCAGCGCCGAGCGCAGCTTCGCCTCCTGCTTCTCAAATGCATCCTTGCTGACGCGGCGGCCCAACTCGGCTGACTCGAACATGGCGGCCCTCCCGTATTGGCCCACAATAGCCTTGTTGCACGCCAAGCGACAAGCCTGCGCCCCCTTGCTAGCTTCGCACCATGCAGCGGCACAGAATCATCATTGTGGGTGGCGGAGCGGCAGGTTTTTTCGCGGCCATTACCGCCGCCGAGGCCAATCCCGCCGCCGAGGTTACGATCCTGGAAAAGGGCCCGCGCTTTCTTGACAAAGTCAGGATCTCCGGTGGCGGCCGCTGCAACGTGACGCACGCCTGCTTTGACCCAATTGCGCTGGCCAGGCACTACCCGCGAGGCGAGCGCGAACTGCGCGCACCCTTCACTCGCTTTGGCCCCCGCCAGACCATTGACTGGTTTGCCGCGCGCGGCGTTGCGCTCTACACCCAAGAGGATGGCTGCCTGTTTCCTGAGACGGACAGATCGCAGACCATCATCGATTGCCTGCTGGAGGCCGCGCGAAAAGCCAGGGTGAACCTACGCACGCTGGCTGCGCCCAGCGCCGTGGAGCGGAATCCCGCAGGCGGATTTGCGCTCCATCTCCCTCAGGGCGAAAGACTGGAGTGCGAACGGCTGCTTCTGGCCACGGGGGGCTGCCGTGTTGCCTCCATGGGCGTCCTCGCAACATCCCTGGGCCACACGCTGGAGCCCCCGGTTCCTTCGCTTTTCACCTTTCACATTGAAGTGGAGTGGCTGCGCCGTCTCGCTGGGGCAGTCATCGATGATGTACAGCTTTCCACCGCCTCCGCCGGCCTCAAGGATCGAGGCATCCTGCTTCTGACCCATTGGGGCGTCAGCGGGCCCGTCGTACTGAAGCTTTCGGCTTGGGGGGCGCGCAAGCTTGCCGCTCTCAGTTATCGTTTCACGTTGCAGGTCAACTGGCTGCCTGCCCTCAATCTCTCTGAGGTCCAAAATGTTCTGGAGGACCTGCGCCAAGCCCACCCCGCCCGCCTTATCGTGAACACGCCACTGGCTCCTCTGACCGCGCGGCTGTGGGAGTCTCTGGTGCTGGCCGCTGGCATCGATAAGGAGACGCGCTGGAGCCAGGCCAGCCGCGCCCAGCAGCACAAGCTGGCACAGATGTTGACCCGAACGGAGTTGCCCGTCACAGGAAAGAGCTTGAATAAAGAAGAGTTCGTGACTTGCGGCGGAGTGCGCCTTCGGGAAGTGAACTTCAAGACGATGGGCAGCCGTCTTTGCCCTGGCCTTCACTTCGCGGGAGAGTTACTCGACATCGATGGCCTGACCGGTGGCTTCAACTTTCAGGCGGCATGGACTACGGGCTGGATTGCAGGCCAAGCCATGGCCGGCGCCTGATCCCGCTTCCCTCAACGCCGCCGCAAAGCAAACCCCGCCAGCAGCGCTGCAATGCCCGCCAACGCCGCCAGCCACCCCAGTGCCACCAAGGTTCCCTGCTCGGGCGCCGCGCGCGGCTGGAAGTTCTCGATACTTCGCAAGACGGTCACGCCCCGGGACTCGGCGGCTGCGAAAAAGGCTTCATCGTCTCCTGTGAAGGCCAGTTCGCGCTCAGGCAGTTGCGGCAGGGCAATGCGTTGCACCAGGCGCTCTCCGGCGAAAACCGAAACCTCCCGTGCCGCAGGCACGACCGCAAGTTCCCAGCGCCCGCTGAAGAGAAGGCGTGCAGTTTCTCCCGTGGAAAGCCTCAGGTCGCAGTCGGGCGGCGTCTCGGCCGAGACCCAGACCAGTTCCAGCCTGTCTTCGCGCGAAACGAGATCCAGCTTGCCCTCACCAGCTCCCGCCAGCAGGAATCCCAGCGCCTGAGAAACGGACTGCACCAACAGGCCTCCCTCGATCCAGGCAGGCCCAGCGCCCTCGGTGCACAATGCTACGCTGCGTCCAGCCATCTCGCGCCGAGCCACCAGTGGCCATGTCGGCCCGTCACCTTCAGCTGCCTTGACTTCCAGCAGCAAGTCGCCGGGCCCAAGATCCTGGCGCGGGGAAGTGCGGCACACAAGGTTCAGGGGCAGTGCTATGCCCCCGGCCACAAAGCCGCCGTGGGATGAACCGTCATCCAGCAGGCCCTGCTCCCCCGAGACCAGGGCACGGTCCAGTGCCTCGAGGATCTCGCCAAACCCCCCGCTGCCGACGGATGCCGTACTTCCGGTCGCGCCGGCGGCACGCAGCCAAACCTCCCAGTTCCGTGTCACGTTCTCGGTCAAAACGATATCCAGTGCGCAGCCGGCCGCGCTATAGGCGGCGCCCAACTCACGCCAGCTTGCCTCACTTCGGCTTTCTCCCTCCTCTCCGTCCGTCACAAGGATCACGCGGCTTTCCGCCCCGCGGGGCAGGGATGCCAGAACTCCAGCGAGGGCTGAACCGATACGCGTGGTCGTTCGCGCTTCAAGTCTGCGTATGCGCTCGTCCAACTCGGTGCGCCTCGACAGGGGCATCATCGCAAGGGTGTCGGCGGTTTCCGAAAATCCGACTACTGCCGCGCTGTCGCCGTTGTCGAGATTGTCCAAGACACGCAGGGCCGCCTGCTTGAGCAGATGCAGGCGGGTCTGGCTGCCTACGGCAGCCCGCATGGAGTCGGAACAGTCCAGCAACAGCACGACCTGCCGGGGTTTGTCGTTCTGGGGGCGGAACTTGACAGGCATTACTTCCTCCAGAACCGTCTTGCGATATCCGCCGGGCCCAAAGGCCCCCCGGGCACCGGCCATCATCAGCCGCCCACCACTGCGCACCCAATCCGCCAGTGGCTGGAGGCCCTCCTTCGACTGGCCGCTCTGAGCCAAAGCCAGGTCGTGAATGATCACAGCATCCACGCCCGCGAGCTCGCCCGCCGCGCCCGGGAGGCGCGACACGACTCTGACATCGTTGCGTTCGTCGGCGCGCAACAGCGCGAGCAGAGCGTCGCCCCCTTCGGACATGCGAGCGTCACGGCAGAAAAGAATGCTGCGCTTGCCCCCCACCGCCACGAAGTGCGTTGCGACGTTGTTCCGACCTTCGCGGTCATGAGCCGCCTCAAGCGTGAAGCGCAACCGGAACAGTCCGGCCTCGCGCGCCACAAAGCTGTGGCTGACTTCGTGCGCCACGTTAGCCGCCAGGTTGAGGCGCCCCGAGGCCGCTTCGCGTTCGCCCTCAAACACCCGCCAGGTCGCCTCCACGTCCCGGTCGGCTCCCACTTGCACCCGCAGTGTGCCCATGCCGCCCTGGGGCAGGGCAAAGGGTCCCCGCACAGACCTCACGGCTGCGTCGGGAGGGCCCTGAGGCGCACGCAGCAGCACCAGACGGGAGGGATCCACGGCTGAGAGCAGATCTTCAAGCCGGCCGCGGCCGTCGGTCACGAGCAAGGCCTGGCCGTTGATGCCCAAGTCCTGGCCCAAGGCCAGGAGCGCGCCGTAACGCGTGGGACCGCCCCAAGGTGAGTCCGCGGGCCTCAGTGCATCCGAAACCTGGCGGCGCTCCAGCGAGTGGCCGATGGGCCACTGGCGCGCCAGCGCCGCTCTGGATTGCTCAAGCAGGGCGTCACGCCGCGCCTCCATGGAACCTGAGACATCGAGGATCAGCACATGGCGTGTCTGGCCGCCTTGGCCGCCAACGGCGGGCTCCGCCGCCAGTAGCGCAAAGCAGGCCGCGCCCAGCACGAACAGGGCAGGCGCATAACGCCTGCGCGCCAACAGCCACAGGGAAGGCGCCAGCAGGGCCGCCGACGGGAACAGCCACCATGGGTTGAGAAAACTAAAGCTCACGCCTGACCCGTCCGATAGTCGTGAAGGAAGAACGGCATTCTGTCTGCTTCTCCGTGGAAGGAAAGAAAGATGACCCCAGCTCTGAAGCGACTTCTGCTGCTGACCCTCGTCGCAAGTGTTTCTGTATTCTCCTTGTCCTGCGCCCAGAAACAGGTGACTCCCAACCCCGCACTGCTGACCCAGTTTCCGGCCTACGGTGCGGCTCCAGTAGTGCGCGTACTGCTGAGCGAGGCCTCGAAGCGACCCAGCGTGAAGGTGGAAGTGGAAAAGGCCAAGGTGTTCGTTGACGGCGCCCGCAAAGAATCTCAGGGCAGCATTTCACTCACGCGAAGTGACGACGCCAAGGTGGCGCTCTCCGGCATGGGTTCCGGCGTCACGGTTGAAATCGTTCCAGAGGGCAGTCCGGCCTCGTTTTCCCTAGATGGGCGCACCTATCGCGGCAAGCTCCGGATTGTCGCCACCGGAACCGGCTGGGACGTAGTCAACGTCGTCGACCTGGAAGAATACGTGGCCGGCGTCGTGGGCTGGGAGATGATACGCAGTTGGCCCGTCGAGGCGCTAGCCGCCCAGGCTGTGGCCTCGCGCACGTACGCGCTTTTCTGCATGCAGGAACGTCGTAACTCGGGCGACCACTGGGACGTGGATGACAGCACCCGCTTTCAGGTTTACGGTGGCGTAGGTCCCACCCACTCGCCCAACCTGTGGCGCGAGTCTGCCAACGTGCTGGCCGCCCGACAGATGACGAGCGGCCAGGTCCTGACTTACCAGGGCAAGGGGTTTAAGGCCTTCTTCCACAGCACAAGTGGAGGCATCACCACCAGCCCCGAGGCCGCCTTTGACATGCCTGGGGGTCTCGAACCCCTCAACGGCAGCGACCTTGGCGACTTCTGCCGGGAAAGCCCCAAGTTCAACTGGAATGTCCGCATGGGCAAGGGCGAGGTCAACGCACGCCTCATTGAATGGCGCGTGGGCGTCAATGACCTGATCCGCATTGAACCTACCCGCGTAGCCCCCAGCGGGCACGCAATGACCCTCAGGCTTTACTCTCGCGATGGCAAGTCCGCCGATGTGCGGGCCATTGATTTTCGCATGAAAATGGGGCTGCCCAGCACGAACTTCAAAGGAGACCGCGATGGTTCAGACTGGGTCTTCGTCGGCAAGGGTTACGGTCACGGGTGTGGCATGTGCCAGTGGAGTGCCTACGGTATGGCCAAAGCCGGCTGGCGCCACGATCGCATCTTGAAGGCCATGTTCCCGGGCTCGGTGGTGGAAGCCCTATATTGATCGTAGATCGCCGTCGGGTATTGGCGGGCCCGAGTGCTGAAGGCCCCGCCCCGCAAGCGCTTGCAGTGATGTCCCTTTTGCCTAGCGTTCTTCAAGGCTGGTGAAGAACCGCAGTTCGAAATGGTTGTAGAAGTAGCGGTTGGGGTCACCCTGAACGCCCTTGTTGCGGTCCGTATAGCACACACGAATGTTCCAGACACCCGCGCCCGGGTCATCTCCCTCAATGGTGCGGGTGGACTCATTGAATGTGAAGCCAGGCGGCAACCCTTCAACCCAGATCTTGATGTCTGCGTCTGCCGTGTCAGGAATGAAAGCGCTTACCCGCGACGAAAAGTGCCCGTAGGCCAGACCGTCACTTCGCGAAATACTGCTGGTGGCCTGGGGAGTATAGCTGGGCTCGGGCGGATTGTCAGCGCAAGCCAGAATCATCACCGCCAAAACGACAATCATGATACGGAAGCTGAAGGGCCTCACTGCCGCGCCGTGGTTCATGGTTTTGCTCGCCATGGGTTCCCAGCAGTTTACTCCATCTGAACAGCGGCGTCACGAGGCTGGGCAAGCCCCCCAGCAGCTCCCCACAGCCCGGAAGAACACAGTTCCCTTGATCAAGAGCCAGGCCAACCTAGACACCCGCGGGCAGCACCGGGTGCTTTGAAAGGAAGTCCAGCACTAGCTTCTTCACCCGAGCGGGGTCTGCCGCACTTATGGCTAACTCGCCATCGCTGCCCACAAAGGCCAGGCGCGGCGTGGGTTCGTCCAAGCTCTCGGCTACCCAACGTCCACCGGAACTGGGCGCCTGCTCATCTAGCTGAAGAAGCAAAGATGACCAATCGGCCCGCGGATAGTTTCCGCGCGAGGGTAACTCAAACCAGGATTGTGTGGTCAGGCGCAGATCAAAATGATGGGCTCCATCGCCGCGCTCTTCGATGGTCAGGATGCGGTCCGACCAGGCCGCCGTGTTGACGGCCATTTCATGGAGGCGGCGCGGCGTGCAAACGACGCTGAAATCCAGGGAGGCAAAGTGCTCGATAGTGGCCTCCTCTTCCCTCAGCGCGCGCAGATCAGCATGAATGCGACGGTGTTCCTCACCCCACCATGCGTAGTGCAGGTCGGGCTTCTCGATCACGCGGGGGATAAGTTCCATGGCGTATTCATACTGGGCCTGGCGCCGCTCGCGTTCGTCGTTGAAGCGCCCGGAGTGCACCGGACTCTCAGGATGCTTGGTCAGGGCCGTCAGCGTCAACTCGAGCTTCGTGCCCTCTGGTGTGGTGTAGAGTGTCATGTCGCCGCTCAGGGCGGCGGCAAGGAGCACATCCGCGTGCCGCAACGCGATGGTGGGGTGCAGCAACGCAAAGACGCTCAGGGCTCCGTCAGTGTCCCAGTGAGTGTTAGTGACGGTGGTGATGCCCTGAAGCCATGAAAGCCGAGCCGGGGAGGCCATGAACTGGAGGCACATGCCCGTGGAGAGGTCGTGCTTGAACTCCTTGGGCGTACGGTTGCCGGGCCAATGAGAAAGATGAAGGCGGCCGGGCGCATTGCCGTCAACGCTGACACAGACTTCCGGATCCAGGTCGGGCGCGTAGTGGCGGTAGACGAGATTCATGGGCATCTGCACAAAGAAGAAAAGTACGCCCGCGGGGAAATCTGGTTCCCGGGCAAGCCAGCGAAGCCTTCAATCCAAGTCCGGGGCAGTCAACAGAGAACTGGCACGCCCCCTGCATAGGCCAGGCATGGGCCTGACCTCCGGCATCTTTGCAAAGGGCGCCGCCCCCGTTCTGGAACGGGCGCTGAGTTTCTGCGAGCAGCGCCATCGCGTCATCGCGCAGAACATCGCCAACGTGGAAACTCCGGGCTACCAGCCATCGGACCTCGACGAGCAGGAATTCCAGCAGGCCCTTAGGGCCGAAATCGAGGCCAGGAACAGCCGCGCCGTGCGGCGCTTTGAATCCATCACAGGACGCCACCTGCACGATTCCGCCGCAGGACTGCGAGTGCTGCCCATGGGCCACAGAGCTGGCATCCTGCGCCACAGCGAGAACCGCGTGGACATGGAGTCAGAGATGACGCGCCTGGCAGAAAACGGGCTGAAGTTCAGGGTGTACTCAAGCCTTGTCAAGAAGCACTACATGCAGCTGCGCGACACCATTAGTGAAAGAGCGTGAGGAAAACGGCCATGTTCCAGACGATGGACCTGTCAGCCTCGGCCCTGAGCGCCGAGCGCATCCGGCTCAACCTGATTGCCAACAACCTCGCCAATGCCAACACCACGCGCGACGCCCAAGGCAGCCGCGCCCCCTACCGGCGCCTGCTGGCCGTATTCGAGCCCGGAAGCCAAGGCTCGCGCTTGGGCGTCCAGGTCACAGACATCGTGGAAAGCGACGAGGCTCCCCGGCTGCAGTTCGATCCCAACCACCCAGACGCCATCAAGGCCGAGGAGTTCTACAAACTTGACGCCAAGGGCCAGATCACCTCAGCGCCCCGAGACGAATACGCTGCCCTTTCCCAAGAGGCCTTCAAGCGCATGGTCGACAGCAAGCTGGGCTACGTCGAATACCCCAATGTGGACCCTGTAAGGGAAATGGCAGACGCTGTGCTGGCCAGCCGGGCCTATGAGGCGAACGTTGCAGTCCTGCAAACGACCAAGACCCTGATATCGCAGAGTCTGCGGATCGTGGCTTGACTTTAGATTTTTTGTATTTTTTCTGTTTTAGTCTTTACACTTTTTACGTTTGCCGCTAACTTCCAGCTGGCAAAGGCAGAGGTAATCCTCGTGAGTCAGGGCAGCATTGGTGATGCACGCGCGATAGACCGGACTCTGGCGCCGGCGACAGGCTTGACCGGGGTCGACAAGGTCTCGCAGACCGCGGGCCAGCCGTCATTCCGCGATATCCTTGGGCAGAGCCTGAAAGAAGTCAGCTCGCGCCAACAGGAAGCCGACAGCGCTATCGAGGCCCTGGTGACGGGGCAGTCGGACAACATCGCCGAAGTCATGACTGCCGTTGAGAAGGCCGACCTGGCGTTCCGGACACTGATGCAGTTCCGGAACAAACTGGTCGCCGCCTACGAGGAAATCAACCGGCTCCGCATCTAGACAGCCGATCTCAGCCTGCGCTCAAGCCAGGGATGGCTTGATCGTCGGCGCTGACCCCAGGGTCGCGCTGGCATGGGCCAAGCGAGCCAGCGGCATGAAGCCGCCGACTCGCCCAATGCCGGGAGTAGCGCATGGCGCTGGCGGACACCGCTCGAGCAAACCTTGATCGTATCAGGCAGGCTTTCACCAGGTTCAGCGTGAAGCAGCGCTGGATATTCGGGGTCATTGGCGCCACCATCTTTGCAGCTGTCTTCACGCTGGTGTTCCTCACCTCCGGTGACGCCGGCATGGTGCCGCTGCAAAGCCCTGTCAAGGACCTGCAAGCGGCCCGCAGCGAACTTCAGAAGTACGCCATTCATTGCGAGTTTTCCTCTGACAAGAACGACCTGCTGGTAGAGCGTTCGCGCCGCGACCGCGCCTTGCTCATTCTCAACGCAGCGCGCCTGCTCCCCGACGGCCTGCCCAACTACGCGTTTCTGGGTGAAACGGACTTCACCTCCACAGAACCCCAGCGTTACGAGCGCATCCGAGTCAATATCGAAGACCTCCTACGCCAGACCATCATGGCCATGGACGGCATCGGCCAGGCCAGCGTGCGCATCACGCCGGCCTCGCGCGAGGTGCTGTTCAAGCCTGACGCCAACCGCAACAAGGCCAGTGTCACGATCGGGCTCGTGGGCCAGGCGCGTCTGGGAAACGAGCAGGTGCTTTCCATCGCACGCCTGGTTTCCGCCAGTTATCCCAACCTGGTGCCCGAAGATGTTTTCATCGCTGATACCGCAGGGCATCCCTACACTTTCCGCTCCGACGTAGCGCTCAGTGCGGACAAGTACGAACTGCGCCGCCGAATCGAAGCCGACAAGGAAGAAAAGGCCGCCCGCGCTCTCCTGGGCCTCGATGCCGTCGTGGCCGCGAGCATCGAAGTCAGCATGGTCGATGAGTTGTCCTCGCGCGACCTGACCTACCAGCCGCGCGGCAACGAGCCCGTGACTGGCTACCGTGAAACGGCGACGGAGCGTGAAACCGCCTCGGACCCTCGCGGCACGGCGGGCATCCGGGCCGAGGCCCAGAACACAAACCGCACGGATGCCGCCAGCGGCAGCAAATCCACCGTGAGAGACCGCAAGGAAAACATCGAGCGCATGATGGTGGACGAGAGCTTCAGGGGCGAGCTGGAAAAAATGCACCTGCGCATCAACTACGCGCAAAGCTCTATGGCCATCAGCCTGCCGCAAAGCGCCGCGGAGGACGAGGCCGCCCAGGCCTCCCTGCGCAGCCGCATTGTGAAGCTGGTGTCAACAGCTACGGGGCTTCCCGGCGAGCGTATCGCCGTGGAGTTCACGCCACGCCTTGCGCCCTCGGCCATGCCGACGGACTGGGCACACCTGCTGCTGGGCGAGGGCGGCATAATCGAGCGTTACGGCCACTGGGCGGGCTACGCCATGATGCTGATGATGATGCTGGCGGCGCTCTTCACCGTTCAAGGCGTGCTGCGCAAGAGCGGCGGCGATGCGACGACACCCGCCCCGGCCAGCGGTTCTGAAACACCCGAATTGTCCGAGGGCGGGCCCCTGGCCTCCAACCAGATCTACGAGAAGGTGACCCGCCTGGCCGAAGAGAACCCGGCGGCCGCCGCCAACCTGGTACGACGCTGGCTGCTGTTCAACGAATAGGAAACGCCATGGCCAATGCCGCCGAAGTCGCCAAAGGCCCCATGTCCGGGGTTCGCAAAGCCGCCGTGCTGCTGATCTCAATGCCGCCGGAACTGTCGGCCAAGTTGCTGGCGCAATTGCCACGCCACGACGTCGAACTCGTGGCCACCGAGATTGCTCGCATGGAAACTGTCGACAACGAAATGCGCGACCGCATTTTCAGGGAGTTCTACAACCTCAATGTGGGGCAGAAGTTCATCGATGAAGGCGGACTCGAGCATGCTCGTCGCCTTCTGCTCAAGACGCTGCCGGAAACCGACGCCAAGGCAGCCATCCATACGCTGGAAGTCTCCGTGAGGCCCGCGCCCTTCAAGTTCCTCGAGCGCGCGGAAATGGAAAACCTCCTGACTTTCATACAGGACGAGCACCCGCAGACCATCGCCCTGATCATGGCCCACCTGAGGCCCGAACAGGCAGCCGTGCTGCTGTCGGGTCTGCCGCGCGGGCGCAAACAGGTCGAGGTCATGACTCGCCTGGCCAAGCTGGACCAAATCAGCCCTGAAGTCATCCATAGCGTGGAGGAGGCCCTGCGGCGCAAGCTCAGCGATGTCATCACCCAGCAATATTCCAAGTCCGGTGGCGTCAACATGGCCGCAAAGGTGCTGACCAGCGTCAAGAGCCAGGTCGAGAAGGGCATCATGGAGTTGCTTGAGGAAGAAGACCCGGACCTGGCCAAGAGCATCCAGGACAACATGTTCGTGTTCGAAGACCTGCTGCGCATCGACGACCGCGGCGTGCAGACGCTGCTGCGCGAGGTATCCAACGACGACCTCGCCCTGGCGCTGCGCACCGCCAGCGAAGAACTCAAGGCGCACATCTTCAAAAACATGTCAGCGCGCGCAGCGGACATGATCCAGCAGGACATGGAGTACGCAGGGCCCGTGCGCGTCAGCGACGTCGAGGCCGCACAGCACAACGTCATTGAAGTTGTACGCCGTCTGCAGGCGGACAACACCATCACCATCAGCGGCCGCGGCGAGAGCGACGCCTACGTCTAACGCATCTTGACCAGGGCGGAAGGGAGCCTGCACATGGCACAGACCATTCTCAAGGAAGAGCCCCGAGGCGCCCTGCTCTCGTTCTCGTTCGTGAGCATTGAGGAGCAGGCCCACTCTCTGCTGGAAGACGCCCGCACGCAGGCCCAGGCCATTGTGGCCCAGTCCCGCCAGCTGGCCGAGACGGCGGCCGCCACGGAACGCGAAGCAGCGCGCAGCGCGGGCCATGCCGAGGGATTTGCGCAGGGGCTGAAGGAGGGCCTGCTCCGGGGCGAGGAACAGGGCCGTGCAGCCGCGGCACAGGCTGCCCGCCAGGAGTTTGAAGCCGCGCACCAGCCAGCCGCCCAGGCCTTGGCCGAGTTGCTTGCAAAGTTCAGGCAAGTGCGCACCCAACTGCTGGAAGATGCGCGCCACGACCTGATGGATCTGGCCCTGAACATGGCACAGCGGATCTGCCGCCGCAGCTTTGAAGTCGATGACCAATCTGTCGTGCGCCTGGCACAGGAGGCTATCGCACTGACCTATGACCGAAGCGCGCTGGACATCACGCTGCATCCCGACGATCTGGCCGCCCTCACGCAACAGTTGCCGACGTTGAAGTCGGCCTTTTCGGATCTAGGCGAAGCGAACCTGCACGCCGACTGCAGCCTGAAGCGCGGCGAAGTACGGGTGGGTTCCAGGCGGGGGCTCGTGGCCGTGAGCCCTGACACACAACTGCAGCAGATGGCGGACATCCTGTTGGGTGCTTCGCGGGAGGATGCATGAGCTTGTTCACTCAGGCCAAGGAACGAGTCACCTCCCTGGTGCCTGCCCGCGTTGTGGGCACCATCGCCGACGTCGTGGGCCTGACCATTGAGGCGGCGGACTTCGCTGCGCCTTTGGGCGCCATGGCCCGGATTGAGCGCCGCCAGGGAGGCGCCCTGATGGCTGAGATCGTCGGTTTTCGCCACGGCCACACGCTGCTGATGCCGCTGGGCGACATGCGCGGCGTATCGCGCGGAGACAGCGTCGAACTGCTCCTGACCCAGGCGCGCGTGGCCACGGGAGAGGGATTGCTGGGCCGCGTCGTCGATGCCCTGGGCCGCCCCCTGGACGGCAAATCTGCGCCCCTTCTTTACACCACGCGCGAAGTCTTTGCTGACGCGCCCGCTGCCATGGGCCGGCCGCCCATCCGTAAGCCGCTTCTCACAGGCATTCGCGCCATCGACGGCCTCTTCACCTGCGGACGAGGCCAGCGTGTGGGGCTGTTTGCCGGTTCGGGCGTGGGCAAATCCACGCTCATGGGCATGCTCTGCCGCAACTCTGACGCAGACGCCATGGTGGTCTGCCTGGTCGGCGAGCGCGGCCGTGAACTGCGCGACTTCATCGAGCACAGCCTGGGCGCCGAAGGCTTGGCGCGAAGCGTGGTGGTTTGCGCAACGTCAGACGAACCACCACTCCTGCGTGTACGCTCGGCCTTTGCTGCGACGGCCATCGCGGAGAGCTTACGCGACCAAGGCAGGCACGTGCTGCTGCTGATGGACAGCGTCACCCGCCTGGCCATGGCCCAGCGCGAGATCGGGCTTTCCGCCGGCGAGCCACCCACAACCAAAGGCTACCCGCCCAGCGTTTTTGCCATGTTGCCCCGCCTGCTTGAGCGCGCCGGAAACGCCGAGAAGGGCTCCATCACCGCCTTTTACACGGTGCTGGTTGATGGTGACGATGTGAACGAGCCCATCGCCGACGCCCTGCGCGGCATCCTCGATGGCCACCTTTGGCTCTCGCGGGAACTCGCCAATCGCGGTCACTTTCCGGCCATTCGCGTGGACGACTCGATCTCACGCTTGATGGCGGATGTCACCCAGCCTGAACACCAGACACTGGCCACGCGCCTGCGCCGTCTGTTCACACTGCACCGCCAGAACGAAGATCTCGTGAACATCGGCGCCTACCACCGCGGGAGCAACGCCGAACTCGACGAAGCCATCACCCTGATGCCGAAGATGCTCGCCTTCCTGGCCCAGCGCAAAGACGAGAAGTGTCTATGGCCCCAGACCCTCGAAGCGCTCAGGCAGGCCACTGCGTCCGGCGCGCTCCGCGCCAGCCCACGCCCGGCCGCCCCCAAAGCAGCTCCGCGCTCGGCCCCCAAGCGTTGAGGCTCCCATGACACGATTCAAGTTCAGGCTCGAGGCGCTCCTGCGGCTACGGCGGCAGGTCGAAGACCTTCGGCTCAAGTCCCTGGCAGAAAGCCAAGAACTGCTGCGGCAGCGTCAGGCCAACCTCGACGCCATCTCAGCCGACCACACGTCCGCTCTGCGTGACCTGGCCCACGCAAGGCTAGGTCCCGTGAATGCGTTTCGCGCCAGGTTGCTGCATCGACACGTGGGCAGCCTCTCCGCTTCCTGCCGTGCCGGCGCAGCCCAGATTGAGGCGCAGAACGCCGAGGTGCAACGGCGACAGGAGCAGGCGGTAGAGGCCGCGCGCGAGCGCCGCCTGCTGGAGAAACTGCGCGAGCGGCGCCTGGCCGATGCCAGTCATCTGGCGCAGGCCCAAGAAGCTGCGCTCATGGATGAGATCGCGCAAGCACGCAGGAGGAAAACATGAACCGGCTCACCCTGTTGTTGGGCATGGGCAGCGCCCTTTCACTGGCCCTGCTTCTCGGCGGCGCCCTGGCATGGTCGCTGGGTTCACCGCTGGACGCGGGCTTCTTGCGCGACTATCTGCTGTATTACGGATCGCAGGAGCGAGAGGCCCTGCGCGCGTTCATCGACGCTTCCAAGGCGCGCGGCGAGATCACCGACCAGGCACTCAAGAATTACCTCGTGGACGAAGAACTTCGCGCGCGGCTGGCTGCCAGTGGCCACGGCCACGCACTTGAAAGCGCCGTCATGGCTGACAGCGGCGCATCACGAAACGAGCGCGAAGCAAGACGCCAGGCCGAACAGGATGCGTTGGACAGGTTGGCGGCGCGCGCCGCGGCCTGGGACAGCATGCGCGCGAAATCCCAGGCGGAGCAGAAGCAGGCCGACGAGTTACGCCAGCGCTACGAAAAACTGCTGGAAGAATGGAACCGCAAGCAACGCGACGCTCGGCTCGCGCAACTGGTGCTGGACCTCGAGAAGTCCCGCGAACCGGAAACCCTGCTGCCCCAACTCGTCTACCTTCCGCTTTCAGACCTCTACTTTGTGCTGACCCAGTGCAAAAACAAGGAGAGCCGCGCTGCACTCATTGCCCTGATGCCGGAAGAAGTCCAGCGAGGCCTGGTCCAAGTTGGAGCCAACCCCGCAGGCATCGCGCGCTGATGCGGGGCTATTTGGGCGGCGTCAGGGCCTTGAGCTGGCCGGCAAGCTGGGTTTGAAGCTGTTGGCTCTTGGCAAGGAACTTTTCGAGCGTCTGGAACTGGCGCATCAGTCTTTCGCGCTCCATGTTCACGCCGCGGCCCATGCGCGCGATGTCTGCGTTGTAGGCCTCCACCCGCTTGTCGCTCTCCTCGCGGCGCTGACGGAACACGCCGTCGAGCGAGTTCACGTAACGCTCAATCTCCCGGTCCAGCCTCCGGGCCAGCCCCTGTTCCTCAGCCAGCACGATGGTACCACCCTGCAACATGGCTGCGCCGTTGCCGGCCTGAGGTTGCAGGAATCCCAGGCTCTGGGTTGTTCCGCTCTGGTTGAGGTCGGACAGGGCAAAGGGCTGGTTGCCGCTGGTGTTGTCCGTAAACGAGAAGCTTCGGCCGTCGGCTCCCACCGTGGCGCTGAGGCGGCTGTCCGCGTTGAGAAGCACCAGGAGCTCGCGCACGTTCTGGGCGCCTGAAAGGTCCAGGTCGAGGCTGGTACCGTTGCGGAATCTCACGCGTAGATCGGGGCCGGCAGCGCGCCGCAGACCCTGTCCCTCATGGAACTGGGACAGGGCGGTGGTGTCCTTCAGTCTGGCGCTGTGGGAAAAGAGTTCGGCCACCTGCTCAAAACGCTGGCTCAGCGCGTTCTGCAGGCGCCCCTCGTCGAGTGTCAGTGCGCCCGAACGGTCAATGCTTAGGCCCAGGGCGGCCGCGTTGTTCATGGTACTGTCGATGCCGGCCACTGGATCCAGCAGCAGCCGTTTGAGGGTCGCCGCGAGGGTGATGGCCGTGGCGTCGCCGTGGAGGCGACCGGTGGTCAGAGACTGTTTATCAAAGGCTGTGAATTCCCTGACTTTGGCCGTCAGATCATTGAAGCGCTCCACCAGCATTTTGATGTCGCTGGCCGTGGCCGTGGTATCGCGCGAGACCGTGACCTGGGCAGGGC
>JABARW010000004.1:0-35434 GCA_019186845.1 Planctomycetota bacterium | reverse complement strand
GTCGGCCCGGGAAGCACGGTGAACGTTCCGTTACGCGAGCGAAGAACCTGAGGACTGTTTTCGCCCATGAGCAACAAGGCATCGCGCGCCTCGCTGGTCTGCGTGAAACTCATGAAGTCACTGGAGAGCGTGAGCGCAGCATCGCTGCCCTGGAACTTGCCGGTAATCGAAAGGCGCGCCGGGCTGGAAGCTGAGCCGTCGCCGAAAGTGGCGACGTTCACGGGCACCCCCACGCGCACGATCTCGGTCATGACGGCGTTGAGGGTTGCCCCGGCCGTGACTTGAACGCGGAACTCGAAACTGCGATCCACACTTGCCCCGCTGAACACCCCGGCAAGGTTCAGTGCCCGGGCCGCATTGCCCGAAAGGTCCTCAATGGCCAAAGTCCCGCTGCCACCCGTGGTGTCCGTAAGCTGGATGCCGTCGCCCGTGGCGTTGATGGCGGCAGTGAGCCCCGGCACCGCGTTGAGCCGGGCCAGAATATCCCCCACACTGCGCGCGCCGGCGGTGCGGATGGCGGCCTCGCTGCCATTGCGCAGGCGCACCCTCATTTCGCCGCTCTGCACGCCCTCACCGCCCAGCAATGAACTCAGCGCGCGGCCGGCGTGAAAATGCTGGAAGTTCACGTTGGCGCCCGCCGCGCGTCCCAGGGCGTGGCTGCCGGCAACGCCCAAGGCGGCGGCCGCCGCGCCCGTCAGGTCTGTAATGTTCAGGGCGCCAGAGCCCCCGCTCACGTCTAAGATTTCGATGCCCGTGCCCGCCGCGTTGATGGTTGCTTTGACCTGCGCGGCTCCACCCGAAAGCCTGGCCAATATCTCGCGCAGATCTTCTCGACCGTTCAGTGTCACGAGCGTTTGTTGACCCTGCCCATCGGTCAGCGAGAATGTGGCCGGTGTTTGAACCGTCGCGCCCAGGCCGCCACCATTCACGCCGCGGATACTGCTGCCCAGCACGCTGCCCAGACTTGGCACCAATGCGCGCCCCTCAAAGGCACCGCCTGTCGGCGCCAGTGTGTCGGCACTCAGGCCCAGGTCGGCGGCTGCGGCTCCGGTAACGGTCAACGCGGCCGGGGTCCCGGCATCCACCAGGCGGATGCCCTTGCCGTCCTGGGTCAAGGCGGCCGTCAGGGTGCCGGCGCCAGCCATGTTGATCCGGTCCAGTATCTCGCCAATGGTGCGTGCACCGTTGATGTTGGCCACGAACGTGGTGCTGCCTTGAATGGTAAGCACGCCCAGGTCCTGTCCTGGCAGAACACCGCGCCCGTCATTGAGGGTGGCCAGAGAAGTCTGCGCGTTGAGCCGGTTGATACTCTGGCCCGTCAGAGTGCCGCCCACCCCGGAGCCTGCGATGCCCAGAGACGCCGCCGTCGTTCCACCGCCGACCTCCGTGATGCTCAGGCTGCCGGCTTGCGAAAGATTGCGCAGGATCAGTCCATCGCCTTCAATGGAAGCCTCCACCTGCGCCGCGCCGTTGGCATTGATGGCGTCGACCACGTCACGCAGAGTGACGGCGGCCGTGAGATCCACGATGGCGCTGCGGCCCCCGTCATCCACAATCCTGATCTTGCCGCGGGCGAAGCCGGCGCCGCCATGGATGGCAGCCAGGTCCACCGGGCGGCTCAAGCGCGCGTCGCCTAACTCGATGGTCACGTGTCCGCCCTGGGGCGCGACGGTCGCGCGGTCGGGATCAGGAAAGCCCTGGCTCACAAACTGAGACGCGGCGGCCACCTGCTTGCCCACGAAACTGAAAGTTCCGAGCTGGGTGGCGATGTCGCCCGTTGCCCTGAGCAGTGCAGGGTTGCTGCTGACCGCCTGCGCGCGAGTGAAACCCGAAGGCAGGCGCAGGCGCTTGACTACTTCCTGAAGCGCCAGGGCCCCGGTGTTGAGTTCCTTGAGGGCATCAGCGCGATCCTGCGTCTTCTCGATACGAGCCTTGACGCCGTCGATGGGCTTTTGGCGCAGCTTGAGCAACTCGGTGATTATCCCCGAGGTGTCCAGGCCGGAAACAAGGCCGTCAATGCCCAAGCCGCTCATAGGGGCTCCAAACGCAAAACCACGTATCTGGACTATCGGCCAAAGGTGGCCCTGGCCTTGAGGGAATTCCGGCTTTCGGGGCATTTGCCCCGGGGCGCCAAAGAGGTTATAAACCCGCCATTCTTCAGGGGGTGGCCGTGCCGAAAGTCCACGTTTACGAGCGGGATAAGGACATCGAGTTCAAATGCCGCGCCGGCAGCAACCTGCGCAAGGTGCTGCTGGAGCACAAGGTCCAGCTCTATGCGGGACTCCACCGCTTCGTTAACTGCCGGGGCATGGGCCTTTGCGGCTCCTGCCTGGTGCGTGTGGAAAGCAACCCTGCCGGTCTGACGGACCGCACGCCCACCGAAGAAAGCAAGCTGTTTGGATCCAATCCCCACATCCGTCTCGCCTGTCAGGCTGAAGTCTGCGGGGACATCGAAATCTCGACGGGCGTCTAGCTCAGGGCGCACGCGCCCAACTACTAAGGCAAGAAGATGATCATTGGCGTACCTCGCGAAATCAAGGACAGCGAGTACCGCGTCGGCATGGTGCCCGCGACGGTTTACTCATTGGTTCAGCAAGGCCACACCGTACTGGCGGAAGTCGGCGCCGGGCTCGGCTCGGGGATCAACGACGAAGAATACGAGAAGACAGGCGCCAAGCTCTGCTCCACGGCCAAGGAGATTTACGACAAGGCCGAGATGATCGTCAAGGTCAAGGAGCCCCTGCCTGCCGAGTACGGGCTGATCCGCAAGGGCCAGGTCGTTTACACCTACTTCCATTTCGCCGCCAGCAAGGAACTCACCGACGCCATGATCAAGACCGGCGCGGTGTGCATCGCCTACGAAACGATGGAAGACGCCAAGCGCACCCTGCCCCTGCTCACGCCCATGAGCGAAGTCGCCGGCCGCATGAGCATCCAGGAGGGCGCCAAGTACCTCGAACGGCCCAATGAAGGACGCGGCATCCTGCTGGGCGGCGTGCCGGGCGTGGAACCCGGCAAGGTCGTGATTCTCGGGGGAGGAGTCGTAGGCACCAATGCAGCCAAGATGGCCGCAGGCACGGGCGCGCAGGTGACGATCCTTGATATCAGCCTCGACCGTCTGCGCTACCTCGATGACGTGCTTCCCGCCAACGTAACAGAGCTTTTCAGCAACCCGTTCAACGTGCGAGAGCAGATCCGCACGGCCGATCTGGTCATCGGCGCAGTACTCATTCCCGGCGCCAAGGCCCCCAAGCTGATTACACGCAGCGACCTTTCCTACATGAAGCAGGGCGCGGTCATCGTGGACGTTGCCATTGACCAGGGCGGCTGCGTGGAAACAGCCAAACCCACGACCCACAAAAACCCCACTTACATCGTCGATGGCGTTGTCCATTATTGCGTGGCGAACATGCCAGGCGCCGTGGGTCGCACCAGTACCTTTGCCTTGACAAACGCCACTTCGCGCTACGCCATCGAAATCGCCAAGATGGGCTGGAAGGAAGCCTCAAAGAAGTATCTCGAGGTCAAGACAGGCCTGAACGTCGTCGGCGGCAAGGTCGTATACAAGGCTGTGGCGGAGGCCTTCGGCCACGAGTACACGCCCGTGGAATCGATCCTTTAGTCCTGCGCAACTTCCCGCCCGGGGCCGACATGCTGATGTCGGCCCCGTTTGCTTGTGCTACCATGCGGTCATTCTGCGCTGCGGGAGTCTTCCATGCCTGGCGACGATCTCGCTCCTTGGGAGCAGGGCTCGGGCGTTCGCAAACCGGCAGCCGCCGCCGGCAAGCCGCACGAACCCGAGTACAAACTCCCGCCCGACGACAAGCTGCCGGAGGTACTCAAGCCCGAAACCGGCGCGATGGTGGCCGCCGGCGACGTCACCCTGCCGCGCCCGCCCATGGCCACACCCCGTGATCTTGTGCCTCGAGCCAGGCTCGCCTTTGGCGTGCTGGGTGCTGCGGGCTTTGTCGGGGCGGTGTTAGCAGTCCTGCCCTACCTGGTCTTGAGTCCCGATCTGGGGGTGGTGAGGACCATCATCGCAACCTTGGGCGGGCTGGTGGCAATCGTGGCCTTTGGTGTTGCCGCGCTGGAGTGGAGCCGTCTGGGCCAGTATCGCACCTTGAACTTCTTTCCAGCGGTACTCTGCTTTGGCACTGCCAAGCACTTTGAGAAATATGCCGGGCCCGCCGGCCTGGCGGGAATTAACAGTACGCGCATCCGCGGAGGCGGACGCGGTCTGCTCAGCGCGGTGTTTGACCGTTCAGCGAAGATGGCGGCCCCCCCCGAGGTTGTCGCCCTGCTTGTGGACCGCGGTGCGGGGCCGGAGCTCGTGGGAGTGGAGTGGGATGCAGTGCGCTCCTGTCAGCGCGGAGACCTTGTCTGGTATCACGCCAGAACGCCGAACCACTTCGTGTTTTTTCATCTCATGGTGCCCTTTGCGCCGGCCCTGGCGACTGACCGCGCCACGCGCGAAGAAGCCTTCCGGGCACTGCGCGTGGGCAAATCCATGTTCAAGGACTTTCCCAAGCGTGAAGCCGCGCCGGGAGCGATGCCCAAGCAGACGAAGGTCTTCAAGACCGATGCAAGCGGTAACATAGTGGGCGCGCAGGATGGCAGTGGGACAAACCGCGAGTTTGTCGAAGGCGGGGACTCGGAGGTGGAACTGAGACTCTCCGCCTTGGGCGGTTTCAGCGGCTCCACCCCCGCCGACCGTTCCGATGAACAGGGCGCCCATGACCCTCTGGATTCAGCCACCGAGTACAGCCCGCCTCCGAACAAAGTCGGCAGATACCGTATTGGCGACGCCAATAAACCCTTGGGCAGCTACGGTGATCAGGACCAGTCGGGCGAAAACTAACCTTGGAACTGTACGCATGTCCCTGTAGGTTGCCCCATCATGGCCAATGAAGTCATCATTGCAGCGCTTGCGCCGGTTCTAACCAAACTTCGGACGCTGGACCTGGCCAGACCGGGCGACGCTCAGGCCACCCTCAATGCCGAGTTCGGGCTCGAGAGCGTCGTGGGCAAGAGGCTTGCCACCCTGGGCGAACTGGGCATCAAGGAAGGCTGGCTCTGCGACAAGGGCAACGAGGGCAGCCGGTTCTCTCGCGTAGCCAAAGCCGAGAAGGCCATGGGCTTTTCCGTCGATGCCGTACTGCTTTCAGCCAGCGGTCCGTGGCATCGCCACACCAAAGGCGAGGCGAATTTCTGCATTTGTCTCGAAGGTCAACCCAAGTTCTGCGGCCACGGGCCGGGGTGGGCGGTCTTTGCACCCGGCAGCGAACACGTTCCGTCAGTGTCCGGCGGCACCATGCTGATCTTCTACCTGCTGCCCGACGGCGCCGTGGAGTGGAAGAAATCCTGACGTCGGGCCTCAACACAAACCAACAGGGGCACGCGTTGCGTGCCCCTGTTGCTTCCCGTTGCGAGGCCGGGAATCCGGCGCTGCCCAGTGCGCCGACTACTTCTTGCTTTCCTGCACCCGCTTGAAGCGGTTCCAGACTTCAAGCGTCAGGCAGTTGATGGCCGTGGCATACACTCGGCCGCCGGCGCTGCCCCATGCGTCCACGGGGTCCCAGCTTCCGTGTTCGTCCAGAGTTTCGTGGGTGCTGCCCCTGTCTTCTGGGCGGAAGCCCCTCTGACTGTTCAGCAGGGTCTTGGACATGGGGCCTTCCCATGCGTTCCAGGAACTTCCACCCATCTGGTACAGAGCCAGGCTGGCGTAGTACCAGTAGTAGAAATCCAGCTTGGTATGCTCCCACGCGGGCACGTTACGCGCGCACTCTGCGGCCTGCTTGCGCAGAATCGGGTGGTTGACGTCCCACTTGCTGTCCTCCATGAACAGTCGCGTCATGATGTTGATTGAGTCCATGGAGGGGTTCTGCTGATAGTGCTGCGCACTGCGCAGGCGAGCATTATCGGAGCCCGGCAGGTTGTAACCAGTCTTGGGGTAGCCATTGACCTCGACTGTGGCAACGTCCAGCCATTGTGCGGCTTCGCGATAGACCCTGCGGGCTTCAAACTCCAGGCCCGCCATCTTCGCGCTCTTCAGCGCGAGCACCATCCAGCCCGTTACGGAAGTGTCATTCTCGCCCGGCTTGACCCCGTACCGCCAACCACTGCCTGGGTTCTGGGCCTTGAGGATGAAATCAACGGCGCGCTGACTCATGTTCTTAAGCAGCGAGTCTCCAGACAGATCGTAGAGTTCCACAACAGCCATGGTGCAGATGGCGTGATTGTAGACAAAGTGGTCGTCGTCTTTGGGGCCAAAGCAGCCGTCCTCGTACTGCACCTTGCGCAGATACATCACACCGCGGCGGCAAGTTTCCGTGTAGGGACCGGTCTTGTGGTCATAGCCTGCGCCCGTGAAGGCCAGCAACGAAAGGCCAGTGAGCCCGACGTCCACCGAGACATCCCAACCCCTGTCACCCTTGGGGTCGCCGGGCGCAACGAGTTCAAGGTTGTAAGTCTTGCGGGCATTCTTGCGGCGGCTGTCCTCACTGAAGCGCGTCGCGCTCCAGTTGCCCTCGATACTCTGGTGGTCGGCCAGCCAGCGTAGAGCGGATTCCACCTGGGGGCGAGTGTGGCCGCCCGGGCCATCGCCGCGCGGCCTGCGATGCTCAAGACCCCCGTCTCCGCGACGGCCACCGCCCCCAGCAATGCCTCCACCCAGGCCTACGGCTCCCGTGTTGCCCTTCTTGTTGGGGTGCGTGGACTCCTGCTCACTGTCAGAGTCTGAAGGAGCCAGACTCTGGTTGGGAATCTCCGAGGGGTCCTCGGCACGCTCATCCTCCGCATTCTCGCTCAGCTTGGCCACAGGCGAAGGCTGTTCGACGACCTTGTCGGGATCGGGCCAGTCGGAGTTTTCCGGCGCGCGCATTTCCGGAGGCGGCGGCAGGGGGTCAGTCTGAGTCGAGGCCGTGATGACTTCGACAGCCTTGTTCATTGGCACGTAGGGAATGATGAACCAGGCAATCACCAGCAACAGGACATGGACGGCAAGGGCCACTGCCACCCACGGCACCGATGCGAGCGGGTGCAACTCCTGGCGCGCTGACGGCGCCGCCTGGGTGTACTCTTCCGGCTGTATTTCCAGCGTGTTCGACATGACTGTCTCCACGCCTCGGTTGGTCCTCCCCGGTCGCTCGGCCTCTTGTCCCCGGGATGCCGCGCGATGAGCTTCATAACGGCTGCGCACTCTCAAGGTTCAAGGTGAAGCGGCGCAGTTCGGGAAAGAACCGGGCAAAGTCCTGCGCCAGGTCAGTGTACCCGGCCCTGAGTTCGGAGAGCGCCGAAGTCAACTCCATGGGCCGCCTCAATCGCCGCTGCAGCCCGGCCAGTGCATGCCCGATGTTGTCGATCTTCGCATAGCCGCCCAGCCAGTCTTCCGCCTTCATGCGCGGCAGCACTGCTGCCAGCCGCGCCGGCAGCAGTGCCTCGTGGATCTGCAGGGCTGCATAGACACGCTGCGAAAACTCCCCCAGGTTCTCGCGCGACCAGGATGTCCAGCTGACGGCGAGGAAGTGGTCATAGAACACGTCCACCAGAATACCGGCAAAGCGCGAATACTTCGGCGAGATGCGCGCGCGTGAACGCCTGACGAACTCGTGAGCATCGGTAAATGCATCGATGCGCCGGTGTGCCATCAGTGCCTGCATCATCGGTGCGGGTAATCCTGCCAGGTCAAGCCCCTTGGCGAAGTCCCCCAGCAGGCCGCCAACGAGAGACTCCGGCGAACCATCGGCCAGTAGCAAATGGGCCAGATAATTCATGACAGTGGCTACCCGTGAGTCTCTGGCGCAAGCGGCCAACGCGCGCCTCAGTTCCGGCTACTCGGCATCGTTCCCCAGGTTCAAGAATTTGGCCAGCCCGGCACGGAACTCGGCCTCGCCTCCGTGGGCCGGATGTCGCACATGTAGAGGTGCCACGTGCTGCGCGCCCACCGACCTGCGAGCCGCGGCCAGACGCCCCGCAAAGCGATCAATCGTGTCGCGGGCGAGCTGGCCCACGGCGATGACCTGGGCGTGGGGCGCCAGACGTGACAGGAAAAACTCGAGTTCACCCACACCCAGCTCAAGGAGCCCCGTGCCGGGGTCCGTGTTGCTGAGCGGGTTGCCGATTTCATGGCAGTGCCAGGGCACAACATTCCAGCAGACGATATCCGTGCGACCGCCGATCACGTCCATGACGCATGACGCGCTGCGCTCGCGCCAAGGCTCAGCACGCGCGCTGGTGCGGTCAAAGAGCGTGCCGGGCCAGCAGAGGTGAACCTCGTCGGTGAAGGCAATACCAGTGAAACGGGCCCCGCGGTAGCCGGGGCACAGCCCCACCAGGGCAAAGCGCGGCTCAGGCAGGGCCTTGAGGTAACGGCGCAGGTTTTCGCGGCGCTTGGCCGCGCCGGCGCGGGCGTCGTGCTCGGGGTGGTTATGGGCGTAGAGGTTGAAAGCGCCGTCCGGAAGCTCCGCGCGGCGCAGGCGCGCGATGAACTTCTCGATGGTCTCTTCTCTGGGCTTTTGTGGAGCAGCTTCGCTCATGGCATCAGGACGGGAATGACAAGTCAGATGGGCTTCAGACCGCACTTCGCGTTGCGGTAGCGCCCCAGCGCCAGCAGCGGGAAATACTCGCGATAGAAGTGGTAGTTCAGATAGAACGCATTGGGAAAGCCCGTACCCGTGTACAATTCTTCTTCCCAGCCGCCCTGGGGAAGTTGACGGTTCAAGAGCCAGGCCACGCCGCGGCGCAAGCGCGAATCATCCACTTCGCCCGCGGCCAGCAGGCCCAGCAGCGCCCAGGCCGTCTGGGAAGGCGTGCTTTGACCTGAGATTTCGCGGCCAGCACGCTCGGGTTCCTTGTAGGTCTCGCAGCCTTCGCCCCAGCCGCCATCCTCGTTCTGCACGCTGTAGAGCCATGCCACAGCTTTGCGTACGTAGGGCTTGGACATGTCTTCGCCGACCTGCGCCAGACCCGCCAGCGCGCTCCAGGTGCCGTAGACGTAGTTCACGCCCCAGCGCCCCCACCAACTTCCGGCCCGCGCACCCTCGCGATCCTGGTTCTTGCGCAAGTACTCTGCCGCTCGCCGGCAGGGCGCAAAACTCAGATCAAAGCCGAAATGTCCCAACATCTCCAGCACATGGCCCGTAACGTCGGCCGTGCTGGGGTCGAGCATGTTGTTCAGGTCGTTGAATGGAATGTGATTGACGAGCGCCTTGTCCACGCCGCACTCGAAGGCACTCCAGCCTCCGTCCTGGTTCTGCATGGACAGCACCCACTCCAGCCCAATCCGAGTCTGCTCCACACGGCCCCCCAGCCCTTTGGGATAGCCGCCGAACAGCAAGGCCTGAAGCACCACGGCGGTGTCGTCGAGGTCGGGGTAAAAGTCGTTGTAGAACTGGAAGCACCAGCCGCCCGGGATGGCATCAGGGTTCTTTACCGCCCAGTCACCGTCGCGCAGAATCTGACGCGAGTAGAGCCAGTCAATGCCGCGCTGAAACTCCGTGTCGCGCGTGTCAAAGCCCGATTCACCCAAGGCATAGAGCGCCCAAGCCGTATCCCATACGGGGCTGACACAAGCCTGCACGTGCAAACCATCGCAATGGGCGTGGTAAATCATGAAGCGATCCAGCGCCTTGAAAGCCTTGAGGATGCGAGCGTCAGACAGCGGCATACCCAGGCGCGAAAGCGCCATGATGTTGTACATGATGGGCGGGTAGATGCCGCCCCAGTCCCCGCTGTCATCCTGGTGATCCAGGATCCATTTCTGAGCCTTGTTCAGCGCCACCTTGGCCACAACGCCGTTGGTGGCAAACTCCAAGGCCTTGACCGCCTTGGCACCCACGCTGAACAATCCGCCCCAGCTCATCAGTCCCGGTTCGCTGACGGGGGCGAAGCTCCAGCGGCGCTCGCCCTTGGGCTCGAGGAACAATTCCTCGACACCCAGGCGCTCGTCGATTCGCACCAGGGGCTTGAGCTGATACAGCACGCTCATCGGTACCAGCGAAATGCGACACCAGTAGCTGAGGTCGTAAATGTTCAACAGCTTGTTCTCAAGCGCACGCGGCAGCATGGGCAGGTGCGGCAGCAGGACCATCCAAGACGGAATCGGAGGCACTCCGGCCCAGTCATACTGGCCAAACAGGGCCAGCAGGAAGCGCTGCTCCACACCAATAAGCATGGCGCCGCCGTGGGCCCTGATCCAGTCGCGGGCCTTCACCATGTGTGGCGCGTCGGATGAATCGCCCGCAAGCTTGAGCCCGAAGTAGCATGTGACGCTGTAGCTGAGGTGCCCGGGCCCCCGTGCGTAGATGCTCCACGAGCCATCCTTGTTTTGCCATTGGCGTGTGTAGTTGGCGACTTTGCGCTGACGCTCGGCCCACTCGGGCTGTCCTGCGATGCCCAGAAAGTGCAGCATCATGATGTACTCGGCACCGAGACCGGCATTGCTGTCCAGCTCAGCGTTCCAGTAGACCTCACCTTTGTCGCGAATGGCCAGCATCCGCGACTGCTGCCGCGCAATGGCGACGTCCAGCGCCGGATCGTTGCTTCGGTCGGCGCGGCGGGGCTGCGCGGAGAACTTCTCCAGCAGGGACTCAAGCCCCTCCAGTTCATGGAGGATGTTGCGGATTTTGCGGTGGCTGCCGCCTTTCTTGCGTGTGAGTTCGCGGTGCAGCGTCTGGTGTGCCTTGGACATGGGCGCGAGTATAGCGGCGAGACCCGGGCTCACAACGCTGCAAAGAAAGGCGCCGCGAGCATCGCGGCGCTGGCCTAGCGGCCGGCTTTGGGCTGGTCTTCGGGCGGGCGCTGGTCGTAGGGCGCGTCCAGCAGGACCTTGACCTTGTAGGTCATCTGCCCGGTTTCGCCCGCCTTGATGCCTTGGGCGAAGCTCCAGCGCAGTAGGTCACGATTGCCGGGGCGTGCAATGAAATTCACCGACGTCCGTTCTTTGGGCAGTGTGGCGCTGCCCGTTAGGTAAGTCGTATAGTAAGGCACCGGCTCATCGATTTCCGTGGGGCCGGTGTCGTACTCATTGGTGTTGTGGTAGATGAGCGTGTACGTAATCTCCACGCCATCGCCCACCAGTTCACGATTGGCGTACTTGAAAAGATGAAGCCCGATCACCCGCTCGCCGGAAGCGTGGAAGAAGCCCTCGCGAGTACGCGCGGCCTCCAACTCATCCTGCGCGCGAACAGCCTCGACCTGCTCATTGGACATGAAGGCTCGAGTCCTGTCCGGGCCACGCTCATACCAAGTGGTGGCGTCAGCTGAGTAGGCCGTGATGCGGTCACGCCCATAGCGGCGATAAAGCTCTTCCTCGGCCTCCATACCCCTGAACAGGGTGCGGTTGACGCGCAAGTTGAGCTGCTCATTCATCTGGCGGGAGTTCAGCCAGGCCTCGGTCTTGCGCGTATCAAAGGCGTCAATGACGCGCGTGGCATCAAACTGCTCGCCGCTATAGCGGGCATCGAGACCCTGCCACGCCGTGCGCGCGCCGCCGGTGTAATGGCAGCGCAACTGGGCGAACTCGTAGACCGGGATGTCGACTCGGTTGGAATCCGTGCGCGTGGTATCCGACCGATTGCCGCCATCACGGGTTACAGCGGTGGCTTCAGGGTCTTTGATCCAGCTTGGCTCGTCCGCGGGCGCGTTGGCACCCGTGTACTTTATCTCGCCGCTAGTGGCGCAGCCCAGTTGCAGCAGCGCCACCGACACAGCCAGGATGGAAACAAACCGACGCATCCGTATCCCCAGACCCGCCAGGCAAAAGACCCGGCTTCCGGTTAGCAAGGGACGACAGGCCAAGGCCTGCCGTCCGCCCTGGCTACTTAATGTAGGGGCTCGAACCGAAGTCGATGACCGCAATGACTTCCCCCTGGAGGCGCGCCTGCTCAATCAGCGCCTGACGGGTAACGGTGTCGCCGTAGTCGTAGACGCGCATCTCGACGTCTTCGCCAGCCTGGCCCGAACGGCGCGCATTGGCCACGTCGCGGCGGCGCTGGTACACGACATAGGTGACGGCCTTGAAGTCACTGACCGCGGCCGCGATGTCCGCCGTAACGTAAATCGGCACGGTGGAAATGCGCGTGAGCTCAGTGTGGTTGAAGACGTCCATCTTGCCGTAGAACTTTTTGCCGCCCATCACGAGCTCAAGGCGCTTCTCGGAGTCGTTGCTCTTGAGTTCGAACACCCGCGTCTGGTCGCCACTCTGAACGCCGCCTTCGTCAACCTTGACGGTCAGGGGCTGCCCCTGAGGGTTGAATTGGAAACGCATGGGGCTGCTGGAACCGCAGCCAAACAAGCCAAACGCAAGCGCCACAAACAGCATGCCGGTGAGCATCCGGGCCATGAGGGGATCTCCGAAAACGAGAACCAACGCAATTGGGGGTTGAGTGAGGTTTTAGGATGCCACGCCGATCAAGGCAAGCGCGCTGTTGCCTATGACGCTGTGAAGACAGGTATCCCTATCCTGCAGGTACATCCTATAGGCTCAGCAGCTTCCCTGGCCGCCAGGATATGACACGCCGATCAAGCTGACATGAACCGAACAAACAGTCATAAGGCTATTCAATAATTGGCTTTACGATAAACTGTGCAGTAGCTTCCTACCGACGAAGTCGATTTTTAGGTCAGAAAACCTTGCTTTTTATGACATCATCGTACATGATTATGACGTGATGTGTTGCCTTGATTCATGCCATCGCCAAGACGTGGCGATGACTTGAGCCGGGTAGATTCTAGGGAGCGGCATCTCAGCTATCTTGCAGGAGTCGGCATGGAACCGATCAACGAAATCGACAAGCCGGAACAGGACCTCGGCGATGAAAAGACCCACGTGGCCGCGGGCGAGCGCATCAAGCGGCTGCGCAGCTTCCGGGGGCTGACCTGCGCCGAGCTGGCCAAGCGAATTGGCTGCACGCGTCCCTACCTCAGTGCCGTGGAAAACGGACGCTACCCGGTGAGCACCAAGATCTTGCGCAAGCTCAGCCAGGCGTTGAACGTCACCCACGACTTCTTCCTCGCTTCGGAGGAACCGGACCTCGAAGACACCGAGGCTTTGACCCGCGACATGCTCAACCGCAAGATGGCGGAGCGGGCCCGTGAGTCTGCCGTGTCAATGCGGCGCCCCAGCGGCAGCCGGATGATTCCTGTTATCAGCGTGACGGCGGCGGGTCGCCCCTTGGCCGCCTTCGATGATTTCCCCACGGGCAGCGGCTACGAATACGTTGACTGTCCCAGCGACATCTCCGACGAGAATGCCTTTGCCCTGCGCATTGCCGGCGACAGCATGGAGCCCGTGATCCCCGATGGCAGTACCATCATCGTGGCGCCCAACATGATGCCGCGCGAGGGCAAGCCCGTAGTCGTGAAGCTGGAAAGCGGGGACGTGACCTGCAAAAATTTTCAGCGCCGGGGCGACCAGGTGATTCTGACGCCGTACAACCACGCCCACGACGTGCAGATTTTCAGCGTGCGCGAGTTGCAGTGGATCTACCCGGTGATGAAAGTGGTGGTGGACCTGTACCATTGATTCACCCAAGAATTCAAAACGGGCCCTAAGGGGCCCGTTTTGCATGGGACTCCGCGACTTTCGAATTTTTGAATTTTGAATTTCGTCCGTTTCATTTAGCGTCAACGCCCATGCCCTTCGACAAGGACGAAATCCTTCCGGCGGTTCAGGCGCTTTACGACGCGCTTGATCCACACAAGCTTAAAGATCTCGACCACGCCATCGCGCGCTGGAAAGGCAAGCCCACGGCCTTGCTGCAGGTCATGCACGTGGCGCAGGAACTCTTCACATGGTTGCCCGAGGGCGCACTGGAACGCATCTCCCGCGGCCTGGATCTGCCCCGCGCCCAAGTCTACGGCTTTGCGACCTTTTACGACCACTTTTACACCGACGGCCCGGCGCGCAATACGCTGCGCATCTGCCAGAGCATTTCCTGTTATCTGCGCGGCGCGCCGGACTTGATTGCCGCCGCGCGCAAAGAGTTGGGTATCAAGCCGGGCGAGATCACACAGGACGGGCGCGTTCGCTTTGAATGCGTATCCTGCCTGGGGCAATGCGACGGAGGCCCATCGGTCTCCATCAACGACGAGCCGCAGCACGAAGTCACGCCTGACAAGCTGCGCAAGCTGATCCGCGACTTGAAGTAGCCTAAACGCGCTGGTAGGCGTCGGTCCCCTGACGCTTGAGAATGTGCACGCGCGTCTTGCCCGTGGCGTCGGTAGGAAGCTGAGCAGCCAGAACGATGGCGTTGGGCCGCTTCTTTTCCGTCAGGTGAAGGGCGGCAAATGCCTTCAGGCGCGTAAGCATGTCGGTGCGCTGCTCTTCACTCGCGGGCAGGCGCCCGCCGTCACGTCCGCTTTCAAAACTGTCCTTACGCAGGATCACGAAGGTGGTCACCTGCTGGCGCGAGCCGTCAGCGGTGGGCAAGCCGATGGTGGTCGAAGTTTCCACCAGCTCGTGCCGCATCAAAACCTCGTCAATCTCACGCGGGCTGACGAAATCGCCGTCGCGCTCGATGAACTCGCCCCGGCACCCCAGCACGTAGGCAAAGCCATCGGCATCCATGTGGCCCAGATCGCCGCTGTGAAACCAGCCGCCGGCAAACACGCGGGGATTGACATCTGGACGGCTGTAGTACTCCTTGAGCGTGCCTTCGCCCCAGATGCACAGTTCGCCGCGCTGGTTGGTGTCCGCCGTGGGAAACACGGCGGGGTTGGCGCGCAGGAAGCTCTTGTGCGTCCAGTCCCCCTCCAGCGGGCGCAGAGGCCTCGACTCGTCCCACACCGCAAGCTTGTCTCCCAGGGGACGGCCCACACTGCCTATCTTGCGCGTGCCGTTGGCCGGGTTGAGGGTGGCAAATCCCGTCGTCTCGGCCAGCGAATAACCCTCCAGCACCGGCACAAGAAAACACTTCTCAAACGCAAGCTGCACCGGGCGCGGCAGGGCCGCTGCTCCACAGACAATGCTTTTGAGGCTGGAGATGTCGTGGCCGCGCGCCAGTCCGTCCTCACGGGCGGCGGCGTCACTCTGCTGGCGCAAGGCGCCCGGGCTTTCGTGGCAGGCGGGCCAGACGCCTGCCGCCGCGTCCCGGCGGGCCAGGCGCGCCCCCTCCAGTTCACGCTCGGTCAGTATGCCGAGCATCGCCGGCACGGCCGAGACCGCCGTGACACGGTAGCGTTCCACGGCCGGCCAGAAGCGGCTGACGGAGAACTCGCTGAACAGCACGACGCTACCGCCAAGCGCCAAGGGCGCAAAAAGTGTGGGAACCTGGGCATTGACGTGAAACAGCGGCAGGCAGCACATCAGGCGGTCCGTCGCATTGAGACCCACGGCGGTGGAGAGGCAGCGAGCGCTGGTCAAGAACTGTCTCTGCTGCAGGATGGCTCCCTGTGGAAGGGGCAGCGCGCGGCCGGTGTAGGCGATCTGCGCTTCGTCCCACTGGTGCGGAACGGGTGTCTTGAGTTCAAGGGAGGCCTGACGCCCACAGGCCGTGAAGTCGTAGAGCTTGGCCGGGTCCGCCAGCCCCACGGAAGGCAGCGTGGACTCAAGCATGACGCCTTGCGGCCCGTCGCCCACAAACGCCACGGCCTGCAGACCCGCCAACTCGCCCCGCAGTGCTTCAGCCCTGGGCCAGAACTCCCGACTGATCAGCAGCAGGCTCGCGCCGCCGGCCTGCAGCGCCTGGCGCAATTCGTCGGTGCTCAGGTCCGTGCTCAGGGGCACGGCGACAAGGCCGGCCTTCATGGCACCGAGCCATGCAAAGACGTACTCGGGGCTATTGTTGACAAGCAGGGCAACACGAGCACCCCTCGTCGCGCCAAGCGCAAGCATCACGTTGGCTGCCCGCGTGGTCTGCTCATCAAGCTGAAGAAAGGAATACTCGCGGCCATCATCTTCGAACACCAGAAAAGTTCGAGCACCGTGCTTGGCCGCCTGCCCCTGAATCAGGTCGCGCACGTTGCTGTATTCGTTGGCGGCGCGCATGGGGTCGGTGAAGCGGGCGCGGGTACGAATGATCTCCGAAGTGCGGCGCAGCGGAGGTTGCATCACCAGTCTGGCGGGCTGTGATGCCGGCTTTGGCTCCTGGGGTCTGGCCTGGGACCCCGCCTCCACGACTTTGCGCGTGTCGCCGGTCTTGCTCCTGCCGGTTCGCTTCACCGGTTTGCTGCGCCCCTTGGCAGAAGACGGCGGCTTCTTCGCGGCTTTGCGCGGCATGATCGCTCCGGTCCACGGTTGACGAGCCCCGATTGAAACAGTCCGGGCGCTTCAAGCAAGCGTGCAACTCCGGAAAGAAACGAGCTTGGGAACTTTCCACAGCGGGTGAAAGTGCCGCTTGCTTTCCCGGCGGCAGCCCGCCAGGGCCGTCACGGCAAGCGCCGCAGGCGAATTGCGTTCGCAGCACCGGGGAGTGTCAGAAAGCCGAATTCACCAATCCACAAGGATTGGTGAAAAACTGTCAGAAAAATCGAAGGGCGACGCCCTGCCAAGTCGCCGACTTGTGCTGCGCGGATTTCAAGGGCACATGAAGGGATGGCAAGGGGTCGGTGTCGTCGTAACCAACTCAAGAATAAACAGTTGAGCTTCTGAGCAGCATGGCCAATTCATAATGTATGTTTTATAAGGTACATATTCAACAAACATCAAATTAAACAACCGCCCCGCAATGCGATGCGGGGCGGTTGTGGATAACTTCCGGAAATATGACCGTCGACTAGCCCTTCAGCGCGGCCGCAAAGGCGTCGGTCAACGCCGGCAGCACATCTTCTGCTGAACCCACAATGCCATAATCCGCGACCTTGAAGATCGGAGCCTGGGCATCCTTGTTGATGGCCACGATCACCTTGCTGCCGCTCATGCCCGCCAAGTGCTGAATCGCGCCCGAAATGGCCACCGCGATGTACAGCTTCGGACTCACCGTCTTGCCCGTCTGGCCCACCTGTTCACCATGGGGCCGCCAGCCCGCATCGACCACCGCGCGTGAGGCGCCCACAGCCGCACCAAGGGTCACCGCCAGTTTTTCCAGGTTGGCCCAGTTCTGCTTGCCCTCGCCGGCGGGATCCTTCATGCCGCGCCCGCCGCTGCAAACGATCTCCGCCTCAGCCACATCAAGTTTTCCGGCCGCGCCGGAAACAATCTCCTTCACGACAGCCTTGAGGTCCGCGAGAGAGAAGGCCACCTTGACGGCCTCCACGGGGGCGCTGCCGCCACCCTTGGCGGGCGTGGCAAAGACATTGGGACGCAGGGTGGCAAAGAGCGGGCCGGACGCCTGGACGGTGACCCGAGCCTTGCCGGCGAAAACCGGGCGAACCGCCACCGGCTTGCCGCCCTCGGCACGCAGTTCAACGATGTCACTGGCCAACCCGCAGTTCATCATGGCAGCAGCGCGCGGCATGCTGTCCTTCCCCAACGAAGTCGCGCTGGCCAGCACAGCGGCCGCGCCCTGAGCCTGGGCCTGATGGGCGATCAGTTTGGCAATGGCGTCAGGGCTGTGCTTCGAGAAGGCCTCTCCGGAGGCCAGCAGAGTCCTGGATGCACCATAAGCGCCCAACGTCGCAGCCTCGGCATCCAGTCCGTTGCCCGCCATCAGGGCGATGCACTTGCCGCCAAGACCCGCAGCCAGAGCGGCCCCGGCGCCCAGCGCCTGGAGCCCCGCCTTGCTTGCCTTGCCGTCCTTCGCTTCAACAAACACCAGTACGTTTGACATGTCTATCGCTCGAATTCTGAGGGTCTCTGGGATCGCATCCCGCGGGATGAAAGTGCTAGATCACCTTGGCTTCATTGCGCAGCAGCTCGACCAGCTTACGGGCTGCGTCGGGGCCTTCTCCAACGATCTTCCCGGCCGGACGCGGCGCCGGGGGCTCCATCTTCAGCACGCTGACAAGGTTCGCTGGCACGGCTGCCGGGCCTTCGTCCAACTTGGTGTTCTTGGCAGCCATGATGCCCTTCATGCTGGCACTGCGGGGCTTGTTGAGGCCTTTCTGGCAGGTCAAGGCGCATGGAAGCTTGACATCGAGTTTCTCGCGTTTACCGCCCTCAATCTCACGCTCAACATAAGCCACGCCGCCTTCAACACTGAGCCCGGTAACCACAGTGGCGCAGCCGATGCCGAGTAACTCGGCCGTCATGGGACCCACCGCCGAACTCTGGTTGTCCACGGAGATGTGGCCGAAGAGCACAAGGTCGTGGGGCAGGGTCTTGATTTTGGCGGCGAGCGCGCTGGCTGTGGCGAAGGCGTCGTGTTCCTTGTCCGAAATCAGCAGCACGCCGGCGTCGCATCCGGTGGCAATACAGGTGCGCAGCTCCTTGGCGGCATCCTTGACACCAAGGATGATGGCCGTGACCTTGCTGCCCGGATTCTTCTCCTTCAGGGCAATGGCGGCCTCGAGGGCAAATTTGTCGTACTCGCTGATGTCGTAGTTCACGCCCGCCGGGTCGTAGTTCTTGCCGTCGGCTCCGGGCTTGATGCGCGCATCGGTCACTGGCGCGCGGCGCACGCACACAATAATGTTCATCGGTCTTCTCGCTCGTAATGCGGGGCTGGCTGGTGCGCGCCCCTGGTCTGTGAAGCGCGGGGAGAATAGTGCCCAAAAACTTCCGCGGCAAGGGTATTCAATGACCGATGCACTGACTGCTTCAGATGGAAAACAATTGCTCCAGCTGGCCCGCACAAGTCTGGAACACTTCGTGCGCACCGGACAGCGCGTCGCCCTGCCAGCCGACGTTTCTCCGGCCTTGGAAGAAGGCCTGGGAGCCTTTGTTACGCTAACCACCGGAGATGGGTCCTTACGCGGCTGCATTGGCAACATGGTGGCCCACGGCCCCCTGATCGAAACCGTGCGCGAGATGGCCATCGCGGCGGGGACCCACGATCCGCGCTTTCCACCCGTGAGTGAAGAAGAGCTGCGCGATCTGCGCTACGAAATCAGCGTGATATCACCCATGGTGGAAAGCCGCGCCGATCAGGTGGTGCCCGGCCGCCACGGCCTGTATATCCGCAATGGCCGTTACAGCGGAACGCTGCTGCCGCAGGTGGCATCAGAGCACGGCTGGGATCGGGCTACATTCCTTGAACAGACCTGCGTCAAGGCGGGGCTGAGCCCCCTTGCCTGGAAGGACCCCGGCACCACGATCTATACGTACACGGCGCAGGTCTTCAGTGAAGAGGCATGAGAGTTGGCCTGTTACGTAGCGCCCCCGTCCGCTGTATCATTAGAAGGCTGCGTAAGTCAGGACAAATGCCCTGCCTGACGCACTAACTGACTGCGGAACGGAGACTATTTGGCATTCAGACGGGCCGGCGGTGTGACGGGTTTTGACCGCGACTCCGGCCAGTGTCTTCTGCGTGAAAGGGTCGACTCTTCGACTTTTTCAGTGGTCTGCTGACTGTTGGGAGCCCAGTTTTGGGGCGGGTTTCAATGAAGCACTTTGCGCTCATCTTGCTGATGTCCGGCGCGCTGTTCCTCGGGGCGTGCGGCGGAGGCTTGGGCGCGCCCAAGGCGCCCGCCACGCCCGCGACGGGCGGTACGCTGCGTGCCTTGAATCCCGCCGACCTGAATATGGACGGCATTCCGGACGCGCCCGTGCCTTCAGCTTTGCGGCGCCTGCTGCTCCAGACCCCCGCTGATTTTGCGCTGACCCGCGTATCCCTCACACGGGGGCCCGCCACGGTGGAGTTCACGGCGGCCGCTCTGGCCACGCGCAACGGTGACCGCCTCGTGGAGCTCTCGCTGAAGGCACCTCTGGGCGAGGAGCCCGTGACGCTACGCGCCGGTGCCTACGAGCTCCGCATGTTCCCCGTGGCATTGCCCTCCCTGCCGGAAGCAGGTTTCAGGCCGGCCACGGGGGGCGCCTTGGCCAACGACTTGGTCTCACCCACCGCTGCGGTGTTCGACGCTCCGGCAGATGTGCAGTTGCTTTGCCTCGGTGCCCTGCCCTCTGCCGTGTCGGGACTGCGCCTGGCCTGCGGCGATGCACCCGGCATCGAGCTTCAACCGACCATAACTTCCCGGGGCCTGATGTTCAGTCCGCTGTTGCCGCTACAGGCCGGGCGAGCCTATCGGCTGGTGGCCGCCGATGATGCTCGCGACTGCTTTGGACGAGCGCTGACCCCTCGCTTCAACTTGTGGGTGCGGCGTTCAGGCATTGTGGCTCTGGCCAACGCCGACCTCGACCGCGATGGCCAAGAAGAGCTGTTGTTTCTCGATGCCAACGGGCTTGTAAACACATTGGCAGACCCCGCCGGCCAACCCCAGCGCGTGCCCTTGGGAGTCTCAGGCAAGGGCGAAGCCCTGTCCACGGGGGATTTCGACGGCAATGGCGTATCCGACATTGCTGTTCTCGTGCGCTCCGAAGAGGGTTTTTCCCTCTTGAAGCTCCTGGGCACGATCCGAAATGGTCGCACCGACTATTCGCTGCAGTCCATGGTTGTGACGCTGGAAGCGCCGCAGCACTTGGCCTCGGGCGACTTCGACCGTGATGGCAAGGATGATCTGGTACTGGTGGGCGCCTTTGGGCAGGCCCAGTTCTTTACTTCGCGGCTTTCCCCCCGCAGCCTGGAATCCCTCACGGCCCGGCAGCTGGTGCTGGACGCTGCTCTGGTGGACGCCGACGCCGACGGAGACCAGGATCTGTTCCTGCTCGCCGCCGGCGGCCAGAGCCGGTTACTGGTCAATCGCGGCACAGAGGGCCTGGGCGACAGACCGGAATTGCGCGACCTGCCTACCGGCGCGGCTTCACGGGTGGCCTTTGCTGACTTCGAAACCAACGCGCACCTTGACCTTCTGCTTTCGGGCGCATTGGCGTCATGCCGCATGCGCTTTGACTGTTTTGGCGAAGCCGGTTCCATGGAGGTTCGGCGCGCTGACGAATCAGGGCTGCTGGCCGGCGCGGTGCTCTGCCGCGACCTGAACGCCGACAACCGGGCTGACCTCATCGCCATGCGTGAAGACGAAAGCGGAGTCAGCGCAGACTTTGCCGTATTCGTGAACTTCGTGGACAAGACCGACAACCGCCCCGACGGGCTGTTTTCACTGCAGGGCCGGCTGCTCGTTCACGCCGTGGCCTACTGGCGCGGCACTATCGCGCTCGCAACGGAATCCATGCTGTATCTGCAGCCCCTGGCTCCAATCCAGGTCCCCCTGAGGGAAACGAGCAAGGCCCGTTTCATCAAAGCCTACGAACCCATGCCGGCCCTGCCCGCCCCCCTCAGCGCGGCCATCGCAGATTTCAACGGCGACGGCAAGTCCGACGTCGCTTCGCTGGACGCCGATGGTCGTCTCACCATCTGGCTCGCGGGGGCCGCCGGTGAGAAATTTTCCCTGGCCGCGGACGGACTCGAGTTGGGTGGCCAGGGGAGCCTTCAAGTGGTGGATTTTGACCGTGACTCCCTGCCTGACCTGCTCTTCGTCCCGACCGACCGCTCTCAACGACCTCGCCTCTTGCGAGGCACGCGCGATGGCCGTTTTGAGGACGATCTTGAAGGGTTGTTGCCGACACCCCCCACGAACCTGATGGGGGCACCCGCCATGGGCGATTTTGACCGCGACGGCCGCCTGGACGTACTCTGGCCCAATGATGTAGGCCGGTTACAGTTCAACGAAGGTGGCGGACGCTGGCGGGAGTTCCCGCAGTTTCCGGTCGTGCGCGACGCCACGCGACCGCTCTACTTCTCGGGCGACTTGTGCTGCGCAGATTTCACGGGTGACGGCCTGGCTGACATCGTGGCCGTAATGCAGCCCTTCGAGGCCTCCGCCCACGAGCAATGCCTGGTTCTGCTGGAGGGCACGGGACAGGCCGAGATGCCCTTCAACGTACATACCACCTTAGCCCTGCGGGGACGCTTCATCAGCCTGACGCCCGCCCCGTTGAGCCCGGGCCGCGGGGCGGGTCTGGCGCTTGGGTTTGCGCGCGTGGGCGAGAATCTGCAGTTTCTGCTGCTGGGACTGGACGGTCAGCGGCAGTTCGCCTCGCTCAACGCGGGACCCGATGCGCGGGGAGAATTGACGGCCTTGGCCGCCGACGACATTGACCGCGATGGCGACCTCGACCTCATCCTCGTCGAACGCCAAGACGGCGCAGCCACCACGACACTTTGGGTCAACATGGGCGATGGCCGCTTCACGCGCGGCACCAGTGCCGAAGACAGCCTGCGCCGCGCCCTGGGCAACTTTGCAGCAAGCAACCTCTCTCTGGCCGACTTCACGGGCGACGGCAAGCCGGATTTGCTGGCTATCGATTCGCGCGGCAATGTCGTGCTCGTTCGAACGGCCGTAGAATGACCAGCAACGTGAAGCTTCTTGCCGTGGATATCGGGAACTCCAATGCCACGTTTGCGCTCATGCGCGACCGTGAGGCACTCCAGACCTTCGACCTGCCCAGCAACTCGAGCGCCGAAGAGCTTCAGTCTGAGCTGCGGTCGCGCCTTGAGCCTGATGACTGGAAACTACCCTGCATTATCGCCAGTGTGAACCCTCGCGCCTGCGCCGGCGTCGAGGCCGCCCTGCGACGCTGCGGCATTCAGGACCTGGCAGTGCTGGGCCGGGACTACAAAGTCCCCATCGACAACCGCACTGCCGTACCCGATCAGGTCGGACAGGACCGGCTGGTCAACGCGCTCGCTGCGACGAGGCACAGCCAAGGCCACGCTATTGTGGTCGATTTCGGCACGGCCATCACCTTTGACGTGCTCAAAGACGGCGCCTACTGCGGCGGCGTGATCACCCCCGGCATCGGTCTGGCCATGGAAGCCCTGCACCAGCGCACGGCACTGCTGCCGCTGGTCAAACCGCATGGCAAACCGCCGATTCTGGGGCGGGACACCGTGTCGGCCATCAACGCCGGCGTGTTCTATGGCTACATCGGGCTGGTGCACAACATTATCGTGGAACTGCGCACGGTGTTTGAGAGCAAGCCGCGCGTACTGGCCACCGGCGGCTACGGCAATTACATCGCGCCCTACATTCCGGAGATTGAAGAGTCCCTGCCCCACCTCACCCATGAAGGCATTGCGCTGAGCCATTGCCTCAGGCCGACCCTGCCCTGAACGCCGCCACCAGGGCCTTCAGGCGGCAGGCGGCTTCCTCGGCCTGGAAGTGTGCTGCGTCAAAACGGGCGAGTTCGCGTTCGCCTAGTGAAGCGACGATGGCACCGCCCGAACTCACAAACTTCACCACCATGCGGTCCAGCATTTCGTTGACCTGAACATAGGTCGGAAGGTGGTAGTTGAGGCGTCGCACCGTTGCCTGGTCCGTGATCGGTAGCGTCAACATCCCTACGGAAGAGTCGTCGCGATCCAGCACCCAGTCGCCCGCGCGCGGCTGCCAGAAGTAACCCGCCTGCTCCAACTCCACAGCGAGCACACAATACTCCTCGGTGATTCGAAAGCTGTATGCCATGTCCCGCTTTTAGCAACACCGTCCGTTCGGGGCAGCCCGCAATTGGGGCTCAGACAGGATGGCCCACGGAAAGTTCGTCCAAGCCAAGCATCAGCCGCGCCAGGCGGTGACTGTCCGCCAACTCGATATCGCCCGGAATGTTCTGACCAGTGGTCACATAGCTCAGAGGTTTTCCCGCGCCGAGTACAATGTCGAGCGCGGGCCCCAGAGCCGCAGCCTCGTCAAGCTTGGTGAGCACAAGCCGACTCACGCCCGTGCCGAACTTCTCGATGGCCGCGTGGACCTGCCGCGGATGGTGCGTGGCGGGAAACACGAAATGGGTTTCATCCGGCTGGGCTGCGAGCATGAAGGCACGCAGCTCATTCATCCGCATGGCATCTTTGGGTGATCGTCCGGCGGTATCGATGAACAAAAGGTCGCACTCCCTCAGTTCGCGCAGCGCCGCCTGGATTTCCCCCGGCGTCATGACGATGCGAACAGGCACCTCCAGAATGCCCCCAAGCGTACGCAGCTGTTCCGTGGCGCCCAGCCGATAGGTATCCACGGTAATCACACCGATTCGGGACTTGGCAGAAACCTTGAAGTTGGCGGCCAGCTTCGAAAGCGTCGTGGTTTTCCCCACCCCGGTGGGGCCCACCAATGCCACAACGCGGCATTGTGCGACCGTTGTCTTGATCGGCCCGCCGCACTGAATCAAGGTCGCCATGGCCTCCACGGCCCCAGCCATGGCCTCCGCTTCGTTTGCGGCCCTACCAACGAGAGAACAGACCTGCCCGGTGCGCTCGGGAGAAAAACCCTGCATCTGCATGTGTGCCGCCAGGGCCCTCAAGGGCGGGGCAAAGTCGCGGCTCTGCGCCAGATCCGAGCGCAGGGAAAGCCCGCGCACCAACTCCTTCAGTTCGCCCAGTTCACGCTCCAACGCACCGCCGACGCCGGGCATTATCGGCGCGGGCTGGGATTTGCCGTACACCTTAGCCAGTTGCCGCGCCGTGCCGCCGGCCGCAGGCTTGCCACGCGCCACGGCGTCCGCCTCATTGGACGCCGTGACTTCGACCTGCTCAGATTGGCCCGGTCGCGCAGCACGGGCAGCCGACGTCAGGATGACTGCGCCCTCGCCAAGCTCCGCCTTGACCATGAGCAAAGCTTCTTGCCAGTTTCGGGCTGTAAAGGTCTTAGTGGGCATGACGAATGCCATTAAAAACCGATAAACAATTAAAATTGTTAACTACCGTTCGTTGCTTTTCAAGCCTTGTCCAGCCCCATAGAGGCTACGTCATGCTCCTGAAGGCAGTTGGACCATGGCCACGCTTTCGACCTCAACGTCGCGCACGATTTCATTGAAGCTGATGCAGGCCGTGCCGGGCTGGACATTTTCCAGCAGCTTGCGCACCTGGGCGCGGATCTGGGGACCGCAAACCACCAGCGCGGGATGCCCCACGGAAAGCAGCTTCTCCAGTTCCCTGGAAATCCCCGCTCCGATGGCCGCCATGGCGTTGGGCGCCAGTCTCAGGTAGCTGCCGGCGTCCGTACGCTCAATGCCGCCAAGAATCAAGTCTTCCAACTCCGGGGCAAGCGTCACCGCATAGATCTTGCCGTCAGGTTCGCGCAGGCTTTCGCAGATGGTACGGGCCAGGGCATTGCGCGCGTATTCCGTAAGCACCTCGATGTCTCGCGTTCGTGACCCGTAGTCGCTCAATGTCTCAAGCACCCTGCCGAGATCCCTGATTGAGACGCGCTCTGCCAGCAGGTTCTGGAGCACCTTCTGGATATCCGCCGGTTTCAGGTGCGCCAGAGCATCCTCGACCACCTTCGGCGCGGCCTGCTTGAGGTTCTCCAGCAGGGCATTGACCTCCTCTCTCGACAACAACTCGGGCGCATGACGCTTGACGACCTCCGTGAGGTGCGTGGCAATCACGCTTGTGGCGTCGACCACCGTGTACCCCATCTGCTCGGCGCGGCCACGCTCCGCGGCGCTGATCCAAATGGCAGGCAAGCCAAACGCGGGCTCGCGGGTCTTGAGGCCCGTCAAATCGCCCTGTGCGCCTCCGCTGTTGATGGCGAGGAACTGCTCGCTCACCGACACACCGCGGGCGACTTCATTGCCGCGAATGCGGATGACATATTCGTTGGCCTCGAGCTGCAGGTTGTCGCGAATCCGGATGGGCGGAACCACCAGCCCCAGATCCAGCGCCATCTGGCGACGTATGAGCGTCACTCGCTCCAACAGGTCACCGCCCTGCGCAGCATCCACCAACTTGATGAGGCCAAACCCGACCTGCATTTCCATGGGGTCAATGACCAGCAGGGCTTCCACCTTCTCGGGCTGCTTCTCGGCTTGGGCTTCGGCGGCGGCCTTGCTCCGGGCAGTTTGAGCTTTGCGTGCCTGATCCCGACGCACAAACCAGAAGGCTCCGCCGCAAAGAGAAGCCACCAGCAGCAGCGAGCCCAGGGGCAGGCTGTGTCCCAAGCCCAAGGCCAGGACGAGCAGAACCGCTGTCGTCATCGCGAGGGTACGGGGATGGAACAGGAACTGCCCCGTGACTTCGTCACCCAGTTCGGCCCTTGAGCTGCTGCGCGTCACGACCAGGGCCGCCGCGATAGAAATCAGAAAGGCCGGAATCTGGCTCACAAGGCCGTCGCCGATCGTCAGGATAGTGTAGAGCTTGACGGCCTCGGCAAAAGTCAGAGAGGGCTTGAGAATGGCCAGGCCCACGACAAGCCCACCCACAATGTTGATGGCCGTGATGATGATGCCGGCGATGGCATCGCCCCGAACGAACTTGGACGCGCCGTCCATGGCTCCATAGAAGTCCGCTTCCTGCGCGACTTCCTCGCGACGCTTGCGGGCCTGCTTGTCGTCAATCACTCCGGCGTTGAGATCGGCGTCAATGGCCAGTTGCTTGCCCGGCAAGCTGTCGAGGGTAAAGCGCGCCGCCACCTCGGCAATGCGCGTCGCGCCTTTGGTGATCACCAGGAACTGCACCAGCACGATGATCACGAAGATGATCAACCCGACGACCACGCCCACCAGCGAGCCCTCGGCGCCCCCTGTCACCACGGAACCGAAAGTCGCCACGACATGGCCGGCCACGTCGGAAGGGCTGCCGCCTCGGACGTTGCCGCCGTTGGAGAGAATGGCTCGCGTCGTGGCGATGTTCATGGCCAAGCGGAAGAACGTGCTGACCAACAGCACTGTGGGAAAGGTGCTCAGGGACAGGGGTTTCTCAGCGAAAATGGCCGAAAGCAGAATCAGCAGGGCCATCGTGATGTTCAGGATCAGCAGGAAGTCAAGGATCAGCGTGGGCAACGGCACGAGAATGATGGCAAACACGGCAAACAGACCCGCCGAAAGCGCCAGGGTTTTGTTGCCCCGCATCCAGTTCAGGGGGCGGTCCATCAGGTTGGGACTGATCGCGCTGCTGCCGGCCATAGTTTCACTCATGTCTTTTCAAAAACTGCGGGATCAACTCCGGGCTTCCTGAAGCATTTCCGCACGCTTGCCCTCGTCGTTGCGCCAGACGAACGCCAACACCTCCGCCACCGCCTTCCAGAATCGCTGAGGAACCGCTTCGCCGACTTCGACATGGCGATAAAGACCGCGGGCCAACTGGGGGCGCTCGACCAGAGGAATGCCACATTCGGCGGCGACTTTCCGGAGCTTCAAGGCCAGCGCATCGGCGCCCTTGGCCAGGACGCGCGGGGCTTGAGCATCACGCTCATACTTGAGCGCGACGGTAAAGTGCGTGGGGTTCACCACCATGACGTCGGCCTCGCGGGCGTCCTTCATCATGCGTCCCTTGGCCATCCGGCGCTGGGCCTCCATGCGGCGGCGCTTGATCTGCGGGTCTCCCTCCATATTGCGGGTTTCGTCCTTGACCTCCTGCTTGCTCATCATGAGGTCCTGCCGGTGCTGCCAGCGCTGGTAGAAGTAATCGGCCAGGGAGACCAACGTCAGCGTCAGGCTGGCGTAGAGCCCCAGCAGCACCGTCTCTTCGGCCACGAAGGCGGCAATGCGCGCAGTGCCGTTGCCGGTGGTGGACATGTTCTTCAGAAGGCCCAGGAACGTGGGAATCTCGCTTTTCAGCACGAGATACAGCAGCGCCCCCACCAGGGCCATCTTGGCCATGCCAAACACCATGCGCACGCACGACCGCAGCGACAGCAGCTTGCCCATGCCCGACACGGGATTGAGCCTTTCGAGCTTCCACTCCAGGGGCTTGGTTGAGATTACCCATCCCACCTGTGCCACGTTGAGGGCCAAAGCCCCGAACAACAGCACGAAAAGCAGTGGAGCCAGTGTGGTGGCCGCCAGCCACAGGCCCGCACCCACCAGTGCCTGAACGGACTGCGCCTGGGCGTCGTACTCGCCGGCGCGCGAAAGCCAATGGACGGTCGCCCCCTCCAACTTTTGCGCCATGGTCTTGCCGAACACAAAAAGCAGGGCAAAGGCCAGCAGCATCAGCGCGCTGCCGCTCAGGTCCGCGCTACGCGCGACCTGACCTTCCTTGCGTGAATCCTCCAGGCGGCGTTGCGTAGGTTGTTCTGTCTTTTCGCCCTGGTCGTCCGACATGTCAGGCCCCTCGCGCCACAAGTTCCAGCAGATGGGCAAACGTGCCCTGCACGAGTCGATCCGCCACCGGCGCCAGGTACTTCAGGCTCAGGCCTACGAAGGCGAACCCGACAAGAAGCCGCGTCGCAAAGGAGAATGCGAACACGTTCATCTCGGGCACAACTCGAGCCACCAGACCCAGGGCCACGGTACTCAGGAACACCGCTGTCAGAGTGGGCGCGGCAAAGACCACACCAATCACAAGAACCTGGGGCGCCAGTTCCAGCAGCAGCCACTGGCCCATAGCGTCGGTGATGGCGGCCTGCCCAAGCGGGACACGCTCAAAGCTGAAGTGCAGGGCTGAAAGCGCGACGTAATGCCCGTCCAGGGCGAAGAAAGCCACCAGGCCCGCAAGAAACAGGATCTGGCTCATCAGCGCCATGTTTTCGTTGTTAACGGGGTCCACCACGCTGGCCAGTGTGAAGCCCATGTCCGTATCAATCAGGTGACCGGCCATAAGCAGGCCGTAGAGCAGCGTGTTAGCGGCAAATCCCAGAACCAGGCCCAGGGAGAGTTCCGTGGCACAGGCCAGCAGGTAGCCTGCCGCGGACTGGGAGGCCAGCGCCACGCCGTGCTTGCCCAACAGCGGCGGCGTGAGCAGCAGGGCTATGGCAAATGAGAGCCAGATGCGGGCCTGCGTGGGAAACATGGTGCTCCCGAACAGCGGTGCCCGAAGAAACATGCCGCCCACGCGCAGAAAGACCAACAGAAACGTCATCAAAGCCGCAAGGCCAAATTCAACGGTGCCATGATCCGTAAGGCGCATGGGTCAGGCTCCTGCCGGCCGTGCCACCATGAAGGTGGGCATGACGTCGCGCCAGAGCACTTCCGTGTATTCCATGAGCGTGCGCGACATCCAGGGAAACAGCAGCAGCAGCAGCGCTCCGATCACCAGAATCTTGGGCACAAAGCTCAGGGTCTGGTCCTGGATCGATGTCGCAGTCTGGAAAATCGAGATCACCAGCCCCACCACCAGCGCGGCCACGAGCATGGGAGCGGCCAGCTCAAAGCTCATTTCCAGGGCACCGTTGGTCACGTCTGTTGCCTGCTGCAGTTGGTCCAGCATGGCGCATCCTCAATGTGTTGAATTCGGTCAGTTGTGGATGAGCACCCTCACAAACTGGGCGCCACCTGGAAACTCCGGGCCAGGCCCAGAATTACCAGGTTCCAGCCATCCACCATGACGAACAGCAGCAGCTTGAAGGGCAGGCTGATCAGCACCGGTGGCAGGACCAGCATGCCCATGGCAATCAGCACCGTGCTCACGGCGAGATCGATGATCAGAAACGGCAGGTAAAGGATGAATCCCATATAGAAGCCGCGCTTGAGCTCGCTAGTCACGAAGGCCGGCACCAGGACTAGGGTGTCCACGTCGCCATAGGTCTCCCAAGTCTGTGGATGGGAAGGGTCTTCGCTGAGTTCCTTGAACTGCTTGAGATCCCTCGGACTGACGTGGGTGAACATGAAATTGCGCATCGATTGCTCAGCCCGATGCAGGAACTCCTGCTGGGTGATCTCGCCGTTTTGGTAAGGCAGAAAGGCCTTGTCCTTGATGTCCATGAATGTCGGTCGCATGACCATGAAGGTCAACATCAGCGAAAGGCCGATGAGCAGCTGGTTGGGCGGCAACTCTTGTGTGCCCAGGGCACGTCGCACAAAGCTCATGACGATGACAATGCGCGTGAACGCCGTGGTCAGAATCAGAATCGAGGGAGCCAGCGTGAGGACCGTCAGCAGCACCATGAGTTCCAGGGCCGCCGTGGTGTCCTCAAAGCTCTCTGCACGCTCGATGAATGTCGGCTTCACAACTACCGGCTCCTGCGCCTGTGCCGCCCCGGCAAAGAAGATCAGCAGCGCCGCGGCCGCCACGAACAGCCAGAACGGGAGAAACCGCCCCAGCACCTTTGCCGAGTAATCGCGTAACTGCCGCGCGCTTGGTTCGAGGAACATGCGCGTGAATCTCCGCGGCTTCATGCGACCTCCTGAGGCCGGGTGATGCGGTCAAGTTCGAGCCTTATCTGGGCCAGACGAGCGTTCTGACTCCGGGTGACCGGCTGGGACGAGTCGTCCTCGGGCTGAGTTAGGCTCTGCTTGAGGGCTTCCTTGAAGGATTGTCGGTTCGCCGGCTGGCTCTCGGCGGTCAGGCGGCTGACCTCCGTAGCATCGGAGATCTCGGAGAGCGTGCGCAGGCCCTCCGCCCCAGACCCGAGCACCAACACCCTGTCTCCCACCTTGACCACGAGCAGTGCATGCTTTCCGCCGAGATGGGCGCGCGAAAGCACGCGAACCATGTCAGACGTCCCCAACATCTTGCGCATGGCCGGGTTGCGCCGCGCAAAATAGACGAAAGCGCCAAACAACAAGCCAAGGATGGCCACACCTCCCAGCAGCTTGCCCGCGACGTCAAGCGTTCCGGCTTCGGGCGTGGAGGGCGCGGCAACCTGGGACTTGGTGGCCTCGACAGGCAGGGGTCGATTGTCAGGAAACCCCTGAGCTACAAGCGGCGAAGCACAAAGGATAAGCAGGAGGAGGCATGAACGGATGGACACAGGAAGCTCCGATGATGTTCTATCGGAACTTTAGTCTTTTTATGTTTTTGCACAAGCGCAAAGTATAAAAACAATCAAACAGCCCGTTTTGTCAGGCTCGCGCCATGGCGGGGGCCACCCTGCGGCGCAACTCCTCGACCTTGAGCGACCAGCGTTCAGCCAGTCGCGTAAGTGTTTCGTGTTCGAGCTGCAGCGGAAAGTCAAACTCCTCCATGAGGAGGTCGAGTTGGTCCTTCAAGGCCTCGCAGTCTTCCATGAAGCTGCACTTCTCGCCCCCGAACTTTGCGAGAACCGACTTGAGCGCCCCCTCGCTTTCAGCGGCCAACTGTTGCGTGTTGGCCGAGCGCAGGGCCAGCAGCTTGCAGATGTTGATCAGGAGTTTGGGTTGCGCTTTGCAAAGCAGCGGAAAGGCGTCTCCGGGAACCACACCGACGACGCTGGGCTCTTCAGCCTGTATGTCCGCAATGCGCCTGGGCTCTTCGTCGCCCAGCAGCACGCTTATCTCGCCGACCGTTTCGCCGGGCCGGACAATACCGTAGAGTTCGTTGCCGATACGCACGCTGAGGCGACCGCTGATCAGAATGTATACGCTCTTGCCCGGATCGCCGCGCCGACAGAGAAGGTTCCCCTTCTTCAGGCGTTGCTGGCTCCCGGCCAGGGCACCGCTGTCCGTCACGCGAGTCATCAGATTGGTGGTCTGCTTGGTGACTTCAGCACCCCCGCTTTCGCCCATGTGGTAGGACCAGGAGCGCTTGGCAACGCTGAGCGCGCGCAGCACGTCGTCTTCGCCTTCGGCATCTTCCTGAATGCGGTGGACCAGGTTGTAGAAATCCGTGGTCAGGCCCTGCAGCTCGCGTGAATAGCGCCCGGCCTCACGCTGAATGCCCCCCAATCCGCGGTTGGCACCCACAAGTTTGCGCGCAAGGGAACGCGCCAGAGACAGGCCAAACTCTCCGTCCTCGGCGATCATGCTGATGATTGCCCGGGCATCCACCGGAACCTCCACCAAGGTGGCAGGTTCCACGGCTATGATGCTCTCCGTGTATTTGCCCATCAGCGCGCCGTCCGCCGCGAGAATCAGACTCTTCTCCAGGTGTAGGTTCACGTCGCGGCCGCGCCGCAGTCTGGCGTCATCGGCGCCCTCGGCCTCCTTTTCCGGAATGACTACGGAACGTACGGCACCCTTGCGCAAAAGCAGGATGCGGTCGGCGCGACCGGCCTGCCGGCACACGATTTCATTGGGCTCGTACTCGCGGATGACCGCGTCTCGCATGGGCGCAGTATACCGCACGACACCCGAAGGGGCACTAACTGAGCATCTGCGGATTTTCGGCCAGCGCCGCGAGCAGCGCCAGCAGCACCAGCCCCCCCACCAGAAGCAGGCTATTCACGGCGCCGCGCAAGAGGCCGCGCGCAAAGTCGCGCGACTGGCTCACGCCCATCACCACGCCGCCAATAAGGGCGGCCGGCAAAAGCTGAAGGAAAATACTCATGCCTTTGGCGCTCCCTTGCTTCGCAGCACCAGTTCGGCCCTCAGCGTGTCCCCAGGGCCCGGTGCGTCCGGCGATTCGTGTCGGCGGTGAAGCTCGCACAGGGTAATCAGGTTAAGCACGCCCGCCGTGGCCGCATAAACCACGCCGCTCTGGTGATCCAGAACTTTCAGGGAGTCCCCCAGGCCCATGTCGCCACGGTCACGCAGGACTTCGAAGGAAAGGGTGATGGGACTGGCCAGCATCTGCAGCAGAAAGTACGTACCGTGTGCGTCCCAATTCACGGCGGTGCCGCGCGAAAGGGCCACTCCCGCAGCGTAGAGCCCGCAGATGCTCAGCATGTAGAACGTGCCGTGAACGTGGCGCCGCACGTAGAAGTGCCCCAGGCCGGGAAGCATCCAGCCCAGGAACAGGGCAAACCAGATGTTGGTCTTGCGTTGCGCCACAACGGGAATAATCAATGTTCGGCGCGCAGTTATCAATCCTGTAATCGCCCAGCCGTGCATTTGCAGGGTTGATTATTCGGCCCGGCTTATCGATTATTCGCGCCCCAACCCAGGACCTGAACCATGCCCGAACATCATCGCGTTATCATCATCGGCTCCGGACCCGCGGGCAACACCGCCGCCATCTACACCGGCCGCGCCGGCCTCAAGCCTCTGGTGCTGGCGGGGTTCACGCGCGGCGGGCCGCCGGGCGGGCAGCTCATGCTGACCAGCGAAATCGAGAACTTCCCCGGCTTTCCCGAGGGCGGCATTGACGGCAAGAAACTCATGGGCGCCATGCGCAAGCAGGGCGAGGAAATGGGCGCGACCTACATTGACACCGACGTGGACGCCGTGGACTTAAGCAAGCGGCCGTTCAAGGTGGTCACCGCCGACGCCGAATACATTGCGGATTCCGTAATCATCTCCACGGGAGCACGCTCACGCCTCTTCGGCATTCCCGGTGAAGAGAAGCTGATTTCCCGTGGCCTGCACACCTGCGCCACCTGCGACGGCGCCTTCTACAAGAAGAAGCACGTGCTCGTGCTCGGCGGCGGCGACAGCGCCATGGAAGAAGCGCATTACCTGACGCACTTTGCGGACGTTACGCTGGTGCACCGTCGCGAGGAGTTCCGCGCCAGCAAAACCATGCTCGAACGCGTGAAGAAAAACCCCAAGATCAAGATGCGCCTCAACGAACAGCCAGTGGAGTACCTGCTTCGCGCCAACGGCACGGTGCGCGGCATCAAGGCCAGGAATACCAAGACCGGGCAATCGAACGACATTGAGGCTGACGGCGTATTCGTGGCCATTGGCCACATCCCCAACACCGACTTGTTCAAAGGCCAGCTCAAGATGGACGACAACGGCTACATCATCACGGGCGCGGCGGCGGGCGGGCCAAAGGATCATCCCTCCACCTACACGAACGTGCATGGGGTGTTCGCCTGCGGTGACGTCCAGGACCACACCTATCGACAGGCGATTACGGCGGCAGGCTCGGGCTGCATGGCGGCGATTGACTGCGAGCGCTGGCTGGGCGAACAGGGCTAGCTGCTGCCTGAATCGGGCGACAGTGAATTCGGTTCGCGCTGGCGCCATGGCCGGCTTTTCCTAACGTGCGCCTCCCATGCTGGCTGTTCTCCAAACTGAAGGCCCGTTGTGGTGGATCGGGTTCTTGACCTTTGTGCTGGCGATGCTGGCTGTGGACCTGCTGGTGTTCAACCGCAAGGCCCACGAAGTCAAGATCCGCGAGGCCCTGCTGTGGAGCGCGGTCTGGATCGCTCTGGCGTTGGCGTTCGCCGGCCTGATCTACATCACACCTGACCTGGGCCCGACCAAGACGATGGAGTATCTGGCGGGCTGGGTGCTGGAGAAGGCGCTCTCCGTCGACAATCTGTTCATCTTCGTGCTGATTTTCGCCATGTTCAAGGTGCCCGCGAAATATCAGCACAAAATGCTGTTCTGGGGCGTGCTGGGCGCGCTGATCATGCGCGCCGGTTTCATCCTTGCGGGCACGGCGCTGGTCAACCAGTTCAAGTGGCTGCTTTACATCTTTGGCGCATTTCTGGTGTTCACCGGCATCAAGCTTCTGCTCCAGGGCGAGAAGGAGCCGGAACCTCACAAGAACATCGTCTTTCGGATGATCCGCAAGATGCTGCCCGTATACGAGGGCGACCACGAAGGCAAGTTCTTCAAGCGCGTCAACGGCAAGTTCCACGTCACGCAGCTCTTCATCGTGCTGATCTTGATTGAGCTGACAGACGTGATTTTCGCCGTGGACTCCATCCCGGCCGTTCTTGTCGTGTCTCAGGACCCCTTCATCGTCTTCACCAGCAACGTGTTTGCGATCTTGGGCCTGCGTGCGCTTTACTTCGCCCTGGCGGGAATCATGGGCCTGTTCCAGTATCTCAAGTACGGTCTGGGCGTTGTACTGAGCTTCATCGGTGTGAAGATGATCCTGCCGCCCGTCGCGGCGTGGCTCTGGCCCGAGACTTACACGGATACCAACCCCTTTCACATCGACATTCGCGTTTCGCTTGGGGTCATCTTCGGCGTGCTGGGCGTGTCCATTGCTGCTTCTTTGCTCTTTCCCAAGAAGGTCGAGCCCCTGCCGGCGCCGGGCGAACTTCCACCCGTACCGCCTACCTTCGAGAATGAATCACAGGGCGCCTCCAAGCCCGAGTGAACGGCGCACTCGCCTCAAGCCCCGCCGTACTCGATGCGCGCGCGGGGTGGCGTCACGGCCATGACCTCGCGGCCCTGCCGGTAAACCGTGACGCGGCCGGTACTCTGTGAAAGCACAATCACGATGGCCTCCGTCGCTTTGCTCAGAGCGGCCGCGACACGGTGTCGAGTGCCCAGGCCGGAAACGAGTTCGACGCGCACCTCGGCCGGGGGCGACAGATAGGTCCCTGCGCTCTGAATGACGCCATTGCCCGCCACGATGAAGGCTCCGTCAATGGCGGCGAACTCCTTTACCGTTTCCTCCAGCGCAGGGTCAAGGAGACTTCGCTCGTTCTCCGGATAACCCCGGAACGGATTGATCGTGAGCTGCTGGGTCAAGGGTTTGACGCGTTCGTAATCGCCCAGCACCATGACCAGGCCCACCGGGCTGCCCTCTCGCCCTTGCTCCGCCAGTTCCACGGCAATTTCCAAAGAGCGCTCCAGCACTTCGGGCATCACGATTTCGCGGCCCTCTTTGTCCAGTACGCGCAGGAACATAAGGTCGGGACGTTCAATGCGAATGCTGTCGAGATCGTCGCTGCCCTTGTCGCCACAGGCCGAAACCACCAGGCCGCCGCGCGTCAAACCCCGGGCACCCGCGTGCAGCATGGCCAGTTGAAAGGCGCTTTCATGGCTGAGCTGGTCATGGGCAAGTCGCACATAACCTTTGGCCCGCGACAC
>JABARW010000019.1 GCA_019186845.1 Planctomycetota bacterium | reverse complement strand
CGCGGTGATCTGCGTGCCATGGCTGTGCAGCCGATAAAAGGCGTCGTAGACACGCTCGGGCAGCACGAAGTATTGAACCGCCACGACAATCACGGCGAACACGTTGTCTTCAGTCTTGGTTTCCACGCGCACGTCAAGCTGCTGCACCCGCAGCGAGACCCTTCCGCTGACGCGATCCATGATCGGCGTTTTGAAGTGCAATCCCGGCTCCAACAGGCGATTGAACTTGCCCCAGGTCTGGAGTACGCCCACTTCCTGCTGCTGAACCACAACCAGCGAGCCCATCAGCAGGGCCAGCAGGTAAACCAGCAGCAGAGCACCCAGCCCTGCACCGGCGGGCCAGAACAATGCCGCGCCCGCGATGGCTCCGGCCAACAGCAGGATGCCCAAGGCGCCGAATATGAGCCAGATCGTGCCCGATGTGATGGTCATGCCGTGTCTCCTGAAATCCGCAGTGCATTGCACATGTTAGACGCGGCAACGGCGATTAGAAGCACCTTGAGCGTTTGTAGCGCGCAAAGTTGTGTTCGGGAGTGCGGCTTGCAGCAGGCCCAAGACTTCGGTGTCCTTGGTCTTCTCAGGTTCGCTCAACAAGCGCGGCGACAGCGGACGGCAGCTCACACAAAGACACGGAGACACAAAGAACTTCAAAGGCTCTCACGCAAAGCGCTACGCGGCGGCAAGACTGGCCCAGGGTGCCAGGCTTGGGGAAACGGGGAACATGGGGATAGAAGCCCCGTCAGGGGAGACAACCTGCGCCCGCTCCACGTCAGCCGATTTCGTACTGCGTGATCAGCCACGGCAGCCAAACGCCGGGCTCGGGCTGGATCTTGTCGCAATACTCCGCCACGCGCTTGGCATCTTCGTAGATGTCAATGAAGCCGCGCGCGTTAGGCGTGATGCCAAACTTTCGCTGGGCGTCTTCTTCCATGCCGTTGCAAAGCCAGGAGTGAAAGCCAAGCACGTTCATGTGGCCCTCGACAGTTTCCCGGCCCAATACCTCCCAGCCCAATTCGACCCCGGGTGCAGGAGGCAAAGCCGCCGCCAGCTGGCCCCATACTTCGGTGTCCTTGGTCTTCTCGGGTTCGCTCAACATGCGCGGCACAAGATCGCGAGGCAGCGCAATGCCGATAGCAATGAAACCCGCCGGAACGCGGCCAATAGCAGCCACCAGCTCACGCAGAGCCTCGACACTCGCAAACACCGTCGGCCAGCGCAGTTTGTCCGTCGTTGCGCCGCGACAACTTGCCTCAACCCAAGCCTGAATGTGTCCAACTTCAGCATCGGTCAAACCAAGCCGCGCGGCCGTCGCCAAGAGCTGAGCACGATCACCGTTGGAGAACCACTCGGTGTCCGGCAGGATTCCATCGCGCATGCAACCCGAAGCGCTCACAATCGGATCACGCACCCGATGAGCCGGATGCCAAGCATCGCGCGCTTTGGGTTTGATCAGGAAATAGCCGCCTGAGGTCAGGTCCACAGCGGATGTCATCAGGTTAGGAACCACAGCTCATTAACATCGCGCGGGACTCGAACGAATTCCTTCAGGCCAAGGTCACACCAAAGGAGATAGCCAACCGTCATCACAATCTTCGAGCAGTAGGGAACCATTTCACGTTCTGTAAGTGTTTTCTTATCCGGGCTTTCGTTCAGGTGTATGTGGGCATTACGGGTATCCGCGATCAGATTCGCGTCCTTCTTCGGGTCAACGTCTATCGCAACTCGTACCTCAGGTGGCAAGCTCTCGAATGCAGCGCGAAGGCGCGACCGCAGAGCGCGCTCATTGCCGTACTTCAGTTTGTTCTCTAGAGAATTTCGGTGTGGTTCGCTTACATCCACAGGAATCGCGCTTTTCATCTGTTTGAACCACGCGGAATACCTGACTGGGTCTGCGTAAGGCTCATCTCTCGTGATCCGGTGAAAAGCTTCGAACATTTGACAAGCATTTAGAAAGCGTGGGATGATTTCATCTCCAGGCCGCTCCAGTTGCCTGAATAGAATGCGCAGGCAGTCGTGGAGTTTGTCGTACGCCGAGAACCACTTGTCGGCAACGCGTGCGAAGACTTCTTTGATTCGAGGGTACTGAAACGGCATGTTTGGACCGATCTGTTGGTAGTCTTGTCTCTCCCTATTGTGGCGGAAGTAGACGCACACTTTCTCTCCTAAGCGATGCCTCTCGGCCTGACTTCTCCTCAGTTCCAGCTCAACGCGGTTTGGATGACAACGCCCGCACGAGAGCAAGGTAATCAGACGCGTCTGCGAATGAACGAAGTCCCACCAGTCTTCAATCGGTCGGGGCTTGCATTGTGCAACAAGCAGCACGTCGTGAGTTATGCTGAAACTCTTTCTTGTGTACGAAGAGCGCCTGATCCCAGTGAACTGGATGTCCCCCCCAATGCTAGGGACAGGAATGACAATATGCGGCGTGTCCAATAGGGTAATCTTCCTTCTTCCTTCGCCCTCGGGTTGTTCCAGTTGGCCACGCATTTCCCAAGGCTCAAACCCGTACCACTCTGCGAGAGAATCCAAATATATATCTGTGCTTGAGAATAAATGTTGATCGAGCTTAACGTGCGCCCCGCAGTAACAGCGGGTAGCGGAGAACAGCGAGTGGTCGTCTCGCCCCCCGTCACGTCGGCGAGTCACATTCTCAAGTGTAACAGGCAAGGGGCCAATCGCATCGTTAGCCACCTCGCCAAACAGAAGAACATCCCACCGGTCGTCCCGAGAAAGCAGAATCTGGCCCAGCAATTCCAGTCGACCGCCGTCCTTCGGGCTCCAGAAGAACTTCCCCGGTACCTTGTTCTCGGGCTTTGTTGGCGTCCAAAACGTGCCTCGCAATTGAAACTCGTCAAATAGCGTGTGTTTGAGGAGCAAGCTCACGGGAAGTCCTGATGGGATCAAACGGCGAGTACAGATGCCATACTGCGCGCTCTTCGCGCCCTTGCGTGAGAGCCTTTGCCGTGGCCGTACCACAAGAGCCGCCGCGCCTGCACCCCGCCATTACTGGCGGGGCTGTTAGCCCTTGATCCCGCACATGACGTTGCGGAAGCGCGTTGGCGCGCCGCCGTGCGACATTTCGGCGGTCTGGCCGGGTTGGCCTTTGCCGCAGTTGATGACTCCCCACAAATCCCAGTGGTCCTGGTTGCAGATGGCGTCGCAGTTGCCCCAGAACTCGGGCGTCACGCCCTGATAGTTCGGGTTTTTCACGATGCCCGTGATCTTGCCGTTCTTGATCACGCGGCCGATTTCGGCTCCAAACTGGAAGTTCAACCGCATCTGGTCGATGCTCCAGCTCTTGTTGACTTCCATGATGATGCCGTCCTTCGTGTCGGCGATCATGTCTTCGTAGCTCCAGGTGCCGGGCATCAGCGACAGGTTCGGGATTCTCGTGATCGGGATGTTCGAGAAACCCTCGGCTCTGTTGCAGCCGTTGCTGGGCGTTTCGTCGCTCAGTACCGTCGCTGTTTCGCGCGTCTGGAACCAGTTCTTGTGGATGCCATTTTGCACCACATGGAAGCGCTGCATGCGCACGCCGTCGTCGTCGTAGCCCGCGGTGGCCAGGCCGCCGGGGACCGTGCAATCAGCCACGAGGTTCACGATCTCGCTGCCATACTTGAAGCCGCCGGGCGCGTAGTGCAGGTTGGGCACCATGAAGCTGCGGCCGGCGTAATTGGCCTCCATGCCCAGCACGCGGTCAAACTCGTTGGGGTGCCCCACGCTTTCGTGAATCTGCAATGCTAGCTGCGGGCCATCGAGGATCAGCGTGGTCATGCCGCTGGGGCACTCGGGCGCGGTCAACAGCGCAATCGCCTCATCTCGGATTCTCTCGGCGTTGCCCAGCAGGTCATAGGCGGCCACAATTTCGTAGCCCATGCACTTGTGGTTGCCGCCCCAGCTTTGCGGGTAGCTGCGGATCTGCACATCGCCGTTGCCCACGGCCGTGGCCGAATAGCCCGCGCCTGAACGCAGCAGGTCCTGCACGATGTAGGCGCCCTGGGTGTCCATGTAGAACTGCTTCTCGCGCGCGAACTGCATGTTGCTGCTGGCGACCTTGATTTCCGGTTTCCGCCGCAGGATCTCGTCGATGCGCATGAGCAGCCCCAGCTTCTCCTCGAGGCTGACCTTGAAGGGATCAATGGTGAAGGGCGTGGCCCAGAAGTCCTCCACGGCCTGGCGCGGCGCGAGCTTCACGTCCTGCTTTTTGACCTGGGCGCTGGCCTTGGCAATGGCCACGGCGCGCTGGGCGCAGGTTTTCAGGTTGGTCGTGTTGACATCAACGATGCTGGCAAAACCCCAGGCGCCGTTGGCGATGACGCGAATACCCGCGCCGACGCTTTCACTGAAATTCAAATTGCCCGGCTTGCCGTTGCGCAGGAAAATGTCCTCACGGCGATACTCAATGATGCGCACGTCGGCATAGCTGGCTCCCTGCTGCTGCGCGGCATCGATGGCTTCCTGGCAGTAGTTCTTCATGGCGGCTCCCGATTCGGACCGGGATTGTCGCCAAATGGTATGCGCGCGGCAAGGTGCTGTCGCGAGACGGCGCGTAGAGCCGCTGACAGGCTGCAGAAGGAGTCCCTGTCAGCGGCCTGCTTTGGACGCTGCGGGCCGCGAGTGACCTTCTGTACTGCGATGTACTCCCTTTTCCGAAAAGTGTAGCAGCGTATCTTCAGGGCATGAGCGAGCGGATTGAACACTGGACCAGCGAGTTCCTTTCAAGCACACCAGGAGAGCTGGCCGCGCAGCGGGCAGGCGAACGTGCAGGCGCGCTGCTGGTGAAGTTCCTTGAGGGCGCCTGCGGCAGCGCGCTGGACCCCGCTGACATGGAGCAGCGAAACATCACCGACGGCGTGGCCATTGGGCTTGCCCCGCTGCAACTGAGCGATGCCGAGCGCAACGCCCTGCCCGAACTTCTGGAAGAGTTTCTCTCACAGATGGAGCAAAGCGGCCGGCTTGCCGGCGGCGCTGCTCTGGGCGCCTATGCGCGCCAGACGGCAACAGCGCACCTGCTGAAGAAGCAGGTGCGGCGAGCCTTGGCCAAGGTGGGGCCCAATGAGCCCTGTCCGTGTGGCAGCGGCAAGAAGTACAAGAAATGCTGCATGTAGCTGCGGTTACTTCCCCTCGGTCAGGGGCAGGAACAGGTCTTCAAGAAAGAACGCCGCCAGCTCAGCGCGGCCCTCGACCCCCGCTTTCTTGTAGATCGCCAGCGATTGTTGCCGCGCTGTACGCTCGCTTACTTTGCGCACGCGGGCGACCTCTTTGTGGCTGAGGCCCTTGAGCAGCAGCAGGGCCACGTCGCGCTCGGCGGGTGTGAAGCGCCAGCGGGCAAACTGCTTGTCGATGGCCTCGCCGAGTCCCTGCAGCAATGTGTGAGCTTCCTTGCGCCAGCGCTCGGCTTCGGCGCGGGTGGCAGTGAGGTTCACCGCCAAGGCCCTGGCCTCACCAGAAGCCTGCCTCAGCCGCCACGCGAGCAGGCCGGCCGCGCCAAGGGAAAGCAGGGCCACGGCAATCTCAACGGCCATGTGGCCCAGGGACGTGCCAGAGGTGGTATCCCACACAATATCGGCGACCATCATCACGCCCACGGCCGCAAAGCCGGCAATGGCCACGCCTGCGGACCAGTTTTCGCCTGCGTCATCTGACATATGGCTGCTCCCAACCCTTGCGCCGCGCGGCCTTTGCGGACTGTGTCGCACGCTTCAGGGCGCGTGCGCATTCCACGCGTTATGTTTCGCAGGAAGGCATTGAACGTTTCCGGCGCGTGGCCGAAAGCGCTTGGCGCCAAGATTGGAGAGAAGCCATGAATTCCCCCCTGCATCCTGTACTGGTTCACCTGCCCCTGGGCCTGGCCGTGATCATGCCTTTGATCTCGGCGGGCGTCTTGTTCGCCTGGTTCAAGGGCTGGCTCAATGCCCGCGCCTGGGCCCTGGTAGTCGTGCTGCAACTGGCGCTGGCCGTGGGCGGCTTTGCCGCCATGCAGAGCGGCGAGCGCGACGAAGACAACGTCGAGCGCGTGGTGCCCGAGGCAGCCCTCGAAGCCCACGAAGACGCCGCCAAGGTTTTCACCTGGCTGGCGGGAGCCACGCTTGCACTTTCGGCTGCGGCGTTGGCCCTTCCCGGCGATCGGCTCAAGCAGGGCGTGGCCCTGGCGGCAGTCGCCGGGACGCTCGGCGTGCTGGGCGCGGGTTATGTTACGGGCAAGAGAGGCGGAGAGCTGGTCTACAGCCACAATGCCGCATCGGTTTATGCCGCGCCGGCCGGCACTCCGGCGGGCGGCCCCACGCCGGAACACCGCGACGCGGATTAGAAAACATGGCGGCTCCCTGATAGAACGTGTGCGTTCTGAATGGAGCCGCCATGGGTCTTTCCCGTACTCTGCGCCACAGCCTGTTTGCCATGCTCTGCGCCGCCACTGTGTTCATCACGGCATGTCAGACCGACGCGATCACCGGCAAGTCAACGCTCAACCTCTACAGCTACGACGATGAAAAGCGCCTGGGCGACGAGGCCGTACAGCCCATTTTGGCCGAGTTGGGCGGGCTCTACCCAGATCCCGTGATCCAGGACTACGTCACGATGGTGGGCAAGAAGGTCGAGGCCGCCGGCCGTTCGCGGTTGCGCAAGGACGCCGGGTTCCCCGACTGGGACTTCAAGTTCTACGTCGTCAACACCAGCATGCTCAACGCCTTTGCGCTTCCCGGCGGGCATGTGTTCGTCACGCGCGGCATCCTGCTGCGCATGAAAGACGAAAGCGAGCTGGCGGGCCTGCTGGGCCATGAAGTGACTCACGTGTTTGCGCGCCACAGCGTCGAGCGCATGAGCGAAGTGACGCTCATGATCATCCCCGTGGCCCTGCTGGCCAGCATCGAGGAAACCCAGGGCGTGGCCGTGGTGGGCATGGTGGCGGTGCAGCTTCTAACGCTGAAGTACGGGCGCGACGACGAAACCGAGGCCGACCACAACGGCATGCGCTTTGCCGTGAGAGCCGGCTACCACCCTGACGGCATCATCAACGTGATGCGCATGCTCAACGAGTACACGGACGAGCACGGCGGCGGTGGCCCGGAGTTCCTCAGCACCCACCCCGACCCCGGCAACCGCGTCGATTACCTCACCCGGCAGATGCGCAAAGAGTACCCCGACGCCGACACCGCGGCCTACCTGCGCAACGGCCCGGAGTATGACGCGGCGCTCGTGGATATCCGCGCCTGCCAGCCGGCTTACATACTGGCCGACCAGGGCGACGACGCCATGGGAGAGGGCTTCAAGGCCTTCGAGCAGGGGGGCGAGGCGGCAGCCCTGCCCCACTACCGCAAGGCCCTGGGCCTCTATCAGCAGGCCGTGAACAAGGTCAACCGCCACGCCATCCTGCACGTCAATGTGGCCCAGGCCCACTACTACCTGAAGAACTACGAGGCCTCGGAACGCGCCATTGTCGAGGCCCTGAACCTCGAACCGGGGGGCTTCTGGCCCAACTTCATGGGCGGCCTCACCGCCATCAAGCGCAACGACCACGGTGTGGCTGCCGCGCGTTTTGAGAACGCCCTGCGTCTGATTCCGGAATCGCCGGTGGGCATGTTCTACCTGGCCGTGTCCTATGACCGTCTCGGGCGCGCCGGCGATGCCGTGACCTACTACCGCAAGGCCTGGGATACCTTCGGCGGCGAAGGAGATCTGGCCGAGGCGGCGCGGCAGCGGCTCATCGAACTGGGCCAGCCGGACCCCAAGACCCAGGGACGGTAACGGTGAAGGCGGCGTGTCAGGGCCGGGTGCGGGTCACGGTGATGGTGATCTGCTGAACGTGGCCGCCCTCGGCCTGTCGGCCGCCGCGCAGGATGAAGCGTGAAACCAGGTGCTCCTCGCGGTCAAAGTCGAGGCTGCCGCTGAAGGTCATGACCGCCGGGGTCTGCCCGAAGCTGCCGGTAATGCGCCAGTCGATCTCAAGCGTGGCGCGCCGGACAGTCAGTTCGCTCAGACGCACCTCAAGCTCGTTCTTTTCGATTTTGAAGCCTTGGGCCGAAATCAGACTGTTGAGGCCGCCTGGCCGCGCCAGCTCTTCGGCCGGCACGGTCCAGCGGTCGCCTTCACGCACCTCGCCCGCGGGCAGAAGCGCGGCATCAAAGCCGTCGATCAAGAACCTCTGGCGCCCGACGTCGGCCTTGCCCTCCACCAGCGTGGCGCCCGCGGTGCCCTGGGCGTCGCGCCGCAACTCGAGGGTGCAACCATGAAGGGGATTGCGCGTTTCATCGAGGCGGCCGCCCTCGCTGCCCAGGCGGGTGAGGCTTTGCTCATAGCGGCGGCGCACAATGAGGGCCTGGCCCTGCTCGTCGGCGGAGAGCACCTCACTGCGGGTCGTTTCGAGGCCCTCCAGCACGACGATGTCGCTGGCGGTCTGCTCGCGCACTTTCAGCAGGCGCTCGGTGTCATAGCGCTGCCCCACAGCGTGCCGGGGCGCAAGTCGCGCGCTGAGGACGGCCGGGCGGGGGCGGGGCTCCACGGGGGCGGGCTCAGGTGCTGGCCGATTCTCGACCCGGGGGTTGGCGCAGGCGCCAAGCAGGAACACCGCCAGAGAAACACAAAGGGCCCTGTACATGGGCCCATTGTGCAAAGAATTGTACGCGGCGTCAGCGGGCGCTTACGGCAACGTCCTCGACCAGCACCCAGGGCAGGTACTGGCCACCCACCCATTCACGTTCGGCGCTGATAGCGACGATGTGGCTCTTGAGCAGGTCGAAGGTGTTCACGTTGAGCGCGCAGTTCTTGACGCGGCCGATACGCTGCCCCCCCTGCACGGCGTAGCCCAGCGAAATGTTGCCGCTGACCTGTCCCGCGAGGAAGTTGCTTGTAAAGGTGCCGAGCATCTGGTCGATGTAGAGGCCGCCCTCGGCCTGAATCAGTAGCTGCTCGCGCGTGGCGCTGCCGCCGGCCATCACGAGGTTATGCAGGCCCGGCTGGGGCACGGTGGAAACGGCACGGCGCGCGTTGCCGGTGGGTTCGTGTCCGCAGGCCTTGGCGGTCGAGAGCGTGTGGCAGAAGCCTTGGAGCACGCCCTTTTCAATGATGGCGCGGCGTCGGGTGCAGACGCCCTCGCCGTCATAGAGGCCGCCGCCGGGACCGTCTTCGTGGAAGGGGTCGTCGAGCAGCGTGACGCGCTCGTCAAACAGGCGCTCACCCAGGGAGTTCACCCAGCGGCTGGTCTTCTTCTCAATGTTGAGGCCGTTGATGCTGACTGCAATGGGCATCAGGATGTCCGAGAGCGCGCCGGGGCTGAACAGCACGCGATAGCGCCCGGCCTTGACGGGCGCCTGCTTGCGGGCCACCACGAAGTCACGGGCGGCTTCGCGCGCCTCCTCGATGATTTCGTCCTCGCCCACCAGACCGTTGGAGCTGCGATAGCGGTAGGTGGAGAGAAAGTTGCCCTCTTCGGTGACCTTGGCTGCGACGAAGTAACCGAAGCTCGACTCCTGCTCGCTGCAGTCCTGTCCGGTGCTGGTTTCAATGCGGGACTGGCTGACGCCGCCTGAGAAGCTGCACTCCGCCATGGCTTCGGGCGCGATGGACTTGATGGCATCTTTGACGGCCAGGCCCAAGCCCACAAGTTTCTCGACCGAAACCTCGCCGCAGCGCCCGTCGTAGGGCCGGGTATGCGCGCTTTTCTGCTTGGGCGCGAAGCTGAAGTTATAGGGCTTGCCGTAGGGCGCCATACGGATGGCGGCGCTGGCCACGGTGTCGACTTCGTCAGGCTTTGAGCTGTAGGAAAAGCCGATCTTGCCGCCTTTGACCGCGCGGATGGACATGCCCGAGCTTTCCCCTTGGCGGATCTCCGTGAGGCGGTCGTTTTCATAAGCCACGCTTAGCGAACGACCGGAGGCCTTGAACATCTCGAAGGCGTCGCAGAGTGAGCTGAGGTTTTCAGTGAATTTCTTGACCACGTGTCGTGCTCCGTATTTGAAGCGTTTCTTCAACGAGCGACCAAGGGCGCCCGGCTTCCAAGCAATCCGCAAGTCTGTTACTCAGGCAGGTTTCGCGTCACGCAGTCATGCTGAAAGACTGCCCCCACCGCGAGTGCCGGGCCTGAAGACCTTCAACAGCCCAGCCTGGCCGTGGCACCCGCCCTTACGCGCCACGATTACTTCCCGCCAATCACCACGTCCTTGATGCGGATGTGGGGGCTCCCGTGGCTGACCGGCAGAGGCATCTGTCCTCCCTTGCCGCACCCGCCCGAGCCGTCGCGCACATGATAGTCGCCGGCAATGCCGGTGATGTTGCGCAGCGTGTCAAACACGTTGCCGCCGATGGTCACGTCGCGCACGCGCTCGGCGAGCTTGCCGTTGCGGATCATGAAGGCCTTGCCCGCCGTGAAAGTGAACAGTTCGCCGTTGGTCTGCCCGCCGGCTGAATCGAGCGCATAGACGCCCTCTTTCACGTCCTTGATCAGGTCCTCCAGTTTTCCGTGGGGGCCATTGCCGATGCAGGTGTTGCGCATGCGCGGAATGGGCGGGAAGCGGTAAGAAATCGCGCGCGCGTTGCCCGTGGGCTTTTCGTTCATGCGCCCCGCGGTCTCGCGGCTGTGCAGGCGACCCACCAGCACGCCATCCTTGATCAGGTCCGTGCGCTGGGTGGGAACGCCTTCGTCGTCGTACTTCAGGTGGCCGCGCAGGCCCACATCGAGGCCCGTGTCATAGATGTTGAGATAGCCTTCGCCGAACTTGCGGCCCAACCTCAGCACTTCCTGCATGCGCGGATCATCGGCGATGTTGTCGCCCTCGCTCAGGTGGCCGAAGGCCTCATGCACGAACACTCCCGCCAGGTGCGGATCGCAGATCACGGTGTAGGTGCCGCCCTTGACCACGGGCGCGCCCACGTTCTCCACGGCGTCGGTGGCCGCCTCGTCGATATCGTGCTCCAGGTTGCGGAACACATTGAAATTGTTGCGGCCGCCCTGGCTCGTCGTGCCGCGCGCGGTGATGCCGTTCCTGGTGGCTATGGCGCTGGCCCCAAAACCCATATCCATGAGCTCGCGATCCAGCCAGGTGCCGTCGGAGTTGGCGTAATACAGGCGGGTGTAGCGGTCGAAGTAGCGAAGGGCGCTGCTGGTCACGCCGGGGCGGCGCAGGATGCGGTCATTGTAGCCGCCGAACAGCGCAATCTTGTCTTCAATGGCAACCTGCCGCGGGTCCGCCAGCAGCTCCAGCCGCACGGTGTCAACCACCGGCTCGATGGGCGCCAGCACACTTTTGTCCTTGCTCAGGCGCGCGGCGGCCCGCGCGTTCTGGGCGGCCTCGCGCACACGGGCGTCGAGCTCGTTGAGGCTGTTGAAGGTCACGAAGCCCCAGCAGCCGTTGACCAGCACGCGCACGTTGCCGCCATAGAGGTGGCTTTCGCTGACGTTTTCCAGATTCTGCCCCATGAAGGACAGCGCGGTTTCCGTGCTGTCTTCGAGGCGGATTTCGGCGTAGTCGGCACCGGCCTTCTGCACAAGGCCGGTCAACAGCGACTTGAGGTTGCGGGAATCCAGGGCCGCTCTCGAAGTCAGGGTGGTTTCGCGATCAATGGTTTTCACGGGTTCTCCGTACCAGGTGCCCAATGAAACAGCCGGAGGCGCAAGCCTGCGCCCAGCCGGCTGCCCAGTGCTAAGATTGTCCGGGCGGCGTGTGCGGCGCCCCCCTCCGGTCCAGCCAGACTAAAACGGACCTGCCCTGTCCGCCATCCAAACAATCCTCATTTCTTGCTCGCTTGAAAAGAGAGAGCCGCAATTCCTGTCTCGAATCCATGACGCCGCGCCCCGGTGCTTCTCGCCGCGGTGACGCCTCACGCACCTGCGCGGCGAAAGGGCCGGCCCTCGGGCGTCACGTAGCCGTCCACGCGCCCGCGGCAGTTGTCGCTCTTGCAGGCGCAGTCGAAACTCCAGCGGGGATCCCAAGACCCCGGGTCTTCTCCTTCATAGACAATGTTGTAGGCGATGGTCAGTTCCTGCCCGGCGGGAATCTGCCGGCTCGTCACGATTTCGTTGGCGCCATTGACGCGACAGTTGGGGCGGCAGGCGTGGTTCACCAACCGTGCGAGTCCGCGATCCACAAGCCAGAGGCCGTTTTCAAGCAGCAGGGCGTGGCGGGCTTCTTCTGGCGGAACCTGCTCCCAGGGCATCACCGGGCCCTCGAAGCGGGCCACGACTGTGCCCGGCGGCAAACTGAGCGCGGCGCGCAGGCCGGCGCCGGCCTGGCCGTGAAAGACTTCGACAACAGAGGTCATGGTTTTCAGGAAGTTGGGGGTCAATGGCCAAAGACCCTGGAGTCATCGCAACGGCCGCAGGGAATCTGCGGCACGTAGTCCAGGCCGACATCATCAAGCGGGACAATGACCTGGTGCAGCTTGCCGCACCAATGGCAGCGCTTGGCCACGTGCGCCATGCCGTCGACAACGCGGCGCACGTAGAAAGACTTCTTCTGGTCAGTGTCCTTCATGGCAGTATTAACAATTCTACCCTGCCATGGCGTCCCCGGGTAAAAACTCCGGCGCCCCGGTTTCCCGGGGCGCTCGGCGCGTTCCGCTGGTGTCCGTCTCGATGCGTCGCCCCCGGCTTTTGCCGGGTGTCAAGCCGGGCGTCCCCGCTTGAGCCAGCGGCGGCAGGTGAGGCGGGCAAGCCATCCCGACGCCGCGTTCCACAAATATGAACGACCGGTCAGGTAGTTGTATGCCGGGAAATCGCGAAAAACCGTAAGTTTCGCCCCGTTTGGAGCTACTTCACTGCGATGCGGGTGTATCCTGTCTCGCTCAAACCCCTAGCTTCTTACTGTGCCCTTATTCACTTTTGCCTTTCTGGGGCGTCCAATGATTCGCAAACTTCCGTTCCTTCTCGTTCTTGCCGCTTTGGCCCTCGTGGCCCACGCCAGCCTCGTCCAAGCTGAGCAGATCAAGCTGGCCGACGCGCCCGACGGCACCAAGGGACGCTTCCTTCAGGGAGAGGTGGTCGAGGTCAAGCCCGACGGCTTCACCTTCAAACTCACCGAAACCGGGGGCGTTATCTTCCTGCGCTGGAACCAGGTCGATGCCGCGCTCAAGAAGCGCCTGCTCAATGAAAAGGACCCCGACGAAGGCCTGAACCTCGAAGTCCTGATTGACGGGGCCCGTCTTGAACTCGCCACGGGCGACGTGCTCATGGGCACCGTGGTGCTTCAGGGAGCCAATTACGTCGTAACCAACCTTGACTCGCCGCGCGGCAAGACCATCGCCAGCGAAGACGTGCTCGAGGGCGGCTACATGCCCAACGTGAAGATTCCAGCCACGGTGCTCAAGACGCCGGAAGAAACGCTCAAGATTGCCGAAGAGCAGCGCGCTCCCCTGGAGTCGGCCCGCCAGTTCTATGAGCTGGCCCGCATCGCCGACCGCATGGGTCTTTACGAGGCCGCCAAGGATTACGTTTCCATTGGCCTTGGCATGACGCCGGACAAGAAGCTCCAGACACGGCTGGAGGAATACAACGTCAAGCTGGACGAACTGATCCGCCAGCGCGACCTGCTCAATGCCCTGACGGAGGCGCGCAAGGCCGCGGCCAAACACGTGTACCAGCTGGCCTTGAACAGCCTCAACGACGCCAAGAAGAAGTACAACCCAACCGGCGACGTGCTGGTGAAGTTCGAGGAAACCTACAACGAGATCAATGACGATTTCAGCAAGTACGTCATCACGGAGTGGTACAACCAGCTGAAGATCGTGGCGCGCAACAAAACGAAGGACAAGAAGCTGACCTGGCAGGAAGGGCGTAACTGGGCGCTGCGCGAGCTGGAGAACGAGGTTCGCCAGGCCATCGCGCTCAAAACGGGCGGAGAGATCAACGACATCAAGGCCCGTTTCGTGGCACGTGTGAAGGAAGAGATCTCGATGAAGAAGATCTCCTTCGAGGAAACGGGCTTCTACGACGTTGTGGGCGGCCACCTGCCCAGCGCCGGCAACAAGCCCAACCCCAACGGCACCCAGCCGGCGCGCGGCCCCAACCCCGGACAGCCAGGCGGCGACCGCCCCCGCAATCCCGGACCCGGCGGCAGCAACCGCTCCGTGGGTCCCGTGGATGGGGACCGTGACGAATTGCCCCAGAGCAGTGACCGCTTCCAGGAAAAGCCCAAAGAAGGCGGTAGCAGCAGCCCCAGCCCGCAGGAGATTGAAGACTTCATCCGCAAGGCCAAGGAAGCCTATGACAAGGCTCAGGCCGACCGCCAGAAGCAGGGCCAGGGCCAGGATCTGAGCAAGCTCAAGGTTCCCGCAAACAGCCCCAGCATCGACGATTGGTGGAAGACCCTGTCGCGCACGGCCAAGGCCAACTGGCTGGTCGCCATCTATGTGCGCTTTGGCGGAACGATGACGGTCTACGAGCAGGAATACTGGGACATCAAGTACAAGTAACCCCAGGCATCCCAACCCAAAGAGCCGGCCCCGCGCCGGCTCTTTCAGTTGGCCTGTGGCTTCGCGGGCGCAGCCACAAACGTTGGTCCTTGGCCGCCGCCGGGCATGGCCTCATTGGCGCCAGGGCAGGCCGTCCAGGGCCACGCCCGCCGTGCGTTCGGGCCAGTCGGCCGGGAACTTCCCCTGGGCCAGATAACGCGCATAGTACGCGCCCACCATGCAATTCAGCGCGGCTTCGATGTCGGCGCGTTTGTCCAGTTCGCCGCGCTTTACAGCGTCGGCCAGAATGCGCCTCAGCGCCGCGCGCCGCGTCTTGACGATGCGCTCTCGAAACAGGCGCATCAACCCGGGCAGACGTTGCTCTTCCACCAGCAGGGTGCCGATCATGCGCATGCCATTGGGACGCAGCAGGCATGCCTGGAACTCGCGCAAGTTGGCGATGACATCCTGACGCGCATTTCCCGTCGGGGGCGGAAACGTGCTCTGCTGGAGCATTCGCAGGGCAGCGGTGGCCAGGTCGGCCTTGCTTTTCCAGCGCCGGTACAGCGTGGGTTTGGTGACGCCGGCCTGCGCGGCCACGGCTTCGAGGCTCATGCGCTCAAAACCAAGCGCGGCCAGCTGATCCAGCGCGGCCTGCAGGATGCGGCGGTCCAGCCCCGCTTCCCGCGGCCGCCCGCGCCGCCGGCTGGGTGGAGTTCTGCCCATGGCGCCAGCGTGGCATTGAATTACTTGACTGTCTAGTAACGGAAATGCCTTGAATCGTGGAATAGCGCCGATAAGGTTTACGTTACTTGAACGTTCACTAATTCAAAACGGAGGAAACATGAGCAGCGCCCCGGCATCTCGACGCAAACGCAGAGTCCTGATCGTTCTCGCCAATCCCGCCGTCAGCAGCACCCTGGGCTGGCCGGTGGGGTTCTGGGCGTCCGAACTGACGCACGCCTGGCACGAGTTTCTCGACGCGGGCTACGAAGTCGAGCTGGCCAGCCCCCAGGGAGGCAAGTGCGAGCTGGACGGCTACTCCGACCCGCGCGATGCCAGCGGGTACTCGGCCCACGACGTGCTTTCCCTGGGTTTCCTGAACCACAAGCAACTCTGGTCGCACGTCGAGAACACCAGAAAGCTAGCCGATTGCCTTCCGACCGACTTCGACGCCATCTACGTCGCCGGGGGCCAGTCGCCCATGTTCACCTTCCGTGACAACCCCGTGCTGGCGCGCGCCCTGATGGCCTTCTATGAGGCCGGCAAGCCCACGGCCGCCGTCTGCCACGGCACCGCCGCCTTGATCGACCTCAAGCTCCCCAGCGGCGAGTACCTGATCAAGGGCAAGCTGATGACGGGCTTTGCCAACAGTGAGGAGGACTTCGCCGATCAGGTCGTCGGCAAGCGAGTCATGCCCTGGCGCATTGAGGACGAGGCGCGCAAGCGCGGCGCCCACTTCGCCGCGGCGCCGGCCTTCGCCCCCTTTGCGCTGCGGGACGGCCACCTGATTACGGGTCAGCAGCAGAACTCGGGGCGCAGGGCCGCGCAGTTGCTGATTGAGGCCCTGGGACGCTAGCCATGAGCGACGTTGAGCAGCCGGTCACCGTCGTGGTGAGCCGCGAGGTGATCGCGGGGCGGACGTCGGAGTACGAAGCTCGTTTGAGAACACTGCTCTCCGACGCCGCCTCGCTGCCCGGCTATCTGGGTGCTGCCATCACCCGCCCGGCTCCAGGAGGCAAAGCTGTTTACACTTCCGTGTTCAGGTTTGCCTCGGTGGAGAGCCTGCAGGCCTTTGAAGAGTCCGACCTGCGGCGGCAGTTTCTGCTGGACGTCGCGCCGCTGGTAGCGGCGCCGGCTCAGTGGCGGCGCATGTCTGGGCTGGAATTCTGGTTCACTCCCCGGCTGGCGCAGTCGTGCCCCAGCCGTCTCGTTGGCGCATGTGCGTGGTGTTGATCGCTGTGGTTTACGGACTTGTTTTGAGCATCGGTTCGGGGGTGAATTGGTTGCTGGCCGAGGTGCCCTATCCACTGCGCCTGCTTATCACCATCGGCGTCGAGGTGCCGCTGATGACGTACTTGCTCATGCCCCGTATCACCCGCTGGCTTGCGCGCTGGATTTATCCCGCCTAGTTCCCGAGTCGCTGCTCGGCCAAATCACTTCGCCTTCTCCTGCTTCTTGTAGAACTTCTTTTCGTCGGCGATGACTTTGCGGCCGGCTTTGGTTTTGACGGCGGGTTCGAAATCCTCGGGCTCGAAGACCTTGCGAACTTCGACAACCTCGCCCTGGGTGAAGGGAATCTGCTTCACCCACTCGAGCACTTCGTCCTGGGACTTCACATTCAAGATCCAGAAGCCGCCAACCTGGTCCTGGGAAGGCGCAAAGGGGCCCGTCGTGACTTCGCGCTTGCCGCCCTGAAACGTCACGCGCAGGCCGCGCGAAGAGGGATGCAACCCCTCCCCGGAAGCCAGCACTCCGGCCTTGATCATTTTCTCGTTGAGTTTGCCCATGGCCACAAGTTCGGCCTCACTGGGCATCTGCCCCGCCTCGGAACGCTCGTTGGCTTTGACAATGACCATGAAACGCATGGCTCCCTCCCAAAGGACCGAACCACGATTAGCACGCAGGGGTACAAACGCAACTCGCGAAACCACGAGGGGTAGGGACATCGCAGTTACCGGAAGCTTGAGTAGCATCGAGCAATCCATGGACGCCGAGCAAGCCTACCTCTTTCAGCATGCGCTCTATCGGGATGCTGCTTATCAACTCCAGCTCCCGGGCGACCGCGCCAGGCTGCATGCGCTCGCCTTCAAACTGCTGGAAACAGTTTTTGCCGCGGATGGGATCGAGACCGCCCCCCTGGAGCTGGCCGATCACGCGAGCAAGGCCGCTCTTCAACCGGATACCGACGCGATTGAATACTGGCAACGCAAGGAACTGGAGTGCCTGCGGCGGGCCGCAAAGTTTGCGAAGTCACGCTCTCTGGAAATGGCAGAGACGGTGCTGCGGAGAGTCATAGCCCATCCGCTCTGTGATATGGAATCGAAACTGGAGGGCATCTTTGAGGTCAGTCAGCTGAACGTTGAACTGGGTAATCATGCACAGGCGCGGCAATCCCTTGCATTGGCTCAAGAGCTCGCTCAGGGGTCAGAGGAACAACTCTGGCGGGTGAAACGTTCGTTAGCCTGGCTCGATCACCTCGAGGGCAAGACGCAGGAGGCGGAGGCGGACCTGCGCGCATTGATGGCCGATGCGCAGCGCCGGGGCGACACCAGGCAATATGCCGACGCACTCGCAACACAGGGCGCCCTGTTACGCGTCCTTGGAAAACTGACCGAGTCCGAGAGGGCGCTGAGACAGGCCATTGACCTCCTGCGGTCCTGCCATGACGAAAAGCAAGTCACGATCTCGATCGGCAATCTCAGCGGGCTGCTGCGTGCCACGGATCGTGCAGCCGAGGCATTGGATCTGGTTGATAACCGCCTGATCGAAGAACTTCCGCGCGGCAGGCCACAGAGTCTCGAGTGGTTGCAGACTCAAAGGGCGCGCGCCCTGCTTGAACTGGGCCGAATGCGCGAGGCCCATGAGACGGCCCTGGTTGCGCTTGAACTCGCGAAGTCGGTCGGCATGCGCGCGCGGGAGGTTCGTATACGCAACGTGCTCGGGTATCTGTTGAGCCGCATGGGCCGAAGCGCAGAAGTGCTCCAGACGCTGGAAGAGGTGTGCGCCGTTTCGCGCGAAACCGGCGACGTGTTCACGCTGATTCATGCGCTCGGGAATCTGGGCGTGACCTATGAAAGATACGACGAACTTGCCAAAGCCGAACTTGCTCTGAGGCAGTCCCGCGAACTGGCAGCTCGCTTTCAGATGAACGAGGCCCGCGACCAAGCAGCGTTGAACCTGGCGGGCGTTCTGGCCAAACGTGCAGCATTGGATGAGGCAGAATCCCTTTTGCAGGCCATATTGGCCAACGAGGGATCGCCTTCCTTCCGCACTGCGCAGATCATGCTGGCAAAAGTGTGGATAGAGCGAGGCACGCTTGCCGAGGCGGAAAACCTGCTGGAGCAGGTCAGGGCGAAGACCGAACTCAAGGGATTCCAGCGTGTGGCCTTTGAAGCCGCGATGTCGATGCTGAGGCTCAGGCAGGGTCGAACTGAGGAGGCCTATGCACTTCGGCAAAGCGTGATCAATCAATTGACCGCGGTCAACGACCTCCTTCACGTTGAAAGATTCAAAGAGGAGTTTGACCGCGCACGAACCGGCTGAGCTACACGTTGCGCAAGTCGCCCAGGATCTTGCGCGAGATGACAAGCCTCTGCACCTCGCTGGTACCCTCGCCGATTTCGCACAGCTTGGCGTCGCGGAGCATTCTCTCGACATCGTACTCGCGCGTGTAGCCCACGCCGCCCAGCACCTGAATGGCGTTGGTGCAGGTCTTCATGGCCACTTCGCTGGCGTAGAGCTTGGCCATGCTGCCCTCCATCGTGAAGTCGCGGCCGGCGTCGCGCATACGCGCCGCGTGATACACCAGATGGCGCGCCGCCGAGATTTCCATGGCCATGTCAGCGAGCATGAAGGCCACGCCCTGGAAGTTGCCAATAGCCTGTCCGAACTGCTTTCTCTGGCGGGCATAGTCCAGCGCCCGCTCGTAGGCACCCTGGGCGATGCCGAGCCCCAGCGCGCCAATAGAAATGCGCCCGCCGGCCAGTGTCTTCATGAACTTCTCAAAGCCTACGTCCACCTGCTCCATGCCGCCGGCCACGGCATCCAGCGGCAGCTTCATGTCTTCGAACACGAGCTGGGCTGTGTCCGATGAGCGCATGCCCAGCTTGTTTTCCTTGGGCTCGACCTTGAAACCGGGGGTGTTCAGTTCGGCGATGAAGGCCGTGATACCCTTGCCTTTGGCGGGCTTGTCGTTGGATCGCGCGGTAAAGATGCAGGTCTTGGAGTAGTGCGGGTTGGTGATCCAGGCCTTGCGGCCGTTGACCAGCCAGTGGTCGCCCTTTCTCTCAGCCCGGGTCTTGGTGCCGCCGGCGTCGGAGCCAGCGCCCGGTTCCGTCAGGCCAAAGCAGCCCAGAGTGAGCTTGCCGTTGTCATCCATGCCCTTGCACAGTTGGGGCACGTATTTGCGCTTTTGTTCCTCAGTGCCGAAGAGGTAAACGGGTGTGAGGCCCAGGCTGACGTGCGCCGCATAGCCCAAAGCCGTGCTGGCGCAGAAGCGGGCGATTTCCTCAACCACGATGGCGTAGCTCAGGGTGTCAAAGCCGCTGCCGCCGTAGTCGGGGCTGACGGTAATGCCCAGAAAGCCCATCTCGGCCAGGGCCTTGAAGGCCTCGTGGTTGAACTCGTTCTTGTCATCGAGTTCCTGGGCAAATGGCGCGACCTTTTCCTTCACGAGCTGGCGCGCGGCTTCACGCACCTGCTGCTGCTCCTCGGTGAGGTCGAAGTTGGTGACAGTCTCGGCTACCTGGCTCATAACGGTTCTCAATCGGGTTCAGGAGGTCATTTAGCCTTGGCTTGCCGCGCTTGGCAACGCGGCCCTTTGGCCCATTCACGAATCCCTGACCGAGGATTGGCCTGTCTCTCACGCCGCATTGGCGAGTCCTGCGCCGGCAAGTTGTCTTGTGGCGCCGCGCTTGGCCTCTGCTATCTTCCCGCCCATGAAATCGCTTGTCACCGGCGCCACCGGCTTCATCGGCTCACATGTCGCGGAGATGCTCAAGGCCCGCGGACACGACGTCCGCCTGCTTGTGCGCGACGAGCGGCGCCTCTTCCCCGAACTCCGCCAGGGCTACGAAATCCACAAGGGCGACATCGCCGACAGCGCCGAAAAACTCACCGCTGCCGTGGCCGGCTGCGACTACATCTTTCATGTGGCCGGCCTGATCAAAGGACGCACCCAGGCCGAGTTCAACCGCATCAACGCCTACGGCACCCGCAACCTGTGCGAGGCCGTCAAGCTGGCCAAACAGCCCCTGCTGCGCTTTCTGCTCGTCAGTTCGCTGGCCGCCGTGGGCCCCAGCGAGGATTCACGGCACTACGTCAGCGAAACCGACATTCCCCACCCGCAGACCTTCTACGGCCGCAGCAAGCTCCTGGGCGAGAAGTTCGCCCGCCTCTACGAGCCTGACCTGCCGCTGACCATCATCCGCCCGCCCGCGGTTTACGGCCCGCGCGATACCGGCATTCTCGAGTTCTTCCAGTTCATGGCCAAGGGCTACGCCATCCAGCTCGGCAGCGAAGAACACGTCTTCTCCATGATCCACGGCAAGGACCTCGCGCGCGGCATCATTGAAGCCGCGCTGCACGAGAACACCGTTGGACAGGCCTATTTTCTGGCCGATCCTGAGCCTTACCCCATGAGCTGGACCATGGCCCTGTTGCGCGACATCCTCAAGCCCACGAAGAACCGCACGCTCAAGAGCCCCATCTGGCTGGCCAAGGCCTATGCGCGAGTGCTCGATGTCGTGCAGTGGGTGACGCGCAAGCCGCTGCTGCCCAACAGCGACAAGATGCGCGAGCTGCTGCCGCTTTATTGGGTGTGCAGCGCTGCCAAGGCCAAAGAGGAGTTCGGTTTTGAGTCGAAAATCGGCATCGTCGAGGGCCTCAGGGAAACCGCCGCCTTCTACATCAAGGAAGGATGGATCAAGGTGAGGTAGCGATGAAGCTGATCAAGACATCTGCCTCGAACTTCCACGAACTGCCCGCCTCGCCCGGCCATTGCCTGCTCGTGGAGGGCTCCCTGCGGGCCTGGCCCACCCTGGAAGCCTTGTCCCCCACGCCGCTGCCGGCCGTGATCCTCGCCGATGCCTGCGATGCCCACCTCGAGCGCCTGCTCAACGAGCGCGGCTGTGCCGTAAGCCGTGCCCTTGACCCGGTGGAGGCCCTGCCCGAAGGCAGCGAAGTCAGCGTGGATCTGGCAGCGGGCGTGCTGTGCGATGAAGCAAGCGGTCGCGAGTACGCTCTCAAGGCCTTGCCGCGCAGGCATCTGGAGTTCATCCAATCCCATGTCTGATCGCGTGCTCTTGCTGGGAGGGGCGGGAACTGTGGGCTCGCGCGTGGGCCTGGCGCTGCTCGACGCCGGGTACAATCTGCGCTGTCTGGCGCGCTCGAAGGGCCATCGCAACCTCGCCGAAATCGAGAGCCGCGGCGGGGAAATTATCCATGGCGACATGAATGAGGATGCCGCGCTTTCGGCGGCCCTGAAGGAATGCCGCTTCTTTGTGCATGCAGCGGCGCCCTTTCCCTGGAGCGGCCTGCACCTGCGGCAGAAGGGCATGCTGGCGCAGTGGATTCCGCAGTTGCGGCGGCATTTCGTGCTGGCCAGGGAGGCCGGCATCGAGCGCGCCGTGTTCACCAGCAGCCTTTCCTGCATCGGACTGGCGCCCCGGGGCAAGCTGGCCGATGAAAGCCTGCCCTATGACGCACGCCGCACGTCGGGGGGCAATTACTACGCAGTCAAGGCGGCCATGGAGAAGGCCGTCCTCGAAGTGACCACCGGTGACAACCCCCAGGGACCGCCGACGGTGATTGTGAACCCCACGGGCCTGGTGGGCGAGGGCAGCCGCAACGCCAAGCTCTCGGCCGTGTGCGTGTTCTATCAGGGGCTGACGCCATTCATGGTTGACGCCACCATGAACTTCGTGGACACGCGCGACGTGGCCCGGGGCCACGTGCTGGCCCTGCAGAGGGGGCGACCCGGCGAGCGCTACATTCTGGGCGGCTGGAACACGACACTGCGCGAGCTGGCTGAAAAAGTCTGCACCCTGGCAGGCCTTCACCGCCCCATGATCCTGCCGCGGCTGGGCGCTTACATAGGGGCGATTTTCGCGGAGTGGTGGGCCTGGCTGCTGCGCTCGTCGCCGGGCGCGCTGTCGCTCACCAGTTACTACCACATGGAGTACGGACAGCATTACTCGAGCGAGAAGGCCCGGCGCGAACTGGGCTATGAACCGGCGGTAGACCTGAAGGATGCCATCTTGCGCGAGCTGACCTGGCACGGCGTGTCGCTGACGGGCCCGTCTACGCGTCCAGTTTCAGAAGCACCGGCAGCAGGCGCTCCACCGGCAGACCCATGATGTTGGCATAGCTGCCCTCATAGCGCGCGACAAAGCTGCCGCTGGACTCAATGGCCAGGGCCCCGCACTTGCCCATAGGTTCGCCGCTCCTCACGTAGGCGTCGATTTGTTCGGCACTGGCGGGCTTCATTTCAACGATGCTGCATTCGGCAAAGCTCAGGGTGGTCATGTCGCGGGAATCCACCACGCACACACCGGTGATCACGCGCTGAAGTCTGGCATCGCAGGCCTCGGCGATCATGCGGCGGGCGTCGGCTTCATCGGCCGGTTTGTTGATGATACGCCCGCGCCAGGTGCAGATGGTGTCGGCGGCAATCACGAGAGCGTCGGGGCAGGAGGGCACCACGGCCATGGCCTTGCGCGAGGCCAGGGAGCGCACATAGGCGTGAGGCTCGTCGTGCGGATGCAGGTCTTCATCGACATGGCTGACCACCACCCGAAAGGCGACGCCGGCATCTTCAAGCAACTGCTTGCGATAGGGCGAGCCCGAGGCCAGCACCACATTTCGTTGAATCAGGCTCATGGCTCGATGGTAGCAAGCGCCCGCACCTTGCGCAGGGCCAACGCCTCAGGGTGCAAGGGGCGCGGCAGGCGTGGTTGTCGGCAGATGGCGACGGCTTGGAACCCAACACTGCCGGGCGATAACCAGGGGGGCGAAAAGAGAGCAGCCTGGTCCAACAAGGGCCGCCGGTCAAAGCCTTGACACAGGCACCTTGTCACCGGAAACTTACAGATTCGGCAGTGGGGCTACTGAAAGGCGCAGCTTGAACGGCAAATCCATTCCTGCCGCGAGCGGGTACTGCATTGTCATACCCACCTACAACAACCGCACCACGGTGACGGATGTCGTGCGGCGCGCGCTGGCCCTGGCCCAGACTGTCATCGTCGTCGATGACGGCTGCAGTGACGGCACGGCCGAACTCCTCAAGGACCTTCCCATCGTGCTGGTGCGCCACCGGCGCAATCGCGGCAAGGGCGTGGCCTTGCGCAGCGGTTTTGCGAAGGCCCTCGAGCTCGGTTACACCCACGCCCTGACGATGGACAGCGACGCCCAGCATTACCCAGAGGAGGCGCCCAAGCTCATCGCGGCCAGCCACGCCAGCCCAGACGCCATAGTGATTGGCGTGCGGGACATGACGGGCGTGCACGTACCCTCCATCTCGACGTTCGGGCGCCAGTTCAGCAATTTCTGGATGAGGCTGGCCACAGGTGTGGACGCCGGCGACACACAATCCGGATTTCGCATCTATCCTCTGCGCCACGTTACCCGCCTGTTCTGCTTTTCCCGCCGCTTCACATTTGAATGCGAGCTGCTGGTGCGCGCGGCATGGGGCGGATGCCCCATCGTCACGGTTCCGGTGCGAGTCCACTATCCGCCGAAATCCGAGCGTGTATCCCACTTCAATCCGGTGTGGGACAACGTGCGCTACTTCTTTCTCTACAACTACCTCAACTTCCGTCACCTGCTGGTCCCCTTGCCTCACCGGCGCCTGGTGGCGCGCAAGGATCCACTCTGGGCTGGCAGCATCGGCGCCACGCTCAAGAACGGGGCGCGGCGCCTGCGCGCCCTGGCCGCGCTGCCCGAGAAGGCGCAACTGCGCGGCGGGCCGCTGGCGCGCATGAAGCAGTTGCTGGCCTACCTGGTACACGAGAAGAACTCGCCGGGCGAGCTGGGCATGGCCGTGGGCATTGGCGCGTTCATCGGCTGCACGCCCCTGATTGGCGTGCAGTGGCTGTTTGCGCTTTACGCCGGCACGCGCATGCACCTCAACCGCGTGGCCACCGTGGCGGCGACCAACGTAAGCTTCGGACCCCTGACCGCAGTGATTGCAGTGGCCTCGGTTCTGCTGGGCAAGTTCCTGCTGGGCAACCACAGTTATTTCCCGCGTACGCTGGACTGGGCCATTCTCTGGCCCCACCTCAAGGCAAGCCTTGGCGCCTGGGTTCTGGGCAGTTCGATCATCGGACTGGTCATGGCTTTCGTGATGGGGCTTTCGACGCTTTACGGCATCCGCGCTTTGCGGAGGCGCAAGCAGGCGCAGGAAGCGGCGGCGCCGCGTCGCACCACCGTCGATTCCGCGCCGGAACTCACACCAGCCCACGGTCTGCAAAGCGCCGATATCCATGCCGCACTCGACGCCCAGGAGGCCAGGGTCAAGACCGTTGAGGCCCCGGCGCTATGAGCGGTGAAGCGCCGTTGAATACTCCGCGGCCTTGGGACGGTCGCACCCGCAGCGGCCTGGGCATACGCCTGATGTTCTGGCTGTTCCGCGTTTTCGGCCCGGTGTTTGCCTACTCGCTGCTTTACCCGGTGGTCTTCTACTACATCTGTGTTGCCTGGAAGCACGGGGCCGCCAGCCGCGACTACCTGCGACGGCTGTATCCCACGGCCTCCTCCTTTCGCCTGCTGTGGCTGAACTACCGCCACTTCCTGAGCTTTGGGCGCGTGCTGTTGGATCGCGCCTACGCCTTCACGGGTGCCCTGGGCAGCTTTCACTTCGAGCGGGTGAACTCGGAGTCGATCACGGAGGCGCTCAAGGGGGGCAAAGGACTGGTTCTGATCTCGGCGCACATGGGAAACTGGGAACTGGCGGCCCACGGCCTGGGCAGCCTGGGCGTTACTGCGCCCCAAGTGCCCATCAATCTGGTGTGGTTTCGCAACGAGGGCCAGCGCGCACGGCAGCACCTCGAAAAAGTGGCCCAGGGCCAGCCCTTCAACATCATTGACTCCTCCGACCCCCTGGCCGCCAGCATCGAAATGGTGGCCGCGCTCAAGCGCGGAGAGATTGTGGCCATTCACGGAGATCGTGTGGTGGGCAGCGGCACGGTGAAGGCTCCATTCCTGGGCTCAGAGGCGGCGTTTCCCAGCGGTCCTTATGTGGTGGCGGCGAACACCGGTGCGCCGGTGGTGTTTGTGTTCTGTAATCGATTGGGCCACCAGCGCTATCGGGTGATGGCCGTGGGACCAAAGAGTTTCGTGTTCGGGTCGAGGCGGGAACGGGAGTCCAACTTGCGGCAATGGGCCGGGGAATACGCGTTAATCCTGGAGCAGCAACTGCGTGAGTTTCCCTTGCAGTGGCACAACTTCTACCGGTTCTGGGGGTGATAGCGTTTTTGCAGGCATCGCGCGCAGTCTCCTGACTGGAAGAGATGAGGGATAGAGATTCACATCTGTGTCATGACGCCTTGCTTTGTGTAATAGTTTGGGTTGCCATGGCACTGTGACCTTGTAGCATTGGTTCTCCCCTTATTGGTGACGGACATCCCCTGTGCAGGGAGTGCAGTTCCATGCCCACGACAAGATCGTGTTTGCTGAGTTTCGCGTTTGGGCTGATGGCGGTGCTGCTTGCGGGCTGTGGTCCGGGCTTGCTGGCCCTGGCCGGTGGTTCCGGCGGCGGGATCTTTGCCTTCGCGGGCAACAAGAAGGACAAGGATGGCAAGACCGCTCCCTCGACCAACTCTCCGCCTGTGGTGGTAATCAACTCCCTGACGCGCGAAGATGCGCCTGCGAGCATCAACTATACGCTGATTGACGCCAACTCCGACCTGTGCAGTGTGCAGGTGACCTGGTCGCGCGACGGCATCAATTACTTTCCCTGCACCCAAGGCGTGGGCGGCGACCCGGTCACGTTCCTGAATTCCGGTCCCAGCGGTTCGGCCAAGGTGTTCAAGTGGGACTACGAGATTGACCTGCTGACGACGGAGCTGGAGACGGGCCTGCACATTGCCATTGTGGCCAACGACGGCGCGGGCCCCGGGCCCATTGCATCTCTGGGCGGGCTGGTGGCGGGCAACGACGCCCCCGTCGTGAACCAGACGACTTCGCCGCAGTCGCCGGATGTGCTGGTCACGGGCAGCCTGGTGCTGGTCACGTTCAACATTCGTGACTCAAGCGCGGACGTAGCGGGCATGGTCGTCGCCTTCACGCTGGATCAGGGTCAGACCTTTACGGAACTCTCATCGGGCGATTACGTAGGCACTCCGCCCACGGCTTTGCTCACAACGCCCCTGGGCGCCGCAGGCCAGTTCATCTGGAATTCGAGCGTGGCCCTGCCGGGCTTTGTGGGTTCGGACGTCTATCTCGCGCTGATTCCCGTGGACCGGCCCTCAGGTTGGACGGAGTTCACGGTGGGCGATCCGGTTTTCGTGGGCCCCGTCACGCTCAACAACGTCCAGAACGGGCCGCCGGAGCTGAACCTGGTTTCCAGCATAGCCGGCGACTCTTTCGTGGGAACAGTGCCCCTGCAGTTCACGTTGAGCGACGGCGGCAGTGACAGCGCCGAGGTCGCGGTCGAGTACACCGTTGACGGCACCAACTGGCTGCCCGCGCGGCTCACGGGCCAGGCCACGACGCAACCGGCGGGCCCCTTTGTCTGCTCGCCCAATCCGCGACTTTACTCGCTGGAGTGGAATGGTCTTGCGGACCTGGCGGCGCAAGGCGCCAAGAGCGTGGAGCTGCGCCTGACGCCCGTGGAGGTTGGGTCTTCACCCACCGTCTACGGCACAACGGTTTACAGCGGCACGTTCAGTTTTGCGGACAACGAAGCGCCGGAAGTCAGTGACTTCGAGGTTTACCAGAACTCCGGCAACATCTCCGTTCGCATTCAGCTCAAAGACAGCAGCAGTGACGAAGTCTCTTGCGCAATTACCGCGACCTGGAACGGAGGCGCCAACAGCGTGGTGTTGAGTAACGCGGATTTCGTGGTCGGCAACCTGGCCCAGATGAACTCCGGCCTGTCAGGAGAGGACAACATCCTGATCTGGAACTCCAACATCGCCCTGCCCTTGACCAACGCTGCGGACCTCATCTGGGAGATTACGCCCACGGACGCCCCCCAGGGCTTTCCTGCGGCGGCGTTGCCGGGGCCCACGTTCTTTTCGGGCAGCTTTTCCGTCATCAATAACCCGGCAGCGGCCACGCCCGCGGGTATCACGTTGGTGGAGGACAACGGCCGCGTTACGGTGAATGTCTCGCAGACGCGCAATTTTACGGCCACCATCCTGCCGGCGGCGGCAGCCGACCACACCGTAACCTGGGATATCGTGGAAGGCGGCGGCAACGGCAGTATCGTGCCCGTTTCGAGTCCTCTGCAGGGCCCGCAAACAGCGCTGTATACGGCCCCGGCCACGCTGGCCTTGAGCAGCCCCAATTTCTGCACGGTGCGCGCCACAAGCACCGTTACCGGCGCGGTCACGGCCACCTGGCGGCTGTATTGGGGCGATGCCCCCACCAGCGTGAACGTGACTCCCACGCCCGTCGATGTCGTGGCTGGCCTCACCCAGCAGTTCACGGCCTCGGTGGCTCCCGCGGGGGCCCCGCAGCAGGTCAACTGGTCCGTGGTGGGCGGTTCTGCCAATGGCACGGTCACCCAGGGCGGACTTTACACGGCGCCTACATCGCTGCCTGTGGTCAAGCAGATCAACGTGCGCGCCACCAGCGTTGACGGCACGGTTTTCGGCTCGGCGGTGGTCAACCTCAAGCCCAGCCCCGTCTCGCTGCTGGTGACGGAGGCCGTGGGGTCCAGCCAGGGTCCCTCGCAGGTCACCCTGGGTCAGACCCTCAGTCTCATGGCAACGGTCAACCCGCCGGACGCTCCCCAACAGGTTTACTGGACCATCGACTGGAATGGAGTGAACCAGGGGTCCGGCAATTCGACGGTGGGCTTTGTGAACTCCTCGGGCCTGTATACGTCGCCCTCGGCCCTGCCCTCTCCCAGCCAAGTGTTCGTGCGGGCGCGCAGCCAGGTTGTCTCCAGCGTGACGGACGACTACCAGATCAACCTGGTCGCCCCGCCACCCACCAGCTTCCAGGTCTCACCCTCGACGGCCATCGTTACGGCGGGCGGCGCCGGCGTAGACTTTGACGCCGTCAACTTCGTACCCGCCAACGCCAATCAGTCGGTCATCTGGACCATCAATCCGGTGTTCGGCAGCATCGACAGCGCCTCAGGCGTTTACACGCCTCCCTCCAGCGCCGGGGCCGCGCAGAACGTCACGGTCACCGCGACGAGTTCCGTCGCCGGCACCGTGACAGCCACGGCGGTCGTGACCGTCAACCCCAGCACGGGCACCCTGCCCACCAGCCTGACCATCTCGCCCAACACCGGTCGCACCTTTGTGCAGGGCCGCGTCCTGATCTTCACGGCCAACGTGCTGCCCAGCGGCGCCGCGCAAACGGTGAACTGGGCAGTGGTCAGCGGCGGCGGTACCATTGACAGCTCTGGCCGCTACACGCCCCCGACCACGGGCCAGAACGACGCCACGGTGATCATCCGCGCCACCAGTACGGTGGTGCCCTCTGTCTTCAACACCGCGACCATCAACCTCGACGGCATGGGCAACGTGAGCACCTTCCGCGGCGACATCTCCATGGCGCGCAGCGAGCCTTCCGTGGCGTACGATTCCTCCAACAACCGCGTCTTCGTCATGGGCGGTCTCAGCGAAACGAGCCACTCCACGGGCAAACACGACGACCTCTGCTTCATCTACAACCCCGTGGGCGGCACTTTCACCTCCTTGCCGCGCATCAACGCAGCCCTGCCCACCAACACCATCAGCATGGTGTTTGACAACCCGCGCAAGCTGCTGTTCGCCTTCTTGGGCAACAGCACCAGCAACGTGGGCGTCTACTATCTTGATACGCTGGCCACCACCCCCGCCTGGACCGCCCTTTCGCCCTCCGGCAGCGGCGGCAACACGCCCAAGCTGAGCCAGACCTACCGGTACCTCTGCTTCCACGACGAGCCCAGCAACGAAATCCGGATCTGCGTGGGCGATACGATCTTCCGCCTGGATATCACCACTCCCGCCTCGCCTGCCTGGCTTTCGCGCCAGACCGGCGTGACGGGCACGCCGGGCGCGCCGCAAACCGAGAAGTGCGCTTATTTCTATAACTCCGCCTCGGCCAAGCATTGCCTCGTGGGAACCTACACGTCCGGCACTACTGCGACCGTGGTGTGGCAGCTCAACACTGCGGTCAGCCCCTGGAACTGGGACGCAGTCACCACGCTGGGAACGGCCCCCGCCGGCGGTCTCGATGACGCCAGCGCGGCCTTTGACGCGGCGAACAACCGACTGCTGGTGTTCGGCGGGCGCTCGCCCGGCGGCCTCTTCACCAACGAGTTGCGCATCCTGGACTTCAATGTCGCTCCGCCCACCTGGGGCCTTCCCTCTATCGCCCTGGAACGCACACCCGACGCCCGCGGCGATGCCGCGCTGATTGTCGCCGGAACCCAGCTGGTGATGTTCGGCGGCCGCAACCTGGTGGGCTACTTTGGCGATCTCTGGCAATCCACCACGAACACGCTGAACTGGCTGCAGCCCAGCCCCTCGGGCATCGTGCCCCAGGGCCGGCGCAACGCCGCCTGCGTCTGGATTGAGTCCCTCGACTGGGGTTACGTTTACGGCGGTATCTGCGACCACGGCGTGAGCGATGAGCTGTGGCGCGTTCGCTTTGATACGTTTGGCGCCGGCGTGCTCTGGGAGGTCGTCAACCCGTCCTCCGGCGCGGCTACTCTGCCCGGCCAGTTGCAGGGCGCTTCGCTGGTGTTCAATGGTGCCACCAACCGCATCGTGCTGTTCGGCGGCAACAAGGCGGCGACAGGCCAGTCACTGCTTCAGAATTCGGTGTACCAGTTCAATCCGACGACACGCACCTGGGCGCAGGCCTCAACCACGGGCACGCCCCCCACGCCTCGCATGGGACATGCAGCCTGCTTTGATGAAAGCAACGACCGCATGATTGTGTTTGGCGGCTACGACAATACAGCCTCCCCCTACACGGGCAGCATCCACTACCTGAATCTCGCCGGCGCCCCCACCTGGGTCACGCCCACGGTGACGGGCAGCATTGACGGCCGCGCCGGGGCGTTCTGCGGCATCAGCGACGACAAGTCCCGCATGTATGTGCTGGGCGGCGCCACCCAGGCCGCGCAGAGCGGCACACTGCAGCTTTACGAGTGGGTCTTTACGAGTGTCAGCGCCGGCACCTGGACGGCTCTGGCCACCCACGCTCCCTCGGCGCCCAAGGGCATCTTCCCCGGCGCCGGCGCCTTTGACCCCGATGGCGAGCGCTTCCTGACGGCGCCGCCAGCCCAGTTCGACAACCAGGCCCTGGTCTTCTGCAACCCGGCCATCACCCCGCCGGCGGGCACCACATGGCAGTCGCTGACCATTGGCGGTGCCCAACATGGCCTAGGCGCTTGCGGCATGTTCGACCCGGCCAGCAAACGCTTTTACGCGATCGGCGGCGAGTATGACCTCGGCGCCGGCAAGACGCGCAAGCTCAACCAGGTCCGTATCGTGAGGTTCGAGTAAGGCATGGGCAACGCCGACCCGCTTGATGTTCAGTTTCTCGCACGCGCCCAGGAGCGCCGGCTGCTGACTTCCGCCCAGGCCGCTTCCCTTCGCCAGGAGCTGGCCGTGCGCCGCCGCGTCGACCCCGAACTCGGCGTCCATGAACTGGCGGTAGAGCGCGGCTACATTGACGTCACGACCGCCATGCAGTTGCTCAACGCCAGGCCCAGCGACACTGTCGCCGATCTTAGGCAGCGCGCGGGCGAGCCCGCGGCGCTGGCGCCCGAGGAAGAGCGATTTGACGAAGTGCCGCGGCTTGTGGAGCCGCTGCCCAACGGTATGCCGCCGAAGAAGTCAGGCCTGCGCAAGTCGAGCGAAGAGTCGCACCTGGAAATGGAGCTGCCGCCGCCGACGAGCCAGAGCGGCGATTCGCTGTTTGAGGAGGGATCCAACCCCGGCCTTTCGCCCCTGCCGGTGACACCGAGGCCTGAGCCCATCCCGGAACTTACGAACTCGCCCGTGCTGGTGGAGCGGACGCCCAGCCAATGGGACGACCTGGGCTCAACCAACCTGGGCCTCGAAACCGCCAGCCAGGGAGCCGCCCAGCCGGACCTCGCGCCCGAGGGAAATCTCGAGCCCATGCAGGTCAGCCCCATGGCCGAAGACCAGCGCTTGGGCGGCAGCGGCGACACTCTGGTGGACTTTGACGAGTCGGCCAGCGAGCTGGAGCCACAGACCCAGTCCATGCCCGACCTCGCGCGCCAGCCCCTGCCCATGATCGAGGATGAGCCCAAGGCGCCGCCAACGCCCTCATCGGCCCTCAATGACAGCGCCGTGCGCGACGTCATGCGCGATGCCGACGACGGCTACTTCGGCCAGCCCGCAGACCTCACGCGGCCCGCCTTTTCCGATGCCGTACTGGCCAGCGCCAAGATTGAGGAAGTCACGCTGTTCGACTCCGAGAAGGACGTGGCCAAGGGAACGCCCGAGGACGACCCGTCGGCCACGGTGACCGACTTCGGCAAGACGCGCGCACCCGGCAAGAAGTCCGCCTCGCCGGCCTCCAAGGCGCCTTCGAAGCCGCCCGCAGTGACGGAAGTCAAGGATGACTCGGACGCCGATTTTGGCGTGACATTGACCGGCGACACACTCGCGCCCACGGACCTCAAGACCGTTTACGACGATTCAGAGGCCGGCATCGATGACGAAATCACCGGCGAGATTACCAACGAACCCAGCACAGGATCGCGCACCAGCGGCATGAGCACGGCTCTGGCCACGGGTGAAGTGGGAGGACGTAAACGCAACAAAGTGGGCGTTGAGAGCAACATTACGGACGACCAGAACCTGGCCGGCGAGCAGATTTCGGCCTCCCAGGTCACGCTGGCGCAGATGCGGGAGAAAATGGGCCTGGGTGAAGGCGTGAAGATCGCCGATGGCCAGGACACCGCCATGCGCGTGGTCAAACGTCTCAAGCAGGGCGGCGGCGCCTACAAGCGCTACACCGTGATCCGTGAGATCGCACGCGGCGGCATGGGCAAGGTGCTAGAGGTCGAAGATAACGACTTGCGTCGCAGCGTAGCTCTGAAGGTGCTGCGCAAGGAAATGCTCGGCCGCAAGGACCTCGTGGAGCGCTTCCTCGAAGAGGCCCAGATCACCGGCCAGCTCGAACACCCCAACATCGTCCCCGTGCACGAAATCGGCGTGGATGGGCGCGGCAACCTCTATTTCACGATGAAGCTTGTGGAGGGTGAGGAACTCAGCTCGGTGCTCAAGCGGCTGCGCCAGGGCGATGCCAATGCGACGCGCAGCTACCCACTTTCACGCCTGGTAGAGATCTTCATCAAGCTGTGTGAAGGCCTGGCCTTCGCTCACTCGCGTGGTGTGATTCACCGCGACCTCAAGCCGGCCAACATCATGGTCGGCCGTTTTGGTGAAGTGCAGATCATGGACTGGGGCGTATCCAAGATTGTGGGCACGCGCGAGGAGACAGCCGAACGCACCGTGGCCAGTGACCGTCGCGACGCCCACGCAGGCACGACCATGGTCGGCGCCATCCTCGGCACGCCCACCTACATGTCGCCCGAGCAGGCCCGCGGCGAAACCGACACGCTGGACGTGCAGAGCGATATCTTCTCGCTGGGCGTGATCCTGTACGAGATCCTCTGCCTGAAACTGCCCTGGACGGGCAAGAACTCCGAGGAAATCCTCGATCAGGTTCGCGAGTACGACCCCGAGCCGCCGTCAAGGCGCGCCCAGGACCGCGCCATCCCCCAGGAACTCGAACAGCTGGCCATGCGCTGCCTGAACAAGGATCCGCGCGCCCGCATCCAGAGTACCCAGGACCTGATCGAGAACCTGCGTTCGTGGCAGGAAGGCAAGACGCTCTCGGCCGTCGAATACACTATGGGCCAGCTCGTGCGCAAATGGCTGGCGCGGCATCGCAAGGCCGTTTTCGCGGGCACGGCCATCGTGCTGGCCCTTATGGGCGGCATTGTGGCGACGGTCGTGGTGCTGCGTCAGGCCCGCCTTGCCGACGTGCCGGTCAAACTCAAGAACGGTGAGACGTTGCTGCTCGAGGCGGCCACGGCCCGCGAGGCTGGCCAATTTGCCGCGGCTTCGGATAAGGCCGTCAAGGCGCAGAGCGAGTTCGAAGCGGTGCTGCAGCTCAACGACACCGATGAGCGCGCCCGCGAGGGCCGGCAGAACGCCAGCCTCGAACAGGCCCGCGTGCAGGCCGCCCAGGAGCAGGCCGCCCGCGACGCCGCCCAGAAGGAAAAGGAAGCCGAGAGGCAGAAGAGCCTGGCCGACGCGCTGAAGAAGGCGCGGGCCAGCCGCGAATCCGCCGACCTCGCCCTGAAGGAGGCCCAGGACCGCAACCGCCCCGCCGATGACACCATCCGTGGCCAATACACTGCCGCTCTGCAGGACCTGCTGGCCGCGCTGGCCATCGACCCAGGCAACAAGGAAGCGGGCGACGAAAAGCTGCGCGTGGAAAAGTGGCTGGCAGACTACGAGGCCGGCCGCGAGCGCAACCGCCAGCTCAAGGACCTGGGCGACAAACTCGTTGAACTGCGCGCCCGTGTGCAGGCCGCCCGGACTCTGCTGGTCAAGGCTGACCAGTTCGAGGCGGCCAAGAACCCCGTGCTCGAGGTCATCCGCCTCTCAGACTTGGCCCTGGCTGTGCCCCTCTCCGACGAGCAGGCGGCCAAACTCAAAACTGAGGCCGCGGGTGCCAAGGCGGACGTAACTCTGGAGTACGCCCGCCAGGCTCTTTCCCAGGAGCCACCCAAGTTCGAGGTGTGCGACCTGATGCTCAGTATCGCCGAAATCACGGGCCAGCGCGGCGACCAGGTCAAGAAACTGCGCGCCGACTTCACGGAGAAGGAGGCGGCCTTCTCGGGCTTCCAGCGCCTGCTCAAGACGGCCGAAGACGCCGTGGGCTCCTCAAGCTGGACCATCGCCGTCGAGTACGTGGCCAAGGCCATGAAGGAAGCTGAGGCCAGCAAGTATGCTACCGCACGCGACAAGGCCCGGCTCGCCCAGCTCTGGCAGTTTGCAAACCTTGAGGAAATACACGCGCGCGAGGCAACAGCCACCACCAGCGACCAGGTGGAAGCGATTCTCGGCGCCTATGAGAAGCTCTATCGCGAGACGATCAAGGATCCCGACTACGTCCAGCGCGCCGAGGGCTACATCGCGGCCATCCGCTCGCGCCTGGGCGTCGTTCTGCTTGAGGAGTCGCGCGGCACCGAAGATGCCGTGGCCGTCGACTACCTCAAGCGCGCCCTGATCTACCTCGTGGAGAAGGCGCACCGCGCCGAGGCCCAGGGCCGACTCGACGAAATCACGGCGCGCAAGGCCCTGGCCGACCTCTCTGATCGCCTGGTGATTCTGCCGCGCGGAAGCTTCATCGTGGGTTCCCTGCGCGACTCCGACAAAAACCGCCAGCGCACGGTGGAGCAGCAGAAAATCCTGTTCATGGACCGCGTCCCCGTGACCAATGCCGAGTTCCTCAAGTTCGTAGCTGACGAGGGCTACAGCCAGCCCCGCTTCTGGGACGAAGAGGCACTGCCCCTGGTCAAGAACTTCGTGGACACCACCGGCAAGCCGGGACCCAAGGGCTGGGTCAAGGGCGGCTTTGACCCAAGCCAGTCCAGCTTGCCCGTCACGGGCGTGAGCTGGTACGAAGCACGCGCCTACGCCCGCTGGGCCAAGAAACGCCTTCCCACTCCCGACGAATGGGAAATCGCGGCCGGCGCCCCCAACGCCAACCAGCCCTCCGACCAGGGCGATTACCCCTTCGGCAAGCGCGAAGACGCCCCGCTCATTGGCGTGCCGCGCCTGCGTGAAGTGGGCACAGCCGAATGGGCCAAGAACGCGCTGGGCGTTTACGACCTGGGCTGCAACTGCGCCGAATGGACCGACGGAGCCTTCAGCCCAGGTCGCGCCGTGGTCAAAGGCGCTGAAACCGGCCTGAGGCCCGATCTGTTTCTGGGCTATGCCCGCCGCGCCAAGAACAGTTCGGCCCAACTGGCGGATCGTTCGGCGGGGCGCGGCTTCCGCTGCGTGCAGGAGTATCAGCCGAAGAAGGACGGGTAGTGAGGAATTGGACTTCGCCCCGTGCCGGATCGGGGGCGTCAGGTGGCAAATACATGGAATCATCCCAGTCAGAACGGACCGCTTCAGGGGTGCATCGGGTTCAGGGTGCCCCGCCGAAGGAGTCTCTTGCTGCAGGCCGCCGGGTTTACGTGCCTGGGGACTGCGCTCCTTGCCTTCCTGGAAAGTCGGCACTTCGACCTTTTCGGCGGCCTGCTGAAGGCAGGCGCGGTTCAACGTTGGCCGCGTTGTGCGCGCTAGCAGCCTTGGTGCTGGCCTGCTCGGCCTGTTCGACCATCGAGACGCCCAACCTCGAAGAGGACGTCAAGAACGAGAAGATAGTGCCCGCGGGCTGGCAGCCCCTGGGCCTGCGCGTTGGCCTGGCTCCCTGCGTGCTGGAGCTGGAACTCAATCCTGAAAAGACCAACGTCGAGGACACCAAGCGCTGGGTGCTGGCCCCCAACCCCGAGCAACTCAACGGGCCCACGGGCATCCACAAACGCCTGCTGGACGTGCTGGTGAAGTATCGCATGTTCGAGCGCATCGAGCCCATCGAAGGCGCGCGTCCCAATTCCACGCCCGAAGAGCTGCGTCGCCTCGCTCTGGCGCAGGGGCTGGATGTCGTCATGCAGCCTTCCGTGCGCCGCCATGATGTCGGCTACATCGAGAGCAACGGCGCCTACGCCTGGAACATGTTCATCTGGTGGATGATGAGCCCTGTTTTCACATGGTGGATCGCCGACGAGGATTTTGACGTCAACGTTCACATTGACCTGAGGCTCTACCCCACCTCCACGGGCAATCTCGCCCTGGGCAAGCGCCTGGCGCCCAAGGAAACTTTGGTGCGCAGCCTTGACGACTTTGACCACGGCTTCAACGCGCTCTCCATCTTCAGCACCCCCGGCTACATGGGCGAGAGCAACTGGGTCAAAGTCGGCTCGAAGATGATTCCCATCGGCGAGTGTGCGGCCCACAAGCAGGCCCTGCGCTTTGTCACACAGGACCTTTCCCGCAAACTGGAAGATCCCGACTTCCTGGGCGACTTGCGCCGCCGCGCCGGGGTGATTGTCGGCGTGGACTCCCAGGGGCGGCCCGGCCTGCCCATGACGCGCTACGCCGAAGCCGACGCTACGGCCCTTTCGCGCTTTGCCCTGACGGCCACGCGGCGCCCCCTGACCGAGGGGGCCGTCACCACCCTCACGGGCGCTGCCGCCACACGCGCCGCCGTGATCGAGGCCATCGGCAAGGTCACGCCCCTGGCGCGCGGCAACGATGAGTTCTTCCTCATGTTCTGCGGCACCGGCACATTGACGCAGGACGGCCGCCTCGGCCTGGCTTTGGCCCAGCCTCCGGTCTCGGCGGCCGATACGCCGCTCGAAATCACGCCCCTGATCGAGCTGGTGGACGCCGCGCTGGAAGAGCGTCCCCGCACCCTGGTGCTCTATCTGGATTGTTCGTTCCTGGCGCGAGGCGATTCGCGCTGCGCCGTAACGGACGCGCTGTTGGCCAAGCTGCCGGCGCGGGCGGAGAACGAAAAGCCCCACTCGCTGCTGGCCCCGATCTTCCAGCTTTGCGCCGAGCGCGGCACACGCCTTGTGGTGCTGAGCGCCACGGGCGCGCAGGTGGGCCTGCCTTCGGCCGAGCGCGCCCTTGAGATGGAGGAACTCGGCGGCGGCCTGTTCACGGCCTTCGTGCTGGAGGCCCTGTCGGGCAAGGCGGATGCGAACAAGGACCGCGACGTCAGCGTCGATGAACTCACGGCCTATGTCCTGGCCAAGGTCGGTCAGATCGCGGACCTCGAGGGCGTGAATCAGAAGCCCTTCGTTTTTACCGACGACGACCGCAGGACCTACGAGCTTCCCAGCGGCAAGAAGTAGCGCCCGGAAAACTTTTCCGTCGCGGCGCACCGAACTTCCCGGTGCGCCGCTTGCTCTCATGGGGCAGGCGCCTTTGGCACGGCGGCTGCTATCCCTTCCGCGTCAGATTGCGGAGAGGGCCATGCTCCACGGAATCGGGGTTTCCTGCACCGGCGCGCACGTCGAGATGGCGCGCCTTGAGAACCTCGCCAACAACCTCGCCAACCTGCGCACACCAGGCTTCCGTCAGGACCTGCTCAGCTTTATGCAGCGCCCGCCCGCCAGTCTCGCCCACGACAGCGGCCCCGATGCCCAGGACCACCGGCACAACCTGCTCGACTTGCAGGGAGGCGGCGTGCAGCTGGCGCAGAGCCGCGTCGATGGGCGCCAGGGCGCCTTGGAAACGACGGGCAACGAGCTGGACTTCGCGCTGGAAGGGCGGGGCTACTTCATGCTCGAACATGCGCGCCACGGCCGCGTTTACTCACGCGCGGGCGCCTTCACCCAGGATAAGGACGGATTTCTGATCAGCCGCAACGGCCAGAGCTTCGTGCTGGACCACGAGGGCCGGCGCCTGAACCTGCGCGAGCTGGGCCGGGCCCTTGGAGTCTCCGGCGCGCGTCTTGAAGTCAGTGAGGACGGCAGCCTCGCCGTCAGCGGCAACGGCGGCGCCGCGCAGACCGGGCGAAGACTGGGCCTCGCCGAGTTCAGCGAGCAGGACGAAGCCCGGCTCTCAAAGCTGGGGCATACGCTCTTGATGGGTCAAGGGGCGCGGCCTGCGCAGTCCGTACGCGTGAAGCAGGGCGCGCTCGAAATGAGCACGAGCGACGCGACCTTGCTGATGGCCGAGATGGTGAACGTGAGCCGCGCGTTCGAGGCGAACATGAAGCTGCTCAAGCTGCAGGATCAGACCCTGGGCGAATTGATCAACAACGCGGGCCAGCAGCCCGCCTGATATCGGGAGAGCCTCATGGCCATTCGAGCCTTGCACACGGCGTCCTCGGGCATGTCGGCCCTGCAGACGCAGGTGGATGTGATTGCCAACAATCTGGCCAACGTGAACACCGTGGGCTTCAAGCAGGACCGCGCCAACTTCGCTGACCTGCTCTATCAGGAAGTGCGCCGCGCCGGCCTGCGCCAACCCGAGGGCAACACGGCGCCCGTGGGCCTCAGCATCGGCTCGGGTGTCAAGCTTGACAGCATCGACAAGGAGTTCCGCCAGGGCGGCATGCGCGTAACGGGCAACAATTTCGACATGGCGATCGAAGGCGACGGCTTCTTCCAGATCCTGATGTTCAACGGACAGACGGCCTACACACGCTCAGGCAACCTGTTCCGCGACAAGGACGGCAACCTGGTCACCGCCGGCGGCCTCAAGCTCCAGCCCAACATCACAATTCCCGCCGAGGCGACGGGTATTACGGTCTCCGAGGACGGACGTATCAGCGCGATCATGCCCGGCCAGTCCAACGCCGATGAAATTGGCCAGATCGAACTCGCCCGCTTCGTCAACCCAAAGGGCCTGCAGGCCATCGGCGACAACCTGTTCCTGGAAACGGACGCCAGCGGCAGAGCCGAAACCGGGAGCCCCACGACATCGAGCTTCGGGCGCATCCGCCACCAGGCCCTGGAGGAAAGCAACGTCGAGGTCGTCAAGGAAATGGTCGACCTGATCAGCGCCCAGCGCGCTTACGAAATCAACGCCAATGCCATCAAGTCCGCCGACGAAATGATGCGCGTGGCGAACAACCTTCGCGCCTGATGGAGCCTCGACATGAAAGTCCTCGCGCTTGCCCTGCTGTTCTGCGCTCCGCTCTTTTCACAGTCGGGCGCCCTGGCCCAGGTCGTGCTCGCCGACCGCGTCCGCGTCGACAGCGCTTACGTCAGCCTCGCCCAGCTCGGCACCCTCAGCGGAGACGCGGCCATGGTTCAGGCCGCCTCGGCCGTGCTTCTGGGCAAGGCGCCCGCTGCGGGCGAAACCCGCGCCATCGAACTGGCCTACATCCGCACGCGCCTGCTGCAGAGCGGCGTGGAAGCCGACAAAGTAGCCTTCTACGGCTACACCCGGCCCCTCGTCGTGGGCGCCTCGGCACAGAGCACGGAGTCTTCAGGCGAGTACCGCTCCCCTCCTGACGATGAGGGGACCCGCCGGGCGACCACCCCCACCAGGGTGCCCGCAGCCACCTCAACTCAGGAAGCGCTGCAAGCACCCGCAGGCCAGAACGAACTCGTGTGTGACGCGCTGGATCGCCTCAAACGGCGCCTGCAAGCCAAGCTCACGCCACCCCAGGGTGAAATTGAGGTCCGCGAGCTGTCCCGCAGCCGCTCTCTCCTGGCCGTTACCCACGGAACGCTGCTTGAGGTCAAGACGCGCCATGCGCAGGAAACCCTGGGCAAGCTGGACTACGAGCTGACCGTGGACATCGATGGCCACACGGTGACCGGCCTGACTTTGAGTGTGGAAGTGGGTGTGCGCATGATGTGCATGGTTCTGACGCGCGACGCCCGCGCAGGTGAGCGCCTCACTCGCGACATGTGCGAGCCGCGCGAGCACTTTACGACGCGCCCCTTTGCGGGCCTGTCCACCGTCGAAGCCGCCCTCGGCCGCGAACTGACGCGCGCGCTTCGCGCCCAGGACTGGCTGACCGAGTCCAACACCAAGCCTGCTCTGCTGGTTCGCAAAGGCGAAAGCGTGACACTGCGCGCCCCCCTGCCCGGCGGCGGCGTGCTCTCTACTACGGCCATAGCCATGGAATCCGGCGCCACGGGCGAGCGCATCCGGGTGCGCCGGGCCAAAGATGCAGGCCCGGCCGTCGATCTTTTGGCCCGCGTGACAGCCGCGGGCGAGTGCGAAGTGGACTAACGGGCGCCTGGCGCCCCTTCCGGAGCAGACCATGACCAGAATCCTCTTTCTGATGTTGATTGCCTGCGCGCCGCTTTCCGCCCAAGCCCTGTTCAAGGCCGCCACGGAGCAGGACGGCAAACGCAGCAGCTACTACACGCTGGAACCGGAGAAGCCCCGCGGCTGGCGCGTGCACGACCTGATCCAGATCCGCATCGGCGAAAAGGTCAGTGCTCGCCGCAGCGACAGCCTGGAAACAGCCAAACAGGCCGATGTCCAGGCCCAGCTCAAGGACTGGATCGCCATTGACGGCGGCACAGGAAACCTGGTCAGCGCTGCGCCCTCTTCGCCGGGCATCAGTCTCTCCGCGGATTACGAAGCCCGCAACGATGCCGCGCGCAACCGGCAAAGCCAGTTCTCTGACGTAATCACGGCTGAGGTCGTGCAGGTGCTGCCCAACGGCCACCTCGAAGTGCGGGCCTTCAAGGAAATCACAGTCATGCAGGACACGGAGCGTGTCGAGTTGACCTGCCGCATCGACCCCGAAATGGCCGACAGCCGCACCAAGAGCATCGATGCCAGCAAGTGCTTTGGCCTGCGCATCCGCTACACCGGCGAAGGCGACGTAAGTGACGGCGCGCGGCAAGGCTGGCTGACCAGCCTGCTCAACTTCCTGTGGCCGTTTTGACTCTGGCACAGAGCCTGCTTCTGCATCGGCAAGTCGCGCCCCGAGCGCGCCAACCAGTGAGGCACACCATGCGGCGGAAGATTTGTTTTCTCCTCGCGGTCTTCTTGTTCTGCGGCACGGCCCTGGCCCAGGAGGTCAGCGTGCGCGTGAAGGACATCGTGACCTACAAGGGCACGGCCGACTCCCAGCTCACGGGCGAGGGCCTCGTCGTGGGGCTCAAAGGCACCGGCGACGACAAGGATGCCAAGACCCTGCTCATGCTTCAGGCCATGTCGTCCAAGCTCAACCAGTCCAAGCTGCCGGCCGCGGCCTACGCCACGAAGAACGTGGCGCGCGTGATCGTCAGTGTCGAGGTGCCGGCCTTCAAGGGTTATGCCGGCCAGACCCTTACCTGCCGCGTCAGCGTGGCTGACAAGTCAAAGTCGCTTGAGCACGGCACGCTCTTTCCCACCCTGCTCTTTTTCAGCCTCGACGCGGGGGACAAGACGGAGTACGCCACGGCCTCAGGCAGGATCACGCTGGCCCAGGACGGCGACAAGCCGCGCAACCCCGTCAACGGCACGGTGTCGGGCTCGATGCTTCAGGACATCAAAGTCGAGTTCTTCGCGACGCGCGTGGATGATTACGGCAAGCGCCACGAAAGCGTGACGCTGCTGCTTACGCACCCGGACAGCGCCACGGCCAACGAAATCGCCTCGCGCATCAATGAGGCGCGGGCGCTCAACGCCGACGTTTCCCGGGAGAGAGGCGCGCCCGCCAACCTGGCCCGCGCGCTCAATGATGGCGTGGTCGAGGTCACCATCCCTCCCGCCTTCCACGGCGACGAAATGCGCTTCAAGGAACTGGTCGACTCGCTCAGCATCAACCCCGACCTGGTGGCGGTCGTGACCATCGACGAAACGACAGGCGTGATCGTGTTTTCCGGCAATGTACGCGTGCTGCCCGGGGCGTTCACGGTGCGCGGCATCAGCGTGACCATCGGCGCCGGCGGCGAGGTTCCGGAGAAACCCGAGCCCGGCACCAGCGTGAAGTCCGCGACAGTGCCCCTGAGCCGCCCCAACGTGCAACTGCGTCAACTGATTGACACGTTCAACCTGCTGAAGCTGGACGCCGGCGAGAAGGTCGCGGTCATCCGCGCCCTGTCACAGAACGGCATGCTCCAGGCAAAGGTGCGTTATGAATGACGCCGCCACGACTCTGGCTCGCCCCACGGCGCGCATCTCCGGCCAGTGGGAAGATCTGGCCCCATGGCCCCTGAGCGCCGAAGAGCGTGCCGCCGAGCTGGCCGCGCGCCGCGAAGTCGAACAGGTGGCGGCCGACTTCGAGGCCTTCTTCCGGCAGATGCTCATGAAGGCTCAGCGCCAGACCCTCGAGAAGAGCGAACTCTTCAGCAGCGGCATGGCCGAGGACATCGCCTCATCACTGCTCGATCAGCGCCTGTGTGAACTTTCGGCGGGCCGGGAAGGCGGCGTTTCGCGGATGGTCCGCGAGAGCCTGATCTCGGGCCTCGATGGCGTAGCTCACGGCGCCCTGCGCCAGACGCTGCGCAAAGCCTATGGACTCAAACCATGAGCGACCTAACCCCCCTGCTGGAGACCCTGCGCGGCCTGGCCCGGACGCAGGACGACCTCAAGGCAGCGGCCCTGGCCAAGCGCGACGCACTCACGGCCTGCCGCCTCTCCGAAATCGAACAGGCCACGGCTCGCGAAGAAGAGGCCCTGGCCCGCCTGGCTCCCCTGGAAAGCGCGCGCGCTGCGGCACTGGCGCGGCTCCTGCCCGGTGAAAGGCACCCGCGGCTCAGCCTGCTCCTGCCTCAGGCCGACGGCCCCGAGCGACTCGAGCTGGAGGCGCTGCGCGAACACCTGCGGCGCGGCGCGGGTGAAGTCGCGCGCGTGAACCGCCTCAACGCGCAACTGAGCGAGCAGGCCTTGACTCACTTCGCCGGCTACGTGCAGGTGCTGGCTCACTCCGGGCTGGGCAGCGAGCAGCAGGTTTACACCCGCAAAGGCGCGCCGAGCCAGTTCGCAGCGAGCGCACTGGTTTCGCGCAACGCCTGAAAAGGAACTGTCATGGGCCTGTTCTCCGCACTCGATATCGGCAAGTCCGCGCTGGCGGCGCAGGCAGCGGCGCTGCAGGTGGCGGGCAACAATGTCGCCAACGCCGCAACGCCGGGCTATTCGCGCCAGCGGGTAAACTTCGAGCCGCTCGACTCAGCGCGGCACGGACAGGCCTTCACCGGCCTGGGCGTAGGCATGCGCGGGGTGAGGCGCATCGTCGATCTCGCCGTGGAGCAGCGCCTGGCCGAGGCCACGAGCCGTCTGGGCGCGCTTAATGCCTCGCAGCGCGTGCTGCAGCGTGTGGAGGCCTCGTTCAACGCACTGTCGGATCAGGCATTGCCGCGCCAGCTTTCAGCATTCTTCAGCGCAGCCCAGGAATTGTCCCGCGCGCCGGGGGATGTCGCGGCGCGCCGCGTGTTCCTTGAGCGTGCCCAGGGCGCGGCACAGGGTTTCAACCAGATCGCCCAGGGCCTTGCTTCCTCGCGCCGGCTTGCCGGTGATGAATTGCGCGCAAGCGCCGCCGATGCGTCGCGCCTGTTGAGCGAGGTCGCGTCCCTCAACGAGGGCATCACGCGCCTCGAAATCGGCGGAACGGCGGCGGGCCAGGCCAACGACCTGCGTGACAAGCGCGGGCAAAAACTTCAGGAGTTGGCGCAACTGCTGGATTTCCGCGCCGTCGAGCAGCGCAACGGCAGCATGGACATCACCAGCGGCGGGCAGATGCTCGTTCGCGGCGCCACGGCCTTTGGCCTCAGTGTGGAAGACGGGCCCGAGGGATCCCTGCGTCTGACCCTGGCCGAGGGCGGCCAGACGCTGGCCCCCGCGGGCGGCTCGCTGGGCACCCTGCTTCAGGCCCACGGCCAGACCCTGCCGCGCTTTGCGCGAGAGCTCGACCGCCTGGCACAGGGCTTCATTCAGGCCGTGAACGCTGCCCACGCGCAGGGCGCCGCCGCGGGCGGGTTTTCCATGGCGCAATCGCGGCCTTTTGCGGCCGCCCACGCCCTGAGCGACATTCCCCTGGCGGTGTCGGGTCAGGCGCAGCAGACCTCGAGCCTGGGCGGCTACATCGTGGATCCCGCGCTCAAGGGCTACCCGGCGTCTGTGGGCGGCTCGCCCACGGCCTTTGTAGGGGCGCGCGTACTGATGACCAGCGGCGCGCGCGCCGGCGAGTTCGCCATGATCCGCGAATACGACCCCGCCTTGGGGCGCATTGGCTTTGAGCCCCCCATGAGCGGCATTGCCACGGGCGATAGCTTCCAGATTACCAGCCTCGATTCGCCCCTGAAGCACGGCAGCCTCGATCTGGTGGTGGCCAATCGCGCAGCCGGCAGCGAAGAACGCTTCGTCATTTCCCTCGACCTCGACCAGCGGCCCACACCTCCGGCCACCAACGACACCACCCTGGCCCAGCTCGTCGATGACATCAACGGCCAGTTGCGCGCGCGGTTTGGCACCGGGGCGTCCCTGGGTGCCCGCGTCACGCCCGACATGCGACTGGAGATCGCGTCCACTTCGCCGGATGTCAGCTTTCGCTTTGAGAACGACAGCAGCGGTTTTGTCGCGGCCTCGGGCCTCAACACTCTCTTCAGCGGCCACAATGCATCCAACATCGCGCTGGAAGACCGTCTCCAAGCCGATCCATTACGCCTCTCCGCGGGGCTGCAGCCCGGAGACAACAGCGCGGCGCTGCAGATGGCCGCCGTGCAGCAGTGGCAGTTTCAGCCCGGCGTGACGCTGGAGCAGTACTTCGAGGGCATGGCGGCGGCCCTGGGTGTGCAGGGCGCTGAGGCCCGAGAGCTGGCCGAGAACCAGGATGTGCTGGTGCAGGCCGCCAAAGCCGAGCGCGAAACCATCAGCGGCGTGAACATCGACGAAGAGGCCGTGTCGATGATGACCCATCAGCGCGCGTTCCAGGCCGCGGCGCGCTTCATCAGTATCGTGGATCAGTTGATGGCCACACTGATGCAGTCCATCTGAAGGAGCTCCCATGGCCATCTTCGGACCCCACCTCGCACGCTCCACACCCCTGACTTCCGGCGAAGGCCTGCTGCGGCACCTCGCCGCCCAAAACCGCCGCATCGACACTGCCGCCGCCCAGCTCTCCAGCGGCCGGCGTATCGGCTCGCTCAGCTTTGACCCTCAGGGCGCGGCGGCCTGGCTTTCGCTGGAATCGCTCCAGCGCCGCAACGTCCAGTTCAACCGCAACGCCGAAGACCTGCGCCAGCGCTACAACCTCGCCGACAGCCAGCTCTCCGAGGCCGGCGATATTCTTTCCAGGCTCAAGGGCCTGGCCCTGCGCGAAAGCAACGCCTCGGCGGACGCCCAGACCCGCGCCAACAGCGCGCGGGAGGTGGCCGCCCTGCGCCAGGCCCTGCTGGATGTGGCCAACGCCTCCCACGGCGGGCAGAGCCTGTTCGGCGGGCCGGGCGCGGCCTTCACGGCCTTGGGCAAGGCCGTGCGCCTTGGTGGCAGGCAGGCCCCCAACCGCGTGGAGGTCGGACCGGGTGTCAGCCTCGAGAACTCGCTGCGCGCCGAAGAAGTGTTCGGCCCGACCGTGACGCTGGCAGGGCGCGATCTCAACGCCCGGGCCTCCCTGGGCGATGTCACGCCCGTGGGCGCCAGACTGGCCGCGACTCCCTTGTCGGCCCTGAATCACGGCGCGGGCGTGGACAGCGCGGGCCGCCTGCTGATCGACGTGATTCCTGATGCCGGCACCGGGGCGCGCATGAGCTACAGCCTCGATCTCAGCCACGCGCGCACCATCGAGGACGTAGTCGTCGCGCTCAACAACCTGCGCGATGCCTCGGGCGCCCAGCTCTTCTCGGCCGGTCTTGAAACGGCGGCCTCCACCGGCCTGCCCCAGGGCTCGCAGAGCGCCGCCAGCTTCATTCGCCTGGCCGTGTTTCCGGGTGGCCCACTCGATGGCGGAGCCCTTTCGCCCAACGCCCGCATCGTGATCGCCGACGAACCCGGTCGCAATACGGCGCGCGACCTCGGCCTTTCCACGGCCGCCTTCAGTCACCTGTTCCAGAGTGAAGATCTCTCGGCACTGGCGCCCTTTGCCGGGCCCATCAACTTCAACATGCAGGCCAACGGTCAGACGCTGCCCATGAGCGTTTCACCGGCCGCGCCCGGCGGCCTGACCGAGCTGGCCGCCGCGCTCGATGCCGCCATCTCCGCCACGCTCGCCGGGGCGTCCATCGGCAACATGTCTGTGACGGTCAGCGCCAACACCGGCAACGGCACGCTCCAGTTCTTCGTCAGTGACAGCGGCGGCGCGGGCTATTTCGCGCTCGAGGCCACCAACGACGCCGCCGCCGACCTTCGCCTGCACCGCGGCACCAGCCTGGCCGGCCCCGGCTACCTTTCCGGCGCGGCGGCATTCTCCACCGACGAAGCCCTGCTGGGCCGTGACCTCACCCCCGCATCCTTCAATCTCACACGACTTTCCGATCTCTTTGGCGGTGCCGGCCTGCGCCTGGAAACAGACGCCGCGGGTTTGCCGCGCTCGCCCCAGGGCCTGCGCATACAAAACGGCGACCTCAGCGCCGTGATTGACCTCAAGCCGCTGATCGAAGATCCCGCGGCGACACTGCACGATCTGGCGGCCGCCATTTCCCGTGCCGGAGTCGAAGTCGACGCCCGCCTGGCTCCCAACGGACGCCACATCGAGCTCGTCAGTCGCCTCTGGGGCGCGGCACTCAGCGTGGAGGACTTCAACGGCACACTGGCCAGCCAGCTCGGCCTGACGCGGAATCTGCCCGATGCTCAGAGCGCCGACCTGAACGCGGGACGCGGCATCGACAACATCCCCGGCGCTGATTTCACGCTGATCAGTTCCGGCGGGCACCCGGTGCCGGTGGATCTCGCCCAGGCCCGCACGACCCGTGAAATCGCCGCCGCCATCAATGCCGCCGCCGACAACGTCAATCCCTCCGGTGGCCGCTACTTCACGGCCGCCGCGCTGCGCCGCCGGGAGTTTGACAGCGCCGTCGTCACTTCTCCGGCAGCGGCATTCAACTTCAGTGTCAGCTTCAACGGAGAGCCCGCGCGCAGCATCAGCGTGCCCGCGCTCGGCGGCCGCACGCTCACCCAGCTGGCAGGGGAGATGGAGCAGGCCCTGGCGCGCGCGGCACGCCAGAGCGGCCTCGATGGCCTCACTGTTTACGTCCGCGCCCACACCGGCGGCTTCCTTCAGCTACGGATTGAGGATGAGTCGGGGCTGGCCCGCGCCGGTTTCAGTGGCCCCGACGCCGCGGCCCTGGGTCTGGGCGGCACGGCCTCGGCGCAGGGCGAAGTGCGCCTGCTCAATGAGCAGTCAAGTGAGCGACTCGTAGTACGCGACCACACCTTCAATACAGCGACCTACCAGCCCGGCGGCCCGCAGCCCCTGGCGCAACAGACGCCAGGGGCCTCGACGGCCGACGACCTCGGCCTGGGCGGCAGCTTTGACGTGACCACGGGGCGCTTCGAGGGGCGCGACCTCGCCCCGCGCGCCATGCGCTCCGATGGCGCCTTTGACGTCCTGGCTGAACTGCAGCAGGCGCTGGAGGGCAACCAGCCTGCACTCGTGGCACGCGCCATGGAGAAACTGGACGTCGCGCTGAACCGCGTGCTGGACCAGCGAGCCGAGGCGGGGGCGCGCTCGCAGCGGCTGGAACTGGCCCAAGGCCGCATCGAGGCCGAGAATACGTCCCTGGCCGGCCTCTCCGCCGAGGTCATGGAGACCGACCTCGCCAAAGCTGCTTCGGACTTCCAGCAGGCCCAACTCGTGCTCAATGCGGGCCTGCAGGTCACCGCCCAGATTTCACGCGTAAGCGTGCTGGATTACCTCTAGCCCCGCGGCCAGGCCGCCCCCGGAGAAGACACCGTGAACACGACCCTTGAAACCAGGCAGATCAAGACGGCGCGCTTTGGCGCCATCGAGGTGGACGAAAGCCGCATCTTTCACTTCAGCGAGGGGCTACTGGGCTTTGGGCACCTGCACGACTACGCGCGCTTGCCCGGCCCGGACTGCACGCCCCTGGAGTGGCTGCAAAGCTGCGAAGACCCGGAGCTGGCCTTCCTGATCATGAACCCCCTGCTGTTCAAGGACGATTACCGTGTGCCCGTGACTCCCGAAGAACTGGACCTCCTGGGCCTGCCCGGACCCGAGGCCGGCGAGGTGCGCGTGATTCTGGTGGTGCCCCAGAATCCCGCATTGATGACGGCCAACCTGCAGGGGCCGCTGGTCTTCAACCCCGCCACGCGCCGCGCCCGCCAGCTGGTGCTGGCAGGTCCGGAATTTGTCACGCGCTTCCGGGTGTTCGCGGATTGAACCGCCGTGCTACACTCTGCCCGTCAGGGGCCCCCTTCGCGGCCCCCTGAGCCCGGCGGAGCAGCCATGCTTGTCCTGACGCGGCAGGTCAACGAATCCATCGTGATCGGCGATGACATCGAAATCACCATCGTCGCCATTGCGGGAGACAAGGTGCGGCTGGGGATCAGCGCGCCCGCCCGCGTCGCGGTCCACCGCAAGGAAATCGCTCAGGCCATCAAGGCGGAAAACCTGAAAGCGGCCGGGGCTGACAGCCAGCATGTAGGCGACCTTTCGAAGCTGATGGGCAAAAAGCAGCCGGGCGAGGGTGGAAAGCCGGGCCAGCCTGCGTAAACTGAGCGTTTCGCTTCGCGGAGACGGCGGGAATTGAAGACGGTCACGCTTGACTGGAAGGGCTGGTGGCTGCTCAAGCAGCCCATGACAGAAGCGCCGGAAATGGCGCTGAAGGCCACCGTTTACGCTGTCGTCGGCGCCAAACTGGACAAGACGCCCCAGGGCATTGCCTGCTCAAAGCGCGAGATCATCATGCTGGGCGCCCACCGCGGCGAGCCCCTGCGCGAGTTTCTGGTCAATCTTCAGAAGTCGGCCATGGGCCACTTCATCCGTACCCGCGCCGCCGAAATCAAGAAGCACCCCATCGTGTACGTGTCCAAGGTCGATGAGAACTGGGACTTCGCCGAGCAGGCCGCCCTGGTCAGCCTCCTGTACGACAACCTGCCCTTTGCGCCCAAGCACTTCGCAATGCCGGCCAAGTATTCCGGGCCGCCCCTGAAGCTGATCAATGCCGGGCGCACCTTTGGCCTCAAGCCCGAATACGCCCACGGCGGCACCGACGACGGCGAGGGCGAAAGCCGCCGCCTGGACTCCAACGCCACTCACAACCCCGACGCCGATGCCGCCATGTCCGCGGCCATCGCCGCCGAGGTCCAGGCCACGCGCAAGGTCTCGCGCGAAGAAATGGAAGTGCGCGGCATTGCCACGGAGAAAGTGGCCAAACCCCCGGGCATGATCGAGACCGAACGCGTCGAGAAGGTGCCCCTGGTGCTCGCTACAGAACGCATCGACAAGCCGCCGGAGCTGTCCGACCGGCTCAAGAAGACCGAATCCGGCGAGACAAGCCACGGCGACACCAGCACCGCGACCAAGAGCGACGAAACTGAAATTGACCTGCCCCGTCGCTAGAGACGTTCGTGCCGCCATTGGGCGCCTTGCGCCTGGAAAGCCAAGCGCTTGAACCTTCCTGAAACCATTCGTGTCCTCGCGCTGGGCGACCTGGTGGGCCGCCCGGGTCGCCGCATTCTGCGCGAGCGCCTCAAGGCACTGCGCGCCGAGCGCGCGCTGGATTTCGTCATCGTCAACGTCGAGAACGCCACCAACGGCGCCGGCACCCGCCCTAAGGAAGCCGACGAGATTCTCGCGGCCGGCGTGGATTGCATGACCAACGGCGACCACATCGTCGACCACCCGGAAATCAACGATTACCTGGAGCGCGAGCCGCGCCTGCTCCGCCCTCTCAACTACCCCCTGCCGGGCCGCGGCGCACATGTGTATGAGCCCCGACCCGGGCTCAAGATCGGCGTGCTCTCCGTATGCGGCCACGTGTTCATGAAGGCGCCGCAGAACACCCAGCCCGCCTTCGTCGCCCTCGAACCCAACCTGCTTCGTCTGCGCGCGGCCACGCCCATCCTCTTCGTCGATGTCCACGCCGAGGCCACGAGCGAGAAAGTCGCCATGGGCTGGCACCTCGACGGCCGCGTCAGCGGGGTCTTTGGTACCCACACCCATGTGCAGACTTCCGATGCCCAGGTGCTGCCGCGCGGAACGGGCTACATCACCGACCTGGGCATGACGGGCCCCCATCTTGGCGTGATCGGGCGCGACAAAGACATGGTGCTCAAGCGATTCATGACGGGCGAACAGCGATTTCTGAAGGTGGCCAAGGAGTGGGTACGCATGAACGGCGCCATCTTCACCGTGGAAACAGCAACGGGCCGCTGCCGTGATGTTGAGCTGTTCAGCGAACAGCTCAACGCCGGCCCCGACCCCGAAGACCCCTGACGCGAATACCCTTTGGAGGTGCGCCTGCCGCGATCAGCGTTCGTGGCAGCCGGCGTCCCGTGCCGCGCCCTGAGGGCGTGCCTGGCCGTCGTAGGTCGAGCTTGCGCTGGTACTGCCGCCGATGTCCACTCCCGGAGAACCGGCCGCCAGGGAGTAGTCGCCCGTGGAAACAGATGTGAACTGCGGCGCGGCATCCAGCGAGTTCACGGCGCCGCCCGTAAGGCCGCGCCAGCCTGTCAGGCTGTAGGAGGCCACCAGGGGTTCTTCGGCCAGTGAGTACGCGCTGAGGCTGTGCAGCACGTTGAAATCCTCGGCCAGGCCCCCCAGTGAGCTAGAAGTGAAGGCAATGGCGCCCCGGGCGCCGCCCACCAGCAGGTTGTGCGAGACGGTATTGCCGCTGCTGCCATCCAGCAGGGCCAAGGCAAACAGGCCCTCAGAGGCCGCGAAGGTCACGGTGTTGTGCAGCAGCCGGTTGTTGACGGAGCCAAAGCCTGCGCCCAGCCCGTCATCGCGAAGCTCGATACCGTGGCCCTGATTGTTGCGCAAAAGATTGTTCAGCACATCGCTGTCGCGCACGGAGCCCAGGCGCAGTCCCGCCAGGGCGTTACCCACACAAAGGTTACGGGCAATCAGGTTGTTGGAGCTGATGTTGTCCTGCCCGCTGCCGCGCAGGTCGATGCCCTGGGCGCCGTTGAAGTGGCAGTAGTTGCCCCGCAGGGTAATGCGATCGCTGCCGCCCGTCACGACGATGCCGGCCTGCATGCAGCCCGAGGCCGTGGCGCCCTCCACGGTGACGTCGGCTGCGACATCAACGGCGACGCCGGCTCCTCCGCAATTGGCGCAGGTTACTGCCTGCAGCGCCACAAAGCTGCCGCCGTTCAAGGCAATGCCGGCGCCCAAAGCGTTATGGACGCGCAGGCCGTACAGCGTGAGATAGGTGCAGTTATTCAAGAGCAGACCGTCAGGCGCTGCGGCACTGGTGCCGCTGTCAAAGACTGCGCCAATGCCGCGGATCACCACCGGCTGGGCGAGGGTAGCGGTGATCGTGATGACGGCGCGGGGATAGCTGCCGGGGGCGAGTTCGATGATATCGCCGGGCTGGGCCAGGTTGGCGGCGGGTTGCAGCGTGCGAAAGGGCTGGGCCGAGGTGCCGGGGTTGCTGTCGCTGCCCGAGGGCGCCACGAAATAGACAGCGCTGCCGACGGGAGCGGCCGGCGCAAAGGGTGCGTTGCCCGGTCCCAGTTGCAACACTTCAAAGGATGCCGAGACTCGCGTAGGCAGCACAGGGTTGGCGCTGAACGTGAGCGAGTAGGCCGCACCCGCGAGATCAATGGCGAGATTCAAGAAGGTGGCCAGCCCCGCCTGCGCCGTCACGGTCACGGTGCCCAGCAGGGAGGCGCCGGTGGTGCCGCTGCCGGTCGTGATCGAAGCCGTCACTTGCGTGTAGTTATCCTGCGTGTGGCGGGCCCCGGAAATGGAGCGCAGCTCAATCACGGGCTGGCGCGCCAGAGGGTTGCCGGGGGTGGCGCCGCCTGGCTGGGTTAGAATGGCCATGGAGGCAGTGGTCATCCCGCTGCCCACATTGAAGAACTCGCTGGTGGCTGAGAGAAGCGAGGGCGCGGTAAAGGCCAGGCGGTAGGAATTGCCAGGCCGGTCGATGGAGAGATTCGTAAACGTGGCGCGGCCGCCCGAAGCACGAATCGTCGTGGCCCCGGAAAGGGTGGCACCCGCCGTGCCCGTGCCCGGCACGATCGTGGCCGTGACCCATGTGGAGTTGTCGTCCTCGACGCGCGAACCGTCTTCGCGCACGATGGTGACTTGCGGCTGCACACTGAATGCCGCGCCGGGGCCTGCGCTGGTTGAGGGCTGACGGCTCATGACCAGACGCACGGCGGGGTCGGGGGCGGGCTCAAAGATGTCCCAGAATTCAGAGGTAAAGGGTGAAGTGTCCGAGGCAAAAGCCATGGCGATGAACACTTCGGGCCCGCAGCCGCTGACGTGCAGCACCCCGGCCAGCGAGAGCAGGGCGAGCAGCAGCTTCCTGAAGGTGGCGCGGCCCATGGAACCTCTGCGAGTCAGAAATCACATGATAGCGAGCCCAATGCCCCGGCGCCCTACATCACCCGCGCCGATGCATAGCCCACCACCTGATCAAAGTCCCCCGAAGCCGGGCCGCTGGTCGTGTGCTCGAGCAACTCCACCCGCCGCGCCCCAAGCTCGCGTGCCGCAAACAGCATCAGGGCTGTGGCAGCCGCGCCGCACATGGATATGTCGTGATCGACACAAACGTTGAGCAGGCCTTCGGGGTCAAAAGCAGCCAGGCGTTCAAGCGCCAGGTTGTCCTTGGCCAGGGTGACTTCGTGGCTTTCGTAGTGGTTCATGTCGCTGGAAGCCACGAGCAACGTGTGCGCAAGGGCCGGGGCCATGGCGCGCGCAACGGCCTGCAGCGTATCGGCGTCCTGGGGCCCCACGCTGATGACGGCGATGCGCAAGTCTTCGCGCAGCAGGCGCAGAAAGGGCAGGACGACCTCCGCCGCGTGCTCACGCGTGTGCGGCGCGTTGGACGCCACGATGCCCTCAACGCGTCCCAGGGCGGCCGCCAGCTCAGCATCGGCGTTCACTTCGCCCAGGGGAGTCTCCCAGGCGTCGAAGGTAGCCAGGCTGAGCATGGCGCCCCCGGCCTGGTGTTTGGTGTGCAGAATGAGGACGCTCTGAGGAATCTCGACACTGGCGAGCGCGCGGGCGCAAACCTCGCCGGAGTAAATGTAGCCCGCATGGGGAACCATGACACCCAGGGCGCGGGCCTTGGGCCTGGCGGGCGTGCCCAGCCAGCCCTCGATCTGGCGTCGAAGTTTGCGGGGATCGGCGCTGAAGAAGGTGCCGGCAACGGCCGCGGGGCGAATGCTCATGGCGCGGGTTCCCCCTCGCCGGCGCGGGCGACTACGCCCAGGACGCCACCGGCGGACTCGAGGGCCAGAATCAGGGCGAAGATGGTCAGGGGCAGGGGCCAGAACTCCGACAGCGTGCCGAACTTGATGCGCGTGAGCGAAATTCCTGTCAGCACCGAGGCGAGCCCCGTGCCGACGATGACCGCGGGTAGCAGGGCGTAAACGGCCCCCATGCGAAAACGCCGCAGCAACGGGGCCGAGGAATTGCGCAAAAGCCAGGGAAGGCCGCCGGCGGCCAGGACTGAAAGAAACATCAGGGAAAACTTCGCCAGGATTTCCGGTGTTGAGACGGTGATTTCCTGGGGAATCGCCACGGCCCCGCCTTCAGGCACCACAGCCTGAAGCAGGGGCAGGCCAACGCTGATGAGAGGTGCGCCCATGGCTAGATTTCAAGGTCGTCGGCCTGGTCTTCGGGCACCACTTCAACGATCACGAGGGTGCGCGCCAGGTAATCACCCAGGCGCTGCTGTCGGCCCGTCAACGCCATCATGGCAATGGGCACGAAAAGCAGGGCCCAATGGGCCATCTCCACGATGCGCAGGAGGTTGCGCAAAACGATCTGCCAGGCCGCCGGCTCTTCGCCGTCCGTGTTTACAACGCGCAGATGCAGCAGGGCTTTGCCAAAGGTCTTGCCCCAGAACATCTCGCACAGGATGCCGTAGAGTGCCAGGATGGCCAAGGTGACCAGGCCGGCCTGCATGGCCTCCAGCACGTGGGGCCAGGGCGCGCCCACACTGCCAAGCATGAAGAAACTGTAGGCCTGGCTCCACTCATAGCCGTAAACCGACTTGAGCAGAATCACCGCCGGGCTGGTCACAGCCAGGTCAATCAACAGAGCAAAGAGCCGGCCCAACTGGCTGGCCAGCACCAGGGGCTCGCCCTTGGGCTTGGACTTGTCCTCGCCCGGCTTCTCCAGCAGCTTGGCCAGGGTCTTGTCCAGCTCCGGCGAGCGATTGAGCAGCAGCCATACACCCTGGGCCGCCAGGAGCACGGCCAGAATCAGCAAACCCACAAGCCAGGTCACGAAGGGTCCAAAGCCGCGCCCCCGACCCAGGTCGAGGTCCACGGCCTCGCCAAATACGACTTTGTCCGCCGCCTGGGCCATGCTCAGCCTGATGCTGCCGCCGTCACTGTATAGCGCGGCTAGGTGTCCGCCGTGCGCTGACAGCGAAACGTAACCCGCCATGCTCAACAGCGATGCGGACTTGAACGAGGGCTTGGGCTGCTCAATCCAGTTGCGGCTGTCGTCCATGCGCCAGACTTCCCAGGAGTCCTGGGTTCGTTCTTTCTCGCGCATGGAAAGTGCAATGACGGGCTTGCCCTGAAGAATCGCGAGGGAGGCCGTGCGCACTTCCTTGCGCACGTCACTGGTGATCAGCCCGTCAATCTGCGCCACGCGCACCATGGCCGGCGCCGGCGCTTCCTTCTCCGGCACCGCATCGCGGTCCAAATCGCGGGGAGCCTCGGCCTGGCGCTCGCCCAGGTGGGGCTTGAACGAAATCAGCTTGAGCTGGCCCGAGGTCTTTTCCAGCACCGTAAGCCACAGCCGCCCCTCCGCCGCCACGAGGTCCAGGCTGGCGCCGCGCCGCAGCGTGGAGTGCACCAGGGCGGGCTCTACTTCCGTTTCGGTCAGGGGACGCAGCCGGATCTCCGTGCCGCGCACCCAGCACAGCCAGTCCACCCCGTCCAGGCTGGCCACGACGGGTGAAGCGTTGGATTCGTTGATGCCCAGGTTGCCCCGCGTGACGAGCTTGGGCCAGCCGGCCTGGGTGGGGTCTCCCTGCAGGTCGTACTCGAGATAGTGGGCATCAAAGATGACCAGCGCGCGGCTTTCGCCTTTGAGCGCCAAGGCACCCGGTACGCCGGAAAACTCGGAGCCCTGGGTCACGCGCCCCGCGCGCATCAGCCCGAGGCGGAAGGTGCCCGAGATCTCCGGTTGCACGCTCTCAATGCTCTCTTCGATCAGCAGCGCGTCAGGCGCGGCGGGGTCCTTGACGTCAAGCAGTATGATGCCCGCCAGCCTCAACGTGGGCGAATAGGTCTGCACCACAGCGGCGCCCAGAAAGAGGGCCAGGGCCAGCGCGAAGGTCAACGCGAAGGTCACGCGCACAACGCGTACGCGCCGCTGCTGCTGGAGCAGCCGCTCGCGCAGGGGATCGGGGATGGGGCCAGGGCCAGCCATGGGGCCTTGACGTTACCAGCCGCCGGACGCTTGGCGAGGGCCTGTCTCGTCGCCACGCGGGCTTGGCTTCGAAGGGGCAGGTTTTCCGCCCAGACGGGGCCGGGTTCTTCGTATTATCGGAAGCACGTTTGGGCCCCTGGAGCTGCCATGCATCGAGTCTCACTTGCGCTGCTGTCTCTGCTGGTTGCATGCGCGCCGCTTTGCGCGCAGGAAGAACCCGCCGGCGTCACGGCGGAAGCCGAAAAACTTATCAACCGCATCGCGCAACGGCCCGAGCGCGCCTGGGACTACGCTTGCACCCTGCGCCGCATGGACACGGGCGAAGACGCCGCGAAGCTATCCGCCCTGTTTGAACGGGGCCTCGATCACGAGAACGCCTGGGTGCGCCTGGCCTGCGCGCGCCTGCTCATGGCGCGCGGCAACGGCGAAACCGCCTACGAGACCCTGGGAGCATTGCTGAGCGAATCGGACGCGGCCATCGTGGAAGGCGCAGCCACGCTCATTTCCGACGAATGCCCCGACGATGAAGAACTGGTGGCCAAACTGCGCGAGGCCTGGAAGAAGAGCGCCAAGTGGCCCGCCGGCGCGCGCGTGGCGCTGTCTGAGGCGCTGTTCGCCTGTACCGGCGACAAGCTGGCCCTGGACCAGCTCAAGGACTTCCTGCTGTCGACGGACCATGACCTCAAGGCCCGTGCCGCGCTGTCCCTGGCCGATCTGGGCGAGGTGGCTACGGCACAAGGCCGCATGGAGCAGCTGGCCAAAGAGCCCGGCCAGCTCGGAAGGCTGGCGCGCATCACCAAGGGTATCGTGGACATCCGAGCGAAGATGGAGGAGATCAAGTCAGGCGCCAGGGATCGCAAGGAGCCTCTGATTGCCTCGCAGATTCGCGTGCTGCGCGCCCACTTCGTTGACGACCGCTTCGACTACAAGAACGAGTCCATGCCCCTGACGGTGGACAACCTGATTGACCAGTCCTGTCGCGCCATGACCGCGGCCGTGGACGATTACTGCGACTTCATCACGGCGGCCGAACTCAAGAAGATGGAGGAGGACCAGAGCGGCCGCTACTTCGGCATCGGGGCCTTTGTGGCCAAGGGCCTCGACGAAGAGTACATCCACATCAGCCAGCCCATCTACGCCGGTCCCGCCTACAAGGCCGGCATGCGCAGCGGCGATTTCCTGGTGGGTGTGCTGGACGCCAACGGCAAGCGCATTGACCTCAGAGGCGCCGAAGTGGACGACGCCGTGAGCTACATCAAGGGCCTCGAGGGCACGACGGCCGTGGTGTTCGTGCGTCGGCGCGGCGTAGACAAGGAACTGACCTTCGAAATCAAGCGCCAGCAGATCGAGGTCGACACCGCGCTGGAGGAGATGCTGCCCGGCGGCGTGGGTTACGTGCGCCTGACTCGCTTTGGCTCCAACAGCACGCAGGACGTCGCCAACGCCCTGCTCAACCTCAAGCGCCAGGGCATGACAAGCCTGGTGTTTGACCTGCGCGACAACCCCGGCGGCCAGCTCAGCACCGTGCTGAACATCGCCGACATGTTCCTCAAGAAGAATGACCTGATCTCGACGGCTGGCGGCGTCTGGGGCAACTGGAAGGGCCGCACCATCTACCGCGCCAAGGGCCGCACCGACGAGAACGCCGAGTACTACTTCCCCGATTTGCCGCTACTCGTGCTGATCAACGAAAGCAGCGCCTCGGGAAGTGAGATGCTCTCCGGCGCCCTGAAGGACAACAACCGCGCCCTGGTGGTCGGCCGCCCCAGCTTTGGCAAGGGCATCGGCCAGTCTTTCTTCCGCATCCCCCGCACCGACCGCACCCTCAAGTGCACCGTCTTCAGCTACTATCTGCCCAGCGGCATCTCCATTGACCGCAAGAACGGCGTTGGCGGCGTCACGCCCCACCTCAACGTCGAAGCCGAGTACCTCGAGGGCTGGCAGGTCTACGCCCGCGAGAAACTGCTCAAGTCCAAGAAGCTCGAAGAATACCTCGACACCTGGTATCGCGGCGACAGCAAGGAGAAGCTCATGCGTCTGGCCTCTTTCGATGGCCGGGATGCCAAGGCCTGGCCCGAGTTCGAAAACTTTTACCTCTCGCTTGGAACGCAGCTTTCGCGCGAGGATGTGCGCCGCGAGCTGCGCTTCCGCCTGCGGGTGCGCGTGGCCGATGACCGCGCCTCGGAGTTCACCCAGAATTACCAGGAAGACCCCCAGTTGCTCGCCGGCCTGACTGAACTCTTCAAACAGCAGGGCAAGGACATCAAGTCGGTCTCCGAGTACGCCGCGGTGATTCGCTAACGCGTGCTGTTCAGGGCGGCCGGCGCCTCGCTCCGGCCGCTTCCTGTTTCTTCTTGCGTCTGGCCGCGCCGGACATTGACTTCGGGCTTTCTTCTCTCCCGACCCCGGCCCTTGAAGCAGAAACTGGCCAACCTGCTGAAACGATTCCTGCCGCTGCTCTTTGGAGTGGCGGTGCTGGCCTATTTGTTTGCCTACCAGATTCAATTGGAGGATGTGGCGGTCCAGGCCACGGTGGTCGAGCGCCAGGGGGCCCGCCTGGTCGTCGAACTCGAAGAAGGCCGCAAGACCATCCCCGCCCACGAATTCACGCCGGGCCAAAGCCCTGAGCAGGGCGTCTGGCACAAGCCCGGCGTCCTGACCGTGGCGCGCAAAGTCGAATCCTCAATGTTCTGGATGGCTTTGGGGTTGGGCGGCGTGGGATTTGCCGCGGGCGCCCTGCGCCTTCAATATCTCGTCCAGTTGCTGGGCTACCGCCTGAACTTCCTGCGCGCCCTTATCTACACGCTCATCGGCCAGCTCTACAACAGCGCGATCCCAGGCGGCACTGTCGGCGGCGATGCCGTCAAGGCCCTCTATCTCGCCGGCCATACCCAGCGCCGCGCCCACGCCTTTGCCGCCGTGCTTATTGACCGAATCTGCGGGTTGTTCACCCTGGGCACGTTGGCCCTGGCCGTGCTTTTGCCCAACATCGGCGAAGAGTCCATGCGCGCGGCGGCATTCGTGATCATCGGCTTTCTGGCCGCGGGCAGCGCGGCCGTAACCCTCATGCTCTCGCGCCGCGTGCGAAAGCTCCTTCCTGAGAACGCAGTCTCGCGTCTGCCCTTTCGCGAGGCCCTGAACGCCTTCGACGAAGCGGTGCAGGTCTATCGCGGGCGCATGGGCGGCATCCTCGCGGCGCTGGCCCTTTCGGTGCTGCCGCAATTGGGCTGGATTGCCATGCACGTCGCTCTGGGAGACGGTTTGAACATCACAGCCATTGGCTGGTACGACTATTTCGTGCTGGTGCCCGTTAGCGGCATGGTGGCGGCCCTGCCCATCAGTTTCGGCGGCTGGGGTGTGGGCGAGGCGGCGACCATGTATTTCTTCGGCCTTCGGGGTGTGGCCGCGGAGCCCGCCTTCGTACTCTCGGCTCTGGGGCGCCTGATCCAGTTGGCCTGGGCCCTGGCGGCCTTGCCCGTCAGCTTCTTTCTGCCAAGGCCCTCAGCGGTGGCCGCCAGACTCGAGCAGGAAGCCCTGTCCGCGCATCCACACTGAAAGGCCGCCCATCGACAAGGCGGCCGGGCCATCGGACAATAGCGCCGTGCGCATCGCATACCTGGGACTGAACCCCGAAGAGGCCCGCAAGGCCCTCACTGAAAAAGAGCTGCTCAAGCTCTGGAACCAGCTTCTGCTCATGGCCTCCGGCGACGTCCAGCAGGCCTTGGAGTGGCTCAAGCAACTGGCGGAACGCCACGGCCTGGGTGACGAAGCCTGGTTCGAGCGATTCCTTCAATCCTTGACAGAGCAGGGCCTGGTCCAGACCGACGAGCAGGGCCTGCTGGTGCCCACGCGCAAAGCCGAACGCGCCATCCGCAAGGACTCGCTCGACCAGGTGTTCCGCAACCTGGAGGGCCTGGGCCAGGGCGAGCATCGCACTTCCGGCACCGGCGCCAGCCTCGAACGCCTGCCTGAAACCCGGCCCTTCACCTTTGGCGACCTCTCCGGCGACATCGACTACCGGCTCAGTATCACCAACGCGCTCAAGCGCGGCGGCCTTGACGACATGGACCTGCGCGAGGACGACCTGGAGGTCTTTGAAACCGAACACTTCGCCAACTGTGCTACGGTACTGATGATTGATATCAGCCACTCCATGATCCTGTACGGCGAAGATCGCATTACCCCCGCCAAACGCGTGGCCATTGCGCTGGCCGAACTGATCCAGACCCGCTACCCCAAGGACTCCCTGGAGGTGATTACCTTCGGCGATGAGGCGCGACAGGTCTCGCTCTCGCGTTTGCCCTATCTGCAGGTAGGGCCCTTTCACACCAACACGCGCGCGGGATTGCAACTGGCGCAGCGGCTGCTGGCGCGCAAAAAGCACACAAACAAGCAGATTTTCATGATTACGGACGGCAAGCCCAGCGCGGTGTTTGAGAACGGTCGTCTGTACAAGAATCCCTTTGGCCTCGATCCGCGCATTGTGGCGCTGACGCTGGAGGAGGCCGATCACTGCCGCCGGCGCAATATCTCGATTTCGACCTTCATGATCGCCCAGGACCAGGTGCTGGTGGACTTCATTGACCGACTGACGCGCACAAACAAGGGCCGGGCCTACTACTCCGCGCTGGACTCCCTGGGCGGCAACATCCTGGTCGATTACATGCGCAATCGCCGCCGCCGCGTCCGCTGAGACCCGTGATGTCTGTGCCGCGGGTGTGGCGAGCAGGCAGCGTTGAGCGCGAAACTGCTAACGCACGGCTTCCAGAAGAGACTTGACACGAGGCAGGCAGGTCTCGATGTCCGCCGGGCTGACCGCGCCCACGCTGAGCCTGAACCAGCCGCTTTCTTCGCGCAGGCCAAAGGCCTGGAAGGGAACCACCGCCATGCCCGCGCGCTCCAGCAGCAGCTGGCCGATGTCCGCGTTGCTCGCAATCCTGCGGCCCTCAAAGCTCTTTCCGATGAGATTGAGCTGCAGCGAGAGGTAAATCGCCCCCTGAGGCTGCACACAATCCACCGGAAGGCCCGATTGCTTCATTTTCATGAAGCCGCCGTAGAGGGCGTTCAGCAGCACCTGGACCTTAGTGTCCATTTCCCGCCGGAAGGCCGAAAGCGCCTGGGGATTGCCCAGGAAGTCCGCCACCGCCACCTGCTCGGCGCGCGGCGCCCAGGCGCCCACATGCCCCAGAAAGTCCCGCATGCGCGCCACCACCGCCGGCGCCGCCAGCACCCAACCCACGCGCACACCCGTGCCCGCCAGCGACTTCGAGATCGCGTCCAGCGAAATCACATAGGGCGCACTCTGCGGCACCAATGCACAGGGATGCACATGCCTGGCCTCGCCAAACACCAGCGAGGCATAGACCTGGTCATGGAGCACGAACAGCAGGCGTTTGCCCGCCCTGGCGCGGCGCTCGTTTTCCTCCACTACGCCCAGCATCAGCTCGCGCAGGACCTCGGGCTCCATCACTGTGCCCGTGGGGTTGCTGGGCGTGCACAGACAGAACAGGTTGGCGTCATGGAGGTGAGGGCGGAAGTCGTCCAGGGTGGGCTGAAAGCCATGCCGCGCCTGGGTGACGACCTCGATGGCGTTGGCTTGGGCGATCCAGGAGTAGTGGTTGTTGTTCCAGCTGGGCAGGCCGTACACAACTTTGTCGCCGGGATTGAGCACGCAGCGGTAGGTGCCGTACAGAATGGGTCGCGCGCCCGCAGCAATCAGCACACCCTCGACGGGGTAGCGCACGCTGAACTCGCGCGCGGCGTACTCAGCCACGGACTTGCGCAGGGCCAGCACGCCATCGGAGGGAGGGTAGTTGGTTTCACCGCCGGTCAGGGCGCGGGCGATGCCTTCACGCAGCGCGGCAGGGATGGGGAAGAACTTCGGGTTGAAGTCGCCCACGGTCAGGTTGCAGACCTGCTTGCCCTGGGCAATCATCTCGCGTACAGCGGCAGCGATCTTAAGGATTTCGCTGCCCTTGAGTCCGCGCACGTTGTCCGAGAGAGAAGCGTCCAGCGCCTTGGCGTCGCCGAAGTTGAGTTGTGCTGTTGCCGTGGTCACGTCTTGCCTCATTGGGAACAAGGGCAATCTAGCAGTGTCGGGCAAAGCGCAAGCGATAAAGTGCTTGACGTTTATAGCGAACGCGGGCTTGGGGCCACTGTCGAGCCCCGGCCCCATTGCTAGCATTGCCGCCCCCCACTGACATGCTGCTGCGCCTTCCGGGCGCATACATCGAGGGTTCCATGCCCGCAAAGATCCTGGACGGCAAGGCCGTCGCCAAACGCATCAAGGAGAAGCTGGCCCTGGAGTTTGCCGCCCTGCGCACCAGGGGCAAGGCAGCCAAGCTGGTCAGTTTTGCCGTCGGCGTTGATGACGGAACCACCAGTTACCGCAAGAGTCAGAAGAAGCAGGCCGAGGCCCTGGGCGTGGACTATGCCATGGTGGACCTGCCGGCCGAGGCACCCAAAGACGCCGTGGTCGCGAAGCTGCACGAACTCAACACGGACAATTCAGTCACGGGCATCATTCTGCAACTGCCCGTGCCCAAGCACCTCAACGGCGAGGAACTGGCGCGCATGATCGCGCCCGCCAAGAACATCGAAGGCATCGACGAAGTCAACCTCGGCGCCATCGTGATGAAGCGCTACCTGAACGTTCCCTGCACGGCGCGCGCGGCCGTCGAACTGGCCGTGGAAAGCGGCATTGACACGAACGGGGCCAACGCGGTCGTGATCGGTCGCAGCACCATCGTGGGCAAGCCCGCAGCCCTGCTGTTGCTGGATCGCAACTGCACCGTCACGCTCTGCCACAGCCGCAGCAGGGACCTGCCTGCCATCGCGCGCCAGGCAGACATTCTGGTGACGGCCATCGGAACCAAAGCGGGTATGGTGACGGGCGACTGGATCAAGCCCGGAGCCGTTGTGGTCGATGTCGGCATCATTGACGTGGGCGAGGGCAAGATCCGCGGCGACGTAGACTTTGACTCCGCCTCACAGATCGCCGGTTTCATCACGCCCGTACCCGGCGGCGTGGGGCCCGTGACCACCCAGATGCTCTACCAGAACCTGCTCGATGCGGCGAAAAAGGCTTGAGGAAGCTACACTGCTGCGCACTGGGCCATTGGTTTACCATTCCGGAGATGCCATGCGTTTCATCCTGCTGGCCCTGCTGTTGTTTGCCCCCTTGGCCTGCGCCCAGACTCAGGGTTCGCCGGCCCCTGACTTCACCATGGGCGGCCTCACCACTTACAGTGACGCCACCACCCGCGCCGACTGCCTGGGCAGTGTCATCATCATCAAGATCTGGGGCATTACGTGAGCGCCCTGCCTGCGGCAGTTGCCGCACCTGCAGGAAGTTTGGGAGAAGAACAAGGCGCGCGGCTTGCGCGTGTTTGCGGTGGAAGGCGACGGCCTGACGGCGCTTGAGAACTTCGCCTTTGCCGGCGAGAACAAGTACACCTTTCCGATTGTGACTGCCTCGGAAAGTTCGCTGGCAAGCTGGGACATCAAGACTATGCCCAACACCTTTGTGGTGAACGCCGAGGGCCTGCTGGTTTTCAAGGGCTCCGAGGGATGGGACGGCATCGTCGAGAAGGAACTGGCCCGGCGCCCCTACACCGGCCTGAACAAGGACAAGGTCGAGAAGGACTGCGAAAAGGCGGCCGCGGCCTTTGGCAAGGGTGACTACGTCAAGGCGGCGGAGCTGGCCAAGGCGGTAGTGGAGGGCAAGCCCTCGGAGGCCGCCGTGGCCGATGCACAGATGATAATCGAGGCCTGTGCCGCCATGGAGCAGAAGCTGCGGGCGGCGGCGGACCTGGCCAAGGGCGAGAAGCGTTACGTCGATTGCCTGGAGGCACTGGACAGGCTGGCCTCGGGCTTCAAGGGCACCGAGAGCGGCGCCAAAGCTGAAACGGAGGCCAAGGAGCTGCGCAAAGACAAGGACGTCAAGAAGGAGATGGGCGCCTGGCAAGCCCTGCGCCAGGCCCTGGAGTCGAACAAGAAGCTCAAGAAGGCCGAGAAGGTGAAGGCGTTGCGCGGCGTGCAGAAATCGCAGGAAGGCACGGAAGCCGGCGCCAAAGCCAAAGAACTGGCCACGGCCATAGAGGGCTCAAAGTACTTCCGTTGAGCCTGCCCGCAGGGGGCCTCGGTCAGGGCGTGACAGTGACCTCGAGCGTCTGCCCCGGCAGCAGCACCAGCACTTCACCGGCGGATACCGGTGAAGTGTTTTTCCTGGAGTCCGCCTGCCACCAGATGCGATAGCGGCCGGGCAGCAACGCCGGAAGCTGCCCGGTCTTGAAACTGCCGTCCGTGTGCAGAGGACAGTACACGACCTGGCCTTCGTCACCAGCCAGGACCACATAGCCGCCGGTCTTCCCTGGCACGCTGCCGTGCACTTGTCCGGCAAGTTCGGTCAGAGGGTTGACCCGCAACCGCACCGTTTCACCCGGCTGGTACTCCTGGATTTCTGAAAGGAAGTACACACTGACCGTGCCGCGATCCGGGGCGTTGTAGCGCTGCACGACCACGGCACGAAAGCGCTCAATCGAGGTGCTGAGGATGCACTCGCTGCTGTCAGAAGTCATCGGCCCCCTTTGCTCCGTCTCATCAAATTGTGGCCAATCAATGGAACCCGAGATGGAGCCGGCGGTCATGATGCATGCCCGATAGTTCCGATTTTCCATGCCATCGGGCATGGGTGGAAGCTCGACCACTATGGTCATGGGTCGCGGTTGCCGCACCTCCAGAAAGGAGGGAAAACTGGCCGAGTCCAGACCCTCCACGGTGGCAAGAACGTTGTGGACTCGAGTGAAATTGGGGGTGGAGCGATCGACTAGGATGCGCAGCGTGAATCGGCCCGAAACAGGGACGTCCTCAAACTGGAAGCGGTAGTCACTGTCACGTGTGAGTTTGCAGACACGTCGGTAACCTTCGTCGTTGTACAGGTGCGCCTCGAGCTTTCCCTTGGGAGCCTCAACCGCCGGTATGAACCTGCCCCGCAGAGACGCAGCGGACTTGAGGAAGAACTTGACGTCCTCCATGCTGGCACCGGTACATGTGAGTTCGCCGTGGAGCCTCTCGTAGTTGCTGGCCTCAATCTTGTACTTGAGTCTCTGCAAACGCATTGGAATCGGGCCGATGCGGAAACGGCCGTCGTTGCCCGTCGAGCAGACCAACCCGTAGTCCATGCCGGTCCCGGACACCTCCACGCTGGCGGCCCTGATCCCGGCTCCCGAAACGTCCGCGACATGGCCTGAAAGCCAGATGCCGGGCTCGAGACGAAAGGTCAGTTCGTTGAAACCCTCTTTGAGCACCAGGGACTGCAACGTAGTTTTGCTGGTCCCCGTCCGGGTCGGGCGGACTGGGAAGTCCCGATACTCTTCGGGTTTCACGGACGCGCGGGGGTTGGCTGCCTGGGTGAAATAGTGTTCAGGCGTGTCGTGATGCAGGGGGCTGATGTATCCCTCTGCCCGTGTGACCACCCTGGCCCGATCTCCGGCGAAAAGACGTTCAAACATGAACGTGCCGTCGGAGGCCGTTGTTGTGTGCCGGATTTCTTTTGCACTCCCCGCGGTGATCTGAAGATAGACATCGACACCCCCAACCGGCGAATCATCGGCCGCCGACAGCACCAGGCCCAAAAGCACAACCGCGCCCGGCGGTACCTCGGGCAGCGTCCGAGGAACGGGTACCGGCCTGGTCGGCCCTGGTTCAGTGACCGACGCATCGGCGGCATCCCGCGGCACCTTGGACGGCTCTTCCCCTGAGGCAGGCTGCGTGCTCGCGCCAATCGCCGGTGCCCTACCCTGCGCCTTCGCGCCCACACCAGCACCTTGCGGCCCCAAGACCACAGGGTGCTCCGCCTGCCCAAACGAGGCGCAGGCCGCCACATCGGAGACCGATCCGGTGCGGCTGGACGGCATGGCCCGGTAAAGCACGGCAAGCGCGAGCAAGCCCGCCAGCAAGAGGAGAACTGACAGCGACCAAAGTCTTCGACGGGAGCGTAGATTGCCCTGTTGCATGGCCCTACTAACGGCAAATGCCGACGAATGGTTCCCTGAAGGCCCGGGCCTACTTCTTGTTGGCGTCCTGATATTTCTTGAGGCGTTGCAGGTAGAAGTCCGTGAAGGGGTCGCCTTCGAGCCCTTCGAAATCCGTCCAGTCGGCGTGGGCTCGGTCGAGTTTCTTCTGGTCGTCGGGTGAGAGGATGCGGCCGATAGTCTGGCGGTTCTTCTTCTTAATGTCCTCCAGCGCCTGGGCGTAACTGCGGTTGTCGGCGTCGCCTGGCACCCGGGTGTTGGCCAGGTCAGCGAAGAGATTGAGCAGCTTGGCCTGTGCGCCCTCGGCGCCCATCTGCGAGGCGATGAAGGCATCGATGACTTCTTCGCCGAAGTTGCGGCCGTCAGCCGTGGGAACCTCCAGCAATTCGAGGATGTCCTTCTTGGACTTCACGATCTCGTCCTTCACAGCCTGCTTCTCCGCCTCACTGGCGCTGAGACGGGCGATGGCCTGGGCGAAATTCTTGGTGGGCGAGTTGGCGGCCTGTTCCTCGGCCAGCTTCTTTGCAGCCATCTCCGCGATGCGCTGCTCGTCCACAACACTGCCACCCTGGCCCTTGCGGGCTTCGTCCATGGCCTCCGTCTTCACGTTTTCGACGCGGGCTTCGACAGCCGCAATACGCTTTTCCAGCTCGGCCTTCTCCTCGCCGGAAGCAGCCTTGGCCATCTCAGCCTTCAAGGCCGAAAGCTCTTCCTGAACACTGCGTTGTCCGGCGGTGCCTTCGCGCCCCAGGCGGGCCTCCAGCCGCGCCAGACGTTCCTGCAGGCGGGCCTGATCGAGCCTGGCCTCTTCACGGGCATCGCTCAGTTCAGTCTTGGTGCGGGCCAACTCCGCGCGCAGGGCTTCCATTTCACGCTGATCGCTGCAGCCCAGCGCCGCCAGCGGCAGCGCCATGGCCAGCAAGAAAAGTGGTTTCATGGCTTCTCCGGGGCTACTTGGTGTCCTTCTTGCGCGCCGTCTTGTTGACACGCGCGAGATAGAGCTGGGTGAACGGGTCATCCTCGCCCAGCTCGAACTCCGACCAGTCAGCGTGGCAGGCGTCCAGGCGCTTGCGGTCAGAGGGCGAGAGGATTTTCGCAATGGTCTCGCGGTTGAGCTTCTTGTAGTCCTCGATCGCCTGCACGTAGCTGCGTTTCTTCTCGTCGCCCGGCACTTTCTCCGTGCTCAGGAACAAAATGAGTTTCTGGAACTCTTCGGCGGCACCCGCTTCCTGATCCTGCATCTTGACCAGACAATCGATGACTTCTTCGGCAGGAATGCGGCCGCCTGCCGTGGGCACTTCAAGTGTTTCCACCATCGATTTCTTGCACTTCAAGATTGAGTCGCGGATGGCCGATTTTTCGGCGTCGCTGATATCCAGCTGGACCATGGCCTCCTCGAAGTTCTTGGTGGCCGTGACCTCCGCCGTGGAGGCCCCCTTCTCAAGCTTGGCCAGGCGGGCCTCGAGTTCGGCCAGCTTCTTCTTCAGCGCGGCAACCTCCTTTTCGAGTTCGGCCACACGCGAGCCGTCATCCTTGGCCTGAGCCTCGGGTGTCTGGGTCTCGCCGGCGTCAACGTGGCCAGGCAGGCAGACCGCAACGAGGAAAAGGGCCAACAGGGGTGTCGCGAAGCTCAGCGCTTTCATGGCAGCTCCAATTGGAGTTTCATTGATTGTTGCCGGACTGCGCCTTTCGCTTTCACGCTAGCGCCTCTCGGGCAGAGTTTCCGGTTTGTACTCGTGGCTGCGCAGGTTAGTGACCGTCACCTTGACCATGCGGTCACCGGCACGCAACCGCCGCGCCACGTCCATTCCCTCGATGACACGCCCGGCCACCACATAGCTGCCGCTGAGATTGAGCACGTTGGGCCCGTTGGACGTGCAGATGTAGAACTGGCTTCCCTCTGTGTTTCCTTTGGGCTGCGAGCAGGCCATGGCGAAGGTACCCATGAAGTGGTTGCGCCGGCTGACCTCGCTCTTGAGGCGGTAGCCGCCGCTGCCCGTGCCATTGCCCAGCGGGCAGCCGCCCTGAATCACAAAGTTGGGCTCAAAGCGGTGGAACGAGAGATTGTTGTAGAAACCCTTCTGAGTGAGGCTCACCAGGCTGGCCACGGTGTTGGGCGCGTCGTCTTCAAAGAGTTCCACCACGATGTTGCCCTTGGTGGTTTCCAGCGTCAGGCGCGGGTTCTGCTTCTTAGCGTCTTCGTCGATGAACTTGAGCTCCTCTTCCCACTGGCTCTGGCCCTTGGTCTGGAACTCGAGCAGCTGTTTGATGCCCGCCACCTGCTGGGCCGTCAGCTTGGCCTGCTCCGTCTCCAGAAGTTTGCGATAGATCTCAGCCGCGGCCTTCATGTCACCCTGGGCTTCCTTGCAGCGGGCAAGACCGACGTAGCAGCCAAATCGCGTCACATCATCCGTGGCGAAGTGCCCGCTTTTGAGCGCCGCTTCGTACTGCGCGAAGGCCTTGTCCGCGGCGTAATTTGTTCGCAGCAGGTACTCGGCCATGTCGATGCGCACCTGGGAGTGCACGCTGCCGCTCTTGGAGAGCCAGGGCGAGCCGCACAGCACCTCGGCGGCGCGCACACCCTCGTCTTCGTAGCCGAGCTGGAACAGCGAGCGGGCATAGTCCACCAGGGGTTTGACCTCGGCGTGGCTGAAGCCCGGCTCGCGCGCGGGCAGGTTCATGAGCGCCGCTTCGCGCTCACGGTTGCCCAGCGCGGCCGCCGCGCGCGAGGCGCCCACAGTGTAGCGCAGGCGCTGGAGCAGGTCGGTGTTCAGAACCGGCGAATCCTTGATGGCGTCGTATACCTTGTCGGCGGCCGCGGCCTCCTGGGCGTCAATCAGCAGCGGGGCCATGTCCAGGTGCACCCGCACCCTGGTGGGCTCGTGGCCCTTGGCCATGTCGCTGGCCAGCAGCAGGTCGATATGCTTGAGGGCCTCGGCCTTGCGCTGTGCGCGAATCAGGGTGTCAATGTAATTGACGTGCACGCGCAGCTGACTGGGACAGGCATCCAGGTAATCCTTGAGCAGGGCAATGGGATCCACTCCCTCGCCGGCACCCAAACGCAGGCCCAGTTGCCAGAGCAGGAATTTGACCAGCAACAGGTCCGGGTAGGCCTTGCCCATGGTTTTGAGCGCGGCAAAGCCCTTGACGAAGGCCTCCTGCACCTGCGCCTGGCTGGCGTTCTGGGGCACGCTGAAGGTGGCCAGCAGAGACTGGATGTCTTTGTAGATGCTGTCTTCGCGCGCGGCTACGGCGGCCATGGGGTCCTGGGCCTCATCCTGGCGCTGGGGCAGGGTGCTGAACTTGAAGGTGAACATGCGATCGGGCGTGATGGCTGGGTTCTGCCCGTTGACCCCCTCGGGGAAGACCTGATAGGCGGCGCTGTCGCCGGCGTGGAAGGCGGCGCGCCAGTGGTCGGCCGGGCTGTCGGGAGTGTTGCCTGCGGTAATCAGGCGGCGCAGGTTGACCCAGTAGGTGGTGGTCCAGCGGTCGGTGAAGCAAACGTTGCTTGAAGCGGCAAACCCCGGGCTCTGGGCTGAATTGACGGGCGCGCTTTCCTTGGTGTAGGTCTTCTCATAGCGGAATACGGGCATGGCAGCCTTGGGCACCCAAACGGCGTTGGGGTAATGCATCAGGATGCGGCCGTTGTAGCCGTCCACGGAAAGCACCAGGGCCACGGCGCTGCCGATGGACCGGTCCCCGTCGCCCGCGTTGTAAAGCAAGTGCACCTCAGCATCGACGCGCAGATAGCCGTTCTGGCGCGAAAGCGTGAGGTAACCCTTGCCGCGCGGGTAAGGTACCTCAAAGCGCACGCCTTCGGGCAAGACTTCGCCGGTGGGCACAGGGGGAAGCTTGACGGGTTCGCCCTTGTCGGGTTTGTCCTGGGCGACGCCGGGTTGGAGACAAGTAACAACCGCCGCGAGGGCGGCGAAGGCACAGAGAGCGATGAAGCGGGTCACAGGTTCCCCAGTCGTGAAAGTCATTAGGCCCGGGCCCCCAACGGGCGGGGCTTGGTCATTAAACGTGTTTTTGGCGGACTTGCGGCATGGAAACCGGGCTTGGGCATTGCTCTTGAGTCAGGGGCAAGTCAGCGATACAGTCCCCGCCCTTGAACCACGGGAAGCTGCGCCATGGACCTCGACGAAATCAATCGCCTCATCGAGTTGATGAATAAGAACGACCTGCTGGAGGTCGAGCTGGTAGAGGACGCCAAGAAGATCCGCCTCAAGAAGAAGTACGATGGCGGCATGAGGGTGGTGCCGGCCATGGCGCCCTTGGCGGCGGCGCCCACGGCCCAGCAACCCGCGGCGGCCCCGGCCCAGGCGGCCCAGCCCGCGGGCACCATTGCGATCAAGAGCCCCATGGTGGGCACCTTTTATCGCGCCGCCAACCCCGAGGCCCCCCCTTATGTGCAGGAGGGCGACAACGTCAACAAGGACTCGACGGTGTGCATGATCGAGGCCATGAAGGTGTTCAACGAGATCAAGGCGGAAATGGAGGGCACCATCGCCGCGATTCTGGTCGAGAACGGCCAGAGCGTCGAGTACGGCCAGCCCCTGTTCCTGGTGAAGCCTTCGTAAGACCCGTGTTTCGTGTCTGGGGGTCCGGGCGCAGTCCCGAGCCACGCAGCGGAACACGAAGCACGCAGCACGAAACGCGAACCCATGTTCTCAAAAATCCTTATCGCCAACCGGGGTGAAATCGCCCTGCGCGTCATCCGCGCCTGCCGCGAACTCGGCGTGCGCTGCGTCTGCGTTTTCTCCGAGGCCGACCGCGGCGCCCCCTACCTCGACCTCGCCGACGAAGCCATCTGCATCGGCCCTGCACCCAGCGCCAAAAGCTACCTCGACATCTCCCGCATCATGAGCGCGGCCGAGATCTCCGACGTGGACGCCATCCACCCCGGCTACGGATTCCTGAGCGAAAACGCCCACTTCGCGGAGGTTTGCCGCAGCTCCGGCATCGCGTTCATCGGCCCCTCGCCCGAGAGCATCCGCCTGCTGGGCAACAAGACCAGCGCCCGCGAGGTGGCCGGAAGGGTCGGCGTGCCCATGCTGCCGGGCGTGAAGGAGAACGTGGACAGCGAAGAGCAGGCCATCGAGATTGCCAACAACATCGGCTACCCCGTCATCATCAAGGCGGCCGCCGGCGGCGGCGGCCGCGGCATGCGCGTGGCCCACAACGAGATCGCGCTGGTGCAGGGCTTCCTCCAGGCCAAGAGTGAAGCCGCCATCGCCTTCAAGGACGACAGCGTTTACGTGGAGAAGTACCTCGAGCGCCCGCGCCACGTCGAAATCCAGATGATCGTGGACTCCCACGGGAACTTCGTTTACTGCGGCGAGCGCGACTGCTCACTCCAGCGCCGCCACCAGAAGCTTGTCGAAGAAGCGCCTTCGCCCATCATGACGCCGGAGCTGCGCCGCAAGATGGGTGAAGCCGCGCTGACGCTGGCCAAGGCCGCCAACTACGTGACTGCGGGCACCTGCGAGTTCCTGGTGGACTCGAAGAACAACTTCTACTTCATGGAAGTGAACACCCGCATCCAGGTCGAGCACCCGGTGAGCGAGCTGGTCACGCGCACGGACCTGATTCGCGCCCAGATTCTGGCGGCGGCTGGCGAGAAGCTGCCATTCTCCCAGAGCGACGTCGAGGTGCGCGGACACGCCATCGAGTGTCGCATCAACGCCGAGGATCCGGACAACGATTTCCGCCCCTGCCCGGGCAAGATCACGCGGGTCTTCATCCCCGGCGGGCCAGGCGTGCGCTGGGACAGCCATATCGAAGCGGGCTACACCATTCCGTCGAACTACGACAGCATGGTGGGCAAGCTGCTGGTGTTCGCTCCCGACCGCATGCAGGCCATCACCCGCATGAAGCGCGCCCTGCAGGAAATGCGCATCGAGGGCATCAAGACCACAGTGCCCCTGCATCTGCGCATCATGAGCGACAAGCGCTTCATCGACGGCACCGTCCATACCAGTTACATCGAGAAGGAACTCTTGGCCAAGTAGGCGGCGCCGCGCAAGTCGTGACCTTTGCACGCACGATTTTCCGGGATTCCTGCACCTGAAGTTCCCCGACACGACATTGGCATGCAGAGCCCTGGAGCCCTGCCATGTCCTTTGAACGTTCCTTCCCGCCCACGGTTTCCGCCCGGCCAGAACAACCGCCCATCAGTCACATCCTCCTGCCGACCGCCGCGAAGGTGGATGCGCTCAAGCTGCTGGCTGAACTGCGCCACGTCGTTGAAAACGGCTGCGACGCCGTTACGGCCCTGGACCTCGTCGAGGACATCGAGGATGCGCTGCGCCAGAGACCAAACGGAGCCCCGAACGCTCCGCACACCGAAGCCCCCCAGAAACTGGAACTGGAAGAGTTGCTCGACCAGTTGCTGCACACTTGGGCTGCCGCGCTGGAACTGTGCGGCGTGGTGGTGCTGCGCCGCTATCGCGGCATCCACAGCGTCGTGGTGCGCAGGCGGCAACTTCTGAACTTTCTGGGGGAACTGCTTCAGTTGGCCTCGGTCCACTGCGGGGCGGCCCGCGATCGCAGGATACTGCGCTTTTTGGTGCGCAAGGATCCGCTGGGGCGCACGGTGCTGGTCTTGGAGCATAGCGGCCTTCCAGCCTTGGACTGGGTTGCCAACCCCGTGGAAAACGTGGCCATCGGGCAAAACGCGATGCAAAACACTCTCACCATCACGTTCCTGTAGATCCCTTGTGGTTGTTTTCAGTTGCCGCACGGGGCGGGCGCGACACAATTTCGCCATGGCGCAGGCCCACTATCAGGTCATTGCCGGCATCGATGAAGCCGGGCTCGGCCCCATCCTGGGCCCCCTTACCCTGGGCTACGCCGCCATTGCCCTGCCTCAGCCCCTGAGTGCCGACGCGCTGCTTGCCGAAAACCTCTGGCAGCGCACGGGCGGAGCCATCGGCCGCAAGCCTGGCGAGCGCAAGCAGCGGCCCGTCGTCTGTGACTCCAAACAGATTTACAGCCCCTCCAAGGGTCTCAAGCCCCTCGAAGAAGAACTCCTCAGCTGGGCCTGCCTGCACGGCTTCAACCTGTCTAGCTTCGAAAATTTCTATGCCTCCTTCTGCTCGCTGGCTCGAGAGAAACGCGGCGCCTACGACTGGTACGCTGCAACTCTGGCTCCCTTCCCGCTGGAGGCCGGCCCCGAGCGTGCCGCGCTGCGCGCCGAGGCCCTGTCGCGGGCCTTGGCGCAAGGGGGCCTGGCCCTGCGCGAGCTGGGGGCTGTGCCCGTATTCGAGGGCGAACTCAACCGGCTCATCGGCCGCACCGACAACAAATCGAGGGCCGAGTTCGAAGTCGTGGGCCGAGTCGTGGGAGAACTCTGGAGTCGGCACCGGCACCTGGCCGTGGTTTGTGACCGTCAGGGCGGCCGTGAGAAATACGGGCGCGCGCTCAAGGGTCAGTTCCCCGAGGCCGACGTTTCGGCATTCGTGGAATCACCCAAGATATCGAGTTACGAGCTGGTGGTGCCGGGCGAGCGCAACGAGCCGCGCCTGTTCATTGCCTTTGTCGAAGAAGGCGACAACGACCACCTGCCTGTGGCCCTTGCCAGCATGGCCGCAAAGTACCTGCGCGAAGCCATGATGCATCTGTTCAATAACTGGTTCGTCGCGCGCCAGCCCGGCCTGAAGCGCACGGCGGGCTACTACCAGGACGGCCGCCGCTTCCTGCAGGATACCGCTGACCTGCGCTGCCGGCTGGGCCTTGATGACGCCCGGTTGATTCGCGCTCGATAGCCCAGCCGCTTTTGCTTCACCGGCCGCAACGCTAAAACACAGGCGTGACCGACTTGACTCCCGTGCTCCGTGGCGACCGCCTGACCAAACGCTTTGGCAGCCGCAGCGTCGTCCGCGGCATTTCCGTCAGCGTGATGCCGGGCCAGATTGTGGGCCTGCTGGGCCGAAACGGCGCCGGCAAGAGCACGACCTTCAAGATGCTGGCGGGCCTGCTGCCGGTGGATGGCGGCGAGGTGGAGCTGGACGGCCGCAACGTAACGGCCCTGCCCATGCATAGGCGCGCCAGGCTGGGCCTGGGCTATCTGGCCCAGGAGCCCACTATCTTCGCCAAGCTCAGCGTCGAGGACAACCTGCGCATCGTGATCGAGAGTAGCCGCTTCAAGGGCCCTGAGCGCACGCGACGGCTGGAAGAACTGCTGGCCGACTTCGGCCTCGCCCGCGTGCGGGGTAACCTTGCCGGCCGTTGCAGCGGCGGAGAGCGTCGCCGGCTGGAAATCGCCCGCACTCTGATCAACGAGCCCAAGGTCATCCTGCTGGATGAGCCCTTTGCCGGTGTAGACCCCATCGCCGTTGAAGACCTGCGCGGGCTCGTTTCGGGCCTGGTACAACGCGGCATGGCCATCCTGTTGACGGACCACAACGTGCGGGAAGTCCTTCCGATGACCGACAAGAGCTACATCATTGTCGAGGGACAGGTCATCAAGGAGGGGGCACCGCGCGAAATTGCTGATGACGCCATCGTGCGTCGCGAGTACCTGGGCGAACGCTTCAAGCTGGACGAAGACCGCATGGCCTGAATTCGGGCGCCGCGCGACTGACCGCCAAAGCGGGGACAAGAGACACCCAGGAACAGTCGGCGGGCCGAGCTTGGGCAGGGTCCGGTAATCCAAGTGCTGAAGCAGCGTTACTTTGCGCACGACAATTGACAGTCTTTCCCCAAGCGGGTACGTTACCGGACTACCTGAAGTTGTGAGGCGTGTGTTTCTGTGCGTTTAGCCTGGACTACCCTCCATGCCGGACACTGATGTGGGGCACAAGGACGGCGTCATGGTCGTAAGATTTGCCGCCGCCACAGATGTAGGGATGCAGCGCAAGAACAACGAGGACGCTTCGATCGTCATCGAGGAATCCTGCTTTTGCGCTGTGGCCGACGGCATGGGCGGCCATTTGGGCGGCGAAATCGCCTCCCACATTGCCATTGAGACGCTTCAGCAGGCCTTCAAGTCGCGCAATGGCAGCTCAAACGAGCGCAAAGACGCCGAACTCCTCACAAAGTCCATCAAGAACGCCAACAAGGAAATCTACCGGCGGGGCAACTCCGATGCCGCGCTACGGAACATGGGCACGACCATTGTTGCCGTGGTGATTTCCGGGGATTACGTCGTGTTTGCCAATGTGGGCGACAGCCGCATTTACCGCATGCGCGAAGGCGAGCTGAGCCAGATCACGGAAGACCATTCCTGGGTGGGCGAACTGCGCAAGAAGAACCTGATTTCCGCTGAGGATGCCCGCTCGCACCCGCTCAAGAACATTATCACGCGGGCCCTGGGCATGGAGCCCGCCGTGGAAGTAGACGTCAAGTGGGAGAAGGTCAAGGCCGGTGACCTGTTCCTGCTTTGCAGCGACGGCCTGACGGACCTCGTGCCCGACGAGCAGATCAAGTCCATCCTTGTCAAGCACGGCAAGGAGCTTGAGGCCGCCACGAAGGACCTGGTGGCGGCGGCCAACGCAGCCGGGGGCAGCGACAACATCACGGTCAGCCTGGCCCTGGTGGAATAGAAGGCTGCAGAAGACATCACTGTTCAGCAGCCCCCAATCCTTTTGCTTCCGCTGCAAACGCCCTCCACCGGACCCTGGCAACGACCTGCTTTGGGTAAGGGCTTTTTCCCTGCGACAAGTTCCCTTCGCGGTGGTTTCATAGGCAAATTGTGCGCTTTGGAGTTCGCGGGCGGCAAGCAACCCTGTCCGGGGCCGATATTTGGCGTGGGGCCGCCCGGGGGTCTTGCACATTTCCAGGTGTTCCCTGAATTCCAAGTGAGGAATGCGGGTGGCTGCTTCGTTCAATTCAGTGTGGTGATCGCCCCGATGACGGATGTTTCGGAAGCCGAGTTGCTGGCCCGTTATCAGCGGGGCGACCTCGAGGCGTTCACGCAGATCTATGAGCGCTTCAAGGCCGGCCTCTATGGTTATGCCCTGAGCCTGTGCGGCAGCGCGGCACAGGCCCAGGACGTCACCCAGGATGTATGGATCAAGTTCATCGAGCGCGTGGAAAAATTGCCGCCGGACACGAGGCTGGGCGCCTATCTTTACACGGTCCTGCGCAACCGGGTGATTGACGACGCCCGCCGGCGCAAGAGTGAGCAGAAGGCCCTGGAGCATCAAGGGAAGCAGGAAGCGCTGGTGCTTCCGGCAGACCCCGTGGCCGGCGCGGAGGAAGCGGCAAGGCTCAATGAGGCCCTGGCGGAGCTTCCGGAGGAGCAGCGCGAAACAGTTTTATTGAGGCTTTACGGCGCGTTTACGTTTGAAGAAATGGCAGAGTTGACGGGCGCGCCGGCCAAGACCGTGATGTCGCGGCACAGACTGGCCCTGGAGAAACTCAGGGCCGCCCTGAGCGCCCGCTAGAGCAACCATGACGCAAGACGACGCATTTCTGAATCACCTGCGGCCGCCGCAGCCGCCACCCAGCCTCGACGCCGCAATCATGGCACGGGCGTCGGCCAAGGCCGCGGCATTGGCGGCGGGTGGAGATGCGCCGCCTTTTGTTTCGGGACAGAAGTCCTACGATGTTGAACCACAGCGCAAGGCAGGACCGGCCAAGGCCGGGGCGAAGGAGCCACCGATGGAACCCATAGTTTTCCCGTGCCCGGCATGCGGCACGAAGTACAGCGTGCCCCAGCAGCATGCGGGCAAGTCCACCACCTGCAAGAAGTGCGGCGCCTCCATCATGGTGCCCGTGCCGCAGGTGGCCAACCCGACCATCATCGGCGGGACCCGCACCATCCGCCGGTCGGACATCGAGGATGCAAGCTCGTCTGAGCGCGCGGCCCCCGTGGTCAAGAAGGCCACGGCACCGGTGCCCAAGCCCGGCCCCAAGAAGCCCACGGCAAACTTTGATGTCGACATGAAGGGCGGCGACTCCGTCCTGCGCAAGGAAGAGACCGTGATTTCGCACCCGCCCACGGGTGTGGGCACCCGGCCCCATCCCTCGCGTGTCCCACCGCCACCCGCGCGAGGCCAGGGCCGTCCCGTTCCGGGCGGCCGTCCCGCCCCCGTGCCCGGCCAGCCGGGCGCGAAGAAGAAGAACCCCATGCCGCTCTATCTCGGTATCGGCGGCGGCGTGCTTGTCGTAATCATCATCGTCGGCGTCATCATCGGCAACTCGGGCAAGACCCAGGGACCGTCCGGCGGAGGCGGAGGCAAGGACGGCCAGAGCGCGTCAGACGGGGCCAAGACCCCCGGCCTGAGCGAAGACGAAAAGCTGCTGGCCCAGTTCGACACCGACCTCAAGAATGAAATCGGCCTCCAGTCGGAAGACATCAAGAACCGCTACGTGCAGGCCCGCGATAAGGCCAAGGCCGAAGGCAAGTTCAAGGACAAGTTCAAGAGCTACCAGAACCAGTTCCAGGCGCTGCTGGAAAAGCGCGTGACGGGGTCGAGCAACAAGCGCGAGGTCACGGAAGTCGCCCTCATGCTGCACAACGACGGCTACCAGGTGACCGCCCTGCTCGAAAAGGCCCGCACGCTAATGGACCGCTATCGCGTGGTGCGCAAGGTTGAAAACGGAGTCGAACGCGAGTTCAAGGTGCCCAGCGAAGCCTACATGCAGATTTGCGAGATCCTGGGCTACCGCAAGTACGAGCAACCCCCGGAGTTCGACGACTACCAGGCCTGGGCCCTCAAGGAGTGGGGCGATTGGGCCAAGCGCCTGCGGGACATCCAGAACGACGTCGGTGGTGACGATTACTTCAACCCCCAGCAGCTCGAAGAGATCAAGGGCTACGAGGCCAAGTGCCGCGAAGCGGGCGAAGCCCTCAAGGCGCGTCACGCCAAGGACGGTTTTGCCATCAACGCGCGCGAGGCCTTTCTGCGCTTCAAGCAGGCCAATTTGAAGGGCATGAAGAAGGCCATGTTCTCGCCCGACGCCCTGGGGCGCGGCACCGAAGAGTTCGAAGAGGTCTGGGGTTACACCTACTGGAACCCCTTCCTCGTGCTGGTGGAGAAGGCACCGGGACGCGACGTGGCGGACCTCGAGCGCAGCTTCGCCGTCAAGGCCAACATGCTGCGCCAGCTCGTAAACTGGTTCCAGGAAAACCTGGTCAAGCCCTTCAACCTCCAGCGCACGGTGCCCACGGAAGGTCCTACCGTCAGCCGCAAATCCGAGCTCAAGGGCCGCAAGTTCGATACCCCCGGGCAGCTTGCCGAGGCTGAGGGCTGGGCCCTTGAAATCCTCGTGCTCAAGGACGGCCAGACCTACCAGCAGTTCTTGGAGGATTTCATGGGCGGCGGCATGCCTGGCGCCCGTGCCCACTATTATCTGCCCCTGCGCCACATCGTGACCTGGGATGACCCCAATGCAGTGGCGGGCAACGAAGAGGATTGGTCCAACGAATCCACTCTGATGCACGAGACCTTCCACATGCTGTCAGACCATTACGCCGCCAACCCTCTGGACTGGGACCGTGTCAACCGCCAATGGCGCCCCAGGGAAACCCGCCCCCGCTACTTCAACGTCATGATCCAGGAAGGGCTGACAGACTCCGTGGCCGGCTTTGTGAAGTCTGACGACACCGAGAAAGCCGAATACAAGTTCATGCAGACCAACTTCATCCGCCTCAACAACTGGAAGCTGGTTTATGAAAAATACACGGGCAAGAAGAACCTGTTCCGCATACAGGACATGCTGCGCTGCATGAATTACGGCCAGTGCGCCCAGGTTGGCTTTGAGCGCATGCGCGAACTCAAGCTCAACCTTCGTGTGGACCAGAACTTCTTTGTGGCCGTCTTCTACGCCGCCTCCTGCCAGGCCAGCACCTTCCTCTATCACTACAAGGAAAGCGGCCGGCACAAGTATCGCGACAAGTGGCTCGACTACGTCAAGGCGGACTACGCCGGCGAGATTGACAAGAAGTCCTTCGACCCCAAGCCCTTCATCGACCACTTCAAGAAATTGTTCGCCATCAGCAGCGACAAGGACTGGGATAAGCTGGACGAAGAGTTCGTCAAGTTCACGCTCGACCTCGAGGCCAAGAACGTCGGCAAGGACACCTCCGGCGCCCGCGTCCGCGATGACGAGGGTGACGACGGTGACGGTTCGCCCGACAGCCCCCAGGGCCAGCGCAGCTTCGGCAGGAAACTCGCCCTGCCCTCACGCGACGAGGAAGAAAGGCACGCCCTGCGCGCCGCCTAGCGTCAGTGATCGGTGCGGTCTTCGCGACCGCGACAAAACGGCGGGGCGGCCCTCACGGCCGTCCCGCCTTTCTTAGTCGACTCAACGCCGGCGGGCTGCCGGGCACCTACCTCGGCTCGGCCTCGACCAGCCGTCCCGCGTTCAGCCGCGCCACGGTGTCCAGATAGAAACGCCAGTGCTCTTTGGCGTGCAGACTGACGACCTCGATGTTCACGCGGGTGAAGGCGTTGCTGCGCTGGATCTGCTCGATCAGCGCCAGACTCAGCGGGTCGCCGTCCGTCAGCACCAGAACAGTGTCGGCCTCGCCCCGTTCGCACAGCGCGCACAGCGCCGCCTTGATGTCCGTGCCGCCCTTGATTTCACTCGAAAGCAGCCAGCTTAGAGCGTTGCGGCGGGACTCCGGGTCATTGACCATCCGCTTGTCCCCCATCATCACACTCTCCGTATTGAACAGTGTGAGGCCGAACTTCGCTTTCTCGTTCATGCCGTCCAGGGCCGCCGCGACTTCGCAGGCCGCCACATGAAAGCGCGGCAGAAAGCCGTCGCGCACCAGCCGGTTGACCTCAGCGCGGCGCTTGAGCACGTCAGCCTTTCGGGCCTTGAAGTCGGGACGCCTGGGCTCGCGCGCGACGGGATCAATCATGGAGATGCTGCGATCGATGGCAAACTCCACGTTTTCACTGTCGATCTCGAGGCCGTAGAAGCGGGCGCGAGTCTTCTTGGAGGTGCGGGCAGCCCTTGCGCCCCGCAGGGTTCCCAGTTTGCCCTCGGCGGGTTTGAAGTCTGGGTTGGCCGAGAACCATTGCTCCCATTTGGCCAAGTCGTCGCCGAAGTCCACTCCCGTCAGGTCCACCAGCAGCGCAATGGCCTCGTGGAAAAGGCGGCCATCGCCCTGACGCCTGGCCAGGGCAAAGGCCAGGGACGCGCCTTCAGGCAGGCGCAGGGCCAGCACATACTCCAGAGCGGCGCTGGCCACGTACCAGCAGTCGTCGGCAATCAGTTCCAGGGCAGCCTGCTTACATTCCGGCAATTGGGACTTCGCGGCTGCCAGCAGGGCGGCCGAGCGACGCTGCGGCTTCTCCTTGTCGGCCAGCCACGCATTCAGGCGCCCCTTGAATGCCTCGCCCGTGATGCCGGCCGCCGCCGCCGCCAGCAGGGCGTGACCCGCGAGCTTGTCGTTGTCTGATGCCAACAGGGGCGAGAGCGCCAGGGCCGTCTTGGCCAGATCATCGCCCTCCAACGCTTTGGGCGCGCGCTGCAACCAGCGCAGGCCCAGCAGAATCTCGTCAGGTTCGCTGCGCCCCAGGGCGCTCAACACCAGCTTGACGTCAACGCCCCACGCGCAATAGCTGAACAGCCACGAGAAAAGCTCCATGTCCACGCTTTTGTCGATGGCGTCGCGGGCCTCGAAAACAGCCTGATGCGATTCCTTGCGCGTCAACCTCGACAACAGGCTGCCAAACAGGTGCGGCCGAACTCCCACGCCCAGGTTCACTCGCTTCTTGGCGAACTTCAGCACTTCGCTCAGAGCGTCTGTTTCCAGCGCACCGCCCACCGCATAGTGGGCGGCAAAGCTGGCATCCTCAATCCCCGCCAGCTTTGACAGGCCGTCGATGCCGCGCCGGTCTCCATATTTGAGAAGTCCGCCCACGGCCAGGCGCCGGGCGTCAGTGCTCTTTGAAATCTGGGACACGGTGTCGAGCTGCTTGAGTGCTTCCGGGCCTCCGGCGTCAATCAGCGCCAGGGCGGCCGCGGGCGCCGAGCCGTCGTCTGTCAGGGCGACGTCCTTGAGCTCGCGCAAAGGCGCTTCAACGCCGTAGCCGCCCAGCCAGCGCACACAGGCGGCGCGGCGCTGGGGCTCTTTGCAGCGGTTGTAGAGCTTGAGCAGGTCCTTTCCGTCTTTCGCGAGTTTGTGGGCCACGAGGGCCTTGGCCGCCTCGCCGGCGGTATCGAAATCGGCCTCTTTCTCCACGAGTTCCAGCAGGAAATCATCGACCGTGCGCTCGCTCTCTAGCCCGAGTTCAGTCAGCCATTCCAGGCGCTCACTCTTGGGCGCCTTGGGCCAGGCCTTTTTGATGTCCTTGAGACGATCCTTCAGGGCCTTGGCGTCGGCCACGGCGGCCTGAGCGCCCAGCAGGAGGCATAACAGCAGCGCGAAGAGCCGGACCCATTTTGTCGTCAAGGTATTCCCCTGTCTTTGCTCGCTCTGTGCCCGCGCGCCGCAAAAGCTTACGCGGCAAGGGTGTACCTTTCCCTGCCGAATTTCTGTAAGGGCGAGAAATGACAAGCCACCCATAAAGGGATGATGCTTGAAACCTGAAGAATCCGGTGACTCTCCCCTGGAACCGGCCTAGAATCGACCCTGTCACGCTTCACGCGAATTATACCAGCCTTATGGAGGCAGCATGTCACCTTCCGGCCGCAGCGTCGTCGCCTTTGCCCTGCTGACGCTCACTGCCTTATGCGGTGTCCTCGCCCTGGAGGGCGAAGAGCCGCTGCAGGCCCAAAGGAAGTCCGAGACCCGCGCCGAAACTGAGGCCATGGGCAAGGACTGGACCCGGGCTAGGGACTTCCTCGATGAAACCCTGCGCGCCAAGCGCAAGGCCGCGAAGATGCCCCTGGCCGAACGCTGCACGGACGCCGAGTTCATTCGTCGCGCCTACCTCGACATCCTGGGCCGGATTCCCTCGCGCGAGGAAGTGAAGACCTGGCTGATTCCAGACCTCACCACGCCCGAGGGTCAGGAGTTCGCCCGCCTCAAGTCCCATCAGCGCCGCGAGAAGTTGATCGAGGCCCTGCTGGCCAGCCCCGAATACGCGGAGTCCTGGGCGCGCACCTGGGCCATCACGCTGATCGGCCGGGAGGCCAACGCGACCTATCGCAACATGCTGCAGGAGTGGCTCCAGGGCCAGTTCGCCCAGAACCGCCCCTTCGACAAACTGGTCTATGACCTCGTTACCGCCAGCGGCTCCAGCGAGAACAACAAGGCCATCGGCTACATCATCAGCTTCGAGAACGACCGGCCCGCGCTGACCGGCATCACCAGCAAGGTCTTCCTGGGCAAGCAGATCCAGTGCGCCCAGTGCCACAAGCACCCCTACGAGGAAATCACCACCGACGACTTCTTCGGCGTTCAGAACTTCTTCAAGTTCACCGACACCCGTATGACGCAGCAGGCCGAAAAGGGTCTGCCTGCCAACTACGAGGCCAGGGACCGCTCCCTGCCGCCCAACGCCGAGCTGCTCAAGCGCGCCCTGACCGAAGAAGGCAAGGCTGTGCTGCCCAAGTTCCTGTTTGGCGAAACCTACAAGCTCGACCCCGCCAACCCGCCCCGCAAGGCCCTGGCGGCTTGGATGACCAGCCCCGACAACGTCTACTTCCGCGAAATGACGGTCAACCGCTACATGGCGCGCTTCCTGGGCGTGGGCTTCGTCCACCCCGTGGACGATTTCAACAGCAACAACACCCCTAGCCATCCCGAGGTTCTCGACCGCATGGCCCGCGAGTTCGTCGCCAGCGGCTTTGACCTCAAGTACCTCATCCGCATGATCTGCAACAGCGAGGCCTACAACCTCTCCTCCGTCCCCAAGAAAGCCGGCGCCAAATACAGCGAGGACCGGGCAACTTACAGCCGCGCCATGGTGCGCCGGCTCAGCCCCGAGCAGGTGGTGTTCTCCGTCATGCGGGCCATTGGCGCGGGCGACTTCGGCAGCAAAAACAACCGCGACCGCCGCGACCAGGTGCTGGCCTACATTCTCCAGAGCTTTAACTACGCCTACTCCGATGACGAGGGTTCGCGCGACATTGACGATTACTCGGGGTCCATTCCCCAAGCCCTGATGATGCTCAATGGACGGCTGCTCAATGACGGAACGGACCTCGGCCAGGACAACACGCTCAAGCGCATCATCACGGAGAGCGGCAACGACAAGCTGCGCGGCGGTCTGGACGCGGTGAACTACATCATCGAGGAGATTTTCCTCGCCACCCTTGGCCGCCCGCCCGAGAAGTGGGAGGCGTCGCGCATGAAGAAGCACGTGGAGGGTGAAAGCGACCGCCACAAGGCCTTTGAAGACATCTTCTGGGCCCTGCTCAACACCACGGAGTTCGCTACCAACCACTGATTTTTCCGAAACCCGGCGCCGGACGCGGGGTTCCTTGAAATCGTAACGGTCGATACGGCAAACATAGCTACCCAGTGAGGCTGAACATGGCTAACCCGCTCGTCTCCATCAAGCGCCGCGACTTCCTCCGCGCCACCGCCGCCGCCGGCGGCATCCTGGCCACTTCCCACTTCTGGTGGGGACCCGACCTCCTGGCTCAGGGCAGCGACGACAAGAAGACCACGGCCAAGCGCGGCGGGAAGTGCAAGCAGGTCATCCTGCTGTGGATGGAGGGTGCTCCCTCGCAGCTGGACACGTTTGACCCCAAGCCCAACAGCAAGGATACCGGTTCGCCCTGGAAAGCACTCGATACGGATACGCCCGGCTTCACGCCTGTCGAGAACCTGCCGAACATGGCGAAGATGGCCAAGGACATCTGCGTCATCAGAAGCCTGAACAGCAAAGAGGGCAACCACAGCCGCGGCAGCTACCTGCTGCATACCGGCTACATTCCAAACCCCACGCTCAAGCACCCGAGCCTGGGCAGCATCGTCAGCCACCAACTCGGTAAGAAGGACTTTGACCTGCCGAATTTCGTCAAGCTGCGCGGCGGACCCTTTGGCGCGGGCTACCTGGGTGTGGAGAACAACCCCTTCGTCATCAGCAATCCCGGCGCGCGCATCGAGAACCTGGACTACGCCGGCGGCGTGGACAAGGCGCGCATGGACAAGCGCATGAAGCTGGTGGATGAGATGGAGAAGGATTTCGCACGTCAGCGCGGGGCTGAGGCCGTCGAGGCCCACAAGGCCATGTACGAAAAGGCTCGGCGCCTCATGGACAGCCCGCTCAAGAGCAAGTTCTACATCGCCGACGAGCCCGACGAGGTCAAGAAGGCCTACGGTTCTGGCAAGTTTGCCGAAAGCTGCATCATCGCCCGCCGCCTCATCGAGGCCGGCGTGGCCTGCGTCGAAGTCGTGCTGGGCGGATGGGACACTCACGATGACAACTTCGTGCGCACCAAGCGCCTGTGCGGGGAATTTGACCAGCCCATGGCCGCCCTGCTGGCCGACCTCAAGAAGCGCGGCCTGCTGGAAACCACCCTCGTGGTCTGGATGGGCGAGTTCGGCCGCACTCCGCGTATCAGCGCCACCGAAGGCCGCGACCACTGGCCCAACAACTTCTGCGCCGTGCTGGCCGGCGGGGGCGTCAAGGGCAACCAGGTGATCGGCGAAACCGACGAACGCGGCATGACCATCACCAAGGACCCCGTGGGCGTGCAGGACCTGTTCTGGACCTTCGCCTCGCTCATGGGCTGGGACACGGCCAAGGAGTTCGAGGCGGGCAACCGCCCGGTCTGGCTGACGGACAAGACGGCCGGCAAACCTATTGACAAGGTGCTGGGCTAGCAGACTGGTGGAACGGACATTTTCGGCAGCCTTCCCCGGCCCGCGCGTCTGCACGGGCCGGCTTCGTCACCGGTTCTGCCCGTGCATGCACCGGCCGCGCCGCCCCATTGACGGCCCCTGGCCCTCGGTTAATCTTATCCCCGCCTCGACGGGTGTGGCCGCCGGGGCATGATGCGACGGTGGGCGTTGCCACCGCGCGAACCAACTGAGGCCCCTGAAGTGGCGCAGGCAGCCTGCCTGCGGTGTTTTGGGCATCCTGCCCAAAGCGTAGCGGTAACCCGGACAACTCTGCACACTTGGATGGCGCAGGCCTCTTGCCTGCGCAGGATGGGCTTCTTGCCCCCGCCGTTGAAGCCCGTGCGAGCCGGTTTGCGCAGCCGCACATACCGGGTTCATTCGGGCGTGACGCCCGAAAGCTTGCGCCACAAGGTCAGGCGCCTCGAAAGGATTCCCATGATTTCCGTGAAACTTCCTGACGGCTCTCCCCGCGAACTCAAGGACGGCGCCTCCGCCGCCGACCTGGCGGCAGCCATTGGCTCGCGGCTGGCCAAGGACGCCGTCGCCGCCAAGGTCGACGGCAAGGTCGTGGACCTCGCCTTGCCCCTGCCCCACGGCGCCACCGTCCAGATTCTGACCAAGAAGGACAAAGAAGCCCTGGAGGTGCTGCGCCACAGCGCGGCGCACATGATGGCCGACGCCATCTTGCGCATCTTCCCCAAGGCCCAGCTCACCATTGGCCCTGTGGTGGAAGACGGCTTCTACTACGACATCTTCCTGCCTGAGGGCAAGATCACCGTCGAGGACTTCCCGAAGATCGAAGGCGAAATGGCCAAGATCGCCAGGGAGGGGTTTGTCTTCCAGCGCTGCGTGGCCCGCTACGACGAAGCCAACGAATTCTACGCTCGCTACAAGGCCATCGACGGCGGACACAACAAATTCAAACAGGAACTGGTCGATGGAATCGCCCGGCGCGGCGAGGAACTGACCTTCTACAAGCACGGCGACTTCATCGACCTGTGCCGCGGCCCCCATGTGCCGTCCACCGCGTGGCTGAAGAATGTGAAGCTGACCAAGGTCAGCGGCAGTTACTGGCGGGCCGACGCAAACCGCGAGCAGCTTGTGCGCGTCTACGGCACGGCGTTCTTCTCAAAGGAAGAACTCGACGAGTACTTCCGCGTACTGGAAGAGGCAAGGAAGCGCGACCACCGCGTGCTGGGCGAGCAACTCGAACTGTTCATGTTCAATGAAGAAGCGCCGGGCTTTCCGTTCTATCTGCCCAAGGGCACGGCTTTGTGGAACAACCTCGCCAACTACGCGCGCAACAAGCTCAAGAAGCGCGCCTATCAGGAAGTAAAGGGCCCCATCGTGCTGGCGGAAAGCCTCTGGCACAAGAGCGGACACTACGCGAACTACCTTGAGAACATGTTCTTCACCAAGATGAAGATGTTCGACGAGAAGAAGCCCGACGCGGTCGTGGATGTCGAGGAAGAGCGGCCCATGGCCATCAAACCCATGAACTGCCCGGGCCACTGCATGATTTTCAAGCACAAGCTGCGCTCGCACAATGAAATGCCGCTGCGCTACAGTGAACTGGGGCTGGTGCACCGCCGCGAGCTATCAGGCGTGCGCCACGGTCTTTTCCGTGTGCAGGCCTTTACCCAGGACGACGCCCACCACTTTGTCACGCCGGACCAGATCGTGGGCGAAGTCAACATGCTCATCGACTACTTCAAGGAGGTCTACGCTGACTTCAACATTACCGAGTACCACATGGAGCTGAGTACCCGGCCTGCCAAGCGCGTGGGCAGCGAAGAAATGTGGGACCGCGCCGAAAGCGCGCTCAAGCAGGCGCTGGAGTCCGGCGGCTACAACTACAAGCTCAACCCCGGCGATGGCGCCTTCTACGGGCCCAAGATCGACTTCCACATCAAGGACACGCTCAAGCGCACCTGGCAGTGCGGCACGATCCAGCTCGACTTCTCCATGCCCGCGCGCTTTGAACTCGAGTATGTCGGCGCGGACGGCCAGCGGCACACGCCCGTGATGATTCACCGCGCGGGCCTGGGCTCTCTGGAGCGCTTCATGGGCATGATCATCGAACACTACGCGGGCGCCTTTCCGCTCTGGCTGGCGCCCGTGCAGGTGTGGGTGATTCCGGTGAGTGAGAAGTTCGCCGACTACGCGCGAGAGGTCCACGGCAAGCTGCTGGACTTCGGCCTGCGCGCGGAATGCAACCTGAAGGACGACCGCCTCGGCTACAAGATCCGCGAGGCCAGCCTCCAGAAGATTCCATACGTGATCGTACTCGGCGACAAAGAGCAGGCCGCAGGTTCCATCAATGTTCGCTCGCGCGACAAGGGCGAACTCGGCGAGATGACCCTCGACAAGTATTTCAGCCAGCTTGAATGCTGGCAGAAGTGACCAGGGGGCATCGGCCATGGCTTTCGGGGGCGGTCTTGACCGCCCCCGTTCCATGCCTGGGCCCGCTCACACCTCCTAACGGCCCTTGGGCTTGCGTGTGGAGGCCTTGGAACGCGTGACCCGCTTCTTTGCGGTCTTGGCGTCACGGATGGTGCGGGACTTCTTGAGCTTGAAGTCCTTGCGTCCGACGTTTGCCATGGTCATTGCCTTTCTTGTCAGACAGAGGCCAGCACGGCCGCCGCCACTTCCTGGGCCTGGGCGTCGGTCATTTCCGGGTACATAGGCAGGCTGATAACGCAGCGCGCCAGGCGCTCGGCCACTTTCAGGCTGCCCTCGCCCTGGCCCAGGTGGGCAAAGCACTCCTGCCGGTGCAGGGGCACGGGATAATAGATCATGTTGCCAATGCCCTTTTCATTGAGCCGGCCCATCAGCTCGTCGCGAGCCTTGGCACTGGCTCCGTCGCCCACCTGCAGCGTGTATTGGTGGTAAATGTGCTTGTTGCCCTTGGCCGTCACCGGCGTCTTGAGCCGGGCGTGGCCCCCCAGCTTGGAGTCATAAATGCGCGCGATTTCAGCGCGGCGGGCATTCCAGACATCCAGGTGCCTGAGCTTGACGCGCAGCACGGCAGCCTGCAGGGCATCGAGCCGTCCGCACATCCCGACGACCTTGTTGTAGTAGCGCGGGCGCTCGCCGTGAGTGTGCAGGAGCTTGATCATGTCGGCCAGGGCGTCGTCGTTGGTGGCCACCATGCCGCCGTCACCGGCGCCGCCGAGGTTCTTGGTCGGATAGAAGCTGTAAATCGTCATCTGGCTGACCTGCCCGGCCTGCTTGCCGTGGCGCGTAGCGCCAAAGGCCTGTGCCGCGTCTTCGATGACCACGAGCTTGCGCTTGTCGGCCAGTTCCTTGACGCCCTCGAGATCGGCGCACTGGCCGTAAAGGTCGACGGGCATGATGGCGCGGGTCTTGTCTGTGATGCGGCGCTGGGCGTCCTTGAGATCGATGTTGAAGCTGTCAGGCTCGACATCGCAGAACACGGGCCTGGCCCCCAGGCGTGCCACGGCGCCGGCCGTCGCGAAATAGGTGAAGGCGGGCACGATGACTTCGTCGCCGGGCTTGATGCCCGCCGCCCAGAGGCAGAGCAGCAGGGCGTCTGAGCCTGAGTTCACCCCAATAGCGTGCTTTACGCCGAGGTAGGCCGCGGCTTCCTTCTCGAAGTGTTCGACGATGGGTCCAAGGATGAAGCTCTGGTTGGAGAACACCTCCGCAACTGCGGCGTCGATTTCTGGCTTGAGGGCGGCGTACTGCGCCTTGAGGTTCATCACGGGAACGGGCATGGCCTGGCTCGCTGGAAAGCGGCACTATCGCAATAAGGGCCCCCGGGTCAAGCCGCGCGGGTCAAAGCCCCTTGCGCAGTGTGACGGAGTGGGTGGTGTAACCGAGTTTTTCGTAAAGCTTGCGCGCCGCGGCATTGTGGGCCATGACCTGAAGGCCCAGGAACTTGAATCCCCTCGAACGCAGGAAGTCCTGCGCCGCGGCCAGCATGGCCCGGGCGAGGCCGCGGCGGCGGAACTCGGGCATCACGGAAATGTCGAAGATCCAGGGCTCTTCAGCGCGTGTGAAGAAATCAATCTGCATGCCGATCCAGCAGTGGCCGGCGTAACGGCCGTTGACCTCAGCTACCAGCACCGTGTTGCGCGCGCCGTCGTGGGGAGCATAGCGCTCCAGCAGCCAGCGGTGATGGCGCCTGAAGAACTCTTCGTCAATGGTCTCGCTCGGCGGAATGGACTCCCGGAACGTGCGGTAGTTGAGCGCGACGAAGGCCCTTTCGTCACGGGAGTGCTCATAGAGCCGGATCTGGAAGGCATCGCTCAAGGGCCGCGAGACTAATCGCGGGCAGGCCCCGCGTAAAGCAAGGTGCAGTTTTCGCTTTACGCGAGAGCCGCGGCTTCCTTGCCTCTTGCCATGGAATCAGCCCAGAACCTGCTGTTGCTCATCGTGCCCGGCCTTTCGTTGCGCCTGCTGCAAAATTATCGCCGCCAGACCAGCTATCTGTCCATGCTCGGCCGCGAAGGCTTCATGACGCCTGTCGTTCCCATCTTTCCCGCCATCTACCCCACGCTCGAAGCCACCTACCTCACGGGCATGCTGCCGTCGATGCACGGCATCTCGAGCGACGCACAGGTGGACCTCGTCGCCCACGGCGCGCGCGAAAACCGCCAGGTGGCTGACCCCGCCAAGGGCTGGATCGAAGCCAGACTCACCCTCTGGCACCGCGCGCGCAAGCGCCGGCCCGACCTCACCGTGGCCTCCCTGGGCGAGCTGCCCACCGGAGTGCGCGAACAGGGCGCGGTCATGCTGCGGGTGCGCCAGGCCCGGGAGTCCTTGCTTCTCGCCTACCAGGAAAGCGTCGTGGGCGTGCCCCTGGTGGATGGCAACATGTTCAGTCGCGCCATGGCGCCGACCATGGAAAGTTTCGACGCCGACTGCTTCCGCCTCGCACAGGCCTGCAAAGCCGCGGGCCGGGCGTTTTGCGTCATCGGGGCAAGCGCCCTGACGCCTGTGAGCCGCTGCCTTGACCTGTGCCGCGAAATCTTCGGGCGCGAGGCGCCTGGCAACGTGCTCTTTGCCCGCTCCTACTCGCAAATCCAGCACATCTACGCCCCGCCCTCGCTGGTGCCAGACCTGCTGTCGCGCCTGCGCGCCCTGGATTGCCTCGAGCGCGTACTGGAGGGCGACGATCTGGCAGAATTCGCATTGAATCACCCTACCGCGGGCAACATCGTGGCGCTGGCGCGGCGCGACATCGGCTTCTGGCCCGGCGAAAGTCTGGATCGCTTCAAGCCGCCCATGCGGCCACCCGCTTGCAGCCACGGCCACATGGCAGAAGACCCCCTGGATCGACCCGTGATGATCGGCGTGGGGTTTGCGCAGCCCAAGGCCCTGATTGGCGCCTGTGAGGTTGCCGGCATCCTCGACCGCGTGCTCACGGGCGTAGCTGTCCACGACAAGGTCTGACATGACTCGCTGGCTCTCACTTCTTTTAGTGTTTGGTATGGCGGCCTGCGCTTCGGCACCGCCACCACTGGCCGCTGCACCCAAAGAGCTACTGGGCCTAACGCCCCTGAAGAACCTCGCGGGCGTGCCCCTGAAAGTGCCCGCCATTTACTTCGGCGACGCCCTGGGCACCGGCGAAGCGCTGGAAATTGAGAAGCTGGACCTTCTGCAACTGGGGCGTGCCGCCCTGCTGGCCCAATTGCGCGAGCGCGGCTATGCCGTCGAACTGGCTGAGGAGCCCAAGGGTCGGACCACGCTGCACGGTGCCATCACACGCTTTGACCTTGATGCCTTGAAGGATACGGGGCGCATCACGCTGGGCATGGTGGTCATGGTAATCAGTGCCGCGGGCGTGGAGATCGGGCAGGCGGCGGTCGAACGCGAATTCCAGCTCATGGCCCGCGCGCCCAACGAGGGCGGCGCTCTGGGCGAGGCCCGTTTCATCGAAGCGCGGCTCAAGGCCTACATCGAAGCCTTGGCGCAAGAGGCCGTGGGCATTCTAGCCGGACGCTGAAGCGCCGGGCCAGAACTGCCCACTTGCAGGTTCTCAAACGAGAGAGATAAGGGCCCCATGGGCTCAGCCAAACAGCGATTTGACGACCTTGCCTCGGCGCTCAATTTTGGCGCCGCCCAGACCGCCAGTATCCGCGAAAGCCTGAACCTGCTGCTGCCGCGCCTGGGCGAACTGGTGGGAAGCTTTGACGCAGCGCTGAAGTGCCCGGCCGGAGCCCGGCTGTTTGCAGGTCTCGAGGGCGAGCGGCGCGACCAGCTCCAGAGCCTTATGGCGAGCTTCATCCTGCGCACGGTGAACTGCAACTTCGACGAAGCCTACTGCGACTACGCCGTCGAAGTTTCGGGGGGCGGGCAGGTTCCGCCCGGGTTCTTCGCGCTGGGACTTTCCCTCGCGCAGGACTTCGTGTGCAGCGCGCTGCCTGCTGTCGAGAAGGACAGCGCCCGACTCAGTTCCATGCTCACGGCCTGGAATCGACTGCTGGCCGCCCTGAAGGAACTCACGCGCCCATGAACCCCCAGGCCACGGCACGGGAGTTCATTCAGCGCCTGCGGCGCCTCACCAACCCGGCGCGCCAGGCTGCGACGCTGAACTATTATCCTTCTAAGCAGGAGAACCTCGGCGTTTCGACGCCTGACATGCGGGCGGTGGTGCGCGAGTACAAGGCGCGCCTCAAGGATGAAAGCCCCGCCCAGGTCCTTGCCCTGGCGTACGCGATCATCAAGATGAATACCCTCGAAGGCCGCCAGGCCGCCTATGAGCTGTTGGCGGGACACCGGGCCGCCTTGGCCTCGCTCAAATCCCGGGATGTGCTGCGACTGGGACAGGGCATCGATAACTGGGCCAGCGTGGATGGCTTTTGCTGCTCGATCGCCGGCCGGGCCTGGCGCGAGGGCGTGCTGAGCGACGGCGAGTTGGCGCGCTGGGCGCGCAGCAAGGACCGCTGGTGGCGCCGCGCGTCGCTCGTGGCCACGGTGCCGCTGAACGCCAAAAGCCGCGGCGGCAAGGGCGACAAGGCCCGCACGCTGGAGCAGTGCGAGAGGCTGGCTGACGATCATGATGACATGGTGGCCAAGGCCCTGAGCTGGGCATTGCGCGAGCTGATTCGCTGGGATCGTAAAGGCGTCGAAGCGTTTCTTGTGCGGCACCGAAACAGGCTTGCGCGCCGCGTGGTGCGGGAAGTGAAGCGTAAACTCGAAACGGGCCGCAAGTCTGGCTGAGGGCTCGGACCGGCGGCCGCGGGCACCTGCCCGATAGAGATTCTGCCCGAACCTCCGGCGGCAGACTTCTTCAAAAGGGGGCCACCTAAGAGTGCTTAGTATTCAGCGCTGCGCCACAGCATCCCTGGCAGCTCAGTGCGGCTAGGGATGCTGTGGCGGCGTGATATATATCTTGTTTATGTTTGATTTTTGGAGAGAATTGAGAACTTCTCTTGCACTGAAACACCTCCAATGCACATACTGCACAAAACGAGGAAAACAGTTTATCCTTGAATAGTTTGGCGTTGTCGTACGTGAGACTTCCTACTCGCGCCCGAAGTCAAGCCTTGTTGCTGCCAAGCACTGAAGCATGATTAACCCAAAGGGGAAGGCCAGTGTCCACTAACGTTGCGGTTCTCTCCGGCACCCGTCACATCATCGCCACGCACCGCAGTCTGGCGAGGCTCGTTCAGTACGGGCAAGAGTTCGCCGCTGGCGAGGTCGCGCAGGGCCGTCGAGTCATCTGGGCGCCCTGCCACGCCTTGGGCCGTTCCCTCAGCCTCAGAAGCTGGATCATCGAACAGGCCAACGAGCTCCTGGGTGCCTCTTCGTCCGTGGATGCCCCCACCCTGCTGTCCGGCGCGGCTGACTGCGTAGTGATCGCCGACCCCGGCGTGGCCGACCGCGAAAGCCTGCGCTGGCTCTCCGACATGCTGGCCTGCGCCGAAGAGGTCAAGGGCGTAACGGCGGCTCCGCCGCTGCCGCGCCTGGTGGTGTTGTTGCCCGTGCGTACCAGCGGCGCGGACGCCGTACACGACTTCACTAATCAGTTGATTGCCCTGGGCAGCGAAGACGCCAAGCTGGCGGGCCGCGAGGCCGATCTTTCAGCCATCGAGATTGACGGCATGCTGCGCGCCATGTCCCTGCGCAACCACGTGTTCCAGGCAGCGGTCAGCCTGGCTCCACTGCCCCTGACACGTGAGGAGTACCATGAGTTGATGGAGGAGGCCTCGGCCTCCCAGGCGGAGTTTGACGCCCTCTTCAATTCGCCGCTTTACGCCGAGGTGACTGGATATCTCGTGCCGACTTCCACCGAGGTGCGCGAGCGCCTGCGTGCCAACCTCGCGCCAGAGGCCCTTACGCGCGGCGCCAGGCTGCTGCTCGATGTCTGCCGAGGTCGTCTCGAAGCGCTGCCCGACGCGGCCATCGAACTGCATGCCCGCGCCGGCGACCAGAAGCAGGCGGCACGCCTGGCCAAACGCCGCGTCAATGACCACGAAATGGCAGGCCGCTTTTCCGAGGCTCTGCGCGTGCTGCGCCTGGGCCGCGAGCTGGGCTTTGCCATTGACAGCGCCACGCCGGAAATCGACGAGGCTCGCACCGCGGGCTTCATGGCCGAAATCGGCGATTTCGTGGCCGCGCGCGAAATCGTCAAGCCCCTGATCCGGCGCCGCAACCTCTATCGCAACTCCGAGTTCGTCGAGTCCCTCGCCCTGGCCATGCGCACCCTGGCCATGAAGGACAATTTCGAACCGCGTATGGCCGACAGCCTGCTGCGCCGCGCCATCCGCCTCAACCGCGGCGACCTTGACAGCAAGGTGCGGCTGACCGTGCTGCGCGTTTCGCTGCTGCGCTCGGGGGCCTTTGGCCTTGATGAGCGCGCGGACTGGCTGCTGACCCACGTCAACCAGGAAACCCTGAGCAAGGTCAGCGCCGCCACACAGGCCCTCTACCTGCTTGAAACCGGGCGCCAACTGATCCAGGACGGCATGTACAAACGTGCCTACAAGCGCCTGCGCCGCATGATTTCGCTCGCGGGTTCCGACCAGCAGTTGGCCTCGGCCCTGCTGCTCATGGCACGCTGCCGCATGCACTTCTCGGATACCGAGGGCGCCACGCGCTTTGCCGCGGGATCCATTCAATACGGATTGCGCAGCGCCACGCTCAGCCTTGTTCGTGAGGCCGCGGCCGTGCTGCGCACGGCCGGCCAGCAGGCGCAGGCCGAAGGCAGGCCCCGCCGCCGTGACAAGGTCAAGCCACGCCTGGCCCAGGTGGATGTACCGACGCGCGTGGTGGCACCGCCGGAGCAGATGTTTGACATTCTCCAGCGCCGCTTTGGTGTGCTGCGCTGGGCCCGCCGCCGCGCGGACAAGGTGGACGCGTACGGCACAGCCAACCCGCCCGTGGCCGAAAGCACGGCTGTGTATGAGGAAGTTGAAGGCCAGGTCAAACGCGTCTCCAAAGATGCCGGCGGCAGCGGCGTGCGCGCCGTGGTTCTGCTCCGACACGGCGGAGATGATCTCGTGCATCTCTCGGCCGACGCTCCTTCGGACGTCACCGACGAAAGCATCGTGCGCTTCCTGCTTGGCGACCGCGATACCACACCGCTCATGGATACCGGCACGCCCTCGCGCAAGAACGTCGTCGATGAGTACATGAGGCGAGCCACTGGTCAGCCAGCCAAGCGCGGCTTGCACAAGGCCATCGAAACGCTCTTCAACAAGGACCTGCTGCTGTACCTTGAAGACCAGGGCTTCACCAAAGAAGACATGGCGGCCCATTTAGGCGTGAGCCGCGCCACGCTGTATCGCATGTACGCCCGGGCCGGCTTGAACTAACCCAAGCTCTGCAAGGAGTTTGCAGCGTTTCCTGCGGAGGCGAGAAACTCGAGATTTGATGTTTGAAGTGCGAAATTGCGGTATTTGCACATGTGACACTGGGAGCCACTGGCCTGCGGGAAACTCCTTGCTAGCATTGCGCCTCTGAATTTCGGAGTGAGATATGCCTGTTGTGACCGTGCAAAATGAAGCCCTGCAGTTTGAGGTTGAGGCCAATGCCAATCTGCTTGAGGCGCTCAAGAAGAACGGCTGCTCGCCATATGGCCTGATGAGCAAGTTCGCGCCCTTCTTGTTCAAAGGCGCCGACGACGTTCTGGTCATCGAGGGGCGCCGCAATCTCTCGGAGCCGACAGAGAAGGAAAAGAGCATCCTGGGCCCTCGCCTTGACGAAAACTTCCGCCTGGCCGGCGAAACCCAGGTCAACGGTGACATTGAGATTCACACGGCAGCCCGCATCAAGGTCTAGCCTGACTCGCGCCTGCACATCCTGAATCCACTGCGTGCAGTCGCAAATGCTTGTAAATACACGCTTTGCGTTGTCGATAATTTGTGCCGCCAACGACCACAATGGCCGTAAGCAATGGGGCTTTTCACTCACTAACTGAGGTCCGCCCCTCCGGGTGGCATGAAGTCATTGGAGACGATTTCTATGAAGACGCTGGCATGGGCATTCCTCCTGGCTGCGCTGAGTCTGGCCGCGCCTTTGAGTGCGCAACTCAAAGGTAAGCCTGCGCCGGATTTCTCGGCGGGTGAAAGCGTTACAGCCAAACAAGACCACCGCACCTTGGCTGACTGCAAGGCGGAGGTCGTTCTGATCAAACTCTGGGGCGTCAAGTGAGGACCCTGTGTGAAGGCGTTGCCTTCACTCCAGGGTCTCTGGAACGAATACGGAGGTAAGGGGCTCAACATGTATCTGCTTGAGTCCCAGGGTACCGAAGAAGGCGCCCTGAAGAAGTTCCTCTCGGACCGCGGCATCACAGCGCCGGTCTATATGGGGGGAATGAGTGGATATCCCGGAGACCGGGGCCTGCCTTTCAGCTACGTCATTGGCGTGGATGGCACGGTGGTATTCGAGGGGCGCGGGGACTACCACTCGGTGATCAAGACCGAGATGGCGAAGATCAAGTACCCCGGCTTGGGCAAGCTGGAAGTAGCCAAGGGCCTTGAGAAGGCCGCGATGAGCTTTGTTGAGAAGCAGTACGCCAAGGCCATCGAGGACTGCAACAAGGTCATCGAGAAGGGCAAGGAGGAGGCGGCGGTCGAGGACGCGAAGTTCATCATTGAGCGCTGCAACGCGGAGGGCTCAAAGATTCGCGCCAGCGTCGACAAGGCCAAGGAAGAGAAGCGCTACCTCGAGGCCTTTGCCGGCCTTGAAACACTGGCCAGCGGCTTCAAGGGCATGGAGTTGGGAGATACGGCCGCGGCCGAACTCAAGGAGCTGAAGAAAGACAAGGAAGTCAAGCGCGAGGTGGATGCCGCTACCGCCTTGCAGAAATTGATTGAGAGCCAGAAGACGGTCAAGAGCAAGACGGACCGGGCCAAACAGCTGCGCGACTTTGCCAAGAAGAACGACGGCACCCGCGCTGCTGAAGACGCCAAGACGCTGGCCGATCAAGTTGAGTCGGGAAGCTAAGCGGCAGGTGAACGAGCGAAACGAGCGCCCGGTTCACGCCGGGCGCTTTCATTTTCAGGGCTGGGCACAGTCCATCAAAGGAGAGTTGTGATGAAAAAGTTTCTTTCTGTGGCCGTATTGGCTCTGGTTGCGGTGTGCGGTACTGCGGCATCCGCTCAGAAGACTTCAGGTTTGCAGGGCAAGGAGGCCCCGGCCTTCAGCGCCACGAGCTACGTGCTCAATGCTCCGGCCGACAATTGCCATACACTCGATGACTGCAAGGGGGACGTGATCCTGATCAAGCTCTGGGGCGTCAACTGTGGACCCTGCATCCGCAGCATGCCCGAAGTCAACGCGCTTTGGGGCAAATACGGAGGCAAGGGCTTGCATGTATTCATGCTGGAGCGCCAGAGCGGTACCGACGACAAGATCCGGCAGATCTATGCCCCGGGCTACAAGATGCCGCAAGTCAAGGAAGGGAACTTCCCCTATCCCGGCGCAGGCTCCATACCTTACGCCTATGTCATCGGTGTTGACGGCACAGTCATCTACGAAGGACACTCCGGCTACGTGAGCGTGATTGACGAAGAAGTCAAGAAGATCAAGTACATGGGCCTGGGCAAACCTGATGTAGCCAAGGGCGTTGAAAAGGCCGCACAGGCCTTTGTGGACAAGCAGTACGCCAAGGCCATCGAAGAGGCGAACAAGGTCATCGAGAAAAACTCGAGCGAAGCTGCAGTGACCGACGCAAAGTTCGTCATCGACCGTTGCAACGCCATGGGTCAAAAGCTGCGCCAGGCCGCTGACGCCGCCAAGGCCGAAAAGCGCTACCTGGACGCTTTCACAGCCTTGGAAACCTTGGCCAACGGCTTCAAGGGCACGGAGCTGGGAGATACGGCAGCGGCCGAGATCAAGGAACTCAAGAAAGACAAAGAAGTGAAGCGTGAGGTCGATGCGGCCAATAACCTGGCCAAGGTCATCGACGGCCTCAAAACGGTGAAAACCAAGGCGGACAAAGTGAAGACCCTGCGCGACTTTGCCAAGAAGAACGACGGTACCCGCGCGGCACAGGATGCTTCAGCCAAAGCAGATGAGATCGAGTCCGCCGAGTAGTGCCTGTCGCAACCATTGAACCTGGGCGCCCCGGAATCGCGGGGCGCCTTGCTTTCCCCGTCTGTGCCATTTTGCAAAAAGTCGAATAACTGGCTATCGTAGCCTGTTCGTAAGACCTTGAAGCGTTGAAGCTTCTAGCGATGTTTCTCCAGGAGAAACCATGTCCAAGATGGGCACACACAGCCTCACCCTCGTTCTAGCTCTGGCCTTGGGCTCGCTGGCCGTTGCCGGCTGCACGCTCGCTTCCGAGAATCCCGAGTCAGGCTACGGCACAGACGCCTCGGGCAACGAAACCTACAAAGGCCACAACGTTTCCAAGTACCATCCGCGCCGCGCCTCCAGCGAGGAGTCCGAGACACCCAAGTCCGGCGGCGGCGAGGTTTGCCCCCTCCCGCCCACGGCCGAAAAAGACGTGCTACAGAAGTACAAGGTTGGCGACGTGTTTCCTGATTTCGTCCTCAAGGACGTCGTCAGCGGCAAGGAAGTCAAACGCAGTGAGCACGGAAAGGGCCACTATCAGATGATCTTGATGTGGGCCTCCTGGTGTCCCTACTGCCGCACCGCGCAGGAGAAGTCGGCCAAACCCATCTTCGAGGAATTGAACAAGGACGGAAAGACCCGCCTGGATGTCATTGGCGTGGGCGTGAACTTCCTGGACGACACTCCTGCGGCCCAGAAAACCTTCATCCAGAGCAACAGGATTCCGTGGACTTGCGTGTTTGACCAGGACGCCCAGGTGAAGGACGGCATCGGCAGCGACTTCATTCCGGCCGTCATCCTGCTCGATGAAAGCGGCAAGATTGTCACTTACGGCTACTACATGGACGACTACGCCCGTAAGCTCAACAACTACCTGCGCGATGCCTGCGAGTTCAAGGACAAGAATCCTGGAAAGTAGCGGTCGCCGTCGGACGTCGGGGCGGGATGTCGCCCCGGCCAAACCGATAACCGATGACCGGCCACTGAGACATGCCTGAAGCTGATCCCATCCTCGCCGAACACAAGACGCTGGGCCCCTACACCCTGATCAAGAAACTGGGCGAAGGCGGCATGGGAGGCGTTTACCTGGGCCGGCACAACGTGCTGCACGTCGAGCACGCCATCAAGATCATCCGGCCCCGCATGGCGGCCGACCCCCAACTCGTCGAGCGCTTCCTGCGCGAGGCTCGCCACGCGGCCAGGCTGATTCATCCCAACATCGTGCAGGTGCTGGCCGCCGATGTGGCCGACGGCCTGTATTATCTGGCCATGCAGTTCGTGCCGGGGCAGTCCCTGGCAGACGCGGTGGCCAAAGGCCGGCTCTCGCCTCACCGCGCCACGCGCTACATCCATATGTCGGCTTTGGGCCTGGCTTACGCCCACAAGAAGCAGATCATTCACCGCGACATCAAGCCCGGCAACATTCTCATCGACGAAGACGACAGCTGCAAGATCACCGACTTCGGCCTCGTTCGTGACATGACCGCCGACGACACGGGCCAGAACAACCTGACGCAGACAGGTTTGATCATCGGCACGCCCCATTTCATGCCACCCGAGCAATGGCACGGCGAAGGCGTGGACCACCGCAGCGACATCTACGCACTGGGGGTCACGCACTACCACCTCATCACCCGCAGCTACCCTTACCCCGGGCGCACTCCGCCCCAGATTCTTGGCCTGCTCATGCAGGGTCGGCCCGAGCCTCTGAAGAAGTTCGCGCCCGCCTGCGACGACGACCTCTGCGCGCTGATCGCCAAGGCCATGCATGTCGATCCGGCCCAGCGTTATCAAAGCGCGCTCGAATACGCCCAGGCTATCGACCAATGGTGGACCGCCCACCCGCCCACGGAAGCCGAGTCCGCGCAACTTGCCCTGGCTGCAGGTGAAGGCGGCGGCACTCGCCTCGTCAGCCCCACCCAATTGCGCACCGGGCCGCAAAGCAGCGCGGCAGCAGCCTCGGGATCCTCGCGCGAATCGGTCGTGCAGCCGGGTATTACGCTTGTGGCCGTCACGCCGCCCGCGACCTCCGCGGCTCCGGCCAGCGCGACTCGGGCAAACCTGACTTCGGCCCCGGCTGTGTCGCAGGCCACCTCTGCGCCAGTGAGCGCCTCGGGCACCCCTACCTTCACCCAGGGGCCTGTCACCATCGTTCAGGAAAGCTCCAAGACTGGACTTCTGGTGCTGATTGCCCTGATTGCCATAGCCGCGCTGGCCGTAGGCGCCTATGCGGCCTTCTCCACGGGCAAGAACGGAGGCAACGAGCCGGTATCCAAGGGTGACACGGGCAAGCCCCCGGACCCCGCGCCCGAATTCAACCTGGCTCTGCCCTCCACAGAGGCCACGGCGGACGCGCCCCTGTTCACCTCTTCAGCCAGCTTCGTCATTGAGGGCAAAAGCAACGTGCCCGTGACGCTCAACGGCAACCCCTACAAGCTGGGTGACGCTGTCACGCTCAAGCCCAAACTCAACGTTCTCAGAGTTTCGGCCAGGCTAGGCGAAGACAGCGCGCTGCGCGAACTGCACGTGTTTCTCGACCAGGAGGCCCCCAGGCTGGTTTGGCGCGAATTCGACGCCGCCAAGTCGGGCGTGCTGCCCACGGCCGACCGCAGCATGAGCATCGCTGGTATGGCCGCCGATGATGACCCCCAGACGGAAATCCTCTGCACCATCGGCAATGTCGTGCGTCCGCCCCTGACCGTCGAGAAGGGCGGGTCCTTCAGCATTCCCGTGCAGGTAGGCGACGAACCCGTATTCGTTGAACTCAGCGCGAGAGACCGCGTCGGCAACAAGTCTGAAGCCAAGCGCATCGAGATCGTGCCCGACCGCCTCGAACTCGCACTGAACTGGTTCGACCTCAAGGGCGAGCGCACCGTCTGGAGCCCCAGGGAGGCCGTCAGCCTCAAGGGCAAGCTCAACAAACAGCGCGGCTGCACTCTCGCTCATGAGGGCAAGCCTGTGCCGCTGGCCGCCGACGGCAGCTTCACGCTGGAAAAGACCCTGCCCGCCGGACGCCACACGGTCACCGTCGAGGCCTCCGACTGGCTCAAAGGAAGCCTCAAGTCCGAACTGACAGTCGTGGTGGACCTCGAGGCGCCGAAGTTCCTCGAGTTTGAGCCCGCCGCCGGGGCCGCGCTGCTGGCCGATGTCTTTCCGTACGAAGTGAAAGTCTCGGGGCGGCTGGACGACGCCGAAGCCCGCCTGAAACTGGGCCAGGACACGCTCAAGCTCGAGGGCGGCAGATTCGAGAAAACGCTGCCCGTCAGCGAGGCGGGCGACGTGAAGCTTGAATTCGTTGCGCGGGACCTCAATGACCGCGAGACCCGCATAAGCCACGCCTTCAGCGTCAAGCTGCGCCGTTACAAAGCGCTGGGCAAGAACGCCCAGGGCTTTATGGAGTACGAGCGGGTCAGCGACGGCATGATCATGATCGAGGTGCCCGCCTCAAAGTTCACCCAGGGCGTGGCCGAGGGCCTGCCTGACGCGCCCCGGCGAGAGGTCGAGCTTTCCAGCTATCTCATCGGCAAGTTCGAGGTCACCAACGACCAATTCGCGCGCTTTCTCAACGCGCGGGCCATCAGCCCCGCCGACGCCGTGCAGCAGGGCCTGATCGCGCGCAGCGGCGAGGGCTTCCTTCACCTCGCTCACGACGGCAAATCGTGGATGGCCGAAGAGGGCTTTGGCAATTTCCCCGTCGTCAACGTGCCCTGGAAGGGCGCCGACGCCTACTGCCGCTGGGCCGATGACGGCGGCGGCTCCCTGCCCTCCGAAGCACAGTGGGAACATGCCGCGCGCGGCGCCGACGCCCGGGTCTATCCCTGGGGCGCCGACCGCCCCAACGGCGAACGCAGCGTATTCAAGCGCAGCGGTTATGCGGGCATTCAGAACGTGGGACGCGCAGCCAAGGGCGCTTCGCCCTGCGGTGCGCTGGACATGGCGGGCAACGTCGAAGAATGGTGCTTTGACTGGTACGACGACACGGCCTACACCCGCGGCGGCAAAGACCCCCTGGTCAAGGACAAGCCATCAACGTCTGACCGGCGCGTCGTGCGCGGCGGCAGCTTTGAAACGGATGCTGCCACGGACATCAAGCCCAGCGACTCCGACGCGCCCAGCGACCTGCGCACCTTTTTCCGCGGCCGGCGCGCACCAGCCAGCGTTTCGGAGTTCCGCGGGTTCCGCTGTGCCGCGCGCAGCGCCCAATAATCGTCAGTGAAGGTTGGAAATCCCAAGCTGAATTGTGCAAACTTCAGCCCCATTGATTCCCGGGAGACATTCATGAAATCCGCTTCCATCCTTGCCTTTCTTGCGCTGGCCCTGAGTCTCGCCGGCTGCGGCGGCATGCCCAAGCCCAACATCACGGCGCAGAAGGCCAAGCCGGGCACGGTCAACGCCCGCGTTGCGCTGGTCGCTTCCAATTACGGCTCAGACTGGGACAAAGAGAACGTCACACTCTTTGTCGTGCAGCAGTGGCGCAACCGCGACGGCGTTCCCGTCAAGGAAGAGACTGTGGCCGAGAAGGCCTTTGCCAAAAGCAACGCCGGAGCGCGCGGCAGCATTTCGCTCAAGGATGCCGAAGGCAGCGAGACGCGTCGCGTGTTTTTGAAGTTTGAGCTCAAGAGCGGGCCCGACCCCCTGAACCAGAACGTCTCGGCGGCCATCACCCGCGAGTGGAAGCTTTCTTCCTCGATGGCTGAAGCCGACCTGGTGTTCCTCGCCGCCATTTCGCGCACGGGCGGCAACAACTACGCCATTGACGTAGTCTACGCGCAGAATCTGGCCACGGGCGAAATTGAACAGGTGCTGCCCGCGAACTAACCCGCCAGGGAGGGCCGAAAACACCGCGGGGAGCAGCGAGGCTGCTCCCCGCTTTCGTTGCGCTCAGGCCGTGACGGGCTGGTTCCTGTTGGCGTGAATGGCAACCTGCTGGGCCACGCGCATAGCGAACTCCTTGAGCGCGATGCTTGCGGGGTCCGTCGGGTGACTGACGAGAATGGGTTTGCCGCTATCTCCCGAGGCGACCACGGCCTCCGTCAGGGGGATCTCGCCAAAATAGGCAATGCCGTACTTCTCGGCACAGCGCCGGCCCGCGCCCTTGCCGAAGATGTCCGTGCGCTGCCCGCAGTGCGAGCAGATGAAGCCCGACATGTTCTCGACCACACCCAGCACATTGACCTTCACCGTGTTGAACATGCCGATGGCCCGTTTGACATCGGCCAGGGCGACATCCTGCGGCGTCGTCACGATTACGGCCTGGGCCGTGGGCACCATGCGCGTGAGAGAGAGCTGCACGTCGCCCGTGCCGGGGGGCATGTCCACAATCAGGTAATCCAGGTTCCCCCAGTCCACCTGCCCCAGAAACTGGCGAATGGCACTGTCGAGCATGGGACCGCGCCAGACCACGGCCTGCCCCTCCGCCAGCAGAAAGCCCATGCTCATGAGCTTCAGGCCGAACTTCACGTGGGGAATGATGCGCTGGTCTTCCGTGGCCACGGGCTGCTCGTGGATGCCGAACATCGTGGGCACGCTGGGTCCATAGATGTCGGCGTCCAGCAGTCCCACCTCCGCGCCGTGCTGGGCCAGGGCGTTGGCCAGGTTGGCGGCCACCGTGCTCTTGCCCACGCCGCCCTTGCCCGCCGCCACCATAATGACGTTCTTGATGCCGGGGATCAGGTCCTGGGCTGTCAGGTTCGTGGCTGCGGTGTTGGAACTCCAGTTCAGCTTGACCTCCCCCGCCCCAAGGCGGCGGGTCAGGGTCTGCTTGATGTCCGCGCCAATCTGATCCTTGAGGGGGCAGGCGGGAGTGGTCAACTCGACCGTCAATTCAATGCCGATTCCCTCGGACTTGACGTCCTTGATCATCCCGAGGTCCACCAGGTCTTTGTGCAGGTCCGGGTCCTGCACGCCCTTCAGTGCCGCCAGAATCTCTTGCTTTGAAAATGCCATCGCGTCCTCTCTCTCGTCAGCCACCTAAGCATCCCAGACGTCGTGAGTCCAGTTTCCCGCAGCGGCCGATCTTCCCAGCCATGCAAACTGTAAAGCGGACAAAGTAAGTCCAAAAAAAGAATCGCCAATCTCGCTCTCCTCTGGCAAAATCGCTGTGCAATTCGCAACAATTCCGGCCCCCGCCTGATCTCTGGAGCAGCTATGCGCGTGATTCTGGTTCACGTCCGTGATCCGCAGTTCTACGCCATCCAGAAGGGCCGGCGCGGCAAGACCGGCAACCCCGAGGTCATGGGGTTTCCGCCCATCGGCATTATGTGTCTTTCCGCTGTGCTCAAGCAGGCCGGGCACGAGTGCTTCATGTTCGACCAGGCCAACCCGGACACACCCAACGAGAAAATCCTTGCCGAGATCAAGGAGAAGAAGCCCGACCTCATCGGGCTTTCCTTCCTGAGCACCACCAGCTACCCCTACGCTAAGATTCTGGCGCGGGCCATTCGCAGCGAAGTGCCCCAGGCGAAAATCGCCTTCGGCGGCGTGTTTGCCACACTCAACGCCCTGCAGGTCAAGGAGCAATGCCCCTACGTTGACTTCATCTGCCGCGGCGACGGCGAAGCGCTGATCCTCGACCTGCTCAACAACCTCGACAATCCCAGCGGGGTCCAGGGGTTGACTTGGGCCCAGGACGGCAAGATCGTCCATAACCCCGACCGCAAGCTCGAACGCGCGCTTGACCAGTGGCCCTTTCCGGATCGCGCCGGGGTGCCCGTCGATTACATCGAGAGCATGCCCCTGGACGTCCCCGTTGTGCTCTCCCGCGCCAAGTTCACTACCATGCAGACTTCGCGCGGCTGCCCTTGGCCGTGCATTTTCTGCGACATCCCCATCTTCAACGAGGGCAAGTGGCGCTACCGCAGCGCCGAGCACGTCGTGGCCGAACTGAAGCACCTGCAGGAGCAGGGCTACGGCGCCGTGGCATTCGTGGACGACCACTTTCTGCTTCAGCCCCCGCGCATCGAGGCCATCTGCAACGGCATCATCAAAGAGGGCATCAAGATCAAGTGGGGCGTCGAAGGCCGCGTTGATTCCGTGTGCCAGAAGCTGTTTCCGCTCATGGCCAAGGCGGGTTGCCGCACCATCATGTTCGGCATCGAAAGCGGCAGCCAGAAGATCCTCGACCGCCTGAAGAAGGGCGACACACTCGAACAAGTGGAGGCGGCCGTCAAGGCTGCCAAGAAGGCCGGCATTGAAATCGTGCACGGCTTCTTCGTCGTCGGCAATCCCGACGAAACCGAAGAAGACATGAAGGCAACCTTCGATTTCGCCGCCCGCCTGCCGCTGGATACCTTTGGTTTCAACCGCCTCTGCGTATATCGCGGCACTCCGCTGTGGCACGAATACATGCAGCGCGGCTTGGTCAACGACCAGGAAGACTGGTACAAATACTTCAAGTGCAGCGAGATCGACCCCACCTGCCTCAAGGGCGAGCGAATCAATGAGCTGCGCGCCCAGGGCTTGCGCCGCCTGATGCTGCGCAAGCTGTTCCTGCACCCCTGGCAGACGCTGCGCTTGCTGCGGCGCTTCATGCGCTACATGCCCCTGCGCGACATCTTCACGCTGCTGAGCAAGCCTTTCCGCGGCAAAAAGAAGGGGGCGACGCGCGCTGAAATCCTGACTCGCGCCGTGGAACACGGAGACATGAAGACCGCCGCCGCCGACCTCACCCAGGTGCCCGACGAGAAGCTCGAAGCCGTGCTGCAGAAGTCCGGCAAGTAGCGCCATTTGCGCAAGCCAGGCGCGCTTCTTTGCCGATGAACGAGGCGGGAGATTGCCGCCTTGTTCAACTCCAAGCTCAACTACCTGACCTGCGGCTTTGCCCTGGCCTTTCTTCTGCTGTTGGGCCGCTTCTTCTTCATGCAGGTGGTCAACCACGAAGCCTACACCGCAGCCGCCGAAGACGTGCGCCTGCGCAAGGAGCTGCTGCCCCCGTCCCGCGCCGCCATCTACGCAGCCGGCGGCACCCTGGTGGCGCGCAGCGAAACCGTCTGGGACGTCTATATCGACTGGAATGAGTTCTCTCAGCCGCGCTCCATGCGCCTGAGGGCTCTGGTGGCCCCCGGCGACTACGACCCGGGCGCGGTGCAGGCCTTCCTTGAGGGTCCGGCGCGCGAGGTTGAGACCGCATCCCTGGCGGCCCCGGCCGCCAGGCGACGCTTCTTCCTGACTTGGCGGCTGCGCGACCAGGAAGCCGCCCGCCACGACCTGCGGCAATCGCTGGCCCGCCTGAGCATGGTCACGCGCGTGCCCCAGGAGCGCATCGAGGAAAAGCTCGCCCTGGTCCAGGCCGAGGTCGACGGCCTTCTGGCCGAGCTGGGGGATGTCACGACAGCCAGGGCCAACGATGTGAACGTGGCTTGGCTGCGCGCCAAGCCCGCCCTTTCAGACAGCGAATACTGGAACCGCGTCAAGCGCTACCCGCGCAGCACGGCCTTCCTGCCCGCGCTCGAGGCCCGCCTGAAGTGGTCGCGCCATGAGGCCGAGTATCTCCAGGCCATGCTGCAGCGCGCGGGCGATGACCGCCAGGCCCGCGACCTCTGCGGCCAGGCCGCCCGGAACTGCGAAGCCCGGGCCTTGGCCCTGGCGCCAGACGACGAGTCCGCCCGCAGCCTTGAACCCGCGGCGCGCGAAGAACGCGCGGCATTCAGGCGCCTTTTCAGCACCTGCAGCGAGGGCGTGCACCGCGGCGCCGTGGCCCTGCGCGAGGCGCTTGACGCGCTGCAGGGGCCAGCGGGCCGCATCGCCGCGCTGGAAGACCGCGCCTTGAGCCTGCGCCGCGACACCGTGGAGCGCTTCCAGGGCGACTACGAGCGGCGCTGGCGCCACTACACGTTTGAGGAAAATCCCCTGCTGCTGCTGCGTGACGCGCCCCGCGACGTCGTCGAACTGCTCAAGGTCAATGCGGACCTGCTGCCCGGCGTTTCCTGCCGGCTGCGCGCCAGCCGCGCCTACGCCCACGCCTCGCTGCTGGCTCCGGTGCTGGGGGCCGTCATGCTGCCCGACGCCGACCGGCTCGATGACCTGCTCGAGCGCGGCGCCTACAGCGAGGGTCTCGATGAGTTCATCGAAACCTGGTTTGACGGCGACCGCGAGGCTTTCGTGCGCTTCGCCGACGGGGTCGTGGCCCAGCAGCCGGCGGGCAGCTTTGGCGTTGAGCGCGCCTATGACGCGCGGCTGTCGGGAAGCTACGGCGCGCGGGTTTCGGTGCATGACGCCAGGGGCCGCATCCGCTCCATCGAGTTCGAAAAGGCCCCGGTTAACGCCGAGCCCCTGCACCTGACCATCGACCTTGACCTGACGCGGGACATCCTCGAATCCGTCGCCCGCTGGGAGCCCAGGCTGGCGGCCAAGGCCGCGAACAAAACCTCGGAGATGCTGCGCAAAGGCCAGATCCCCCTGGACCGCTGGCAGCGCTACAAGTGGTCCTTCCGGGGCGCGGCCGTGGTGCTGGACGTCAAGACCGGCGCCGTGCTGGCCCTGGTGAGCTTTCCCACCTATGACCCCGAGCGCATGTCGGGCGCGTCCGACGCCGACCGCGTCTACCGGCTGCAACTCAAGACCGAGGCCGAAGTCGAGGGCAAGATGCCCTACTGGGCGCGCAAGACGCGGCAGGTCAACCGCGCCAGCGGAGCCACCTACCACCCGGGTTCAACGTGGAAGGTGCTCACGAGCATCGCGCTGATGGAGGAAGGGGGCCTGAGCCTGACCGACCGCTTTGATGAGGTCAGCAACACCATCGAGATCGCGGGGGTCAAACTCAAGACCGGCCACCCCGCGGGCCCCAACCTGGGCATCCTCGATGCGCTGGAGCGCAGCTCCAATGGCTTCTACTACTACTTTTCGCAGCGCCTGGCAGAAGGCGGCGGCACCTCAGACTGGGAGACCATGCGCCTGTGGGCCGAAAAATTCGGCTTTGGCACGGAGTCCGGTTTCGAGCTCCCGGGCACGCGCCGCGCGAACCTGGCCGATATTGGCCGTGTCGGGCAGGCAGAGGTGTCCACCATGAGCATCGGGCAGGGCAAGCTGCTGGTCACCCCCCTGGAAATGGCGCGATTCTATGCCTGCGTGGCGGCGCGGGGCCGGCTGTCGCAGCCTCATCTAAGCGATGAGGCCATGGCCCTGGCCCAGGATCTGGAAGTGCGGCCGGGCACCTGGGATACCATCCACGAAGGCCTCAAGCGGGTAGTGATGGGCGCCCACGGCACGGCAAGACCGGAGAAGATCGACCGCAGCCGGGTGCTGGTGGATATTCGCTGCGCGGGCAAAACCGGCACGGCGGAGAACGGCAAAGGCGTTCCCGACCACGCCTGGTTTGCGGGCTTTGCCCCCTATGAGGATCCGCAGGTGGCCTTTGTGATGCTGGCGGAATACAGCGACCTTTACGGCGCCGACGTCGCCCCGGTAATTGGCGAGTGCATCCAGCGCTATCTGGTGCGGCAGGGCGTGCTGCCCTCGCCCGTGGTGCAGCGTCGCTAGAAGGTGTCGCGCTGGGTGATGGTAGCCACCTCTTCGAGCGTGGTCTGGCCCATGATGGCCTTCTGCACGCCGTCCATGCGCAACGTCCGCAGGCCGCCTTCCTTCACCGCTACGCGCTTGATTTCGCCTGAAGGAACCTTGTCCACGATCTGCTGCTTGATGGTTTCCGTAATCGGCAGCACTTCGTGAATGCCTGTGCGGCCCGTGTAGCCCGTGTTGAAGCAGGCAGGACAGCCCTTGCCCTTCCACAGGTGGCCCTGCTGCAAGTCGGCGGGCGTGAGGTCAAAGCCGTGCAACTCCGCCAGGTCCGGCGCGTAGGCGTGCTTGCACTCGGGGCAGATGCGGCGCACAAGGCGCTGCGCCACCACGCACAGCACCGACGAAGAAACCAGAAAGGGCTCCACGCCCAGGTCCACCAGGCGCGTCACGGTGCTGGGCGCATCGTTGGTATGCAGGGTGCTGAACACCAGGTGGCCCGTCAGCGCGGACTGAATGGCGATCTGCGCCGTCTCAAGGTCGCGGATTTCGCCCACCATGATGACGTCGGGGTCCTGGCGCACCAAGCTGCGCAGGCCGCGCGCAAAGGTCAGACCCTTCTTCTCGTTGACTTCGATCTGCGAGGCGCCCGCCATGTGATACTCGATGGGGTCCTCGATGGTCATTATGTTGAGGTCGGACTTGTTGATGGCCGTGACGCCGGCATACAGCGTGGTGGTTTTGCCCGAGCCCGTGGGGCCCGTCAGCAGCAGAATGCCGTTGGAATAGGTCAGGTACTGTTTGAAGACCTGGAGATTCTCCGGCAGGAAGCCGATGTCCTCGAGGTTGTAGGTTTTGCCCGACTTGTCGAGCAGGCGGATCACCACACGCTCGCCGAAGTTCGTCGGCACGCTCGAGACGCGCAGATCCACCTCGTTGTCGCCCATCTTGATGGTGGCACGGCCGTCCTGGGGCAGGCGGCGTTCGGCGATGTCCATCTTGGACATGACCTTGATGCGCGCGGTGATAGCGTCCTGCAGCTTCTTGTTGGGCGTCATGATGTCGTACAGCACGCCGTCCACCCGAAAACGCACCTGCAGCTTGTGCTCGAAGGGCTGGATGTGAATGTCCGACGCCCTCATGCGCAGGGCCTGCGCCAGAATCGTGTTGACCAGCTTGATGATCGGTGCCGCGCTCGCCACATCGAGAATGTTCGTGGACTCGTCAAACTCGACGTCGTCCTCGAGCATGCCCTCTTCTTCGAGTTCCTTCTCGACCTCCTCGTTGAGGTCGCTCTTCTGCGCGTAGGCCTTGTTGATCAGGGCCGAAATCTCGACACGCGGAACCAGCACAGGCTCCACGGGCTGGCGCAGCATCGCCGCCAGTTCGTCCATGGGGTAAAGGTCGAGGGGGCGGCAGGTAGCCACCCGCATCTGCCCGCCGACTTCTTCAAGGCCGATCAGATTGTAATTGCGCGCGAAGTTGACGCTGACCTTCTCCACAAAGCGCGCCGGCGACTTGTACTTCTCCAGGGATTCTTCGTAGGGCAGCGTCAGTTCCTGGGCGAAGAACTTGAGCATGTCCGCTTCGCCCAGCAGCCCGGCCTCCACCAGCGCGTGGTCCACGGTCATGCCCGACTCACGGGCCTTCTCCATCACGGTCGTGACTTTGTCTTCACGCAGGTTCTTGGCTTTGACGAGTTGCAGCGTCAGCAAGTCGGCCATGGCCGTTCTCCAGGGTGCAATGCCACGAAACATGTAACGACCGGAGCCGTCAGAAGTTGCCTCAATCCAGCAAGGCCTCAGGGCGAGGCCGCCGTCTTGTCCGGTTTGGCCCCCTGCTCGAGCGCAGCCGCCTCCACCGCCTTGGCCTGTTCGTGGGTATCGGCGGCCGTAAGGTGACGCTGGGCGAACTCCTGCGGGATCATGATCTCGTCAAAAGTGATGCCATCGACTTCATAGCGCATGATGCAGTACAGCAGTGTGTCCGTCGCCGCGCTCACAGTCATGAGCCAGCCCAGGGCCACAAGGGCGCTGGCATAGAACACGGCGGCAAAGAGCGACGCCGCCGGCGTGAACGGACCCAGAGGGTCTCCGCTGCGGGCCACCAGGCTCCAGGTGCTATGCGCCAGCTCGCCCTCGCCCACCAGCCACAGGGCGCCTAGAATCAGGGCCCAGGCCGCGGCCAGCGTGGCCGCAGCCACCAGCGCCGCGCCGATGACCACCAGCAGCTTGAGGAAAAGTCCCAGCAGATAGCGCAGGGGGCGCTGCAACACATAGGCGGTCGCGCGCGAGACAACATCCATGAAATCGCGGCATTCCATCACCGCGGCCGGCGGCATCAGGGGCAGCCCCAGCGTCACGACGATCAGTACGAGGCCCGCCACCAGCGCCGCGATGAAGGCAATCGGCAAAAGGACGGCCGAGACGATGGCGCCCGTCAGCCCCGGAATCTTGGCCAGCAGCGCCCAGCCCAGCACCACCGCAAACAGGATGGCCGCGACGGCATAGCCGGCCACAGGAGAGCCCACCACGAGGCCCGCCAGGCGCCCGCTGGCGGCGGTCATCTGCCGTGAATCCAGCCTCTCGTCGCGAGCAACTTCCAGAGCGATGCTGCGCTGCACCGGCGTGACCAGCTTGCCAAAACCGATCCACCACAGCGCCATCATGGAAAGCCACAGCGCCACGCGGTCGGGCGTGGGCCTCGAGTCCGTCAACACGGCCCAGGCCCTGACGATGCGCTCGGGCTCCAGCGCACCCTCAAGCGAATGCCCGCCCACACGCCACGAAATCAGCGCGAAATACAGGCCAACCACGGCCACGCTCCAACTGGCCGCGACGGCCATGATCATGACCCGCCGCAAATCAAAACCCAGGCTGAACGCCAGGCCCATGTCCCGCATGTCGTGGTGATGAACGCGCATCGCGGCGCGAGTCTAGTTTGAATATGCCTGTTATCAAACAGGGATGCGGTTGCGCCGCGCGGCTACGGGGGCAAGATGGGCCCATGGCACCGCGCAGAAGCTCCCTCATCTCCTGGCTGGCCCTTCCCGCTTTCCTCGTGATCGGCGGGCTCGAAGTCGCCGCGCCCTGGGTCAACGGCCGGCAGCCCACCTGGTGGATCGTCATCGTCTGCGCCGCCGCCGTCCTCTGGATTGCCCTGTTGCGCCCCTGGCTGATGGCCCCACGCCAAAACCCGCCCCGCGACTGATCACCCACCCGAAAGATCAAGGGGCTCGTGCCACCAGGCGTCATTGTTCGGCCGTTGCAGCCAACGCTGCAGCAGCAGATCGGAGTGCCCCATGGGGCGGAAGGAGAGTGGGTCAGTAGCAGGCATCAACGGTCATCGTGGTCCTTCGGGGCGGTGATTTCCCAGATGAATGCGCCGATGTTCACAATGGTCATCAGGCCGCCAATGGCCCACCACACCGGCGCCCATTTGTTGTTGAGCAGATAGATTATGGCCACGCCAAGGGGAATGAAACCAAACAGCCAGCGCAGCCAGATCGGCAAGTCCCACCACCACCAGAACGTGCGGTCAAAGAGCACGGGGGAAACCTAAATCCAGAAGATTGTGCGCACAAGGGTCCAAGTAGTCGCAAGAACATGCGGCTTGACGATCGTCGAGCTAGACTTTGAGCATGTCCTATGACCGCAAGCCTGCCTACGGGCCAAAGAAAACTCCGCCAAAGCAAGCCGCGCCCGAGCCGGCGAAAGAGCCCAGCGCAGAAGAACTTGAACGCGAACGCCAGCACGAAGCCCTGGTAGCGCGAGGCCGCGCTTATGGCGAGGCTAACCCGCGCCTGACCGACCTCGAAAACTACCCGAGGGAGGCTTTTGCCGGCCCTGGGCGGAGGCTTCTGGCGTTCATGATTGACTGCGTGGCCGTGATGCCGACGATGCTGATCATCGCCTGGATGCTCGGCGCGTTGCCGGGGCAGGAAACAGGCATCTTCGGCCTCGACCCGCGCTACACGAAACTCGCCAGCAAGATCGCGCAGTTCCTGCTCTACGACTTTTACTTCGTGGGCATGTTGCACGTGTGGGGTCGCACCTGGGGCGTGATGCTGGCGCGCTACTCCATTGTGCGCCGTGACCTCGGCAAGCCAACAAAAGGCATGGCGCGCGGGCGATATTGGGCCACAGTGTTGAGCATAATGCCCCTTGGGCTGGGCCTTCTTTGGGTACTCGGCCACAAACACAAGCGCGGCTGGCACGACCTCATGGCCGGAACTTACGCGGTGAAGCGTAGCCACCTGATCGGCGACCTTGCCGCGGCGGCCGAGACGCCGCAAGGCGAAACGGCCGAACAGTTCAAGGAGAGGCACAACGCCGAACGGGGCATCATCGTGCTCAACCTGTTGCTCTTCGCGCCGGGCATGATTCTGGTGGGGATAGGCGGGTACATCGCCAACAAGCTGGGCCTGATGAAACCCGGCTCAGAAGAAATTCCCGCCAGTCTGCAAGCGCTGGAGGAATGAGCGCAAAGGCGCGAAGCCGAACGTGTAAGGGCCTCGCGAATGTCGCGCTTACTTGCCTTGATGGTCGGGGTCGACAATGTGATGAGCGCGATCCAGCCGGATAACGCGGCGGTCGAAGGGCTCGCCTTGAAGTCGAATCGTGCGCTCGATCTTGAATCCCGCCTTTTCGAACGCGCGCAGCGAACGCGTGTTGCGTTCCTCGGGGTCGCACACCACGGCGCTGACATCGTGGGCAAAAACCACGCGTTCAATAAACAAGCGAAGCGCCTTTGAGCCCAAGCCGCGCCCGAGCAGATCAGCTTCGCCAAGCGCCAGATCGACGCCGGCGGCGGAAGGCTCTGCGCCAAGCTGCGCGGCATGGGCGGCGTAGTCGCGCCAGCGGTACCACTGAATCCAGCCAATCGCACGGCCCTCATGCTCGATCACGAACATGTGGGTGGGCTCAACGCCATCAATGCGCGGCCCGTATTTGGCAACAACGCCCGCAAGGTCCAGCGGCGTATGCCACCACGCTTTCACATGCGGCAACGACAGCCAGCGTTGCAGCAGCGGCAGATCGGAGTGCCTCATGGGGCGGAAGGAGAGCATCATAATGCCGTTGGACCGTCATCTTGAATTGCGCCTTCGGCCACCAGGAATTCAAAGGCCTTGCGGGTCAATGCCTTTTGCTCCGTTTCTTTGTCCGGACGCCATATCAAGTAACGGTCTTGATTTGGGTCAAAAGAGCGCGCGAGATACCAAATGGACAGCGTTGCGACGCCCCCCAGCAATCCCGAGACGAACATGCCTAACATCGGCCATTCAACTGCCTTGATGAACATGGCTGAAATCGCAAACCCGAAAACGGGTAGCAAAGTCCAAGCAATGCCGCGCCGGAGCGCGCGGCTGGCGAGTTCTTGCCGCGCTTGCGCGATCATCGCGGCCTGGAATTTGCCGCAATCTGGACAACGGACGAGTTGGCCGAAGTGTTTCAAGCGGAAAAGAAGATCACCCGAAGCCTCGCGAGCGGCGGCGTGCTTGGCTTCCACCGAGCCGATGAACATGATCGACGCGGCTTCACCGTAGCCCAGCTGTTCGTTGAAGTAGAAGTACTCACCGCCACAATGTTCGCACGGCTGCCTGCGCCAGGCTGCGCCTCGTTCATAAGCCCCGTGTGCGTCGGCGTGGAGCATGGCCGCATTCAAGCACGAAGGCGCGCGGGCTCAAGCGCAGCCCATATTTCGCGCGCACACCAGCAGCGTCCAAAGGCGTGTGCCACCACGCATCCACATGCGGCCGCGACAGCCAGCGTTGCGGCATCGGCAGATCGGAGTGCCGCAAGGGGCGGAAGGAGATGGGTTCAGCGATATGCCCTCCCATTGGTTGTGATCTGCTATCGAGGGATGGGTTTGGTCCAAAACTAAAGAGAATCGAATCGACTACTGCTCGCTTCCAATGGATCGCGCCCAAAGTGTCGTTTGCGACCGGAGACTTTGAAAGGCCGCTGAATTTCCTTTGGCGAGCGCGTCCTCCGCAATTCTGGCATCCAAATAGAGACACATCTGATTCACGCTTGTAACGACGTCCGTACAGCGAACAACCCTGTCTAGAGCCACCAACACCAATTCAAGTCCACGGTGAGGTATCGACCGATTCGGTTCCTTTCCCTGATGCACGAACTCATGCCTTGCTTTGAACATGTCTTCGATCAACGTTTCCGCTCCAGAGAGATCTCCAATCAATGATCCCGCGCGGCGTTTCAGCGTTCCCCAATTCCCATCAGGGGAAAGCAGCATTTCTAATGAAGTCATTAAGCCCGCTATCTGCTCGCCCGCAGACGTAGAGAAAATGGACGTAACTACCCGACAAGAGGCACGTCTAAGATCCGACAAAATGATGGCCTCACCCGAAGTTGACTGTCTAGCCAACATGCCGGCGAGTAAGTTCCATCGGGACCTTTTCAACTCATCAAGCAGCGAGGAATAAGTGTAGGTTCTCGTTGGGCTCGGCAAGGTCACAAGAGGGAGTCGGTCCGCGCTGGTCGTAAGAACAAAACCAGAGTTGTCAAAATCGAGAGCAGTCAGGGGAGCGAGCGGGCGCTTGCCCCGTCTATGCAAGAGGTTGCACGTCGATAGTCCGCCCCAGCGAGTCTGATTTAGCAACCCAATAACTAACGCTGCCTCTATGCATGCTGCTCTTTCAATTGCCCCATCCGGACTTTGCTGTGTCTCTCGCTCGCCGCCCTTTGTCTTCACGGCGATCCGCTCAATCTTTCTTCGAACAAATAGATAGGCATCAGGTGTTTCCTCTTCGTCGACGACCCGTATCCTTTTCCCATTGATTGATTCGATCTGTGGGCGCGCACCCATCATAAACAAAACCGAGCGCTCGTGGTCGTGCCCGGGAGCCATGCGCTTGTTCAGTTCTAAGCTCGAAACCAACAACTTCATGTGTTGGGGAGATGCAACGGTGGCGTCACCCCAAGGTGCGGGACGCAGCAACACGTTTTCATCTTCGATGCATAGCCCCTTGAGCTGAAAAATTATCCAACTGCCCGAAAACTTCCGATTTTCGGCTCCCTTATGAGGCACGGCAACAGGACGGTTTGGTTTGCTCATTGCAGGCAGTGTTTTTTCCAATCGCCACCCATCTCTATCCCGCCAGCTTCCGCAACTCTTCATCCGTCAACATCCGCGACGCGGTTTGGCCGAGTTGAGCATTTTTTCGACGCGGGCGTGGGTGGCTTCGATGCTCTGGCTTTGGCGCTCACTTTGCGCGCCGGACGCGGCGCTTCAGCTTTCGCAATTCGGCAACTACTTCTTTTCTGGTTCGGTAAAAACTTTCAATCAATAGCAGGACCAGCCCGTAGATGTCTTCTACGTCTTCTTTAGAGGGAGCCTTTCCCTCGTGCAGCGACTCGTTGCCGAGAGAGCGACACTTATGTGCTCTGGTTTCTAGTTGAATGGTCAACATGCGTTCGCTTGCGGCGAGCTTTATTCGCTGCTCGAGGTTACCTGACTGGTCGTATCCATTGAATTTGAGCGTTTCTTCCATTGCGGCGCGAAACATTGCCGCAGCGGACCGAAATGCGTGGGCCCCGACACAAGTTTCGGCTTCCCGCACAAGCGTTGTTATCTCGTAAGGAGTGCTTGAGGGAAGCGCTGCACGCGCGGGTGCGTTTGGTTCTTTGTGACTTAGTTCAGCGTACCTAAGAAAAGGCTGAGGTTTGCCCTTTTCGTCGGTTTCGCGGCTTGGGTCAACCACCCAGAAAGCAATAGCCAACATCTTGCATTTTATACACTTGATTACGCACTGATCCCACTCAAACAACATATGCTCATTGCCCTCATCGTCTTCATCAATTTCATACGCGGAGTTTCCCGGAGGGCCTTCGTCAGGATCCCAATAAAGTGGCACAAAGGTGCTCTCTTTTCCCGCGCAACCTTTGCATGGCCCAGAAAAGTAGAGCTTGTTATCCGACTTAACCCACCTGAAGGACTTGCTGCCCACGAGTCGCCTCTCGCTATTTCGCCAGCTTCCTCAATTCCTCATCCGTCAGAAGCCGCGAGGCGGCTTTGGCGGCGTTGAGGATTTTTTCGACTCTTGCGTCCGTGGGTTCGTAGCCGTGCTGTTCGCACCAGAAAACCACGTTGCTCTTGCCGCTCATGTGGCCGATGCGGATGATTTGCTTCAGGCCGAAATCGCCGGCGGGAACTCCTGAATACACGCGGTCGGCGAGCCAGTTGTCGCCTTTTTTCTTGGCTTTGATTACGGCGGCGGCGTGGACTCCGGTTCCGGTTTCGAAGGCGTCTTCGCCGAAGACGGGGTAGTTCTGGGGCAGGGGCACGCCGGTGTATTCGTGGGCTTTCTTTACGTACTCGGCGAGTGTGCTCAGGTCGTTCTTGATTAGCCCCATCAACTTCAAATTCACGAGCAACTGGTCGATCTGGCAATTCCCTACTCGCTCGCCCAGGCCAAGGGCCGTGCCGTGCACGACGTCGGCGCCGGCTTCGATGGCCGCGAGCGAATTGGCGACCGCTAACCCGCGATCGCTGTGGCCGTGCCAGTTCACGAGCACCTGCTTGCCCGTGGGTTTCACTACGTCTTCGATCACGAAGCGCAAAAGCTGCTTTACGCCGTGGGGCGTGACGTGGCCGCAGGTGTCGCACACGCAGATGTTGCCGGCGCCCAGTTCAATGGAGCGCTGGTACAGCGCCTTGACGTCTTCGGGCTTGCTGCGCGTGGTGTCTTCCGTGACGAACATGACCGGAATCTTGTGGTCAATCGCCCATTTCACGGCGACTTCCATGGTTTCCATGAGCTTTTGCAGCGTCCAGCCTTCGGCGTATTGGCGAATGGGCGACGTGCCCAAAAACGCGCTGGCCTGGATCTTGATGCCATATTTCTGCTGCAGCGCGTCGATGGGCTCGATGTCGCTTACCACCGTGCGCACCGCGCAGCCCGGCTTGATTTTCATCTTCTCGGAGACGATGACTTTCAAAAGCGCTTCGATGTGCTCACGGTGCTGCGGCCCCGCGCCGGGCAGGCCTAAATCCACGCGGTCGATGCCGAGCTTTTCCATGTAGCGCAGCAGTTCAATCTTCTGCGCGATGCTGGGGTTGATGGCGCTGGGACTCTGCAGGCCGTCGCGCAGGGTTTCGTCGTCAAACTGGATGGGCTTGCTGCGCTTGAGCAGCGCATCGCTGCCCTGCCTGTTCCAGTCGTAAATCAGGTCGTTTTCTGCCAGTGCGTTGGTCATGTCGATCTCCGTCGGCCAGTATAGGCCAGGGCTTGGCGTGCGCGCCAGCTTTTGGCCTGTCACGTCGGGTCCGGCCCGGTCGTCATGTGATGGAACGCTCGAAGCCCGGGCAGAAATCCCGCTCTGCCAGATATCCGGCAGGCGCGGCGGTGGGCAGGGCGCGCTTGCATCGCGAAGTCAAGCGGGCATACTCGCGGCCTGGGGCCACCGGGGGGTGGAAGCGGCCAGTGCTGAATGGGAAGGACGCAGGGGGTTTTTGACTGGAGCCTAGAGTGAAACGGATTCTTTCGTGCCTGCTGGTCAGTGCCTGCCTGCTGCCGGCGGCCTGCCGCACCCGGGTGAGTGAGGTCGAGCCTTCGGAGAGTTTCCGCAAGGCGCTGGATGAGGTGATGCAGCGGCAGCCCAACGCCAACAAGGTCAAGCCCTCGGACCTGGAGCGCCGACGCGAGCCCATCGTCCTCAAGCTGAGCCTGACGGATGCCCTGGAGCTGGCAGCGACGCGCAACCGCGCCCTGCTGTTTGAGCAGCTTTCAATTGAGCTGGCGCGAACGAACACGATGGCCTCAAAGAGCCGGCTGGACTTCACGGCGGGGGCCAACTTCAGCTACATGCGCGACGAAGGGCCGGTCACGCGCCGCTTCCCCGGTGACAGCCGCGACAAGGAAATCACGGGCACGACGGGCTTTGGCCTGAGCGCGACTTTGCCGTTTGCCACGGGCACGACGCTGGACCTCAGAGGGGGCTTTCAGCGCGTAGACAGCAACAGCCCCTTCTCAACGTTCGAGTTCTTTCCGTCCTCGACACTCAAGGTGACGCAGAACCTGCTCAACGGCGTGGGCTTTGTGCCCAACCTTTCCAACACCTGGATTGCCGAGGGCAACGAACGCATCGCCGAGCTGAACATGCGCTCGGCCCGCAACCTGCAAGCCTACAACGTGGCTGTAGCCTACTGGAACCTGGTGGAAGCTCAGGAAGACCTCAAGGTTCTGCGCCGCCAGGAAGAGCTGGCCCGCGACGCCCTCGAGCTGGCCAAGAACCGCCGTGAAGCCGGCCTGGGCACGCGCCTGGACGAACTGGCCCAGGAAAGCAACGTCGCGGCCCAGCAGCGCGGCATCATTCAGGCTGAGGCGCTGGAGGAAACCCGCAGCGACGAGCTGCTGCGCGCCATGCACCCCGACCTGCTGACGGGCTATTCGCTGTTTGAGAACTACCGCATCGTGATCCAGCCCTCGACCCAGGCCGACGCGGCCCGTCTGGAGAGTTTTGAGCCCTCGTTGATGAATGAGCTGAAGGGCGCCTTGCGCAAACGCGCGGAGATTGAAGTGGCGCGCAAGCGCATCGAGAACGCGGGCCTGGCCATCCGCCGTGACGAATACGGCCTGCTGCCGACGCTGGACGTCAGCGGCGAACTTACGGTTAACGGCTTTGGCCAGCAGTTTGACGACTCGCTGGACAACTACACGGACTTCGACAACCTGCGCTACGGCGTGACGCTGACCTTTGGTGTCCCGATTCAGAATCGCGCGGCACGGGCGGCGCTGGACGCCTCCGTGATTGAAAAGCGCCAGGCCATTCTGGATGCCCGCGAAGCCGAAACCAACGTGATCACGGAAGTGGCTTTGGCCGTGCGCACGATCAAAAGCGCCAAGCGCGGCGTGGTGGCTGCGGAACAGGCGCGCAAACTGGCGGATGAGACCTACCAGGCTGAGCAGGAACGCCAGAAGGCGGGCCTCGCCACGGCCTTTGAGGTCAAGCAGTCCCTCAACGACCTGACGGCGGCGGAGCGCGACCTGATCAAGGCCCGCGTCGAACTTGAAAAGGCGCGGCTGGGCCTGCTCAAGGCCACGGGCGAACTGGGACAGTAGGCCTCAGATGAGGTGAAGCCTTGGGGCCTCCTCTGGGGCCAGGGGCTTCAGGTTGGGCGCGGGTTCCAGCACAGGCGCCATGAGCCGGGAATACTCTTCACGGAAGCGGTCCAGGTTGATGCCGTGAAAGCCGGCCGGCAGTTTGGCCAGCATGGCCGTGCTCTGCCGCGCCAGCAACTTGGCGCCGTGGAAGTTGCCGTTGCCGTAGTGGTAGAGGCTGACGGCGGCCTGGAGGAGTCCCTGGTAAAACTTGCTCAGTTCGCCGTCGTGGCGACGCCAGAGTTCCTCGAGGTATTCGTGGGTCATGAAGTAGTCGCCCGTGTTGAAGCTTTCGAGCGACTCCTGCCAGAGTTGCTCGTTGCTGTGGCCTTCAAGTGCGTGCGGGTCACCCATGTCCAATCCGGATTCTGGATTCTCGGCGACGTACATGGAAGGCCGAGCAGCCGCAGCGCCCGAGCAAGCAGGCTTCGCGGGTGACTCTCAAGGCTTCGTGCGCGAGCGCGCTGAAACGACGGTCTGGCTTGTCTCTCCAGCGCCGCGAGGCATTCAACGGCACGCGGGACGTGAATCTCGGACCGGCCCAGTCCACCTCTTGCGCAACCCTCCGGCCCTCCATATCCTTCGGCCCCATGCCGCACTTCATCACTGATCGCTGCATCGGATGCACTATCTGCGCCAAGAAGTGCCCCGTGGATTGCATTGCGGGTGAAAACAAGGCGCTGCATGTGATCGACCCCGAGATCTGCATTGATTGCGGCGTGTGCGAGAGCTATTGCCCGGTGGAGGCCATCTCCAACGACCTCGGGCAGATTGTACCCAAGGTGAACCAGCAGAAGAAGCGGCCCATCGCCCGCGTGATTGAAGAGCTCTGCACGGGTTGCGAGTTCTGCGTGGCGGCCTGCCCCTTCGACTGCCTGGACATGGACTGGGAGCATCACGCCAAGGACGGCGCCTTCTATCCCGTCGCCCGCATGACGGAAGAGAAGGAGAAAGACTGCGTCGGCTGCCGCCTGTGCGAAGAAGTCTGCATCAAGAGCGCCATCGTGGTGAGCTGGCCCAGCGGCCACGAAGCGCCGACCTTCTTCCCCGTGACGCAGACCATCGAAAACGTCACCAGCGCCTGATTTGCTTGTTTCCTTCGTGTCTGTGGCAGGCTCCCCTGGCGGAATTGTCGTCCTGCTGTTGAGGTCCTGAACGTTGAGAGAGAAACACTCTCACGGAAGGGCCATGGCCGCCAACATCGAAAAGAAGCTGCAAGCCGCCGAGAAGCAGTACTTCAAGCTGCGTGAGAAGATGGCCGCCTGGCGACGCCAGCTTCCTGCCGAGCCAGTCGAGGACCTCGCGTTCGTCGCTACCTCGGGGCGCAAAGTGAAGCTCTCCCAGCTTTTCGGCAAGCACGACCACCTCATCCTCGTGCACCACATGGGCCCGCAGTGTCCCTATTGCTCCCTCTGGGCCGACGGATACTCGGGCCAGACCTACTTCATCGAAAAAAAGGCCGCGTTTGTGGTAGCCGCGCCCAAGCCGGCCAAAGTGCTGGCCCAGGCCGCAAAGAAGCGAGGCTGGAAGTTCAAGCTGGTGAGCGACGAAGGTGGCGAGTTCGCCAGGCGCATGGGCTTCTGGAGCGCGCCCGGCGACTCCTGGGACGGTCCCCTGCCGGGCGTGAGCGTACTGGCCAGGAGGGGCCGCAAGATCGAGCGGATCTCCAGGGACTTCTTTGGCCCCGGGGACCCCTATTGCCCGGCCTTTCACTTCTTTGATTTGCTCCCGGCGGACAAGACCTGAATCTCAACACTGCCGACGCTCAGCGCGGCTGGGAGCCGGGGGCGGCCAGCGCTTGGCCTCCTTCCTCCGGCGGTTTGAGGTGGCGAAAGTTGTACCAGAGGGCGAGGTCGTAGAAGATCTTCATGGCCGCGCCTGCCACCAGCAGAGTCCATAGTTCGAAGTGCAGCAGCAGAAATCCGGAAAACCCGGCCGCCGCGGCCCACCCTGCCATGCGCACGATGCCCGTCACGCCTGAGGCAAAGGTTCGCTCCTCGGGCTTGACCACGGCCATCACGTAACTCTGCCGCGTGGGCACGTCCATCTCTACCAGGCTCTCGCGCAGTAGCAGCAGGGCGGCCGCCACCCAGAAGTTGGGCGCCATGGCCACGGTGACAAGCAGCAGGCTGGAGGGGATATGGGTGAACACCATGGTGTTGACCAGGCCGATGCGCCGGCCCAGCCATGCGGCGCCAAAATGCGAGAGGATGTTGGCCCCAAGGGCCAGGGAGTAGAGCAGTCCTACGGCGCTTTCATCGATGCCGTCGGAGGCAAAGCGCGTCATGAAGAATGTTGCCATCATGGTGCGCGTGATGAAGCCGCCCCCCAGGGCGTCGATGCTGAACAGGGCTGAAATCCGGAACACGACGCCGCGCGTGGCCGGGCTCACGGGGACGCTTCCAGCGGCCTGATTCTCGACCGATTTCGGCAGCAGCAGGTAGGCCGCAGCGCAGACGAGCATCAGGGCGGCATAGGCGCCAAAGCTGCCGCGCAGGGCGGCCAGCTCACTCAGGCCAAGGGGCGTAGCCAATAGCGCGGGCAGGCCCGCCGCCAGAGAGCCCAGGGCGCCGCCTGAATCCTGCATGACGTTGTACCAGGCGAAAGACCTGGTGCGCTGCTCGGGCGAGGCCAGGGAGGGCAGGATGGCCTGCTCCAGAATCAGCGAGGCGCCGCGGTCGCGCCCCATGCCGTTGACCATGCCCAGAAAGGCGGCGGCGCCCACCAGCAACGGCGTGGAGGCCACCGCGACGACGGCCCCGCCCGCGGCCATGAGCAGGGCCAGCTCAATGAGCAGTGCCTTGCGCCCGAGGCGGTCGCCCCAGAATGTGGCGACGATGGCCGCGACGGTTGCCCCCGCCAGGCCTGCCGCCACGGTGAGCACGACTTCGCCGGGCTCAAAGCCCAGGCGCGCCAGTTGACCTCCGAGCACGATGGCGCTCATGCTGGTGGCCAGGGAGCGTGCAAAGGCGGTGGCGTAGATGAGGATGCGGGGGTTCATGGAGTGTCAGGGCGGCCCTGACTTCGCCAAGGGGGCCTGCCCGGGTCAAGGCGCTGCGGGCTGGAAGCAGGCCCCATGGGGCGCTAACGTGCCGCCATGAAAATCGCCTGCATCGGCGGCGGGCCTGCCGGCCTCTACTTCAGCATCCTGATGAAGAAGCGGGACCCGCGCCACGAGATCGACGTTTACGAGCGCAACCGCATCAACGACACGTTCGGCTGGGGTGTGGTGTTTTCCGACGAGACCCTGGGCATCTTCGAGCAGGCCGACGCCGAGAGCCTGGCCGAAATCCGCCGCCACTTCGCTTACTGGAGCGACATCGACGTCTTTTTCAGGGGCGAGCGCATCCGCAGCACGGGCCACGGTTTTTGCGGCATGGCCCGCGTCAAGCTCTTGCAGATTCTGGAGGCAAGGGCCCTGGCCCTGGGCGTTCGCGTGCACCACCAGGTCGAGGTCAGCGACCTCGCGCCCTACCGCGGCGCGGACCTGATTCTGGCCTGCGACGGCGTCAACAGCCGCGTGCGCGAGCTCTACGCCCCGGTGTTCAAGCCCTCCCTGGACTGGCGCAAGTGCAAGTTCACCTGGCTTGGAGCGGCGATGAAGCTTCCGGCCTTCACGTTCATCTTCAAGGAGAACGAGCACGGCCTGTTCCAGGTTCATGCCTACCCCTTCGACGACGGGACCAGCACGTTCATCGTGGAGTGCCGCGAAGAAGTCTGGAAGAAGGCGGGCCTGGACAAGGCCGACGAAGCGGCGACCGTGGCCTACATGGAGAGGCTGTTTGCCGAGTTTCTGGGCGGCGCGAAACTGTTGAGCAACCGCTCCCTCTGGCGGACCTTTCCGACGATCCGCAACGAGCGCTGGCACCACGAGAACATCGTGCTCGCCGGCGACGCCGTGCACACAGCGCACTTCAGCATCGGCAGCGGGACAAAGCTGGCCATGGAGGATGCCATTGAGCTGGCACGCCGCCTGGAAGAGCGGCAGGGCCAACCGGTTCCGGAGATACTGGCGGAGTACGAAAAGCGCCGCCGACCGGAAGTCGAGCGCCTGCAGAAGACGGCGCAGACCAGCCTGGAATGGTTTGAGAACACGCAGCGCTACATGTCCATGACCCCGCTGCAATTGACGTTCTCGCTCATGACGCGCAGCAAGAGCATTACCTACGACAACCTGAAACTGCGCGATCCTGAACTCGTGCGCCGCGTGACGGAAGAATGGACCCGAAACTCAGGCTTGCGCCCGGGAGACGCGGGGGGCGGTTCATTCGGGCAGGATGCCAAGGCGCCGGCAGGCAAGATGCCTGCGCCACCCGTGTCCGATGCTCCGCCGGACGTAAAGCCCGTCTCTGACCGCCTCAAGCGCGTCAAAGATAAAGAGGCCGCCGAGATTCCCCCGCCCCTGTTCACGCCCTTCACCCTGCGCGGCTGCACGCTGCAGAACCGCATCGTTGTTTCGCCCATGTGCATGTATTCCTGCACCGACGGCATGCCTAATGACTGGACCCTGGTGCACCTCGGCTCCCGGGCCATCGGTGGCGCGGGCCTGGTCATCGCCGAAGCTACGGCCGTCTGCCCGGAAGGCCGAATCACGCCCGGCTGCGCGGGAATCTGGCGCGACGAACATGTACCGGCCTGGAAGCGCGTGGTCGATTTCGCCCACGCCCACAGTGCGGCGAAGATTGGCCTGCAGATCGCCCACGCCGGCCGCAAGGCGTCCTGCCAGCGCCCCTGGGAAGGGGGCAAGCCCCTGACCCAGGGCGCCTGGCAGACGCTGGCCCCTTCGGCCCTGGCCTATGACACGGGCTACCCGCCTCCGCGCGAAATGACCCCGGCCGACATCGACCGACTCAAGGCGGACTTCGTGGCGGCCGCGCGCCGCGCCTTGGCCGCGGGGTTTGACTGGCTCGAACTGCACTGCGCCCACGGCTATCTGCTCAATTCCTTCATCAGCGCCCTGACCAACCGCAGGACGGACGCCTATGGCGGCTCTCTGGAGAACCGCCTGCGCCTGCCGCTGGAGATCCTGCGCGAGGTGCGGCAGGTATGGACGGACAAGCCCCTGTCCGTGCGCATTTCGACGACGGAGTGGGCCGAGGGCGGCCTGAGCGACAGCGACCGCGTCTTCATCGCGCGGGGCCTGGTGGAACACGGCGCTGATATCATTGACTGTTCGGCGGGCGGCGTGGTGCCCCACCAGAAGCCCGTCTACGGTCGCATGTTCCAGGTGCCTTTTTCCGACCAGATCCGTCATGAGGCCAGGGTGCCCACCATGGCCGTGGGCAACATCGTCAGCGCCGACCAGTGCAACACCATTTTGGCCGCGGGCCGCGCCGACCTGTGCATGATGGCGCGCGCTCACCTGGCCGACGCCTATTTCGGCCTCCATGCCGCCGAGGCCTACGGCGTGGATGTGCACTGGCCCAACCAGTACCTCGCGGCCAAGCCTCGGAGGCGCAAGGGCTGATGGCGGCTTCGTCGCACATGCTGGTAGACCTCACGCCCCTGACCGGATGGCGCCGCTTCCTTTACGAGTTTGCGGTGCGCGCCGCCGCCGCCATCTGGCGGCTGCTGTTCCGCTGGCGCGTGCGGGGCACCCGGCACATCCCGCGACGCGGCCCCCTGATCGTCATCTCGAACCACCCCAGCTACCTCGACCCGCCCACGCTTGTCGGCATCATGGTCTACTTCGCAGGGCGCGACCTCTCGATCATGGCCTGGGACAAGCTCTTCGAGTTCCCTGTCGTGCGCTTCTGGGTCAAGGCCTACAAGGCCTTCCCGGTCGACCGCAAGAACCCCGGCCGCGGGCCCTACCAGACACTGCTGCACATCCTGCAGCAGGGGGGGGCCGCCGGCATCTTCCCCGAGGGCAGCCGCTCCTCTGGCCGCCTCATGGGCGAGTGGAAGCCGGGCGCCTTGCGCGCCGCTTGCGCCACGCAGGCCACCATCTTGCCCATCACTATGGTGACCACGGGTGAGTTCTGGCCGCGCCACGCGCTCTTGCCGCGCTTCTTTCGGCGGCAGGAAGTGGTGATTCACCCGCCGCTGACCTTCGAACAGTACATGGCGGACAAGCCGCCGGAGATGCACGAGAAGCAGTACCTTGAGGTGTTGGAGCAGCGCATCCGCGACATCATCAACGGCCCCATCGAGAAGCGGCAGGCGGGGTTTGCCCGGCGCAAGATCGGTTTGATCGAGGCGAGGCTTGCCCCGCAGCACCCGTCCGACCAAGCGGCCAAGAGGCGGGCCAGACGTGCCGAGGCTCGGGCGCGCCTGGGGGCGATTTCCCCCTGAACAGGCCATGGGTCCGTGATATAGTCCTCGCCCCTTGAATTCGACCGAGTGGTCGGGGAGTCTGTCATGGCTATCGTGCTGCGGATGGCGCCTGTACTGGTGCTGATGCTGCTGGCCGGCTGCACCCTGACGGAATCGGGCGCCGTGCCTGAAGTGCGCTGGGGCGAAGCCTACAGCGATGTGCCCCAGCCCGGGGGATTCTCGCGCCACGACACCCCTCCGTTCTCGCGCGAGGATTCGAGTTCTGGCAAGCGCCTCGTAGGTACTTACTCCTACCGGGCCGAGGGCGTGGTCAAGCCCAAGCCCCTGGCCGAGTTCTACCGGACAGAGCTGGCCAAAGAGGGCTGGACCTTTGTGAACGAAACCCTGGATGAGGAGAAGAGCGCCTGGAAGGCGCGCTTCACCAAGGGTGAAGACAAGCTCGACCTCGTACTCTGGGTCGAACTCAGGAAGTCTCCCGCTTTCAGCGTCCTTACGGTCAAGATGAACGATCCCTACGGCAACTAACCATGTCGCAATCCAAGTATAAGCAGCCCATCTCCGCCTCCGCCGACAAGCACCGTGATCTCGTTCCGCGCACGGGCCTTGGCTCCGGCGCCATCTTCGTGGAGTCCGCGGGCAAGTTCCTCGGCACCTACGGCAAGATTCTGGTGCCGGTGATCCTGCTGCTGATCGTGGCCGTGTTCACTTATTACTTCGTCTCGAACATCAGCGGCGAAAGCAACAAGAAGCTGCGCATGCAGATTGACGAGGCCGCCCACGCGGACAAGCCTGACGCCCTCAAGGACAAGTTCGAGACCGTGCTCGCTGACGTCGAGAAGGACGGCGACGACGACCTTCTGGCCTACGCCCACTTCCGCTGGTGCATCCGCGCCGCCGAACTGACCACGCGGCCCTACCAGCTTGACCAGCTCGAGAAGACCACGGCGTTGCTCGCGGCCTACCTCGAAAAGTTCGGCGAGACAAAGGGCCTTGAGGGCCAGGCCGCCAAGGTCAAGGCCATTCACGGCCAGCTTGCCGATGACCTCAAGTTCATGAAGGACAACGCCGCCAAGCTACCCTTCACCAAGGACACCAAAGCTGACAAACCCGCCGTCAAGAGCGCCGCGGCGCCCGCCAACCCCATCGTCGTATTTGTCACTTCCAAGGGCAACCTGCGCTTTGAGCTGTTCGAAGACGGCGCGGCCAACGCGGTCAAGAACATGGTCAGCCTTGTTGAGGAAGGCTACTTCGACCGCACCGACTTCGACGCCCTGGAGTTCGCCAACAAGTTCAACCCTTCGCCCGATTTCCGCTACGCCACTGTCATCAAGGCCGGCACCGAGGGCCGCCCCAAGGGCGTAAAGCTCGAAAAGCCCACGGGCAAAGAGAAGGACGAAAAGGCAGACGTCGTGCCCAAGAAGAACTCATACACCATCGACTACGAGGGTGACAATTCAAGGGAGTTCCAGGCCGGCACCATCGCGTTTAGCCGCGACCCCGACGAAACCAGCCGCGCCCGCGCGGAGTTCTTTGTCGTGGTCGAGCCTTCGCCCGCCCTGCGTACGCGCTTTGCGCCCCTGGGCAAGCTGGCAGCGACGGGCGACGAACTTGCCGCCCAGCTCGAGATCGTAAAACGCCTGGACCAGGCCACCATCTACTACGCCTATGTCGAGCAGAAGCGCGAGGGCAGCGACTATCGCCCCAGGGTCTACTACGACGGCTGGCCGGTACCCACTGTCAAGCGCGATGAGCCGCCCAAGCCCCTACGCTTTGGCGAGTTGCCGCTGGAGATGAACGACAAGGAAAACCCCCTGGTCGTCATCGAGCTGGAGAGCGGCGACGTGCTTATCGAACTGGCCGAAGACGTGACCCCGAACACCGTGAAGAACTTCATCAGCCTGATCGAGGAGAAGTTCTTCAACAAGGACTGCTCGTTCTACCGCGTCGAAGGCACGGGACAGGGTGTCGTGGCCATAGAGCGCGCAGGGGCCGGCGCGCGCATCGTGCAGGGCGGCCGGGCCTCCAACTACCAGCACGATTACACGATCAAGAACGAGGCTGTGGACAATTCCCGGTACGATGAGGCCCGCTTCCGCAACCGGCGCGGCACCATTGCCATGGCCCGCACCAACGACCTGCACAGTGCCTCGACGGAGTTCTTCGTAAACCTCAAGGATTTCCCGCAGTGGGACAAGAAGTCCTCGCCTTACTGCGTGTTTGGCCGCGTTCTGGAGGGTCTCAACCTGCTGGAGGACGTGAAGGCCAACGACAAGATCGTGAGCGTGAAGGTCATCCGCAAGCGCACGGGCGAGTACCTGCCCGAGGTCAAGTATAAGGACAAGGGCGCCTACGAGAAGAAGAAGAAGGTCGACCCGCCCAAGGACGAAGAGAAGAAGTAACTTCCAACGCGAGAGCCCGAAGGACGCGAAGCGCTGCAAAAGCAATGGCGCGGGGATTTGCCGGGTGTTCAGGATTCTGGACTGAAGCAGCCTGGGCAATCCTGCTCACTCTGTTCGTTTCTGCGCATGTGTCTTTCTTCGCGAACTTCGCGCCTTCGCGTCGAGTCGTTTGGAGCAAGCATGGGTTTCAAGTGCGGCATCGTTGGCCTGCCCAACGTGGGCAAATCGACCATCTTCAACGCCATTACAGCCTCCGAGCAGGCCGCGGCGGCGAATTACCCCTTCTGCACCATCGAGCCCAACACGGGCATGGTGCCGGTGCCGGACCCGCGCATCGACCGCCTGGTCCAGATCGTCAAGCCTGCCAAGGTCCAGCCCGCGATGATGCAGTTCGTGGATATCGCCGGCCTGGTCAAGGGCGCCTCGGACAATGCCGGGCTTGGAAACAAATTCCTCAGCCACATCCGCGACGTGGACGCCATTGCTCACATCGTGCGCTGCTTTGAGGACACGGACATCATCCACGTGATGGATTCCGTCGATCCCCTGCGCGATATCGAGGTGATTGAGGCTGAACTCGCCATCAAGGACATGGAAACGCTGGATGCCCGCATTGAGCGCGTCGAAAAGCTCTCGCGCAGCGGCGACAAGGAGGCCCAGCGCCAGTTCAACGTGCTCAAGAAGGTCCGAGACCACCTCGACGGCGGCGGCCAGGCCCGGCAGATCAAACTCGACGACAACGACCGCCCCATCATCGACGAAATGCGCCTGCTTACGGACAAGCCCGTGCTCTTCGTGGCCAACGTCCACGAGAAGGACCTGCCCGCCGGCAACCGCTTCAGCGACGCCGTCAAGAAGTGGGCCGCCGACCACGGTGCGGGCTGCGTGCTGATTTCGGGCAAGATCGAGAGCGAGATTGCGCTCCTGCCGCGCGAGGAACGCGCCAGCTTCCTCGAGGGGCTGGGCCTGAGTCACAGCGGCCTGGACAACCTGATCAACGCCGGCTATCGCCTGCTGGGCCTGAGAACCTATTTCACGGCAGGCCCCAAGGAGGTGCGCGCCTGGACTATCCACGCCGGGGACACCGCACCCGTCGCTGCCGGCAAGATTCACAGCGACTTCCAGCGCGGTTTCATCGCCGCGGACTGCATCAGCTTCAAGGATTACGACCAGTACGGCGGGGAGCAGGCGGCCAAGGCCGCGGGGCGCATGCGCACCGAGGGCAAGAGTTACGTCGTTGAAGACGGCGATGTGATCCTGTTCCACTTCAACGTGTAGCGCCCAGGGGCTTTTGTTCCCCGGTGGTCGCGCCCAGTCCTACAATAGTCACCCCTTCGTGTCCCCTCGAGGAGTGACCATGCTGCCTGTTTTACTGTTCTTGGCCTGTGCCCTGGGCGCGCTGACGCTGCCGGCCCAGGCCTTCGAAGCGCCCAAGATGCTCAAGGCCGGCGAGGAGCCCCTGGGCCACCTGCTCAACAAGAGAGAACGTCTCTTTCCTTCGCCCGCCCTCTACGACCTCGACGGCGACGGCTTCAAAGACCTAGTGATCGGCGATCTCTTCGGCAACCTCACCGTCAGCAAGGGCGGCAAAGAGGGCTTTGGCGCGGAAACCCTCCTCACGGCGGCCGACGGCAAGCCCCTCAAGTTCAACAACTGGTGATGCATCGGCATGGCTCCACAGTTCGTGGACTTCAACGCCGACGGCCACACCGACATCTTCACAGCCACCTTTGACGGCTCTCCCTGGGTAGCGCTGGGCGGCAAGGAAGGCTTCCAGCAGCCCCAGCACATCAGGGACAAGAACGGTGAGCGCGTCAGGCTCAGCCAGTACTGGGACTACGAATCCAAGAAATGGACCCACAAAGACCATACAGGCGGCGTGGACCCCAATGCCCACTGCATCTCCGCCTATGCCTTTGACTGGGATGCCGACGGCGACCTCGACCTTGTGCTGGGCGGGCGCGACGGCTACCTCTGGCTCCAGCTCAATGAAGGCAGCGCCAAGGAGCCCAAATTCAGCGGCACCAGCCAGCGCATTCTCTGTGGCGACAAGGCCCTGGATGCCGGTGACAAGATCACCTCGCCGCGCCTGGTGGACTTTGACGGAGACGGCCTGAGCGACCTCGTGCTGGGGACCTTCGGCGACTCATACGGCGACGGAAAAAGCGGAAGCATCAAGTGGTACCGCAACACGGGCAAGAAGGGCGCTCCGGTCTTTGCCCCGGCCCAGACCCTCGTCGACGCTTCCGACAAATCGTCCAAGGAGGCCACCAGGCCCGACGGGGGGCTCTACTTCGACCTCGCGGACCTCAACGGCGATGGTCTTCTGGACCTGATCGTCGGCGGCTACTCCATGTGGACCAGCGAGGGCAGCCCCAAGGGCCGCGCCACGGTGGCACGCAAGCCCCACGTCTGGGTTTATCACCAGAAGCCCAAGACCGACGCGGCCAAGTAAGCGCGCGGGTTTCTCCACCGGGGCGGCCTGGCCGCCCCGGTTTCGTTACCTGCCAGTTCTTTTGCGGAGGGAACGTTGCTGTGGCTGCGTTTTTCTGCATGGAAGCTTCAGGGCTGGGCGAAGAATTGACGATAGGGAAAGGCGGAGGTCCGCGCGAAGCGGAGCCGAGAAGAAGGAAAAATCACAAGTACTTTGCGAGTGGTTGCCGTAAGGTGTAAATTATAAAGCACGTATTCCTCTCTGGAGGCGCGCCATGTCCAGCTCTTCTGAGTGCAAGTGCGACCGCTGCGGAAAGCAGGAGTACATCCCCACTTTCCAGTATGTGAAGTTTGAAGAACGCACAAGATATTTATGCAAAGAGTGTTACGAAGAGTTGCGCTCCTTTGTCGCCCGCCGCTCCAGCGTCCGCGTGAGCAAATTCATTCCCATCGGTTAGCACGTCGCCCGTATACGTAAACATCGTTACATAAAGTACTTACACGACAGATTGCCGCGCCATGGCGGCTTTCTGCGCTTTTTCAGCACATTGCCCTGAAGGAGAGCCGGATTTCTGCCGATAAACCGGATAAGGGGAAGTGTTTGGCCCACCAGCCTGTAGAATGGGTGGGCCGGGACGGGAAGGAGGATGTCATGAGTGAAATCTATTCCGCCGGCAACGCGGATCGTGCCCAGCGCATCGAGCGCGTCCGTGGCAGCAAGAGAGTCCAGCGCGCCCAGACCCAGAGTCTGCCGCGCGAGTCCGACCGTGTTGAGTTGTCGCAGGAGGCGCGGGCGCTCGGGACTCTCAAGGGAATGCCGGCCGTTCGGGAAGAGCGCGTGGCGGCCGTGAAGGCAAAAATCAACGACGTCAACTACGACGTTGATTCAAACTTCAGGAACGCGATGCAAAAGCTTCTTGAAGACTTCGGTGCCTGAGCGATCAGGAACCGCTGCACACCCCGGGGGCCGCCGTAGCGCGGCCCCCAAGTGCTTTTTGCGGCAGGTTATCAGGCCCGCGGCTCTTCGAGGCCAAAGGCAAAGGGCAGCAGTTCCCCCAGCGTGAAGCTGCGCTGCACCGTCAGGCGGCCGGCTTCGTCAAAAGCGGCCGCGTGAATACGCGTGCCTTCGTGGCCGAATTCCAGAATCCGCTGGCGGCAACCGCCGCAGGGCGTAACCAGCGCAGAGGCAGCCCCTTGGCCGCTTCCCAGCACCAGAATGTCCTGCACCTCGCGCTCTCCGGCCTGCACCATGGCGGCCAAAGCCGCCGTCTCGGCGCAGATGCCCAGGGGGTAGCTGGCGTTTTCGCAGTTGCAGCCCGTAAAGAAGGCCCCTGAACCCGACCTCACGCAGGCTCCCACGAGAAATTTCGAATAGGGCGCATAGGCGCGGCTGCGGGCCTGCGCGGCCAGTTCCAGCATCTGGGCCAGGGGCAAGGACATCCGAACAGGTTAGCAGCAAGTTGCACCTCCCACCGCGCAATTTGGGGAGTCGCTTTTCGACTTTACCCTGGGGCCTGGCCCAGCCACACTTTGCGCCCTCTCACGTTCATGGAGCGGCCATGGAACGGCTGGTCAGCCTGCTGGGCCTGTTTGTGATGCTTGCGGCGGCCTTTGCGCTGTCGAACAACAGGAGGCGCATGCCCTGGCGCCTGATTGTCACGGGCATCGTGCTTCAGTTCCTGATCGGGCTGGTCATCCTGCAGACAGAGCCCGGCCGCTGGCTGTTCCAGGGCATGGGCGACGCCATCAACAAGTTCCTGGAGTTCTCCAACGCCGGCGCGAGTTTCGTTTTCGGCAGCAAGCTGGTGAACGAGAAGGGCCAATGGGGACTGGCCTTCTTCGTGTTGCCCACCATCATCTTCGTGTCGGCGGTGATGTCCTGCCTCTTTTACCTCGGCATCATGCAGCTGGTGGTCAAGGGCATGGCCAAGGTCATGGTCTGGGTCATGGACACCTCGGGCAGCGAGTCCCTGGCCGCCGCGGCCAACGTGTTCATGGGGCACACGGAAGCCCCCCTGGTCATTCGCCCCTACCTGCTGACGATGACAGAAAGCGAGCTTCTGGCCATGATGACCGCGGGCATGGCCACGGTGGCGGGCGGCGTCATGGCGGCCTATGTGGGCTTTGGCGCCGACGGCGGCCACCTGCTCACGGCCAGCGTGATGAGCGCGCCCGCGGCACTCGTGATTTCCAAAATCATGATTCCCGAAACCGGCGAGTCCGTCACCAAGGGCACGGTCAAGATCGACATTCCCAAGGAAGACAGCAACATCCTGGACGCCGCCTGCCGCGGGGCCGGCGACGGCCTGAAGCTGGCGCTGAACGTGGGCGCCATGCTGATTGCGTTCGTGGCCCTGATCTACATGTGCAACGCGGCACTGGACCTGCTGCCGAACTTCAACGACCAGCCGCTGACGTTCCAGCGCATCCTGGGCTGGGCCCTGGCCCCCGTGGCCTGGCTGATGGGCTGCCCCTGGGAAGACTGCGAGAAGATCGGTGGCCTGCTGGGCACCAAGACCGTGCTCAACGAATTCATCGCCTACATTGAGCTGGGCGCCATGAAGGACCAGATCAGCCCCCGCAGCTTCACGATTGCCACCTACGCCCTGTGCGGCTTTGCCAACTTCGGTTCCATCGCCGTTCAGATTGGCGGCGTGGGCAACCTGGTACCCGAGCGCCGGCGCGACATCGCCCGGCTGGGCATCAAGAGCATGATCGGAGGAACCCTGGCAGCCTTCACCACGGCCTGCATCGCGGGGGTGCTGATCAGCGATTGAAGCGAGAGAAAACCCGGAATAGGGGGCCCTGGCCCCCTGTTACACCCGCGATCGTGACAAAGCGGCAGGGATAAAAGCGGATCGGCCAAGACCACAATGGAGCGGCGGTGCAAATTCCGTGGTTGAACTGTTGCTTTGCTGACCAATCGTGCGTAGAGTCCCCCCTTCACGATGGGGTGAGATTCAACCTGAGTTGAAGAAACCACTTAACTGTTTTAGGAGAGCCATAATATGAAGAAGCTTTTGATGCTGTGCAGCTTTGTGTCGGTTCTGGCGGTTGCGGCCTGCGGCGGCGGCGGTGCGGCGGGTAGCGGCGACGGCGGCAAGTGCGGCGGCAGCGGCTGCGGCGGCACCACTGAGAACCCGATGGCCCAGATGATGGTTGACCAGTACAAGAACGGCACCTCGAAGGCGATGTACTACGTCGCCCTCCACAAGGACGCCAAGGCCGGCCAGTACTGGGAAGTGAAGTCCACCTCGGAGTTCAGCGGCTACAAGAGCGAGAACACCGACAAGTGGCAGGTCGCGGCGGTCACCGGCGACGGCCCGATCGTTGAGAATTTCATGGGCAGCATGGGCATCGTGCTCGCCTACCTCATCGACACCAGCAAGTCGGCTGAGGACGCCATGAAGACCGGCAACGTCAAGAAGGCGTGGGTTGGCAAGCCCGGCGACGCTCCGGCTGAGATCAAGATCATGGACATCCCCACGGGCGGCGAGACCGGCCCGGCCCCGGAGAAGAACTACGAAGACAAGACCGAGGACTTCACCGACGTCGAGATCGCCGGCGGCAAGTGGAGCGGCAAGAAGTTCTGGATGAAGATGAAGGACGGCTCCATGGAGAGCACGACCTGGACCGCCACCAACGGCTGGTTCAACGGTCTGATCAAGATGGAGTCCAAGATGGCGGCCGGCACCAGCAACATGGAACTCTCCAAGTTCGGAGAGGACGGCAAGCCCTGGCTCAAGTGGTAAGCTGAACTCAAGGATTCGCCAAGCGCCGGCCCGGGTAATCCCGGGCCGGTTCGCTTGTCAGAATTGACCGGCGGGCGGCCTCTCTGGTTCGTTACATGCTTACCCCCGAGGGAGCACTTTGTGAGCCAGGTCGATCCGACGCCCCCCAGCTTGCCCACCCCCCCTGCGGCTCCCCAGGTTGTGTACCTGCCGGCCAAGTCCGGGCGCGGGACACAGCTGCTGCTCTTTGTACTCATTGTGGCCGTGCTGGTGCTGATTGGCCTGCAGGTCCTGCCCCATCTCAAGTTGCCCTCTTCGGGCGAGTCTGCCGTCTCCCGCGAAGAGCTGCTCAAGCAACTCGAGCCCGAGGCCCTCGTGACGCCCACGGGTCGCAGGCTTGACGTCGTCGAGTTCGGCGGTCGCCTGTTCGAAATCACCCGCGTGGTCTACGACCAGTCTGATTCCCGCCGCTGCCTCGTCAGCATCACAGTCCCGGGCATACCCCCGCAGCAGAACATCTTCCGCCCCGGGGACAGCTTTGACCGCGGCCGCATCATCATCAAGGAAGTCGGCGATGGTTACGTCGTGCTCAAGTGCGACGGTGAGCAGCGCACCTTCGGCGTGCAGGGGCTGATGCCCGACGCCGCGCCGGCACAGCCGGCTCAGCCCATGGGCGCCACGCTTATGCCCCCCAGGGATTTTTCAAGCGCCGTTCCACCCGCGCCCCAGACAGGCCGCGTCAAGGCGCCCGAGCACCCATGGCAGAACAGAAGCCCGACGCCGGGGAACCGGTCGAGAACGACGAAGCAACAGAAGATGAAGGCACCGCGCTCGAAGACCTGCCTGAGGAACGTCACTTCAAGCTGGCGCGCGAGGAATACCGCAAGTTCATCGACAGCCTGCCGGCCTTCTTCACGACCTCCATGGTACTGCAGACCATCCGCGACCCCGAGAACATGCAGCCCTGGGGCATGCAGATCAAGCGCATTGACTCATACGGCAAGCTCTCGACCTACGGCCTGCGCTCGGGCGACGTGATTGTGCGCATCTCCCAGCAGGCCACGCTGGGCCACGGCGACATTGACGCTGCCTTCAAGCAGCCCTTCCGCGATTCCATCGAGATTGAGGTGGTGCGCGGCGACAGCGTCATTATCTTCGTCATCGAGGCCGGCGTCGAATCTCCGGCCAAGCCGCGCTAGACCGGGCAACACTCACGCTGACGGCGAGGTCCCTTCCGCTTTTGGAGCGTCCAGGTCCGCCGCTTCATCGGGGGCGCGCATCTTCGGCACGGGGTCGCGATGCAGGGGAGGCTCGTGCTCGCTGACTTCGGCCAGGCGCTCGTGAATGACAAGGGCCAGCCGGCGCAGGGTGCCCGAGCGCATCACATCCATGACCTTCACACGCACGTCAAAGGCCCGCTCCAGGGTCGCCGCCAGTTCCATGGAGTCAAAGCCGAACACGCGCAGGTCCGCCAGCAGCCGATGCCGGGGGTCCAGGCGATCAGCTGACACGCCCAGGGCCCGGCCCACGGCCAGCCTGAAGGCGCGACAGAAGGCCACATCCACAGGGCTGATGGCGCTGACGCCAAGGCGAAACTCGCCGTCGTTCATGACGGGCCGGCTGTCCACGAAGTCGCGGCGCAGCAGGCGGCGCCGGGCGTCCAGCAGCCCCGCCACAAAGTAGGCCAGCCCGCCCGCCAGCATGATGGAAATGAAGAAGCCGAAGTCGTGCATGCCGCGCTCCGCCGCGATTGTACCTCATCACAACGCCCAAGAACCACGGCCTCTTCCCCCAAGCCCGGCCAGAGTTCGGGGAAAACCGCGTCGCGAGGCCTGCCAGGGGCGCTAGGGGGCGGGTTTGAACTGGATGCCCAGCTCGTCGAGGAGCTTCTTCTCGACCTCGTTGGGAGTATCAATCATGAGGTCGCGGCCCGTGGCGGACTTGGGGAAGGCCATGGCGTCTTGAATGGTGTCCAGGCCCATGAGCAGCATGAGCATGCGGTCCAGGCCCATGGCAATCCCGCCGTGGGGCGGCGCGCCGTGCGCCAGGGCGTTCATCAGAAAGCCGAACTTCTTCTCGGCCTCTTCTTTGGTGATGCCGACGAGCTCAAACACGTCCTGCTGCCAGTCCGTGCGGTGCATACGGATGGAGCCGCCGGCAATCTCGACGCCGTTGAGCACGAGGTCGTACTGGTTGTTGCGCAGTCCCAGCACCTGCTCCAGCGAGTATCCGGCGGCCTTGAGCCGCGCAATCACCGAGCCCTCGCTGCTCCGGCGCGCGGCTTGGGCCATGTTGCGCACCAGGTCCAGGTCTTGCGGCAGCGTGAACGGGTGGTGGCTGGCGTAGAGTTTCTCCTCCTCTTCTTTGAACTCAAAGAGCGGGAAGTCGATGACCCAAACCAGGGCAAACTTCGCCGGGTCCAGCAAGCCCAGCTTTTCAGCCACCAGCGTGCGCATGTGGTGCATGACGGCGTGGACGACTTTTTCCTTGGCGTGAGCGCAGATCAGCAGAAGGTCGCCCGGCTGAGCTTTGCAGGCTGCCAGGAGCGATTGCTGCTCGGCCTCGGGGAAGAACTTCGCAATGGCGCCATCGAGCTTGCCATCGAGAACCTTGAGGGATGCCAAGCCCCCCGCGCCCATGCCCTTGGCGTCGCGCTCCAGATTGCCAATCTGGCCGCGCGAAAACGCCTCAGCCATGCCCGGACAGCGCAGAGCCTTGACCATGCCGCCGCCTGCCGCCGCCTGCTTGAAAGCGTTGAAGGAACAGGTCTTGGCCCAGTCCGTGAGTTCCGTGAGCTTCAACTCGCGCGAACGCAGGTCGGGCCGGTCAATGGAATAGTCGCGCATGGCCGTTTCGTAAGTCATGCGCTCGATGGGCGTCTTGATTTCACCCGCCTTGACCACGGGCCAGCCGGTGTGGGCAAAGCGCACGTCCTGTTGCAGGTCGCGCATGAAATTGCGCACCACGCCCTCAAGCAGGGCAATCACGTCCTCGCGCTCGACGAAACTCATCTCGATATCAAGCTGGGAAAACTCAGGCTGGCGGTCAGCCCGCTTGTCTTCATCACGGAAGCAGCGGGCAATCTGGTAGTAGCGGTCCAGCCCTGCCACCATGCAGAGCTGCTTGAAAAGCTGCGGGCTCTGCGGCAGGGCGTAGAATTGCCCGGGGTAAGCACGCGAGGGAACAATGAAGTCCCGCGCGCCCTCAGGCGTGCGCTTGTACAGAATAGGCGTCTCGATTTCCGTGAAGCCCTGAGCGTCGAGGGAGGCCCGCATGGAGCGGATCATGGCCGCGCGCCCCTGCAACATGCGCTGCATGGGCTGGCGCCGCAGGTCAATGAACCGGTGCTTGAGCCGCAGTTCGGGGTCGCACTTGAGGTCGTCGCGCACTTCGATGGCCGGGGTTTTGGCGGTGTTGAGCAGTTCGAGGCGACTGACGGCAATCTCAATGTCGCCCGTTGCCAGGCGCGGGTTCACGTTCTTTGGGTCGCGCAGGCGCACGACGCCTGAAGCCAGGGCAACGTATTCGCCGTGCATGGACTTGGCGGCGGCGTGATTGGCGGGGTCCTTCTCGATGTCAAAGGCGAGCTGGACCTTGCCCGCGATGTCGCGCAAGTCGATGAACACCAGAGCGCCCATTTCGCGCTTGGTGTCCACCCAGCCGCAAACGGTCACGTTCTGGCCTGCATGTTCCCTGCGAAGTTCGCCACAGCGATGGGTGCGTGTCATTTCAATGTCCGGGGCAGTGATCGGTTTTTCGTCGTCAGTCATCCGTCGTGTGTGGGGCGCGGGCAAGGTCAGGATACGGCAGGTCCCTTTGGGCGATCCCTCGGGCAATGCGTTTCATATCCGTGGCGGCCCCAAGGCATGGCCGGGCACCCACTCCTTTAGGTGAGCGCTGCCGCTGGCAGCCGGACCCTGACGCTTTTCATTACTCGCTGACGGTCTTGTCTTTGGCGGGCGGCTCGGGCGCCCTCTTGTCGGGTGGCAGCATGTCACTGGCATCAATCAGGTCATCCTGGGCGGGCTTGCGGTCCTTGCGCGTGGGCGGCGGGGGCGTGAAGAAGGCGTAATTGTCGTCCACGACGAATTCCATATCTTCTTCGTCTTGGGCCTCCGGAGCCTTTTTCACGGTTTCCTGATCCGGCAGCACGGGCATGTCCGGGGGTGTCTTGTTGGGATCGACGGCCGGTTTGTCCACGGGCACGGGCTGGCCGCGAATCTGCTCGGCCAGTTGCAGCGAAGCCAGGCTGCCCTTGCTCTGTGATTTCTCGTATTCCTGCTGCAGCTCTTCCATCATCTCGCGCGAGTTGACCGCAAGCGTATCCCCGCCGGGACCCTTGGCCATGGAGGCCAGGTCCGGCTTGCTCGAAGCCTTGGCTTCCTGACGCGCAACCACGTCGGGCTTGGGGATGTAAAGCGTCTTGGCGCCGGGCACCAGCTCGATCTTCGAGGTCGGGTTGTCGGTAATGGGAATGGTCTGTTCCTTGACCACGCTGGTATCGCGATCCTTCTTGGCCTTCATCAGCTTCTTGGTGTCCTTGCGGGCCGAGTCGCGCGAGGGCAGCGCCACAGGATAGGCTGCGGACTTCATGGCCGGCTTGGACTGGGGCCTTGCGGGCGCAGCCAAAGCTTCCGGTTCATCCTTGGGCAGGGGCCCGGTCTTGGCCTTAGCGGCTTCGCGCGCGATGCGCTTGACTTCCTCCAGCTTGCGCTGATGTTCCTGCTCCAGCTCCTCGGAGCTGGGCGTGACGATGGCGGGGCGACTGGGCGCCTTCTGGACCGGCGGCTCCTGGGCGACGGATTCCTCGCCCACCTTGCTCTCATTGAGCGACGTGACCCCCTCGCCCAGCAGGCTCGTAGTGGGTTCGGCCGACGCCGGCTCCGCCGGAGCGTCCAGTTCATCGTCAAGGTCCGCGCCGCCCGCCAGCCGCGCCGCGCCGGGGCCAAAACTGACCTCCTCGGGCGTGGTGTCAGACTGCTTGGTGGCCGGATCGGTGTCGGCGAACTTGACTTCTTTGAGGTTGCCGGTGGCGCGCTCGCCGCCGAAATACTCGGCGATTTCATCCGTCGTAAGGTCGGGTTCGACGGCGGACTTTTCTTCAGCCTTGGGAACCGGCAGCGGCGGTGGCTTGGGGAACTCCTCGCGTCGAGCGGGCGGGGCCTCGTGGCCCAGCTTGACAGTGGGCATGGCGGGGCCGGCCTCGATTTCCTCGAGCATTTCCTCGGCCAGGGTGCGGCGCTTGGTGGTCTGGTCGGCCTTGGGAGGCAGGGGCTTGGCCGGTTCCGGCACGGGTGCGGCAGGCAGGGGTTTAGGCCCGCCCAGGGCGCCGGGCCTTGGCTGAAGTCGTGCCGAGGGGCGCTGGTCCGCCGGCAGAGGCGGTTCGTACACCGTCTTGCGCGAGTCCTCTTCGGGCGGAGTGCTTTCAAAGGCGGGAGGCAGAGACTTGCCCGCGGGGGCCGGCGTGCGCCCGGCTTTGGCCGGAGCGCCCGGTTTGGGCGGCAGCGCAGCCGCACCCGCCGTAGGCGGCAGGGGCACCGTGGGCCTCTTGTTGTTGGCCGGGGGAGCATTGAAGTCGCGCTTGGCCTCCCAGGGCGCGGTCATAATGCCGGTTTCGCGTTTGCGCGGTGGCGGCGCCGGAGGCTTGACGGCGGCCGTGGGCGCGGGCGCGCCGGGCTTGGCCGCGGGGGACGCGGGCGGCTTGGCACCGGGAGCACGCACGGAGGCGTCTTCAATGGCCTTGCCGTCTTCCGTGAACTCGGCGCTGTTGATGACGGGAGGGGCCTCGGCAGGACCGCCATCGGCGGTCTGGGCGGCTACCTTTTCAGCCGCCAGCACCGTCTCGCCGCCGAGAATCACGCGCTTGCGGGCGTTGAACCGAATCAGGCCGCGCGGCTCGCTCTTGCCCGGCGGGTCCACGGCGTTCACGGGGGGCTGGGCATCATAGAAGACGATGCGGCCCTGTCCGACGCGAATGCGGGTGCCGTCATGGAGGCGCGCCAGAGCATTGGAAAGTGGCGTGTCGTTGACCAGCGTGCCGCCTGAACTGCCCAGATCGCGCACGAAGGCCTGGCCGCGACTGTCGATGAAGAACTGGACGTGCAGGCGCGACACGGACATGTCACGAAGCTGGATGTCCGCTTTGGGCAGGCGGCCCACCACGAAATCGATGCGCCCGACAAATCGGACCAGCAGCGAATCAGTTCCCAGTTTTACGTCCAGGTAAGGCATAGTGCGGTCAATTGAACTGAATGCCCATCAAACCAAACTTGGAGCATGGACGATAGCCATCGTATGGCGCCTTGCCAGCCCCAAGACAGCCCTTTGTCCCCTTGAGGGAACCCCGTGAATCAGGGACGCGTCAATGTGTAACCTGAAGCGGCGGGGCTAGTTGCGGCATGATGCACCCGCACCATATAGACACCCGCTGCGAGGCTCATGCTCAAAGTCTTGCTGGCCGTCGCCGAACGCTGGCTCGCCACCAGGTTGTTGCCCAAATCGTAGACGTAAAGGTCAAGCTGGTGGACTGTTGCGCTGTAGCTTGCGGCCGTAGCAGTCAGATTCAGGGTCACGCTCTGGGGTCCGGCCAGTTCCATCCGCCAGACAGCGTTGGCCGTCTGGCCCAGTTCAGCGTTGGCCGGCGTTGCGCCGGGCCCCAACGCGGCATTGAGCGTGCCTGTTTCATTGGCGGCGGGGGCCAGGGCCGGCGGCCATTGTTCAGCTACGGCCGGAGGGAAGGATGCGTTGTAGGGGCTGACCAATGTGTGGGCATTGCCTGCGTTGAGGCGGGCGTCGTCGATCAACTGCTGCAGCAGGCTCGCCAGCCACACCAGGTCATAGGCTCCGGTGCGGCCGGACAGGGCGTAGAAACTCTGCAGAAAGCCGTCGCGCGCAATAGCGACGGGATCTCCGTCCGTGGAGGCCGGGTTGGAGGTTCCGCCGTCGAGCAGGTCCCAGACCACGGCCGCCACCGCAAACTCCGCCTGATATCCCGAGACCCCGGTGACGGCCGAAGGCACCCCCGCAACGAAGGCGGGATTCTCGCAGTCAAAGCTGAAGCGTACGGAACTGGCGGGCGGAAGCCCCTGGGTATCAATGTAGTTCTTGTCGCCCAGCAGGATGCAGCCCAGGCCAGTGGGCAGCCCCTCTCCGTAGGCTGCGTTGGGTGTCAGGGCTTCTCCGTTGTGGGCCCCGCCCCAGTTGTTGTCGCGCGAGAAGCCCCGCATGAGAAAGTGGACGAACTCGTGGGCGATGACGGCTTCATCGAATTCGTCGTGATCCGTGGCGCTGACATTGTTCCAGTCGCCGCCGCCCACCAGAATGCCGGGATTGCCCAGGGGGCCGGTGTTTACAAATCGCGTTTCGAGGATGGGCACGGGCTGCCCGCCAAGGTCGCGCATGAATGACGTACCAAGGTTGCCCGGCGCCCAGTAAAGATCGAGCGTCCCCAGAGCAGGGCTGCCGGAGTAGGCCGCGGCCTGCGCCAGCTTGCGCGCCGTATCCAGCGCCGCAAAAGCCCCCGCCCGCAGGTGCGGCAAGGCAAGGCCCGCCGTCACGTTCACGGTCTGGCTGCCCAGGGCCCGCGAGACAATGGCACTGGATACGGCATGGACCACCGGGCTCGCCATCTGGCTGTGGAGCACGCGGCAATCGAGCGTGGCCGCGCTGAGTCGCGCGCGGGCCCGCACGAAGAAGTCGCGGTCCGTCGAGAAGCTGATGCTGTAGTCGCCGTTGGCATCTGCGAAGGCGGCGGGGGCCAGCAGCACCGAGAAATCGTCGTGGCGCACGACTTCAACCTGCACCAGAGCCGCATTCTGCGTCACGGGCGTAGCGCCAAGGCCAGTCGGCGTCGGCAACAGGCGCTCAAACGAAATCTTGCCTGAGACGGTCAGAGCGACGGGCACTCCGCCGTCCGGCTGGGCCAAGCCGCCGGCCGGGCCCAGGACTTCAGCCGCAGTTACGGCCTTGGGCGAGGGGTTCTGCTTCTTGTCGTCGTCCCCGCCACAGCCGGCCAACACCAGGGCCGACAACAGCGACAGGGCCAGAAATGAACGCATGGCGGCACAGGAGGGGATATTCAGGGGGGCGCATTGTAGCAAGCGCCTGAAAAAGCCGCGCCGTTCTGCTAGAAGGCCGCCATGAAGTGGCTCTTCAATCTGGGCTATCTGCTGGCGGGGGCGCTGATTTCGCCCTGGTATTTCTTCATGGCGCTGACGACGCGCAAGTACCGCGCCGGCCTCTCTCAACGCCTGGGTGACATTCCCTTTCGTGAGCGCGAGGGCCAGAGCATATGGCTCCATGCCGTCAGCGTGGGCGAGCTGCTGGCCTCGCGCCCTCTGATCAAGGCTTTGCGTGAGCGCTTCCCGCAATATGAGCTGGTGGTCACTTACACCACGCGCACGGCCGCCGAAATCGCGCGCAGGGAGCTTCCGGGGGTCTATCACTGCTACTCGCCCCTCGATCTTTCCTGGGTGGTGGCGCGCTTCTTCAAGCGGCTGCGCCCGGCGCTCATCATCCTGATGGAGCTGGAACTCTGGCCCAACTGGCTGATGCACGCAGAGAGCGCCGGAGTTCCCGTGCTGCTCGCCAACGGCCGCATCAGCGACCGTAGCTTTCGCAGCTATCGGCGCTTTGCGCCGCTGCTGGCCCGTGCCTTTGGTGCCATTTCGCACTGGGCCATGCAGGATGAAACATACGCCGCGCGAGCGGCCGAACTCTGCTCGCACGCGCCCCGCTGGCGCAACCGTCTCTGGCTTCAGGATGGTGACGGCCGCTGGTGGATCAGCGCCCAAGACCTTTCATTTGAGGCGCGCCGCCATTGGCAGGAGCACCTCGATGAATACCTTGTCGCGGCCGAGAACCAGAGCAGTGTGCCCCTGCCCCGCACGTTTGATCCCGAGCGGCGATCCGAACTCAAGCCTCACCGCCCTCTGGAGTTTGTGCAGGGCCGCCCGCGCGTCTACGGTGTAGAGATGACGCCGGCCCCCGTCAGCATTTCGGGCAACCTCAAGTATGACTCCCTCAAGGGCGAAGTGGACCTTGCCCGCGTGGCCCAGTTCCGCGCCCTGTTCTCCATCCAGCCCGGACAGCGCCTGCTGGTCTGCGGCAGCACCCACCCCGGCGAGCACGAAGCCATCGTGGACATGCTCCCGCGCCTGGGGGTCCGCTGCCTGCTGGTGCCGCGCCATCCGGAGCGCTATGCGAGCGTGCGTGAACTGCTCACGCGCGCAGGCTTGCCCTGGGTCAACCGCAGCGAACTCTCGCCCCAAAAGCCCGCCTTGCGCGACGCTGTGATCCTGCTCGATACCGTGGGAGAGCTGGCGCTGGTCTATGCCCTGGCCGACGTCGTGTTCGTGGGCGGCTCGCTCATCAGGCACGGGGGCCAGAACATGGCCGAGCCCGTAGCCCTGGGCAAGGCCACACTCTTTGGCCCGCACACAGACAATTTCAAGGCCACGGTCCGGGAGCTGCTCGATGTCCGGGGCGCCCTGCGTGTGCAGGACGCCGCTGAGCTCGAGCGCGAGATCACCCGCCTGCTCGCTGATAGCGCTGCCCGCGAAGCCCTGGGCAGTGCAGGCCAGGCGCGACTGCTGGCCTCACGTGGAGCGCTGGCGCGTTACATGGCTCTGATTGAGGGATTGCTGCCCGCGAAGGCTGAAGTCGGGCCATAGGCCTGCATCACGCCGGGCGGGCCGCCACCTGCAGCGCCGGAACTTCAGCGGAAATCGGGCGACTGACCGGCCGAAGCCCGGCCACGGAAAGAGCCTGCTCGGCGGCGCGCCGCGAGGCCCCCGCACCACCCAGCGTCTCGACAACCTTGCGCAGTTCTTCGCGCTGCTTGGGCGCGCCGGTGTCCATGGCTTCACGGGCAATCAAGGCCATGGTCAAAGGTTCGGCCTGCCACTGCAACAGCTCCGGGACCACCAACTTGCCCGCAAGAATGTTGACCATGCAGGCAAACTCGTAATTCACCAGCAGGCCCGCCAGAATCGCGCTTGTCCACGCCATTCGATAAGTACAGAGCATGGGAGTGCCGACAATGGCTGTTTCCACGGTGGCTGTCCCGCTGCACACCATGGCAAAGTCAGACAGCCGCATCACCTCGTGGCTTCGGCCATGCACCCCGCGCAGGGGCAGGTCTTCGTAGCCGCGAATGGCCTGCTTGTAGCGGTCCGGGTTGAACCAGGGCGAGCAGCCCACGGCGAACACAATGTTCTTGTCCCGGCTGTGCAACTCGCGCGCCGCCGCGAGCATGCGCGGCATCAGCCGGTTGACCTCGCCCTTGCGTGAGCCGGGGAAGAGGCCCACAACACGGCATTTGTCAGGAATTTTGAAGCCGCGCCGCAGCAGCTCGGCCCCTTTCTTGATTTTCTCGGCGTCGATGAGGTCGAGCAGCGGGTGTCCGACGAAGCGGGCCTCGATGCCATGCTTGGCGTAGAAATCGACCTCAAAGGGGAAGATGACGAGCATGCGGTCGACGTACTTGCGAATCTGCTCGACGCGACCCTCGCGCCAGGCCCAGAGCTGGGGGCTGACGTAATAGACCACGGGAATACCCAGGGCCTTGAAACGGGGCGCCATGCGCAGGTTGAAATCCGGCGAATCAATGAGTACGACGACTTCGGGCTTCAGCTCCCTGGCCTTGCGGACGAGTTCATCCATCGAATCGAGGAAGAACCTCAGGCTGCGCACGACCTCGACCAGGCCGACGGCCGAATGTTCCAGCATGTTGCGGAAGAGGCGGACGCCGGCATTCTCCATCTTGTTGCCACCGATGCCGTAGATCTCAAGATCGGGGCGCAATTCGCGGAACTGGCGCGCAAGCAGCGAGCCGTAGTTGTCTCCGCTGCTTTCCGTGGCAACGATGAATACGCGTGGTCTCATTTCTTCTCGGCTTCCTGGCCCTGCTCGACTTCGCGAGGCGTTCTCGAAAACCTGCGCATGAGATACAACGCAAGGACGACACCTGCCGCGATTGAAACGGTTTTGGCAATCAAGCCTACGACATCTCCCGCTTCGATTGCCAGCACCGTTACTCCCAGTTCCGGCCGTAGAACCCTTCCACGGCCACCGGCACTTCACGCCGCACCCGCGCCACGATTTCATCCAGGCGCTCGTCAGGCAGCACTCCCACCGAATCGTCGGCAGGGCGGCGCGCCGTCGTGTACACCTGAATGAACTTCAGCCTCGCGCCGGCTTTCAATATCTCGTTCAGGCGGCCGATATAGGCGCCAATCTCTACTTCGCTGGGGCCCTGCCCGCCCAAAGTCGGAAACAGGCTCTGAATCGTCAGGTCCAGCTTCTGACCCGCCGCGATGATGTTCCGCACGATCTGCCGCAGAGGCAGACCGCTGCCATCCACTTTCTCAAACCAGCCCTGGGTGCCGGCATCGAGCTTGGCCCAGATCTCGTAGGCGCCGCCCTTGAGGCCCTCCAGCGCCCGGATGACCTCGGGCTCTCCCAGCCGGCTCGCATTGGTGATGACGATGATCTTCAAATCCGCCAGGCCCCGGGCGGCCCGCAACTGGCTCACTTGCTCGATGGCCTCGCCCAGCCGCTCGTAGGTCGTCGGCTCGCCATCGCCGGAGAATGCGATGTCATTGACACGGCGCAGCTCTTGGGGCGTCGCCTTGAAGCGGGAGTGCTGCCAGATCCGCCCGCTCTGCGCCAGCCCCAGCAGGAATTCGACTTCCTCGACCATCTGATCAAAATCCACGGCATGGTCCCGCGGCGGCACCGCGCGGTCCACCTGGCAATACAGGCAGTGGAAATTGCAGACCTTGTCCGGGTTTACGTTTACACCGATAGACAGGCCCTTGGAGCGACGGCTGACAACGGGATAGGCAAAGCGCAGTTCGTCGAACTGCCTTGCATGATCGCTAAGGATGGCGTGTCTGGGCGTACCCATCTCTGCGGGCCAGACTTCGGCCTGCACCTCTCCCGGTGTTCACGGCGTTCACTAATTAGTGGACGCTAACGATGGGGCATTCTAGCAGGCGCTAAGGGCAGTCAACCGAAATGTGCCGTGCCCAGAGCGACTAAGAGCACGCCGTCTCTTTCCTGCTTGCGTCTCGCCCCAGACCCCCTTACATTGCCTTCTACGCGTAGAAATGGTGTGCCGGTAGCCGCGCCTTTTGGGGATTGTCGGCGCGGTGCGGCATGCGTATCATTGCCGTTCCCCCGCACGCCCCGGTTGCTGCGCTTTTGCGCTCAGGTTTCATCGGAGGGTTCATGCCTCGCGTACTTTCGTGCATTGCAGTGGCGTGCCTGGCGGCATTGTTCTGTGGAGTGGCCAGCGCGCAGTACCGCGTAACCCAGGTGCTCCATGAGCCCACAGCGGCCGATGTGGGGCCGGTAATTGCGGCCCTTCCGGCGGACATTCCGCCCCCGACGCCGGCCGGCGGCGGCCCCATTCCGCCCGCGGGCGTGGCGCCGAACAACGCCTACGGCAATGGCCGTCCCTACCACAATGACCTGCCGCGCGTGTCGGCGGAGTTCTTCGCCATGGGCGGCACCACGACCCATGATTTGGCCTACCTGCGCAATGACTCGGCCAACGACATCACGGTCACGACAAATACTATCGCGATCACCAGCCGGCCGAAGAAAGATGTGACAACGAAGCCGGAAACCGCCGACCCCGGCCTTGTTGCCCAGTTCATTCACGGCACGGCCGCCAGCGTCACGATTCCGGCGGGCACGGAACTGAGCCTGTTTCTGCTGGTAACCAAGTGGCTGCCCACAGTGGACACCAGCCCGCGCGACTACATTTTGACCATCACGATGCAGGACACCGTCAGCGCCAGCACGATTACCGCGACCGCGGCCATGACAGTGCCCAAGGTCGGCGGTGATGATTCCGGCTGCGTGGCCAGCGACGGCGACGGCAGTCCTGCGGGCCTGTGGCTCGCTGCCATAGGTGCCATGGCGGCCATCCTGCCCCGTACCCTGCGCCGTCTGCGCAAGCGCTTCGTAATCAGCTAGCGCGGCATTATCTCAAGCTAACCGGGGCGGACTTCCGCCCCGGTTTTGTTTTGCGGGTCGAGGTTGAAGGGGGATTGCCCGGAAGCCTTCAGACTCTCAGGTGGCGCGGACATCTTGCCGTCGGCAGTCTGCTGGATCATGGGGACATCGCACAGTTCCAGCGATGTCGCGGCACGCAGATGGGATGCGACTGGGCCACTGGGCTCCCCCTTGCGCGAAGGGCGGCCCAACGCTACCTTTCCGCGCCACGCCGGGTCTTCTTGAGCGCCCAGACGCGCCAGAGGCCCGCGGCGAGACCCGTGGCTGGGTAGCTCAGTCGGTTAGAGCGAGGGTTTCATAAGCCCTAGGTCGCCGGTTCGAGTCCGGCCCCAGCTACCAGCATAAAAGCAAGCGTCGCAATGGCTTACACCATCGCGGCGTTTTGCGTTTGAGGCACTTGAGATTCGCGCGCCAACATCAAAGCCAACAATGTAGCGCCTGAATGCGCTGAAATGGTGGTCTCTCGCGAACGTCCGTTTCGCTATGCGTTCGTCGGGATAGTCTCGGACTTGAAAGGGGAAGCCTTGCACTTCGGGCACACTTTCAAATCCTTTGCAAAGGATTCCCTGAATTCGGCCTTGCAAGAGCCGCAACGGACCTTGCGTGGCAGCTTCGAGACAGCGTCCGCTAACATTGCCTCAAATTGGGCGCGCGTAGTGTCTGCATTCGGGAACCCCAGCAAGCTGGTCATGCCGATCATGTTCTTCAATTCATTGACTTTGTTTTGTTCCTTTGCGCGCTGGACTCTCTCTAACGCGCCAGGAATCCACTCCCCAAGCAACTCGCTATGTGGGGGCTTCCTCCAGACAGCCCGGCGCGCGAATTCAATCTGAACATCTTCAAGCGCGTTAGAACCGTTTGGAGGCAGGCCGAATACGTTGCCATGCCAAGGATCGGTTGGGTTCGCCGGGTCCGGCTTGAAGTTGGGATCATCAGTGTCCAAGACGAACTGAAGCCTCAATCCAAGTTGGGCGTTGATTTCTGCCAAATCATCGGCGGTGAACGAAACCAGCCAGAAGTCCGCATTGTTGCCGCGCAACATTGCTTCTTCCGGGGTCAGCCCGTGCGCCAGTATTACGGAGCCTTGCCCGCACGACATACCGCCTTCGTCCTTCGCTGGGTCGTTCTCTGAACGACGAAATTCCGACGCAGCGGGGAATATCCCGCGCGGCGGAGTCGGGGTTATCTGATTGCGGGGGATGCGATGGTAGAAGACTTCCGGTTTCTTTGCAGGTTGGGAGCCTTCGGGCAACGGCGCAGTTGTTGCGACCATTGTGCTAGGCAAACCCACGAACCAGCTTTTCAACCAGCGGAAAAGCCGAACCACAGTCCCCCCATTCGAGCGTAGCGCGTTCAACCTTGCGGGTTGTCAGGTCTTCGTATCGCGCCTTGGCTTTCCAGACGGACTGGCTGGTAACGACGAAATGCGCGCCGGCATTGGACCAGCTCAACTGGATTTCGCCGTCAGGCGTGCTCACAAACTCTGGTTCAGGCAACTCAGGGCACTTGGCTGCAAGTGAAGCAAGCCAACTATTGATTTGATTTGCCACCAACTCAGACGGAAGCGCGCGTTCAGGTTCAAATTCGGCAATTGCCACAGCGTGTGCGAATAGCCCTTTCAGAAGTTGCGGAACAGCTTCGAGCCACGGTTGGGGAAGCGGACCTGTTTCAGGCAGCTCGCCCTTGCGCACAACGTCACTTGCAATGGAACTTCCGCCAGAGGCGATTCTCACGCCCTTATGGGGACTTGCGTCGTTGGGCCGGAACCATTCGGTGGGAGCGAAAGTTGCAGTTAGTGAAAGCGTTCCCGTCATTGGATGCGCCCCCATTTCTTGTGCATCGAATCAGTCGTCAAGTCAGTAAACCCGCGAACTATCCATTCGCGGCCTTCATCCAGAAACCTAAACGCGCCCTCAAGTCCATCGCCCATCGGCCTACCGCGCGCGGCGAGAGCCAGTCGGAGTAGTGGCGTCCGGTCCATGATACGAATTCGGTTCTCGGCTTCGGCATACAGTCGCCCAACGGGCTTTCCTGCATCATCAAGAATCTTGTAGCTCCCTTGCCACTTCAAGCTGTCTTGTTCTGCTTTGGCAAGAAAAGAGTAGTTGGACTTGGAGAGTGGTTTTAGCAGATTGTGCACGTCGGGAATCCCGCCCCATCCACCATTAGCGTCCATGTGATTTACATAGGTGACTTCGCATTGAATGATCGCCGGAATGGCGATGCCCTCAGCGTTGAGCACGCTTTGCCAGATCTTGAGGTCAGCCGCAAACCGCTCGCGAACATTTTCGTATCGAGGGTAAACCTCGCTGCCCCGAACCCTGCGCCAGTTCCGGGCTAGTCCGTCGTTTTGAACTTGCACCAACTCAGTCTTGTCGGTGCTGACAAACCACTGGCGGCGAAGTGGTGGTTTGTTCGACATATCAAACCGGAAGTTCTGCAACGGCGGGAAAGCAAAAGACTCAATCACGTTGCTGATCGGCGCGTGGTCTTCCCACGTTGCGAATTGCCCGGCGAATGCGTCCCACAATTTTGCGAAATGGCGAGTTTCCCATTTCGGAATGGGTTCAAAAACAACGGCAAGCGCCACTTCATCGAGCGGCGGGTTTTTGAAACTTGGACGGGGCGTGTCGTGCTTCATAGCGGCTCGGCTGTCTTTGCCGGCTACACAGGGTACACCAAATGTAAAAAACTGTCAGTAACTGGCCAGCCTTGATTATTCGGCCTTCCACGGCCACTTTTTCAACAAAACCGCAGTTTTGCCGGGATTATTCCGGCGGGTCAACGCCGTAGAGCTGGCACACAAGGCGGTTGATTTGGGAATCTTGGGTTTCGACTTCGCGTTCGAGGCGTACGCGCTGGTTGTCGCCCAGGTTGGCCGTGCGCAGGCGTTTCTTGGCTGCCGTGATTGCCGACGCGCCGGCTGCGATTCGTTCGGCCAGTCTTTTTTCTGCGGTCGTGCGCGGCAGCTTGATCGGGATTTGCTTCAAGAACTGGGGAAAGGTTCGGAACCATCCGCCGCGCAAGGTCGTGGAAACTCCCTTGAGGAAATCGCTCAAGAGTTCGCTGTTCAACAAGCCCAGCAGTAGTTCGAGGTGTTCGGCAAACTCGGTTCTCAACGTAACGCCGTAGCCGCTGACAAATCCGAACTCGCCTTCTGTGTCCAGCGCAAACGACGATTGCAGGATCAAGTCGCCTACAATTAGGCGGGGCTTCTCGAACAGGTCAAGATTCTGTGTGCGGCCAAACCCGTACCAGTTCTCGTTGTCGTGGCGTCCATCCTCACGCGCGCGCAGCACGTCTTTGCACCGTTCGAGGTAGGCCCAGGCATGAGGGAACTCGCCGCGGAATCGCGCGGAAGGAATCAACTCCGCTCCTTCGCGCGTAACTGAGTAGGGCAAAAGCAGCACCGACGTTGGCGGGACCAATTCGTAGCGGCGCATATCGTTGCCGCTCAAGAAACGGCGCAACACAGCGGCCTCCAACTTGACGGGTTCGCCCAAGTGTGGGGAGTAGTAGAACCCGGCGCGTTCCCCTTCCGTGGACAGCACGTAAACGTCATTCATGCTTGTACGGACGCCTTGAAACATTCGATCCGCCACGTCGCCAAGTGTTTGCGGCGCGGCTTCACGAATTGCGTTGAACCTGTCGCGTGTTGCCCTGTCTTCAAATCGCCAAGGCTCTTCCGTCGCCGGCCTTTCAGCGGCGAAACTTGCCGTGCCTTCCGGCGTCTTGCCGGCGTCCAGCGCAACGCACTGCGCCGGTCCATCGGAAAGTTCGTTCACACGGGCGTACCTCACGTTGCCGGCGTTTGCGTTCTTCGAGAGAATTTGAATTGCTGTGTAGGTTGACGCGCCCTCGAAAACTTGTTGGTCCCCGAAGTCCACAACGCTGCGCAGGTGCTTGCCCTGCGCAATCAGCTTGCGAATGCCGGCCCCGTAAGTTGCCTGCCAAAACTTGTGCGGGCAAATGAAGCCCAGCAAGCCGGCGGGCGCAAGCAGTTCCAAGCCGCGTTCGAGGAACGCCACGTAAATGTCAAAGTTTCCCCGCTCGCAACTCTTGAAGCGCGTCTTGTAGAACTCGCATTCCGTGGGTGCCCATTGGTTCAACTCTTGCACGCGAATGTAGGGCGGGTTGCCGATGATGCAGTCAAAGCCCTGCGCGTCAGCGAACACGCGGCCAAAGCCCTTTGTTTCGCTTTTCCAATCAAAGGGGTTGATGCGGAACTTCTCGTCATCGGTCAGTTCTGCGAACAGTTCACCATGAAGATTGTCCAGGTGGTCTTCGAGTTCTTGAGGATCAATCAGGCTGTTGCCGCAGCGGATATTGTTGTCCAGCGGCGGCAGCATTCGCTCGCGAAGGAATTGCTGTTGAGGCAACTTGCCTTCAAGCATTTTGATATAGAGGCTCATAACCGTGACTTCCACGGCTTGCTGGTCAATGTCGATCCCATGAATGCACGACGTAAGTAACTTGGCCCGAAACTCTGTCGAAAGGTGCCAGTCTCCGTCAGGTGCTTTGAACGCAAGACGAACTCGCTCGCGTCGCCCGTTCACAACCTGGGATTCCTCCGCTTCGTTTGGGTTGTCGCGGAAGTAGTTCGCACAATGCCGCATGAGGAATTCCAAGGCAGCAATCAGGAACGAACCAGACCCGCAGGCCGGGTCCAACACTTTGACTTTCAAGACTTCGCGGGGCGACTTGCCCTCGATCTTCGGGCCAATCACGCGCCGGATGATGGAGTCCACGACAAAACGGGGCGTGTAGTAAACGCCGCCGGCGTGGCGCACTTCCGGTTTCTGTTCCGCGCTGACACGCCCGTGGTCAACGGTAATTACTCTGCCCAGGAAGCGTTCGTAAATGATGCCCAGAATGTCGTCGCCGATGCGGTCAAAGCAGTACGGACCTTCGGGCGTATAGAGCGACCTAACGAAATCCGAAAGCAACTGGCCATCAACTGTCAGTGCTTCGCTCAGGGGGTGCGGCTTGAACAAATAACCGTTGTATTTCGTGTCCAGTTCGCGGAACGCTTCAACGAGGCGCGGATAGAGTTCATCGGGGCGGCAGTCTTCAAGCAGTTGCTTGAGGCGGCCATATTCCATGATGTCGCGGTCTTCGCAGACACGGATGAATACAAGCCGGTCGATCAAGCGCTGCGCTGCTTCGGTGAGGTTGGCAGCACCGTGACGGGTTTCGGCATCGGGGAAAGCCGATTGGTTCTCGCGGAAGAGTGCCTTTGCGAATCGCTCGCGCCACGCCTGAAGATGTTCGAGAAATACACGGTCAACCGGAGCCGATCCGCGCATTTCAAACAACATCCGATCCGACGTTCGGACCCGCCGGCCGGCCCGCTGTCCCTTGATTTTGAGGAACAGGCGTTCCAGCGAACCGCCTTCAACGGCTTCGCGCGAAAACGTGGCCCAGAGCGCGTCCCACTGGTTGACGTAATCCTCAAAACCCAGCTTGAAGTCTTGAATCAAGCCGCGTCCCGGATGCGCTTTGGAAGGTTCTGCTGTCGCATCAAAGAGCCTGAAGCCCTCGAAGTTTGACAAGACGGCAAAGGGAACTTGGTCGTTCCAAGCATAAGTCTTTGCTTGAAAAACCGCGTCACTGTCGTCAACGGAAACAGCGGGTTTCTTGGCTTCCAAGAGGAATCGCCGCAATCCCCCGGCTCGAAAGATGTAGTCGCAGCGCCTGTGACTGAATCGTCTGTCTTCAATGGTTCCGACGCCAGCCTCTATCTCTACGTCCTTTTCGCCGGCGGGTTTCTGAGCGCTGTTGTCAACGTCCCAGCCCAGCGCCTTCCAGAACCGGTCAATGAACTGTTGGCGGATCACAGCTTCCTTGGTCTGCGCGTCGCGCAACTCGCGCAGGTTCGCGCGGAAGCCTTGAACCAGCTCTTCAACCTTCGCGCGCCCCTGTTCTTTCGTCGGCATGGCGCAAAGGCTAGTTAGCCGCGCCACGGATTCAACGCCGGTGGAGGAATCAATAGCCGCGCCATTCTTTCAAGAATCCGGCGCGCAGATGGGGCTTGGCTTTGAGTAGCGCGCGCAGTTCGCGCTGGAATGGAGTCAACATGCGCGGATGTTCGATGCGTGAACCCACGATAATGCTCGTGGTGTTCAAGGCGCATTGGTCCATCTTGACGGCAGCCCAGCAGCAGCGGATCAAGATGCGGTCGTCCAGATCGGGTTCATGGACCATGGCGAAAAGCGCGTCGTGAATTGCGCACTTGTTTTCGGGGTCCCACCCATTGTTCAGGGCTTGAATCAACAGGCGCAGGTCTTCGCGCCGGCGTCGCTTGTCTTGAAACAACGCGAGTAATGGCGGAGGCGCATCGTGAGTTGCAACTTGGCCGGCTCCGTGCGCCCCCAAACCCCCTTGCATATTGCCGGGGGATGCGGCTTCGGAGTTGTCCAACGGTGCGGCTTGATCCATGCCAAGTCTGCTTCTGTGCGGCGCAACGAATCGTGCGCTGTCAGCAAAGCCGGGCGACACCTTGCCCCTCCCGCGCACCAAACCGGGGCCGGCCCCCAAAGTCGGCTGGGGACTCTACCTGCCTCGCGTGCTGCCACTTGCCAAGGCACTGTTCCTTTGTGGCGCGACGCCACGATTCCTTACGCCCCCCCACCCCACGCCTAAGCCGGCCCGATCTTGCGAACGTGGGGCATCGTGGTGCGTTTGGTGGGCAAGTGGCCGCGCTCGCGCAGGAAGCGCGCGGTTTCGCCCCGCGCGCCGGGGTCCCGGCCTTCGAGGATCATGGCCCAGTGCAACGTGTCGCCTTGTGTCCCACAACGCCTACACCACGCGCGCCCTTTCGCCGGCCACGCCATGAAACGGTCAACGCCCCCACACTTGGGGCATGGCCCGTGGAACTCCCCACCGTTCGTCGCCCCGGTTCGGCGCAGTTCGCAATGGCCGGCGAATAGTTCTAGCAGGCCATGGGCCGCATTGAACGCGGCCACGGCCTGCGCCAGGTCGTCAGCGCCGGCGCTTGCGCTTTTCGGAATCCAGCCTTTGGTCCAGTCCATGCAAAGCCCTCCCGGTCAGTCAGTCAGTACCCAGAACGCCTAGAAACAGGGCTTCTGGGTACTGACTGCGCTAGTCCACGGCGAACCCCTTTGCTTCGCGTCCAGCCGGCGTCCTGCGCGTTTGCCAACGGCCTTGCCCCACGGCTGCGAGTTCGGCCAACGTGGCGCGTGCAATTTCGGCGTTGTCGATTCCCGGCATCTTGCCGGCAAGCATTTCGCTGACGGTCGTGAACTTTCCGTGCCGGCGAACCCAGTTCAGCGCGGCCTGCGCGCGTTGCGACAGTTGCACGCCGGCGGGATTGCCCAGCATGATCTGCCGCTGGCGGAACGTATGCGCCAAGAGCCAATCGCCGATGCGGATTGCGTTATGCATTTGCGTGACGCTTACGGTCGTGGCTGCGGGTTCTTCCAGCAGGCAGAGCATCAACGCAATGCGCGCCACGTTGCCGCAATGCTTGCTGACCACGCCTTGCATGAAGCCGGGCGCGTCCTCCGAGTTCGTTCGGACGTAGAACCTGCCGAACTCGTCTGACGCTTCGGGCGTCAACGTAACAAGGCGAGTCTGAAACGCCGGCAGGCGACACAACGCGCCGATGCGGGCGTGAAACTCCGCTTGCAGTTGTGCCGGAATCGGCGGTTTCGGCCATACACGTTCGCGCGGCATTACGCCCGTGAAATAGAAGCGATCCACGCCCCCGTCGCCGGCGTCCACAATTACCAGCTTCGCGGCCTTGGCCGGCGTTGTGGCCCCGACAATGCCCAGGCGCGGCAATTCGACAATCAGCGGGTCCGGATTTGACTTGCGATTCACCGTGATGCGGGCGCAGTTGTAGAGCGAAAGCCAAACGGAACGGTCGTGGCCTCCGCGCGCCTTGTAACAGCCCATGGAATCGAACATCCCGCCCAATTCGTCGTGGTATGCAAGCACGCGGGGCGAAACGTCCAAGACGGGCGCTAGGGCTTCAATGGTCGTGTCGCTGACAACGGCCTGTTTCCGGCGCGGGCGCTCCGGTCGTGCTTGATGCGGTTTCAGCAAGTCGCAACGGGCCTTCCATTCGTCAAGTTCTGCCGCGTGGATTGCGTCCAGCTCGCGGTCATGTTCGAAGATTGGCGCTGCAAGCATTCGCAGAACCGGCGATTTGAGCGCACCCGGCGCCGCCACGCTGCAAAGCCACAACGGCGAAAACTCGCGCCAAGTGGCGTCAATCTGGATATCAGCCGCACGGCCAATCGAAGCGGCTCCAACGCCCATTGCAAACGTGAACGGCAGCGCCGGATCAACGCAGCACGAATCGCCCACGGCTTGAATGTAGTCGCCGGTCGTGCCGGGAAGTGCATCGAAAGGCGGGGCCGGCAGTGGATCGAGGTTCGCCGGCTGCACCTCGCATTCGATTTCGACACGCGATTGATCTGCAAAGGGATTGGCGGAATCCAGAAACAAGCGCAGCTCTTCGGCGTTGTGGCCGGCGGCAACCCAATCTGCCACGTCCTTGCTTTCGCCCATGCCGGCCCAGGGCAGCGGGTCCACAAGCCGCGCGTCCACGCCGGCGTTTTGAAGCGCGCGGGCGACTTCGAGCGAATAGGCGAGCCCAGGTTCGTCGTTATCGGCAAGAACGAACACAACTCGGCCTGCGAACTCTGCAAGACCGTTCGGTCGTGCTTTGAGCCACGCGGCAAACCCCTTGGCCCCTCCGGGCGTCGTTGTAGCAGTGAAGCCCAGAGCGGCCACGGCGTCTGCGCATTTCTCGCCTTCCACGAACACTACACGCGCGGTCTTGTCGCGGCGCAGGTCCGGCAGGCGGTACAACGGCAACTTCCCGCCCTCCAATCCGGGCTTGAACTTGCCGGCTTCCCAGCGGAATTGGCGGAACTGCTTGTTGTAGGGGTCCAGAGTGCCGGCGTCGTAGCGCGCTACGGCCCCAGCGGAATTGCCTTCCATGTCCAGATAAGCCCAGACGTGCGAGGGGAGATGCCCTTTGCATTGGAACTCGCGTCTTGACGTGTCAAGGGCATAGCGTACACTTGCACCCGATGCAGGTGTAGTTTCTTCTGGCCCCGTGCTTCCGGCGCGGGGCGCTTCGTTCTTATCCATGTTTAGCCCTCCCCCGAAAGCAGTCGGAGTAAGGCGCTTTTCGTAACCAGGACGCGGCCAGTTTTGCCGGGGTGTGATTTCGCGGCTTGGAGCCGGCCAGCAGCAATCCAGCGCGAAACGGTGCGAACATCAACCTGCGCGAAAGTCGCGGCTTGTTGACGTGTCAAGAGTGAAGGTAAGTCTGCGGCAGCAGCGGCCAGATCAGCGGCCAGCGTACCGGGAATTGCAGTTGTCATCGATGTTTCCCTGTTCATGTTTTGCGCGCGAATGCGCGCAGACGAACCCGCGCCGGTGGCGGGTTTGACGTGAACAGGCAAGTTAGGCTGCCGCGCGGAATCGCGCGGTCATGGCTCCAAGGATGGAGTCGGTACATCGAATCGGCGGGGGAATTGAATCCGGTAACTCAACGGGTTCGCGAAGCAACAACGATAACGTCTTCGCGAGTTGCACGACTGAAAGCTCAGTCCAATCCGGGATGATTGCTTTCCCGAAAACTTTCTCGCGCAAGAGTTCCAACGTTACGCGGCTGCTCGCGCTAGGCTTGCGAAGCAACTTGTATAGGTACTTGCGAACGCCCTTGAAGCCCTCGAACGCAACGATCTGCGCCAGTCCTTCACCGTCAAAGACATTGTCCGCGACTTGTTCGCACGTCATGCCGTGCATGGTCAGCAACAGCCGGCGAATGCGTCTGCGATAAGCGCGCTCCACGCGCGCGGCCTCACGAACTTGATCCAACAGATACAGGTTGTAAGCAGCCTCAAATTGCTTCGATTCCTCTAGTGCCCTCTGTTCTTCAATTGCGCGGTCGTGTTCAAAGTCCGTCGGCCCAGGCTGAACGCATTGCGATTCCTTTTCGCGGATGCACGCCAGCCCCATTTCAAGCTTCTCCGGCTGTGTCCGAATGACCGCTAGCCAGCCTTCACGATATGCTCGGACATGTTCTGGCAGTGGTCTTCCTTGACGGGCGTTGTGCGCATCCGAACACGCACGGTTAGTGCGACGTTCCGCAGCCTCGCGCCTGTTCATTAGCATGTTAGCCCATGACCGATTGTTGGGTCGGTTCGCGTGGGCGTTGGGCTTGCGTGCCGGGATGTAGCGCGAATCCATGACCTAAAGACAGCTTTCACGTCTTGACTTGTCAAGGCTTGGACGAATTGTTGATACCTGAGCCCGCCCATTGAGTAGTGCGACGACCATCCATCAGCAACAAACCCCGCTTGTTGGGCGGGGTTTGGGTGCTGACTGACTGACATCTGAAATCACGCGACTTCGCGCAGCGAAGGCGTCGCCGGCTTTCCGCCACTCACGCGCGCTACAATCTTCGCGCACGTTTTGCGAATAACCATTGCGCCTTCAAGCGTGCGCGCCTTGGGGGACACTTTCACTTGGCCTAGGTAGTGGCGCTCGCTGACACTGACGCTATGGCCCAGCCGCTTGGCGGTCAGGAACGCGGAAGCGGCCCCGTAGATGTTCGGCGCGCAGGTCAGGAACGTTCCGCAGGTGCGGCGCAGGTCGTGCCAGCTAAAGCGCGGCGCTCCAAAATTTTTGCGCAGGCGCTTGCGCGCGGATTCCGCAATGTCGCGGCGCAGTGCTTCGTCGCATCCGAAAACGTACTGGCAGCCCTTTGAACGCAGCTTCATGGCCGACAACAGCGCGGCCAGCGCCGGCGTCGGGGTCAGGTCCACTTTGCGCCCGTGGCCCGTTTTTGTGTCGCTGCTGTCGAGCCGTATTTCGCCGGCGTCCAGCTTCACTTGCTCCCAGCGCAAGTTCGCAAGTTCCGCAAAGCGGCAGCCCGTGAACAGCGCGGCAGCAATGAAGGGTGCAATCGCAACGTGCTTGGCGGTCGTGCCGGGTTCGGCCTTGCCGGCCTTTTCATCGCGCGTCAGGTCAAACTTTTCGGCGTCATGGCGCAGCGCAGCCTTGAGCAACTTGCGAATGTCCGGCGCTTCGAGGAAACGCGGCAGCGGCTTCTGGCGTTTGACGAACTCAAGATTCTCGCGGATGTTGTCGGAGGTCAGCGCCGGCGTCTGGTTCTTGCGGCGCAGATAGTTCAACACCGTGCGCAATGCGCGCAGGCACTTGTTGATCTGCCCCGCTGAACGCTTGCGGCTTCCTTCCATGCGCTTGCCTTTTCCGACGCCCTCCCCGCTCGCTTGAACGAATGCGGGGCGGGCAACGAACCACGCGCGGAAGTCCAGCAGCTTGGCCGGTGTCAGGGATTCCGTGCAGGTCACGCCGGCAGCACTGTTAGCCCATGCCTCGAAGGGCTCCGTCGCTTGCCGATAGACGGTAAGGGTGCTTGGCTTCAATTCCGCCTCGAACGCGCTGTAATAGCCTTCCAGAGCGGTCTTGACGGTCGTTTGGGTCAGCGTGACCACGCCGGAAGCCAAGGCGGCTTTCCGTTCTTGAATAGAGTTCGCTTTGTCGATGGCCCACGCGCGCCGGCTTTCGTCTGTAGTCTTGCCCAACGCGGTCAGGTTGAACTCGGTTTCGGCGGGCATCATGCGCGGCTGGCCCTTGTGCTTGCCACGCCGGCCCAGGATCGGCTTGCCCTCACTATCGAGCATGGGAATGGCCGGCTTGTCAGGGTCCACGCAACGCGCATACCACGTTTCAACGTTCTGCCGTTCGCGCTTGAACAGCCTCACGCCGGGGTGAGGTGAACGCACGCGCCGTTTCTTCGGCCTGCCCAGCTTTGCCATGACTCGCCTTTCCGGGGCGCTTCGAGCGGCGCAGCTGCGCGCCAACATCAAAGCCAACATTCTAACGCCCCAAGCTGCCCTAACATCTACCATGCCCTAGGAACCCCGAAACGCCTTGAACCCCTCTTGGATAGTGGCTTTTCGGTACATGAAGGATTATATCGGGACAATCGAAAAGGGCTAGGTAGAAGTTTTCATAAGCCCTAGGTCGCCGGTTCGAGTCCGGCCCCAGCTACCAACACCAAAGCCAAGTGCCAAGCGGTTTCCAAGCCGTTTGGCACTTTGCGTTCCGGGCCTATCCTGCCGAACGTACCGGTAATTGCACCTGGAATTCGCGACTACTTTCCTCGTCGTTCGCAAGATTCTCCCCGACGGGCGGTCGTGGGGCAAAGCCCCCTTCGCCCGCCCCAAACCCAGCTGCCGCTTGGAGGCGGCTTATGTTTCGACCCATTGTAAGCGGACGACCCCGACCCTTGAATTGCACGAGGACCCGACTTTGCGGGACAAATCCCTGCACTCGGACCCAGCAGTCACACGCTGGGACTTGCCGGGAGTCGGGCTAGTTGCAAAAATTTCGCTTTTCTTGCACCCGGCCGCAGCCTTGGTGACACGTAATCACGGAACGGACGCGCAGCAGAGGAAATCTAAGTGCACCCTGCTCTCTGTGGCCCACCCGTTGCGCCAACAAACTTCAGCTAAACTTGTCTGGAATTCATGCTCGCTCGTTGTAATTGTTAGTGGTGCCAGAATTCTTGCACATGACAGTTTTGCTTCTGCGAAGCCGCGCAGATACTGTCCATCGCCGTTCAGCGAAATGATTTGCCGAACCTCCCTTAAACCCAAAGACCAATCCCGGAGAGAACATGCCGCTGACCAGCGCCAGCCTGCTGTCTGAAGACCGCCGCGCGCGGTACATCGTCGAGAACAGCCCGATCTAGCTGCAGATCGCACGAGTTTGGCCCTGGCTGGGTGTGGCCGGCAGCGGCCTCATCTACTCGCGCAAGAACGCGCAGTTAACTCCAACCGCCGTCAACACTGGCTGCGGCAATGTTGCCGAGACTGTGGACACTTTAGCGAGTATTACGTTCCCCATCGTTGACTTCGTCACGCGCCGGCAGATCTGCTTCACCGACCTTGACCGCTACCACATCCCCAACAATCCGGATGAGGACGAGTACCTCATCGCGATAGCCGAGGTCATCTACGGTTACTTCGCGTGGCTTGACGGCGCTCCGGGTACCGGAGGTCTCCGTGACTACATCGCGGCTACGCGGATCGTGGACCTCGGCGGCGGCGCGTTGACGTTCCCGTGCCTGAACCTCGCGTACAACCAGGTTGTGTCGAACAACGGTCGGCCCACCGTAATCATGAGCAGCAGCCGCGAATTGCGGACCTACGAGCAACTCTGCCGCGACAACGGCTTCGCACCGCCGTCGGTTACCGGCCGCCCTTGGCCTTTGCCGGCGCGGCTTTGATGTACTCCCACAGCGCCTTGAGGTCGTCGTCCTTCATGCCCGCATAGGCCTTCCAGGGCATGGCTTCGTTGATCGCGCTGCCGTCCTTGCGTTTGCCCTCACGCATGGCCTTGACGAACTCCTCGTAACTCCATTGGCCCAGGCCGGTTTCTTTGTCAGGCGAGATGTTCGCTGCTTCAGGCCACTTGGGATCGCCGCCGGGAATCTTGCCGCCAGAAAGCCCCGTGCCGTGGCAGCCCGTGCATGAGCCGATCAGCACCGCGCCCCACTCCTTCGTCGGGCCGGGCTTGGCGTCGGGGCGCTTGGCCTTGTGGTCAATCTTCTCGTGGGCGAACTGAATCTGCCCCGTGGCGACAAGCATCTTGCCGATGGGGCCCAGGCTCAGGGGCTTGTCCTCGCGTTCGACGGCGGGCAGGGAGCGGAAGTATGCCACAACCGCACCCATGTCCTCATCACCGAAGTTCACGTAGTCGTCGCTGGGCATCAGCAGCAGGCGGCGACCATCTTTGCCCACGCCGTGGCGCAACGCGCGCATCCAATCCTTGCTGGAGTAGTCCGCCAGCTTCGAACCTTTGCCCGTGGTCAAGTTAGGTCCGTACCACAGCCCCATGGCGCCATTGTCCATAATGACCTTGCCGCCAAGATCATCGCCGTGGCACTCCTTGCAGCCCATAAGATGATCGACGAGATACTTGCCGCGCTCGATGGCCGAGCCGCTGCCATCGGGCACCTTGATGTCAGCCACTTCAACTTCGACGGTCTGCGCCAGCTTGCTCGCCGAAACAAAGTGCATGCCCGCAAAGGCGCAGGCGAACAAGCCAAACAGCCCAACCACGCCAAACATCAACTTGCGAACGATGCCGCCCTTCTTCTTCTCGCCCATTGCCCCGCCTCCGATGAATCGGGAGCGCCGAACGATCGGCGCTCCCTTGCCCTGTTAGTACGCCACGGCAAACAGCACCTGCTGGCCCTCTTCGCCGCTGATGATGCACTTGCCCCGCTTCTCGGCCGTATCGCTGGGGATGCAGCGCACCGTGGCCTTGGTTTCTTCCTTGATGCGCGCCTCGACGCTCTTGTCCTGCTTGAAGAAGCAGCGCACAAAGCCGCCCTTCCCGGCCAGAATAGTCTTCAGTTCCTCGTATGAACCGGCGTCGCGGATGTTCTCGTCGCGGAACTTCTTCGCCTTCTCGAACATGAGCTGGTGCACCCCCGCCAGTTCCGTGCGCAAGTGTTGGGCGGTCATCTTTTCCAGCTTGACGACCTCCTTGGCGCGGTCGAGGCGGCGCTTGACCATGATCGAGCCGCCTTCGACATCCTTGGGGCCGATTTCAAAGCGGAAGGGGATGCCGCGCTGTTCCCAATGAAACTGCTTGTCGCCGGGGCGGGCGTCACGCCAGTCCACGATCACGCGCTGGTGCGTGATCTTGTCAAAGAAGTAACTCGCCACTTCGCCCTGCTGGCGCGTTCTCGCGGCTTCGAATTCTTCGTCGCCGACGAGCGAACGAACGACCTTCTCCACGAACGCGGCAACTTTGGCCCGCTCTTCGTCGGTCTTGAAGATGGGCACGATGGCTACGACGTTCTGCGCCACGCGGGGAGGCAGGACGAGGCCATCATCGTCGGAATGCGCCATGATCATGGCGCCTATGAGACGCGTGCTTACGCCCCAGCTTGTGGTCCAGGCGTGGACGATCTTGTTGTCGCGGCCGAGGAACTTGATGTCAAAGGCCTTGGCGAAGTTCTGGCCCAGATTGTGGCTGGTGCCGCACTGCAGCGCCTTGCCGTCCTGCATCAGGCCTTCGATGGCGTAGGTCTTGACGGCACCGGGGAATTTCTCGGCCTCCGTCTTGCGGCCCTTGATCACGGGAATGGCCAGCACGTCTTCGGCGAAGGCGCGATAGACCTCGAGCATGCGCAAGGTTTCAGCTTCGGCCTCCTGTTCCGTTTCGTGGGCCGTATGGCCTTCCTGCCACAGGAATTCCGCCGTGCGCAAAAACAGGCGCGTGCGCAATTCCCAGCGCATGACGTTGCACCACTGGTTGATCAGCACGGGCAAGTCGCGGTAGCTCTGCACCCACTGGGCGTACATGTGGCCAATGACCGTTTCGCTCGTGGGGCGCACAATCAAGGGCTCTTCAAGTTCGCCGCCGGGTTTGAGGCCGTGCGCACCGTGTTCAAGCTTGGAATGCGTGACGACCGCGCATTCCATTGCGAAACCTTCAACGTGCTGGGCTTCCTTTGTCAGGAAGCTCTGGGGAATCAGCAGAGGAAAGTACGCGTTGACGTGGCCGGTTTCCTTGAAGCGCCGGTCAAGGTCGCGCTGGATGGCTTCCCATACAGCAAAGCCCTCGGGGCGGATGACCATGCAGCCGCGCACGGGCGAGTAATCGGCGAGTTGCGCTGCCTTGATGACGTCGAGATACCACTGCGCGTAGTCTTCCGCGCGGGTTTTGATGTTCTTGGCCATGACTCTCTTTCGTTGGGGCGACACGTGTGTCGCCCTCGCGCCGCAAGGGCGCGGATTGTCTATTGGGTCGCGCCTCAAGCAAGCCACAAAGCTTGCGCGGCGCAGCAGGTCAGTGTGACAAACGGAGTTCGCGTACCGCTAGCGCGGACGGTGGCGGGAGCTGCGAGCCTGTGCGCTGCGCTCAAGCATGCCGAGAAGCTAGCGCGGCGGCCCCAAGCGTCAAGGCGGGGACTGCCACCGAATTGCGCCACGCGAGAGTTACCCCGCCCCGCGCTGCATGAAAAACGCACGCGACACCCCGCCGCGCGTTGCACCGTCGGGCCAGTCCCCTATATTGCCGGGCCATGAAAGGCAAAACCGTACTTCTTACCGGCGCGGCAGGGGGCATTGGCCGCTGCATTGCCCTGGGCCTCGCCGGCTTGGGCGCGCACGTCATTGCCCACGCCCGGCGCCTCGAGCAGGCCGAGGCGGTGGTGGACGAAATCCGTCGATCCGGCGGCAGCGCGGAAGGCCTGGCCTTTGCGCTTGACTCCGTGCAAGAGCTGCGCCAGGCAGCGCAAACTGTGAAGGCCGGGCACCCGCAGTTGCACGCCCTGATCAATAACGCCGGCATCTGGAACGGGCAGCGTGAAGTGACCGCGGACGGCTTTGAGAAGACCTGGGCTGTCAACGTGCTCGCGCCCTGGATTCTTCAGGAAGAGCTGCTGGCCCCCCTGAAGGCCGCAGCGGGGCGCGTGGTCAATGTTTCGTCCAACGAGCACTACCTCGGCAAGATGGACTGGGACGACATCCAGTTCGAGAAGGGCTATCAGCCTCGCTACGCTTACCGCCGCAGCAAGCTCGCCCTCACCATGCTCACCAACGAACTGGCCTCGCGCGAGAGCGGGATCACGGCCAACAGCCTCCACCCCGGCATCTCCGGCACTTCCCTGTTCCGCAAGTTTCCCAGGTTCATCCAGTTCTGGACCTGGCTGCTGATGCGCTCGCCGCGAAGCTGTGCCGCGCCGGTCATCCGACTGGCCTCGGCGGAGGATGTGGCCAAGGTCAGTGGCGGGTTTTTCCGCCGCTTTGCGCAGCACCAGCCCCACAAGCTGGCCCGTGACCCGGCTGCCTGCAAACGGCTGCGTGACATCGTGGCGTCTCAAGTGAAATAGCAGTTGGAGAACAGCGACTATGCGGTTGACAATGCGGCGCTTATATACAACCATAAGGTTGTGGATTCACTCAGCGCAACCTTGGCCGCGTTTGCCGACCCGACGCGCCGCCTGATTCTTCAGCGGCTCGCGCAGGGGGAAGCCTCGGTCAATGACCTGGCCAGGCCCTTTCGAATTTCGCAGCAGGCCGTGAGCAAACATCTCGCTTGCCTCGAGCGCGCGAGGCTGATCGAGAAGTGCAAAGACGGGCGCCGGCACATCTGCAGGCTCTCGGGCAAGCCCTTCAAGCAGGTAGCCGACTGGTTGGAGCAATACCGGCGCTTCTGGGAAGAGCGCTTTGACCGCCTCGACAGCTACCTCAAAGAACTACAGGAACAGGAGAAAAAGCATGGCCGCAAGAAGTGAATCGCTTGACACCTCGGGCCGCGAACTCGTGATCTCGCGCGAGTTCCACGCGCCCGTCGCGGCAGTGTGGAAGGCCTGGACTGACGCGACGCAGCTCGCCAATTGGTGGGGACCGAAGGAGATGAAGCTCGAAGTCCTCAAGGCCGACATCCGCGCCGGCGGCTGCTTCCACTACGCCATGAAGTCGCCGGGTCACACCATGTTTGGCCTGTCCATCTACCGCGAGCTGGTGGCGCCCTCGCGCCTGGTATGGGTCAATTCCTTTGCCGATGAAAAGGGCAACGTCGCGCGCGCGTTTTTCTCGAAGGACTTTCCCCTTGAGGTACTCAACACCGTCACGCTGACCGAGAAGGGGGCCCGCACCCTGCTCAACCTGCGCAGCGCCCCCATCAACGCCACGCCCGCCGAGCGCGCGTTCTTTGAGGGCATGTTCAAGAGCATGGAGCAGGGCTACGGCGGCACGCTCGACCAGCTGGCCAAGCACCTCGCCGGCGTCGGAAAGTAGTCGGGAACAACAAGGCTCTCAGCCCAAAGCACACAGAGGAAGGGCCGAGGCCTTGAAGCCACAGCTGAACACCGATGACCGCAGATGAATCAGAGGCGCATCTTTGAGAGTCTGTGGTTGATGTACTCCTGCCGTTGACCGCGTTGCTTTTGCCCGTGACTGCCGTGTACTCCGTGGCAAAAGCAGTGCGGCCGGGCTTGAGACTGTCGAAAGGCTTGCGATGAACAGAATTACTACCTTCCTGATGTTCAAAGACCGCGCGCACGAGGCGATGCAGTTCTATTGCTCGGTTTTCAAGAACTCCAAGATATCCCGGCTCATGAAGCAGGGCGGAAAGGTCGTGGGCGGCACGTTCAAAATGAACGGCACCACCTTCATGTGCTATGAGGGCGGGCCACACTTCTCGTTTACTGAGGGCATGTCCCTGCTGGTGCCCTGCAAAACCCAGAAGGAAGTGGACTACTACTGGAGCAAGCTCTCCCAAGGCGGTGAGGAGTCCATGTGCGGCTGGCTCAAAGACAAGTTCGGTGTGAGCTGGCAGATTATCCCCGACGCTCTGATGAAGTGCATCAGTGACCGGAACCTGGCCAGGGCCAAGCGCGCCATCGACGCCATGCTCACCATGCGCAAGATCGACATCGCCGCCATCAAACGCGCCCACGCGGGCAAGAACTGACACCGGCTGGTTCTTGCCCCCTCACGGGCCAGTCATCGCTGTCGGCTCGGCGCTCATCTTTCATGGGCGGCGGGCCGCCACTGGCCCGTATCAGCATCTTGAACGGCGCGCTCCCCCGGCGCGTGTTACCATGACTGACCCGGGAGAACCCATGAAACAACTCGCCCTGTTGCTGCTGACCATGGCCCTGGCCGCGCCTGCTTCCACCATCCTGGCCGACGAAACCAGCGGGCCGGAGAGCGCCGACAGGAAGCCCAAACTCAACGGGGCGGCGCGCGAGTATCTGCTCCAGGGACATTTCAAGTCGGCGCCCCAGACGCTGGATGGCGCCCTGGAGTTCCTGGAGATGCCCCTCGCCATCCGCGAGCACTGCGCGGCCGAAAGCTGGGAGAAGGGGCAACTCGAGAAATTCGGGGTCAACCGCCAGTTCTTCCTGGCCCGCTGCCCCGACGGCAAGACGCGGGCTTTTCACTACCGGGGAGACGAACGCCGCAACGAGCGCGAACTCACTCCGGCCCAGGTGCGCGTGCTTCGCCGGCTGTACAGCGAGACAGCTTTCACGGCCCCGCCGCCTGCAGAGTTCACACGCGCTCGCGAGCGCGGCCGCCTTCAGGGCCCGGCCGAAGTCCTGCTCGTCGCGCGCGCCAGGTGCGAAGCCGCGGGCCTCAAGCTTGACGAAACCACCCTGGCCCGCCTGGACAAGAACCTGAAGGCCGAGTCAACACGGCTCGGGGAGCTGGCTCTGGCGCTCAGCGCCCTGGCTGAGTGCGACAACGCAGGCGAGCTGTGCTGGGCCGCGCTGTGGACGATTTCGCGCATGGACACCATGAGCTTTGCGCGCGAGAACCGCAGCCTTTCCAAGGGTGACCTCACCACCGTCGAGGCCCGCGCCTTCTTTGAGAACGTCTACTACGCGGTCAAGGCCCGCAGCGAGATGTCTTGGGGCCGCAGCGTCAGCGAGCGCGACTTCCTCCACCACGTATTGAGCCCGCGCGGCACGGGCGAGCCTGCTCAGCGCTGGCGCCGCCAGTATTACGAGGCGCTGGCGCCCGAACTCAAGGACGTAAAGGACCCCGCCGAAGCCATCAAGCTGGCCACAGACGTGGTCTACTCCTTTTTTCAGTATGAGGGCGACACCACCTGGGAAGACTTCGGCATGCTGACGGCGTTGGCCGTTCATGAAGGCCGCTGCGAGGATTGCAGCAACGTCGAAAACTGCATGCTGCGCGCCGTAGGCCTGCCCGCTTGCCAGGCCTTTACTCCCTGGTGGGGTAACGGAGACGGCAACCATGCCTGGACGGAAATTCCCGGCTTGCGCAAGGTCAGCGGTGACGGCACGGGCGGAGGCGCGGTCAAGATCTTCATCAAGACCTGGGACGGGCTCGACGATGTCACCGACCAGTACGTCAGCGTCACTCGCCTCGAAGTTGCAGCCACGGGCGACGGTCAGGCCAGCCTCAACGTCTTCAACCACGAACAGTGGCGCACCCTGGCCCGGGCTCCCGTTGCCCAGGGCAAGGCCATGTTCGAGAAAGTCGGCTGCCGCAAGCCCTTTGCGCTAGTGGTGAAGGTCGAGGGGATGCCCGACCGCGCCTTTGCCGTGGAGACGGACAAGTCGGTGCGGCCCCTGCTCTCGGGGCAGGCGCAGGACGGCCTGTTTGAGGCGCGCTTTGAAAAGCAGTGCGCCTTGGGCGAGTTTCGCCCCGACAAGTCCGTCAAGGTGCTGGTCTGGAGTGCTGAGGGCTGGCAGGAAGTCAGTGCCGAGCGCGTCAGCACCGGCGCCATCAAGTTCATGGCCTCGAAGGATTGCCTCTATCGCCTCGTCGGCGAGGGGCTGCGCGACCGCCCCTTCACCCTGACCGAAGCCGAGGGCACGCTCAGCGTGACCCAGCGCTGAGCCCATGCGCACCGCCGCCCCCTTCGACGCGGACACCATCGCCCACGCCTGGGAACAGGCCCTGAAGCTTTGGGGCGTCAATGTATCGCTCAGCGCGCCCAGCGCCTGGAGCCCCGACTCCCCCCGCGCGGGCAAGGGCATGGTCGAGGCCGGCGACCCCATCGCCTACATTGACATGAACGCGCGGCAGGTGGTCGTCAACTTCCCCATGCTCGACCATATCGGCGCGCGCCAGAGCCTCACGGCCGTGCTCGCCCATGAAGTCGGCCACCACATCGCCTTTCCCCACACTCTGGGGCTGGCCGCGCAACTGGAGGTGCTCGAGGGCCAGCTTCTGCCGCGCATGCAGGATTCTCTGCTCAATCTGTTCTTTGACTTGCAGGTCAACGAGGTGGTGGGGCGGACGCTGGCAGCTGACCTTTGCGCCGTGTACCGCGGTCACCAGAGGGCCTTTGCCCCCGACAAGCTCAGTCCCCTCTTCAACTTCTATCTGGCCTGCTACGAAGAGCTCTGGGGCCTGGGCCCCGGCAGCCTCACGCCCGCGTCCCAGGAAGACGCTATGGAGCAGCAATACGCCGGCTGGCGCGGCGAGGCCCGCATGTTTGTGCAGACCTTCTATTCGCTGCCCAACGTCTACCTGCAGTTCGTCTACTTCTGCGGGGTGTTCATCCGCTACCTGCCGGCCTCCGGCAAGGTCGGCGCCATGCCGCTCTCGGGCGACTTGCCCGAGCCCGACCTCGACGACTACGCCGGCGCCCTCTACGGCAGCCCCGCCGTGGACGAGGCGCTGCAGGAGGCCAAGAAGCGCGGCATGCTGCCCGAGGGAGCCAGCGAATCGCCCTCGACCGGCAGCGACCCCCTGTCGAAGATCGATCGCATCACCCGCAACAAGCCGGGCACGGTGGCCGCGCCTTTCCGTCGCGCGCTGGTGGGACGGCACTACAAGCGGCTCGTGGAGCAATACTTGATCAAGGTGCCGGGTATCAAGGCACCGCCGCCGGAGCCCATGCTGCCGACAACCACCGAAGAATGGGAGTTCGGAGACAATCCCAAACTCATTGACTGGAACCAGAGCGTGCTTTCGCGCGGCGCCCTGGCGGCCGTGAACCCCCTGCGGCGCGAGTACGAGGCAGAAGACCCCAAGGAGCGCGGCCAAGTCGTGCCCGGCATCGAGATCTACCTCGATACCAGCGGCTCCATGCCCAATCCCCAGGCCGGCCTCAACGTGATGACCCTGGCGGCGCAGATCCTGGCAGCCGCGGCCCTGCGCAAGGGCGGCAAGGTGCGCGCAGTGATCTACAGCTACGGCAATCCCCTGGTCAGCGACTGGATGCAGAGCGAGGACGTGGCCCGGGACTTCCTGCTCAACTATGCGGGCGGGGGCACCCTCTTTCCCTTTGACGTGCTCAAGCGCTTTGCCGCGCGCCGCGAAGAGGTCATCCGCGTCGTGATCTCCGACAGCGACTTCCTGAGTAACGTGGCCATGAAGGACGCCATGCCGATTTTCGAGCGGGGCATCGAGCACAGCACGCTGACGGTGGGGCTGTTTGCCTGCTGGTATGGCGGTGAGAAGCAGTTCAGGGAGGCGCTCAAAGCGCCGCTCTCCCACGCCAACTTCCGCCTGGTGCTTGTGGGAGATCTGCGCGCCTTTGGCAAGGCGGCAGCCGACCTGTCCGACGCCCTTTTTGGCCGTTGACCCCATGGGCCATGCCCACGTGCCCTCCGGGGCTGTTATGCGACGATTTCCCAGCCGTACCATCTATTTTTTGCGCAGTCTGCTTGACAGATTCGGGGGGGTACACTCACCACACTTCTCAATCGAACGAGGAAAAACTGATGAAGATTCCTTTGGTTTCCTGTGCCATGCTTGCTGCTTTGGCATCTGCGACTTTGATTTTCGGAGCAGTAGGAATCGATGCTGCCACTGCAGTCGTGAACATCACTCCCAGCGAGGTGGACTACGGAGGCCCCTATTACGCTGGACCTTCGGAGTACCTGGACGCGGCCTACGTCGGGTTCTCTCCTTGTCAGACTTACGGGAAGGGGACCATTACAACACAGAATGCGCAGAACTGGAGTGTGACGGCAGGCGACGAGGAGGTGGTAACCGGCGTCATCGACGGTGCAGAGCAGCCCCTTTGGATAATTTATGCCGAAGGTGCCACCAAGGTTTACGCATGGGGTTCTTGCGACGATGCGATTGAAGATGAGTACTGGGCCCGAGCCCGCGGATGGGTCGCAGCAAGGGGGGCTCTTTCGTACGAAGATGGCTACGAGGCAAAGGTCGCCAACGAAGAGAGTGAAGAGAAGTACACATGGAATACAACGGTTGGCGGAGAAACAGTCACTTTTGACGGGAAAATTATCAATGAGGGCGGCCTAACTTATTGGGGCCGGGCGGCTCGGAAGGTAAGACCTTGAACCAGGCGGCGTTTCAATTCACCTATGCATCCGGCACACAGATTGCCCTCTATTCGTCACACGATACCGATGAGGTTACGGGCATTGTGAATGAAGGAAATCCCGCCTATGGGTGGGGACGCAATGGGGGCTACGCCTATGCGTTTGACGGCAAGTTGCTCCTTGGCATGTGGCTTCTGGACTGACTGAGCTGACTGAGAAACCGAGATGACCCGTGAAACCAGTGCCCGACAACTCATCTGAAGTCGCGCCTCAGCGCTCAGGCCGTTCATGGCTGTCGCTGTTGCTGGTTCTTGCCGCGCTTCTCCTGGCTCTGCTGGTCGTGCAGGTGGCTTGGCCCCGCCACAGCCCACTTGCCCGAGTCGTGGACCAGGTATCGGGTCCGAAGGAGGGACCGGCGGGGGGAGCGAAGGGGGACAAGATTGGCGTTCCCGCAGGCAAGCCTTCCGGGCAAGGAGAGAGCGGAGTTCAGCCCTCACCCTCCGTGCTGCGGCCCGCCGTTCCAGAGGGGGGCAAGGCTGCGGAAGTCGATTTGTTCACGATTCGCGCCACCATCACCCGGCGGGATGGCACCCCTCTGCCCGGCTTTACTGTCTGGGCCCAGGTGAATATTCCTTTCGAATTGATGCCGCATGAGAAACTGCGGGCCCTGGCCGGGGGGCACGACCTTGTCACGGACTCCCAGGGGCGCTGCGCCGTAACAGTTCCACGCGGCTCGGGCGTATCCATCAAGCCCGAGCAGAAGGGATGGCGTTGCGAGCAATGGGGGCAAGGTAATATCAGTACGGACCAGAATATCCAGCTTGCGGCTTTCGAAGTCATTCCTGTGAATGTGCGTGTTGAATATGACGATGGGCTGCCCTACTCGGGCCGTCTGTCGACCATGGCTGTTGGATACTCCGATCGGGCCTCCGTATCGGATGGTAATGGCAGCTTTGCCGGCATCGATCCCACGCTTCCGTTGCGAGTTATTACCGATGACGAGAGAATTGGCTATGGAAGCCAGACGAAGGTGTTTGAGCCCGGTGACCTTCGCGCGGGCACGACGCTTTACATGGTGTTGCAGCGTTCCAAAAACCCGGATGGTTGGGTTGAAATTGATCTGAGCGAGGCCGAGCCCAGTGCGAGATATCAGCGTCGTCTGTTTCCCGTTGACTCCAGCCGCTCCCGCGTAGACGGGTCATCATCCCGGCCGCCGGGCACTGTGGATGTCATCAAGGCGGTAAACCCCGGCAAGTACGAATTGACCGTTTCCTCCGGAATCAAGATTTGGCGTTCGCAGGTCTTCGAGGTGAAACCGGCCGAGGTCACCCGGTTGCAGCCACGCTTTGAACCGCCCGCCGGTGTGCGGGTCATGATCACAGACGAGGCCGGGGCTCCGCTGCCTGGCGCAGTGGTTCGCCTCAAAGACGGCGCCTACGCTGCATTTCCGGCCAAGCAGGCAGCAGGCCGACAAGGTCTGGCCGACGCGCAGGGACAGGCGCTTCTGGAGGGGGTAGCCGCTGGAACTGTCACGTTGGAGGTGGCGGCCGCCCAGCACGAGGTAGAAACCAGGGAAGTGATACTCATCTCTGGCGAAATGCTCGACTTGGGTTTGGTGCGTCTGAAACCAGCCCGGGGAACCCTTGCGGTCCGCGTCGAGAACATGGAAGCGGGCGAAAGCTACCGGGTCACCTTGATTCACCCTCAAGGTCTCGGGGCCCCGCTGGAGATGAAGGACGTCCCGGCATCCGGCCTCACCACCTTCACGAACCTGCCCGCGCGAGACTACATGGTCGCGCTCGTGGAGACCAAGTCAGGCGCGGCCACCAGCAAGCTGGTCACGGTAGACCTCAGGAACGCTGCCCCGGACGTCACCCTGGACTGCAAGAGCATCAATCGCAACGCGAAGGTCGTCCGATAGGTTGAGGCTCCTCCGCACTGCTGCAGAAAAGCCAGCGGTTCTCGGGCCTTGCTGCATTGCTAACGGCAAGCCATGTCCGCGTTGACTCGCGCCGCCGCACCGGCAGGTTTCGAGGTACAGGTACTTCTTCGGCGGCGCGGGGGTTGCATAGTGGCGCCATGGCTGATGACGCACCCCTGCTGTTGCCCGTGGACCGACCGATGGCGCGCCTGTTTGCATACATGCGCCCCATGAAGGGCCGACTCGCCTTTGCCGCGACTTCCGCCGCCGCCAACAAGGTGCTGGACCTCGCGCCACCCATCATCGTCGCGTGGCTCACGGATGTCGTACTGCGCAAGCCCCCCGCGTTCATGCAGGCCCTCTCGACCGACCTCTTCACCCAGATCGTCATCGTCGCCCTGCTAACCGTGGCCGTGTTCGGCCTCGAAAGCCTGTTCCAGTGGATGTACCAGTACGGCTTCATGACCCTGGCCCAGAACGTCCAGCACGCACTGCGGCTGGACGCCTACGCCCGCATGCAGAGCCGGGAGATCCGCTTCTTCGAAGAGCACCGCCTGGGCAAGACTTTGGCCATGCTCAACGACGACGTGAACCAGCTCGAGCGCTTCCTCAACTCGGGCGCCGCCGAACTAGTTCACCTCGTCGTACTGGTCACCTTCTCCTGCTACGTCCTGTTCAGCGCCAACTGGATCATGGCGCTGGTGGGACTCATCCCCGTGCCCGTCATCATCTGGGGCAGCCTCAAGTTCTCAAAGCTCATGGAGCCTCGCTACAAGGAGGTCCGGGGCGCCGTGGGCGAGGTGGCCTCCCGCCTCGAGAACAACATCGCCGGCATCGCCGTGATCAAGAGCTTCACGGCCGAAAGTTTCGAACTAGAGCGGGTGCGACAGGCCAGCGATGCCTACCGCGAGGCCAATCACCGCGCGATTCGCATTACGGCCCTGTTCACGCCCATCATCCGCATGGCGATTGCCCTGGGTTTTGGCGGCGTGATCGTGCTGGGCGGCTGGTGGGCCGTGCAGGGCGTCATCAGCCTGGGCGAACTGGTCATGTTCTGCATGCTGATCCAGCGCCTGCTCTGGCCCCTGACGCGCCTGGGCACCACTTTTGACGAATACCAGCGCGCCAAGGTCAGCGCCTCGCGCGTCTTCTCGCTGCTTGCCACTCCGGCGCTGGTGCAGGACCCTGAATCGCCGCGCGAACTCAAACGCGCCCGCGGCGACCTCGCCTTTGAAGGCGTCCGCTTCAGCTACCGCGCCGGAGCTCCCGTGCTCGACGGCCTGAGTTTTTCCGTGGCCGCGGGCGAAATGATCGGCATCGCCGGCCCCACGGGCGCGGGCAAGAGCACCCTGATCAAGCTTCTGCTGAGGCTTTACGACACCAGCCAGGGCTGCGTGAAGCTTGACGGACACGACCTGCGGGAGCTGCGCCAGGTGGACCTGCGGCGGCAAATCGCCCTGGTCAGCCAGGATGTCTACCTGTTCCACGGCACCATCTTTGAGAACATCGCCTATGGCAGCGGCGCCGAATCGGCCGGGATGGGCGCATCGAGCGGCCTTCGCGAAGCGCTGCTGGAGAAGGTCATCGCCGCGTCCAGGGCCGCCGAATTCCACGACTTTGTGCAAACCTTGCCTCAAGGCTACGACAGCGTGGTCGGCGAGCGCGGCATCAAGCTCTCGGGAGGCCAGCGCCAGCGGCTGTCCATCGCCCGCGCCCTGCTCAAGGACGCCCCGATTCTGGTTCTGGACGAAGCCACCAGCAGCGTGGACACGGAGACGGAGCGTGAAATCCAGCAGAACCTGGCGACCATCACGCGCGGGCGCACGGCCCTGGTCATAGCGCACCGTTTGAGCACCATTCGCGGCGCCCACCGCATCCTCGTGCTCAAGGATGGCCGCCTGGCAGAAGAAGGCACCCACGACGAATTGGTGGCCCAGGGCGGCGTCTATGCCGACCTCTGGGCCGTCCAGAGCGGAACCATTGGCATTCAGACCCCCGTATCCTGAAGTTGTCACACTGAATTGTCCCTTGACGTGTCCTGGCCGCCGCCTATCCGTATGGGCGTCCCGCGGACTTGTTGCCGCTGGGCCCAACAGGACTCGGCAACCTGGCCGCGCATCGACGGCCCGAAGAGGCAGAAATGTTCCAGCCAGACGCAGTCGCGACCGCTAACGTCAGTCGTATGCGGCGCTTCGTCTCCCTGGCCTTTGAAGGCGGAGTTTCCGACGCCTGCGATGAGCTGATTCACCCGGACTGCGAGGTCACAGACCCCAACATCCCCGACGGCGGATGGCGCGGCCCCGCGCTGGCCAAGGCCGTGGTGCGGGCCGTACATGCCCACTTTGACCGCTACACGCTGCGCCTCGACGACGCCTTTGCCGTCGGCGAAAATCATGTAGTCAACCGCTTCACGGGCCACGCCATTCACCGCGGCGGCTTTTTGGGTTCGCGGGCGGCGGGCCGTGAGGTCAACTGGACCGGCAACACCATCTACGAGTTCGAGGCAGGCCTGATCCGCCGCATCTGGATCCAATGGGACATGCTGGCCATTTTGATCCAGCTGGATGTCGTGCCGCCCCCCGTGCCCTCCACGCCCCCCGGCTGGGTGGTGCCCGCCAAGCCCGGAACGCCCTATCACGCCGCGGACCGGCGCTCCGTGCCGCGGCGCAACACCGGCAAGGTCGTCGATCCTGAGGCCCACAAGGCGGTGGTCCGTCGCGCGCTGGAACTGGCCAGCCAGGGGCGGGGCGAAGAAATGATTGCCGAGTGTTACTCCGGGAATTTCCAGCGCGAGGACAACACCAGCCCCGCCTTCGCCGCCGACAGCAGAAGCGCGCTTAGGGCCTACGTGGAGTCCATCCCCCGCTATTTCGGCAACTACCGCATCGACATCGAGGATCAGTTGGCCGCGGGCGACCGCGTCATGACCCGTTTTCGCGTCAGCGGCGTGCACCTGGGCCGCTACATGGGCATAACCACAGGCGGCCAGGCCATCAACTACACGGGCGCCATCATCCAGCGCTTTGAGGATAATCTCATTGTGCAGTCCTGGGTCACCTGGGACTCCTATCGTCTGTTCTTCCAGCTTGGGCTTCTGCCGGACATCGGCCGGTCCCTTCTCGCGTGACGCAAATCGCGCGGGGCGCGACGCGCGGAACAGACATGTGGCGGCGCCTCAGCGGTGTATGATGCCGCGCCATGCTCGAAGACCTCGAGGCCAATCATCGGCTCAGCCAGGAAAGACTGCGCGTGCGGCGGCTGGGCATTGACACGCACCAGGAACCCGTGGCCTACCTGCGCGCGGACAGCGCCGTCTGCCGCTCGGAGGGTTTCACGGCGCAGAGTCGTATCTACGTCAGCGTCAACAGCCACGGCGTCATTGCCACGCTCAACGTCGTGCATGGTGACCTGGTGTCTGCGGGAGAAGTGGGGCTTTCGGAGGCCGCCTGGCGCCTGCTTTCACCCCACGAAGGCGACCTGGCCGCCTTCTCCCACCCCAGCCCCGTGGAGTCCTTCAGCGCCCTGCGCGCGAAGATCTACGGCCACGAACTCACCGGCGGCGACCTCAACGCCATCATCCGCGACATCGTGGGCGGCCGCTACGCCGACGTGCACCTGGCCGCCTTCATCACGGCCTGCGCCGGCGACCACATGTCGCTGCCGGAAATCACTGAGCTGACGCGGGCCATGGTGCTGGCGGGCCGCCAGCTGACCTGGCCGCGCGCGCCTGTGCTGGACAAGCACAGCGTGGGCGGGCTGCCGGGCAACCGCACGACGCCCATCGTCGTGGCCATCGTGGCGGCCAACGGGTTGTGCATGCCCAAGACTTCGTCGCGGGCCATCACTTCGCCGGCGGGCACCGCCGACACCATGGAGACCCTGGCGCCGGTCAATCTGACGCTGGAGCAGATGCGGTCCGTCGTGGAGCGCGAGGGGGCCTGTCTGGTCTGGGGCGGCTCGGCGGACCTCAGCCCCGCCGATGACGTGCTGATCCGCGTGGAGCGCGCCCTGGACCTCGACAGCGAAGGCCAGCTCGTGGCCTCCGTCTTGTCCAAGAAGCTGGCCGCCGGGGCCTCCCATGTCGTGCTCGACATGCCCGTGGGCCCCACGGCCAAGGTCCGCTCGCCGGACGCCGCGGCCAAGCTGTCGCGCATCTTCGAAGGCGTGGCCCAGGGCGTGGGTTTGACTGTGCGCACCGTGCTTTCCGACGGCACGCAGCCCGTGGGACGGGGCATCGGCCCCGCCCTCGAAGCCCAGGATGTGCTGGCCGTGCTGCGCTGCGACCCGGGCGCCCCTCAGGACCTGCGCGAGCGCGCCGCCGTGCTGGCGGGCCACCTCCTCGAAATTGGCGGCAAATCCGCCCTGGGCCAGGGCAAAACTCTGGCGCTGTCCACCCTGGACGACGGCCGCGCCTGGCAGAAGTTCTGCGCCATCTGCGAGGCCCAGGGCGGCATGCGCAAGCCCGGCGTGGCGCCGCACACCTACACCATTGTGTCCGGCAAGCGCCGCATGATTGCCGGGGCTGACAACCGCAAGCTGGCGCGCATTGCCAAGCTGGCCGGCGCGCCCAAGTCGCCGGAGGCCGGCGTCCTCATGCAGGTGCGCGTGGGCCAGACTGTGGAAAAGGGCCAGCCCCTTTACACCATCCACGCCCAGACCCCCGGCGAGTTGAGCTACGCGCTGGAATACGCGCGGCACAACAGCGTCTTCATGACCGTTGAGGAGCAGGTATGAACCTGCTCCTCGCCTGGCCAGGCAGCGAGACCCTGGCTCAAAGCCTGGGTCTGGCCCTGTCTGTGCCGGTGGAATCGCCGGTGACGCGCCGCTTCCCTGACGGCGAGGCCTACCTGCGCGTCGGTGAGGTACAGGGGCGCGACGTCGCCATCGTGGCCAGCCTCGACCGTCCCGACGAGAAAACCCTGCCCCTGCTCTTTCTGGCAGACGCCCTGCGCGCCGAAGGCGCGGCCAGCGTCGGACTCATCGCCCCCTACCTGGCCTATCTGCGCCAGGATCGTCAGTTCCTCGGGGGCGAAGCCGTGACATCGCGAACCTTCGCGCGCCTGCTCTCTGGCGCCTTCCAATGGCTGGTGACTGTAGACCCTCACCTGCACCGCTATCACTCCCTGGGCGAGATCTACAGCATCGAGACCGCCGTCGTCCATGCCGCGCCGGAGATCGCGGCCTGGATCAAGACCAACGTGGAGAGCCCCCTGGTCATCGGACCGGACAGCGAGAGCGAGCAGTGGGTCAGCGAGATTGCAGGGGCCATCGGCGCGCCCTTTGCCACGCTTGAAAAGACTCGGCGGGGCGACCGCGACGTCGAGGTGACGATTCCGCGCATCGAACGGTGGCCCGGACACACCCCGGTGCTGGCCGACGATATTGTCTCGACGGGGCGGACCATGGTGGCGGCCATTGGCCGCCTGGCGGAATTGAAGCGGCTCGCGCCGGTGTGCATCGGCGTCCATGCGATTTTCGCTCAGGACGCCTGGCAGGCGCTGATGGCGGCCAAGCCCGCGCGCATCGCGACCTGCAACACCATTGAACACCCGACCAACGCCATCGACCTGACGGCAGCCCTGGCCGCGGGCATCCGCAAGCTGGTTTGACAGACGTCCGCCGGGCTACTCCAACGCCTTCTTCTGGAGCCTGCAGAGTTCAGTGCAGCCGCGCGCGGCCAGATCAAGCAATTCGTCGAGGCGCTTGCGCTCAAAGGGCGCCTTCTCGGCGGTGCCCTGAACCTCGATGAAATGGCCCTTGCCGGTCATGACCACGTTCATGTCGGTTTCGGCGCGCACGTCCTCTTCGTAGCAGAGATCGAGCATGGGCGCGTTGCCGATGACGCCGACGCTCACGGCGGAAACGGAGTCAATCAGGGGCCAGTACTTCAGCTGACCCCTCTCTTTCATGGCCAGCAGCGCATCCCACAGGGCCACGTAGCTGCCGGTAATGGCGGCCGTGCGCGTGCCGCCGTCAGCCTGCAGCACGTCGCAATCGAGCCAGAGCGTGCGTTCGCCAATCTGGGCTAGGTCAATGATGGTGCGAAGGGAGCGGCCAATGAGCCTTTGAATCTCGACGCTGCGGCCATCCACCTTGCCGCCCTTGTCTCGCTGTTTGCGCGTGTTGGTGCTGCTGGGCAGCATGCCGTACTCGGCGCTGAGCCAGCCCTCTCGATCTTCAGGCTTCTTCTGGTAATTGGCGGCCTTGACGTGCGGAGGCACGGCATCTTCTACCATCGCCGTGCACAGCACACGGGTCTTTCCGAACTCGACGAGAACCGAACCGGGCGCGTGCATGGTGAAGTGGCGGGTGAACTTCACGGGACGAAGCTGGTTCTCGGTGCGGCCGTCGCTGCGAGTCATAGATGGTGTCTCGTGTTGCCTGCTTCGTGGTTCGGCTATCGCGAATCACGAACCACGGATCAGTGTCCCGTCGAAACAATCTCGTTGTGTTCGTCCAGCACAGCGACCCTGGGCTCATGCTTGAGCGCTTCTTCACGCGTGAAGGTGCCGAATCCCGCGATGATCACGCGGTCCCCCACCTGCACCAGGCGGGCCGCCGCACCGTTGAGGCCAATGGTCTTTGAGCCGCGCTTGCCCTCGAGGATGTAGGTCGAAAAGCGCTCACCGTTGTTGATGTTGTAGATGTCGACCTTCTGGTGCGGCAAAAGGCCGACGGCGTCGCTGAGGTCGCGGTCAATGGTGACGGAGCCCTGGTAGTAGAGGCGGCATTCCGTCACGGTCGCGGCGTGAAGCTTTCCAACAAGAAGTTCAACCTGCATTCGTGTCTCGCATCAGGTGCAAAGTCTCGTGTCGCCAAGATTCTAACGCGGGGGTTAGTAACAGCAATCCCGGGAATGGTCAGCGGTTGCATGGCAGCAAGGCCGCGCCGCCAGCTACATCCCCTCGAACAACGCAGTCCCGATGCGCACGTGGGTGGCGCCCTCCTCGATGGCAAGCTCAAAGTCGTTGGACATGCCCATGGAAAGGTACGCTAGACGCAGCAGGGCCTCTTCACCCGCAAAGGGCGAAGAAAGCTGCCTGAGCCCCCGGAAGCAGAACCGGGCCACCTCGTCGCCTTCGGCCAGCGGTGCCATCGTCATGAGTCCCTGCCACTCCAGGCGCGGCAGGCGCAATGCCTGCATGAAGAAGTCACGAAACTCCCCTGCCGGCAAACCCTGCTTGCTTTCCTCTCCGGAGACGTTGACCTCAATGAACGCTGCCACCGCAGGTCGCTCAAGCTGCCGGGCGCGCTTGTCAATCTCTTCGGCCAGCTTCAGCGAATCCACGCTGTGGATCACGTCGAACAGCTCGAGCACGCCCTTTACTTTGTTTGTCTGCAGGTGGCCGATGAAGTGCCTCTTCACTTTCGCGCGGTCGCGAAGTCCCGGCACCTGTGGGAATTTCTCCTGCGCCGCCTGCAGCTTGTTTTCACCAATGTCCGTCACGCCAAGCTCAATCAATGCCTGCATCACCTCCGGCCCTACGCTCTTGGTCACGGCAATCAGCGTGACTTCCCTGGGGTCGCGTTTGACCCGCGCGCAGGCCGCCGCGATGCGTTCGCGCACACGCCTGAGGTTGGCTGCCAGGATTTCCCGTTGCGCTGCGTCCATGCCGGCAATCTAACGCACGACACGCAGCCCGGCCATAACTGCCCCGCTTCCACTTTCGTACCCCGCCCTTCCGGATGGGGCTGATGTGGATAGGATGCCGGGCCTTGTGGGGCGCGGCATGCTGCGCCCCCGCCGTTACTGGAGCCTGCATGCCGGAAGAGACCGTCGATCAGTATCGCGCCCAGCGCATGGCCAAGCGCGATGCCCTGGCCAAAATGGGTGTCAACCCCTACGCCGTGCGCACCCCCGCACGCCAGAACATCGCCCCGTTGAAGGCCGAGTTCGAGCAGCTCGAAGCCGCGTCTGAGAAAGTCGAGGGCAAGCAGGACGGGCCAAAGATCGGCGGCAGGGCCGTGGCCGGCCGCGTACTGGCCAATCGCAAGATGGGCAAGGCGGTGTTTCTGGACCTGTTTGATGAGTCCGGCAAGATCCAGGTTTACCTCAACGCCAAGAGCCTGGGCGAGCAGGCCATGGCAGTCTATGAGCAGATCGACCTGGGAGACTTCATCTGGGTCCAGGGCGACGTGCAGCGGACCCGCACGGGTGAAGTCACTTTGTTCGCCGCGGAGTTGAAGTTCCTCACGAAGTCCCTGGCGGTGCCGCCGCTGCCTCGCGTTTACAAGGATGAACAGGGCGTGGAGCACAGCGCCGACGCCTTCACCGATACGGAGCTGCGCTACCGCAAGCGTTACCTTGACCTCATGGTGCACAGCGACGTGCGTCGGCGCTTTGAGCAGCGCTCGCTCGTGCTGGCGGCTATCCGCGAGTATCTGGGACGCAAGGGCTACCTCGAAGTCGAGACGCCCATGCTGCACCCCATTCCCGGCGGCGCCAGGGCCAGGCCCTTCATCACGCACCACAACGCGCTGCACATGAACATGTACCTGCGCATCGCGCCGGAGCTTTACCTCAAGCGTCTGCTGGTGGGCGGGTTCGAGAGGGTTTTTGAGATCAACCGCAACTTCCGCAACGAGGGCATCGACCCCACGCACAACCCTGAATTCACGATGATGGAGCTGTACGAGGCCTACGGCGACTACCACTCGATGATGGAGATTACCGAGGGCCTGATCCGTCACGCCGCTAAGACCATCAGGCCTGACGGCAACCTGCTGTTCAAGTGGGGCGAAGTGGAGATTGATCTCGGCAAGCCCTTTGCCCGCCGTCGATACAGCGACTTGCTGCGCGAGTACGCCCAGGTGGATCTGCACGACATGGCCGGCATGAAGGCCAGAGCCAGGGAGCTGGGACTGGAAGTTCATGATGACCACTACAAACTGGCCGACCAGGTGCTGGAGGCCACGGCGCTGAAGCACTTCATTCAGCCCACGTTCCTCATTGATTATCCGACGGCCATCTGCCCCCTGACCAAGGCGCGGGAGGACGACCCCCAGCTGTGCGAGCGCTTTGAGCTGTTCATCAATGGCGTGGAGTTCGCCAACGCCTTCTCCGAGTTGAACGAGCCCACGGAGCAGCTCAAGCGTTTCAGGGAGCAAGTCGAGCTGGGCGAGAAGACCAAAGACGTCGAGGCCCCCAAGGAAGTCGATTACGACTACGTCGAGGCCCTGGAGGCCGGCATGCCGCCCGCCGGCGGCCTGGGCGTGGGCATTGACCGCCTCGTGATGCTGCTGACCAACACCCACAGCATCCGCGACGTGCTTCTGTTCCCCCACATGAAGCGCGACCACAGCCACGGCAGCGGCGGCGCCACGCAGCGCGCCCAGCTGGCCCTGGAGACCCTGGTCGAGGAGATCACCTCGCCCGAGCTGCGCAAGCTGGGCCGCGAGGTCGCCCCCATCATCGACCGGCTGGAAGGCCTCGTCGCCGAGTTCAAGGTGGCCCAAGCCACCCGCAAGCAGCCTTGACACCACGCGACCAGCCGTTGAACGGGCAGGCCATGGACGGCTTGCCCGTTTCAAGCGGCTGAAAGGCCGCCTGAAACAGAGGTCGGGCCGAATTCACTTCGGCCCGACCGGATTGAAAAAGTGGCAGGACGCCACTTTTTCAACGACCTGATAGATTGAGGCCATGTTCATAGCCCGCGCCCTGACATTCCTGCTGTTTCTGCTCCTGGCCCTGGGCATGGCGGCCTGGCAGGTGCAGAACATCCTGGCCGATGTCGCTCGCGCGGGGACCTTCGAAGCCTCCATGTTCATCCTGGCGCTCGGCCCCCTGCTGCTGGCAGGCCAGGCCATCGGCTGGCGCCTGCTACGGGGCAAAGAAGGCTTGGGGCCCTCACTGGCCCTGGCCGGCGCGGGCGTGCTGGCCCTGCCTCTGACGGCCTTCATCGCAGGCGTGCTGAGCCTGATCATGGCGCGCGGCGGCAACCACCGGCGCATCTGGGATGCCGCGCTGGCCGTGGGCGCCCTGCTGGGCCTCAACGTGCTGGCATGCGTGGGGCTGGGATTTCTGTGGTTCCAGGGCCAGCAGGGCCTGTCGCTGGGCGTGTCCTGCGTGAAGGTGCAGTTCTTTCTGGTGGTGGACTATTTCCTGCTGCGCGCTATCTGGCACTACTTCGGCAGCGCGGCCAGCACGTTCATCAGCCTGCGCTACCTCAGGCGGCGGGTGATTTCGCTGTTGTCGGTCGGGGGGGTGGCGGTGGGCGTGATGGTGCTCATCGTCGTAAATTCCATCATGAGCGGCTTCCAGGCCGACTTCCGCGAGCAGATCCGCGGCAGCTCGTCCCACCTGCTTGTGCGCTTCGACTCCGACCAGTTTCACCCGCGCGGCGCCGTGGCCCAGACCCTGGAATGGGCCGAGTATGTGCGCCTCATCGAGTCCGAGCCGGAAATCAAGGCAGCCTGGGAAACCGAACTGGCCAACGCTTCACGCCGGGCCGTCGAGGCCGGCGCTGACGGCGACGCTTTGCTCGAGCGCCTGCGCAGCGGGCGCGGCATCACCACGGGCGACCTTCGCTTTCTGCGCGACGGCCCCGACCCGACGATGGCCTCGCGTTTCTATCTAGTGCGCAAGATTCCGGGCACGACCGAGGCCGCGCAGAAGGCCCGCGACGCGCTTGACGAGGAGGCCCGCCAGCGCTGGTTCTACCCTGAGTTCAGGCGCCGCATGCAGGAAGCCTTTGACGGCACCGAGACCGTGCTCAAGGCGCATCGTGACCCCAAAGGCGAGCCCGATGTCGTGGGCGTGAGCTGGCGTGTCAGCGTCAAGACAGTGATCACGCCGCGCAACCGCACCACAGAACTGCCTCTGGCCGAACTGACGGGCGTGGACCTCTCGCGCGAGACGACGATTTCGAACCTGGGCCGCTACGTGGGCGCTGCCGAAACGCAGTACTTCAAGGTTCGCTTCATCCTGCATCCCCTGCAACAGGTGCTGGGAGGCCTGATTGGCTTTGAAACCCCCGCGAGCAAGGAGGCTTTGGCCGCGTCGTCCGACTTCCGCTACACGCCCACGGGGGCAGCTCAGGACCGCGGCGACCTGGCCACACTGCCCTATGACATGCGGCGCATCCTGCGCCAGCGCCGGCTTTCGACCACAAGTGACAAGATTGCCTGGGACAACTTCGACGATGTGCGTTTCTACAACTTCACGCCGGCGACAAAGATTTACGAAGTGGCCAAGGAGGCCTACAAGCGCGCCCTGCGCACCCAGGACCTCGAAGAACTCAAGGCCATTGCCGCGGACACCCATCGCGCTCTGCGCGCGCTGCTCGACGCCGAACTGGCGCGCCCCGCCGGCGCCACCGATGAAGAGGCCATGGCGCGCATGGGCTGCCGCATCCTGCTTGAGCACTACCTGACGGGAGTCCACCAGTCGCACCGCCGCATGCTGGACCTCGTCAGCCGCTACGTGGACCGCCTGGCTACCATGGCGCGCAACGAGGACATCGTGCCGCCCGAAGAAAAGGCGTGGTTCCTCAAGGTGTGGGAGGCCATGCGCGAAGCCACAGAAGCGCGGCGCCAGAAAATCGTCAGCCTGGACATCAGTGAAAGCGAGCGCGAGCAGGCCCTGCTGGAGCTGGTGCTGACCTACGTGAAGATCGTCAAGGACGCCATCGCCCGGGGCCGCGCCGAGGGCTATGTCTCAGCCGACGAGCTGCGCGATGCCTTCACGCTCGATGAGGAACACGCCCGCAGCGAACTGCCATTTGCCGAGGAATCCGGCCTGTTTCCCGCAAGGCCCCTGCCCCTGGCTTATGCCGTGGAGCAGCTCGACCGCCGCATGGCGCTGGTGCGCAAGCGCCAGGAGGCCTACGAGAAGGTCCTGCCCCTGCGCGCATCCATGGGCGACCGCGAGAGCATCGAAGACTACGCCAGGCGCGCCGCCAAACCCGGTCAGCGACCCAGCCCCGGCGACCTGCCCGGCATCATCCTCGGCGAGGCTCTGGCCGAAAGCCCCTGGATGGGCGGCATCATGGTGGGCGACACCGTCGCCCTGACCATTCCGCGCATCTACCGCGACGAGGACGGCCGCCTGGTGCCCCGAGCCGTCGAGGCCAAGTTCCGTGTTACGGGGTTCTTCCGCAGCGGGCTCTACGAGGAAAACCTCAGTCGCCTTTACTGCGACTTCGACGAACTGGCCAAGCTCATGGCTGACTCGGACGTACGCTACATCGTGGGCGCGAAGTTCCGCGATTACACGCCTTACGAGGGAGAGATCAACAACCTGCGCCTCAAGCAGGACGTCGGAGACGCCCTGCGCGCGGGCGGCGTGCTTCCGGCCACAGCCCCCGGCGTCTGGGAGGACGAAAAGCGCTCCCTGCTTGAGGCCGTCAACCGCGAAAAGATGATTCTCTCGCTGATCATCGGCTTCATCCTGGTGCTGGCGGGCGCGCTGATTGTCATCGTCGTCTACCAGCTCGTCAGCGAAAAGGTCAAGGACATCGGCATTCTCAAGGCCCTGGGACACTCGCCCTGGGGCATCCGCAGTGTGTTCATGTTCAATGCCCTGTTCATCGGCCTGTTCGGCGCGGCTCTGGGCAGCGGAGCGGGGGTGCTCATTTCACAGTACCTCAACGAGATCGAGGACTTCATCGACCGCATGACGGGCATCCGCCTGTTCCCGCCGGACGTCTACTTCCTGACCTACATCCCCAGTGTCAAGGGCGCCGACCTCGCCCTGCTGGCCATCAACATCGCGGTGCCGGCCGTGCTCTGGAGCTTCGCCTGCGGCATCCTGCCGGCTCTGGCGGCGGCGCGCAAAGACCCCGTGGAAGCGCTGCACAACGAGTAAGCCATGAGCGCCGCGCCCTCCCAGCCCCTGAGTGAAAGTGCCGCCTGGCAGGCCTATGACCAGTGGCGGCTGACGGGAGGCAACCGTCGGCTTGCCTTCAGCCTCAAGCAGCGCGTGCTGATTGCCCTGGCTTCGGCGGCGTTTCGCGTGTTTTCGCGCTTCGTTTCCGACTCGCTGCACTGGGAAATTGACGACCCCCACGGCGTGGACCGGCGTCTGCGCCGCCAGGAGTCCAACTACATCTTCGCGGTGTGGCACAACCGGCTGATCGGCGCGGTGAGCTACTTTGAGCGCTACCACACCCGCGTGCAGCGCGACCAGCGCCTCGGCCCGCTGGTCAGCGAGAGCTTTGACGGCGAACTCATCGCCCGCGCCATCCGCGACTGCCAGGGCGAGAACGTGCGGGGCTCCTCGAGCCACAATGCCGTGGCAGGCCTGAGGCAGGCCGTGGACGCCCTCAAGGGCGGTCTTTCCCTTTTTGTCACGGGCGACGGGCCCAAGGGACCGCGCTACCAGCTCAAGCCGGGCTGCATCATGGCCGCCAAGCTCTCGGGCCGGCCCATTGTGCCGGTCATCTGGTCATCCAGCCGCGCGCTGCAGTTCCGCAAGTCCTGGGACCAACTGCTGATTCCGCTGCGCGGCGCGCGCATGCACCTGACCCTGGGCGCCCCCCTCTTCGTGGACGAAGGCGCCTCCGCGCGCGAAATCGCCACGGCGCGCCGCGAACTGGAAGCAGTCATGCAGACCATGGCAAGAGAGGCCGACAGCCGCACCCGCATTGCGCGCCTGATTCCGCCCCCGCGCGCCAACGAGAAGACCAAACTGCGCAAGGTCCAGCAGGTAGCGGCCGAGCGCCGCATGTGACTGCCGCGCTTTTGGCGGCGACTGCGCGCGCGCCTTTTGCGTTCTACAATCAGGGCCGAGGTCCGGAGGTGCCGCCCATGAAGGATATGCCCAAAGTCTTTGCCATGGTGCTCCTGTTGCTGGTGGTGGCGCTGTCGGCGGGGGCCTATCTCTGGCTCTTTGCCCCGGCCCGGCCGGGCGTCGTGACGGACAGCGGCCGCGCCAACACCCCCGCCACGCCCGAGGCCCCGCGCGTCAACTTGCCCCGGAACACCGACGAGGCGGCCAGGCCGGACCCTGTCGTGACCCGCAAACCCGCGCAGGAAATTCAGCTCGATGCCGCCAAGCCGCTGCGCCGCATGCTGGTCAGCGGCCGCGTGTCCGACCCCGCCGGCGGCATCCTGGCCGACATTCGCGTTGAATTCGCCGGCAGCGGCGAGCTTTCAAAGCTGGCCGGCAGCGGCTACACAGACCCCTCGGGCCGCTACTCCATGCTGGTGTGGGAGCGCGCCGAATCCTCGCGCGGGGCAAGCGGCGCCACGGGCGGCCGCGTGTTCGCCATGTCCCCTGACGGCCGCGTGGGTGCCACCGAGGCCAAGGCCTTTGAACTCTCGCCCCAGGTCGAGATGGACGAACTCAAGCTCGAACGCAGTGTGGCCATTGAGGGCCGTGTCACGGACCCCGACGGCGCCAACGCCCCCTTTGCCCAGGTCACCCTTCGCTCCCACGGCATGCTCAGGGCCCCCGCAGACCCGGCTTCGCCATCCAACATGGAACACCGGCCCGTGGTGCGCACGGTGCAGGCCAACGAGCGCGGCATGTTCAGCGTGCGCGACCTGCCTCCGGGCCTGTATGGCCTGACGGTGGAACAGTGCTATTTCGGCGCGGCGCAGGCAAAGGTGGACGTGGACGTCAGTGACGGCGTCAGCCGCTGGCAGGACGTGATTTTGCAGCGCTTGAATTACGTGCGCGGTCGACTGCTCGACCAGGAGGGACGGCCCATCGAGGGCGCGGTGGTCTCGCTCCGGGCGGTGACGGCCATCAAGACGCCCGAAGGCCGCGAGATCCGCCCCGAAGGCGCGGCGCTGGAAGGCCCCCGCAACGTGCGCGAGGGCGCGCGAGGCGAGCTCAACCGGCGCTCGGCGGGGGCGCAGTGGCGCTGCGTGACGGACCCGCAGGGCCGCTTTGGCCTCGTCAACCTGTTCGACGCCGACTATGTCCTTGCCACCGCCCTGGGCGGCGCCACGGCCGAAGCGGCGGGCGTGCGCATCAACCAGGCGGACTACACCCTGACGCTGAACCTGGAGAACAGTCTTGGCGGCAACGTGAAAGACGCCGAGACCGGACGCCCCGTGGAGCGCTATGACGTGCGGGTCGTGCCGACGACGGAGAAGGCCAGCCCCTTTGACCGCGTGCGGGCCGATTCCGTCTTTCCCTGGCACGAGGCCGGAGGCTCCCGGCTGGTCAATATGCCGGCGGGCAGCCTGAGCCTGAGGTTCTCCGCGCCCGGCTACGCGCCCCTGGTGCTGCCGATGGCGGCCCTGGGCTCGGGCGAGCGCCGCGCCAACATTGAGGTTTCGCTGCTGCCGCTGTGTGAATTGAGGCTGGCGCTCAAGCAGGGCGAGCGGCGGCTGCCGCGCGAGCCCGTGATGCTGCTGTTCGAGGGGCGCGTGGCCTACGAGGCCTCCAGCGACGAGTTCGGCGAGGCCCGCCTGCCGGACGTGGCGCCGGGCTCCTACGAAATCCGCGTGCAGCGCGCCGACGGCAGCGAGTGGCGCGCGGCGCTCAACGTACCGGCGAAGACGGCCCACGAGCAGAGCGTCGAGCTTGCAAAGAAGTAGCCGCGTACCATCATGCGCTCATGAGCACGCGCAGTTTCAGCGTCACGGAAAATGAAGCCCACCAGCGGCTGGACCGCTTTTTGCGCAAGTTGCTGGAAGATGTCTCGCTCAGCGCGATCTACAAACTCATCCGCACGCGCCAGATCACCCTCAACGGCGGCCGCGCCGCTCCCGAGGCCCGCCTCAAGCCGGGCGACGTGATTGTGTTCAAGCAGGCGGCCTCGGACCGCCACATGGAGCCCCGCGTGCGCAAGCGCGCCGAGGGTGGCCTTTCAACCCGACGCGACTTCCGCATCGTGTTCGAAGATTCCCACCTGCTCTGCGTGAACAAGCCCGCCGGCCTGCTGGTTCACGCCGGCGACCGCGGCGAAAGCGCCGACACCCTCATTGACCAGGTCACGGGCTATCTTGTCAGCGCGCCCAGGCAGGGCGCGGACTCGCTCAAGGATTTCGTGCGGCCCTCGCCGACCTTCGCCCCCAACCTCGCCCACCGCCTCGACCGCGACACCTCGGGGCTCGTGCTCATCGGCAAGACCCTGCCCGCCACCCAGGCCCTGACGGACATGATCAAGCACCGGCGCATCCAGAAACTCTACCTGGCCCTGATCTACGGCTCGCTGCCGCGCGGCGAGGGGGTCATCGATGTACCACTTCAGCGCCACGAAGACGGCAAGGGCCGCCGGCGCAAGGTGCAGGTCGGCCAGGGCCAGCGCGCCGTTACGCGCTACAAAGTGCTGGCTACCCGCGGCCCCTGTTCACTGGTGGAACTGGAACTGGTGACAGGCCGCACCCACCAGCTCCGCGCCCACCTGGCCCACTTGCAGAGCCCCATCGTGGGCGACGACGAATACGGCGCGCGCGAGAAGAACCGCCACGCCCGCGAAAAGCTGGGGCTTCAGCGCCAGTTCCTGCACGCGGCCAAGCTGAGCTTTGAACACCCCGTCACGCGCGAGGCACTCACCCTGTGCGCTCCGCTGTGGCCTGACCTGGCCCGGGCGCTGGAGGCCGGGGGGTTCTGGGCCAACGACCTTCCGGCCTGGGTGGCTGCCGCGAAGGACTATGCCCCCGGAGCCGCGCCATGAGAATCTTGCCTGGCCTGGCGATTTTGCTGCTGTTGTCGAGTTGCGCCCTGCGCCCCGACGAGCGTACCCGCGTCACGCCCCGCCGCGAATTCGCGGCCGAGCGCCTTGACCGCCGCCGCGAGCCCATCATTCTCATTCCCGGAACGCTGGGCTCGCGGCTGCACAATGCCAAAACGGGCGAAATCGCCTGGGGCAGCTTCGCCGCCTCGCTGTCGGAACTCGAAGACGACCTCGACCTGCCCATCGCCGGGCCGCGCCTGAGCGACAACCGCGACCAGCTCGAGGCCTACCGCGTGCTCGACCTCGCCGAGGTGCTCCAGGGCGAAGGCAAGGGCGAGATCCGCTTTTACGCAGAGATCATCGACACCCTGACCTCCACCCTGGGCTACCGCGCGGCCTACGGCAAGCGCTTCTACAAGGGCCAGGACCTCTTCGTGTTCTTCTATGACTGGCGGCGCAGCAATGTGGAGGCTGCGGCGCAGCTGGGCGAGTTCGTCGCCGCCATCCGCCGCGACCTCGCCGAGCCGGACATGAAGTTCACGCTGCTGGGCGTCAGCAACGGCGGCCTGATCGCCCGCTACTACCTGCGACACGGGGGCGCCGACGTCGTCAGCGGACGCGACGTCGGCGCTCCGCTTTCGCCCACCCGCCAGGGCCAGGCCGACGTGCGCCGCCTCATCACGCTCTGCACGCCCCACGCGGGCACACTCGACGCCTTCAAGCTCATCCACGAGGGCTATTCGCCAACGCCCCTGGCGCGCCGGCACCCGCCCCTCACCATTTTTTCCATGCCCGCCGCCTTCGAACTTCTGCCCGACCCGGGCCAGCGCGTATTCGTGGATGCTTTGGGCCAACCCCGCTCTTATGACCTGTGGGATGCCGACAACTGGGAGAAGCTGGGCATTTCCGTGTTCAGCCCGGGCGAGCGCGAAAAACTGCGCTATCGCATCCTTTCACAGTTCAACGACGACCGCGACCGCGACGCCCTGTTCAACGCCGAAATGGCCAGGCGCCGCCGACACCTCGATCTCTGCCTGCGTCACGCCGCGCGCTTCAAGCGGGCCATTGCGGGCGCGCCCGAGGTGCCCACGTCGGCGTTGTGCGGCGCCACCACGCCGACGCTGCAGCGCGTGGCCCTGATTGAAGACGGCAGCGAGTGGGACTTCGTGTTCGAGCCCCGCTACACGTGGCGCGCCGGCGACCCCGTCGTACAGGCCATGCTGGGCATGGGTGACGGCGTAGTCACCCGGCGCTCGGCCCTTGGCCAGTTTCTGCCGGGCAGCGCGCCCGGGGCCATGGCCGCGGGCGAGGCCCTGCGCAACGCCATGACCTCCGTACACCTGACCAGTTGCCGCCACCGCGAAATGTTCGACGATGAGCTGCTCCAGCTCGCCCTGATCGAGGAACTCACGCGCTGAAGGCGCCCGGCGCTGCCCCTTGACGGCGCCAAGGCCGCGCACCACTATCAGCCTCGCGGGGAGCACGTTCTTTGGCCCCGTTCCAAACTGACCAAGAGCACCATCCATGCCGACGACCGCAATTCTGGGCCTTCAGTGGGGCGATGAAGGCAAGGGCAAACTTGTGGACCAGCTCTGTGCCCGCCACGACCTCTGCGTGCGCTTCCAGGGCGGCGGCAACGCCGGCCACACCGTGTACCCTGAGGGCCGCAAGGTCGTGCTGCACCATCTGCCCACCGGCGTGCTGCACCGCCACTGCCTCAACATCCTCGGCCCCGGCATGGTCGTGGACCCTTTCAAACTCATCGCGGAAATCGACGAGGTCCAGGCCCTGGGTTACTCCTGCGAAAAGCGCCTCGTTATCTCCGACCGCCTCGCCATCACCACGCCCGTGCACACAGCGCTCGATGCCGCGCGCGAGGGCGACGAGGGCAAGATCGGCACCACCAAGCGCGGCATTGGCCCCACCTACGCCGATAACTACGACCGCATCGCGTTGCGCGGCTGCGACCTCCTGGATAAGTCGGCGCTGAAGGAGGCCCTGGCGCGCAACTTGAAGGTGCGCGGGCCCCAACTGGGCAAGGCCGCGCCGAACCTCGATTCCCTGCTGGGCCCGCTGCTGGACGCGGGCAAGCGCCTCAAGCCCTACATCCAGGACTCGGCACTGGTGCTCAAGGAAGCCCTGGATGAAGACAAGAGAGTGCTGTTTGAAGGAGCCCAGGGGGCGCTGCTGGATGTCTCTTACGGCACTTACCCCTTCGTGACCTCAAGCCACACCATGGCCTCGGGCATTCCGGCGGGCGCGGGCCTGTGGGTCAAGCTTGACCGCGTGATCGGAGTTACCAAGGCCTACTGCACCCGCGTGGGGGAGGGCCCCTTCCCCACCGAATTGCCCAAAGCCGAGGGCGACCGCCTGCGCGAAAAAGGCGGCGAGTACGGCGCCACGACGGGCCGCCCCCGGCGTGTGGGCTGGGTGGACCTGTTTGCCCTGCGTTACGTGTGCCGTCTCTCCGGCGTGACGGAGCTGGCCGTGACCAAGCTGGACGTCCTTTCCGGCCTGGGCTCGCTCAAGGCGGGAGTGGGCTACAAGGGACACAAGGAAGCGGGCCTGCCGGCGGAAATCAGCCGCTTCGCAGCGCTCAAGCCCGAGTACCGGACGCTGGAGGGCTGGAATGAGGCCCTGGGGGCAGCGCGCGGCGGGTCAGACCTTCCGGCCGCTGCCAGGGCTTATCTGCGCTTTATGGAAGAGTTCGTTGGTGTGAAGATAGGCATTATCAGCGTGGGCCCTGAGCGGGAGGCGGCCTTTGAAGTCAAGGGCGCTCCGCAGGGCTGATTTCAACTTGAAACAAATTTTGGCGAAGCAAAGCTTCACGATGTAGCGTTAAAGGGACGGGAACGGGGCAACAGGAGCAACCATGTCGGCGACCATCCGCAAACTCACCATGAGCTTCCCGCAGAAGCTGATCCGGGAGCCCATTCTTCACAATATCTCGATGAAGTTCGGCGTGGTGTTCAACATCTCCCGCGCCAACGTGAACGACGAAATGGGCTATCTCGAGCTTTCACTGGAAGGTACGGACGAGGCCCTGGACCAGGCCATCAAGTACCTCAGTGAACGGGGCGTCACGATCACCGAAAGCTGAGCAGCCCGCCGCAACGTTGAAAAGGCCGCGCCTGGCGCGGCCTTTGTCGTTGGATGTCTGCAGACTTCAGCCTTGAGAACGGCGAGGCAGGCCCTGAGCCGGCTTGACGGGCGGCAGCGCCTTGGCTTTGGCACGGGCGCGTGGCGAGGACTCCGGTCGCTGGGGCTTGAAGAAGTCGAGGCTGGCACTCTCGTAGGCGCTTTCGCGGTCCAGGGGCTCGGAGCGATCTCCGCCATCCGAAGGCGCAGACGGGGGCGCGGCTTCCCGGTCACGGCCGCGGTCGCGGAAATCGCGGTCGCGGGAATCCCGGTCGCGCGAATCGTGGCCGCGAGCATCGCGCTGACGCCGCGGGCCCCGGTCGCGCGCGCGCTGGCCGCGCGCGCCCCGCGAGCGATGGGCATGGACGGGTTCGGACGCTTCGTCGAGATCCGGCAAAGGGGTTACCCCGCGGTCGGGATGCTGGAGCCGTTCAAGGTAGGCGGGGTCATTGGCCTTGAGTTCTGGAATCTTGCGGCCCACCAGCCGCTGGATGTCGGACAGGGACCCGAAATCCTCAACAGAGCAAAACGATATGGCCTCGCCCGAGGCCCCGGCGCGGCCGGTGCGGCCGATGCGGTGCACGTAGGTTTCGGCCTCGTGGGGAATGTCGTAATTGATGACGTGGCTGATGTCGTCAATGTCCAGGCCGCGCGCGGCGATGTCCGTCGCGATCAGGATGCGCGTCTTGAGCGACTTGAAGTTCTCCAGCGCCCGCGTGCGCGCGCCCTGGGTCTTGTCGCCATGGATGGCCTCGGCGGAGATGCCCCAGCGCCTCATCTGCTTGACGGCGCGGTCCGCGCCGTGCTTGGTTTTCACGAACACCAGCACGCGCGAATACTTGAGCGTCGAAAGCAGGTGAGCCAGCAGGATCGACTTCTCGCGTCCGCCCACGTAGTAGAGGCTCTGGTTGACCTTCTCGGCCGTCGTGGCGGGCGGCGCGGCTTCCACGTTCACGGGACGGCTGAGGATGGTGTCGGCCAGGCGGCGGATTTCCGGCGGCATGGTGGCGCTGAAGAAGAGCGTCTGGCGGGCCTTGGGCACCAGGGCCACGATGCGACGGATGTCAAGGATGAAACCCATGTCCAGCATGCGGTCGGCTTCATCCAGCACAAGGAACTGCACGCCCGAAAGGTCCACAAAACGCTGCTCGATGAGGTCCAGCAGGCGGCCCGGCGTAGCCACCAGCACGTCCACGCCCTTGCGCAGGGAATCTGTCTGCGGGTTCTGGTTCACCCCGCCGAAGATGACGGCAAAGCGCAGCCCGGTGTAGCGGCCGTAGGCGCGAAAACTCTCGTCAATCTGGGCGGCCAGTTCGCGCGTGGGGCTGAGCACCAGCACACGGATCTTGCCCGGCGCCGCCGCGGGAATCTCCATCAGGCGGTGCAGGATGGGCAGGGCAAACGCGGCCGTCTTGCCGGTGCCGGTCTGGGCACAGCCCAGAACGTCAGCGCCCGTAAGCGCGTGGGGAATCGCTTTCGTCTGGATGGGGGTGGGCTGGGTGTAGCCCAGCTCCGCGACGGCCTTCAACAAAGGTGCTGCCAACTTCAGGTCTTCGAAACTCATCATGCCTCGATGTTATGCCGGGACTTGCCTCTTCAGGCTTTCAGCATAGCACAAGTGGGCCCTAAGCGCCGATGACAATGTCGCCTCGTTCCTCATCGAAGTAGATGCGCCGCCTGCCCGCGTAGCGCTTGTCCACGGTTTTCTCGTAGCGCCCGATGCGCAGCACGACGCCAGGATAGAGCCCCCGCTCCAGTTCGATGCAGCCCTGTGTCGACAACGCCTTGCGCCGTGCACTCTGCAGACGCTCCAGCAGTTCACGCAGCTCCGATTCCAGGCGTGAGGTGTGCTCCAGCAGCCGGTCCAGCTTCCAGGCATCCAGGGGCGTGAGGCTGTCACGCCGCTGAACCAGGGGACCCAGGGTGCCCTGCAGCGAGTGGATGACTTCGCGCAGCTTTACTTCGCGGGCCTTTGCGGCCTCAAGGTCCAGTTCGGCGAAGAGGTCGCGCCCCACCTGCAGCAGGGTGCGCGCGCCCTTCTCACTGCCGGCCTCGAGCGCTGAAATCTGCTCCAGCGCACAGACTTCGCCCCCGGCAATGGGCCCCCGTGCCACACTGACGCGCCGCCCATACACACGCGAACTCACGATTTCCCGGGCCACCTGCACTTCGCCCCGCGCCTTGATGTCGGCGTTGGTCACGAATTTGGCCGTCACATCGCCGTCCGTCTGGATCGCGCCCTTGTCGCGCGCATTGACACCCCCCTTGAGCGTAATGGCACCGCGCGATGCCAGCCTGGCGGCTTCTACCAGGCCCCGCACGCAGATGCCCTCGGCGCCCTCGACACAGAAATTGTCCCGCACGTTGCCGGGTACATTCACCAGGCCGCCAAACGTGATGTTGCCCGTGCTGTAGTCCACATCCTTCTCGACCTCCAGCACCCGCGACACCCAAAGGCTGTCACCGCTGACGACCACACGGCCATCCATGGTCGCCACGAAGGTCTGGCTCTCGTCCTCCAGCATCACGTTGGGCCCGGCCCGGAACGCAGACGCCTTGCCGTCGCGGGCCATAAGCACCTCGCCGCGCACATTGCAGCCCGGCACACCTGCCGTGGGCAGGTGCAGGCGGGCCAGGGGCTGGCCCTTGGTCACGGCATGGAAATCGCGCATGGCAAAGAAATCGATGTCCCCGTCTTCGTCGGGGTTCTGAGCCTGGGGCGCCTGCACCAGCCAGGTGAGGCGGCCGTCGCGACCGTGAACGGGCAGCCGCCCGTGATCGGCGACCAGGGCTTCCTTGCCGGCCTTGAGGCGGCCGATGATGTCGGGCAGGTCTTCCTCGCGCAGGGCCGTCAGGCGCTGGTCTTCCAGCAGGAACTGGCGCAGTTCCTCGGAGGTAAGGTCGGCCAGGGCCGCGCCCTGGCGCGGCACCAACAATGCCTTGAGGCCGCCGTCTTCAAGGCGCAACTCCAGGGCCGCTCGCAGGGTGAGCCAGTTTTCGATGGTGGATGTAGGGGCCATGGATGCCTCTCCGGATGGTCTACTATAAAAACTATATAATCAACCAAATAGCTACAAGTCCCAGCGGCAATTTCCCGCCGGTCGTTGCCCCTTTCCTGAGGCGTTGCTAACGTTCTGCCCCCCGTACCAAGGGGCGCCGCCGTCTTTTGACGCGGCATGGGCGTTTGGATTAACTAAGGAAGAAGCGACAGTGGCACTCGAACACTACTCACGCGGCCAGAAGATTGCGGTAACCGCGCTCATCGTGCTGATTGCGGGCATGTTTACGGTCACCGGCTCGATGACCACCCTTCTTGGCGACGGCAGCAAGCATCCCACCCACGCCGGCGTGATGGACGGTCGCACCTACGGCGTCATTGAGTTCCAGCACATCCGGCAGGGGCTGCGCACGGCGCGCCAGCTGGACTATTACCAGGGCCAGGGCGAAGAGAAGCCGCGCGCGATCTATGCCCGGGTGCCGGCCCTGACCACGATGGCGCAGGATGCCTCGGACACGCCCTTTGACCGTTCGCTGCTGGACATCTGGCCCAGCTACCAGGACAACGACATCTGGTGCCACCTGGCGCTGGTCAAGCGGGCCGAGGCGGCGGGCTTCGTGCGGCCCTCGAATCAGGCGGTATGGAAGGCTGTCACGTCGCTGATCAACGCGACGGCTTCGGAGCTTGAGCGCTTCAAGCAGGAGAATCTTTACCGCGAGTTCCAGGACCGCTTTGGATTTCCGCTGCGCGATATCGAGCCCGCGCTGCGCGACTGCCTGATGGTCCGCGACTACGTGGACTCGCTGCTGGCGGCCGAGCGTACGCGCCTGGCTGACATCGCCGCCGTGGTGGCGGGCAACGACATCGAGGTCAAGACGCAGTATGTCAGGCTGGGCGTCGAGCCCTTCCTCGTCCGCGCCCGAGCCGAGGTCGAACGCGAGCACTTCAACCACCGGGCAGCGAGGGCCGCCGGTGCCGCCGGCCTCTCTACGCGCGCCAACGGCGACGACCCCTTCGAGACCACCTTCGAGAAACACCGCTTCACCCAGCTCTCCAGCGATGCCGAGTTCGAGTTCGACCTGTTCCGTGCCGAGTTCGAGGACTTCCTCAACGCCGTGCCGCGCGACGAGAAGCTCGAACGCATCTATTACGCGGCCATGCGCAAGAACGGCGAGTTCGCCGCGACGGAAGCCGACAAGAAGAACATCGACGCCCGCGTGGAAAAGGCCTTCAACGACGAAGACCTCAAGCGCCGCAAGGACCCCGAGTTCAAGGGCTTCACGCCGGAAGAGGAAAAGAAGCTCCGCGAAGAGCTGAAGACGAAGCTGATGGCCGAGCGCTCGTTTGAGGAAGTCTCGGCGGAAATCTACTCCACGCTGCGCAAGGAAAAGGCCCCCCTGTTCGCCCAGGCGGCCGTGGCGGCCTTCAAGGCCGAACTGGACGAAGAGCGCGAGAAGCGCGAAAAGACCCTGCGCGCCGAAAGCAGCCTCAACCAGCAGAAGCAGCGCAACATCGAGGCGCTGCGCAGCCAGCGCCAGGACCTGCGTTCGCGCTTTGACGCCATGGCCAACCTGGTCAACACCTATTTCACGGGCGCCGCCCTGCGCATGCCTGTGCTGCCCAACGCCGGCGCAAGCGACGACCAGAAGAAGAGCTTCGACATCCAGCTCTCCAACCTGATTGAAGACCTGGCCCGCAACCTGGAAGACGACATCGGCCGCGAGCAGCTCAACAGCCTGGTGACCACGGCCCAGCGTTCCATCCAGGACCTCGATCGCCAGCTCCGTGACAAGGAAGCCGGCCTCGAGGACAAGGCCTCCCAGAAGGAGCTCAAGGGGCCCGATGGCGAAGTGATGGACGACGAGCAGCGCCGCCTTGAACTGGCCCGCATCCAGCTCGAGATCGATGGCATCAAGGAGCAGATTGCGCTGCGCGACCTGCTTCTTGACGGCAAGGGCGGGCGCAAGGAAGACTCCGTGCGCCGCTTCGCCGACCAGTTCCGCAAGCTGCTGGTGGGCTACAAGCTGACGCTGCGCGCCGCAGCCAAGGGCAACGACGCGCTTCGCAAATTCGCCGTGGAGGAACTGCTGGTCGAAGTCCCCGCGGAGCTGGGCCGCGCGCTGCGCGAGGCCAAGGACCGCATCGTTTCTCAGGCCGGCATCGACGACCTTGAGAGCGCGCTGCAGCTTCTGCGCGCCGACAACGAGGCCTTTGATGCCCGCATCCGCCGCGAGGCCGCCAACACCCTGAACCTCAACATCGAAGCCAAGGCCGACAGCTACAAGCTCAAGTATGCCCGCTTCGGCTCGGCCCGGCTGCTCAAGTGGGGCGACGTGCTGGCCGACGACCGTCTCGCATTCCTTGAGAACGTGGACGGCGCCAAGCGCTTCCTTGAAGAGCCCGGCTCCAACGAGGGCGCCTTCAGCGAAATCATGGGGCTGGCCGACAAGGGCCTTTACATGCTGCGCCTGCGCCGCAAGGTGCCGAAGTTCCAGCAGGGACACCACGACGCCCGCCAGCGCGTGTTCACACTCGCGGCCGCCACCCGCGCCCGTGAGCTCTGCGTCGCCGAAATGAAGGCCCTGCGCGCCGACATCATCAAGCGCGGCTTTGACACCGCCGTGGCCGACTTCCGCAAGAAGTGGCCCCAGGCCGAGGTCAAGGACACGCCCTTCATCACCAACGGCATGGACATCCCCGGCGTGAACAGTGAAGGCGACAGCGAGCTGCTTGCATTCTCCTCCACTCCCAGCCTGATGGACCCCGACAAGCCCTACGTGGACCGCGTCAAGGAGATCAAGCCCGAAGAAGGCATCAGCGAGATCATTCCCGAGAAGTTCAACCGCGACATCCAGCGCCGTCCGGATGAAGACCAGTGGGCCTATCTCCTCGCCCGCGTCACCGACCGCCGCGCCATGCCGCGCCGCCTCAGTGAAAAGGACGTCGAGGATTCCGGCTTCGGCAGCGGCCCCGCGGACATCCTGCGCGAGCGCCGCCTGGCCTCCTCCCAGACCGTGCTCGACCTGATCAACCCCAAGGTCGTGCTCGAGAAACACACGATCGAACGCTTCCCCACGCCCAAGGAAATCGAGGACGCCAAGGAAGCCGAGAAGGCCGGCAAGTAGCACATTTCGCCCAAAGGGGGGCGCGGCATGGCCGCGCCCTTTTCTTTCGCCATGATGAGACCCGACGTTCTGGGCTTGGTGCTGGCCGGCGGGCTGGCCACGCGGATGCAGGGCCAAAAGGCCCTGCGCATGCTGCGCGGGCGCACGCTGCTGGAGCATGCGCTGGATCTGCTGCGCCCCCACTGCGGCGCTCTGGCCGTTTCCACGGGTGCCAGAGACCTGCCGTTGCCGCCCGGCCTTACGGCGCTGGCGGACCTGCCGCCCTACGTGCAACAAGGCCCCCTGGCCGGCATTCACGCGGGCCTCGTGCATGCGGCAAAGCGCCATGAGAAGCTGCTGGTGCTGGCCTGCGACCTGCCCCTGATTCCGCCCGGCTTGCTTGGGCTGCTTGTGGACAAGCTGGAAGCGGCGGATGTGGCTTTCTGCGAGCACGGCGGCCAGCCGGAACCCCTGGTTTGCGCGCTGCGCACCAAGGCCATGCTCGGCCCCGTGGAGCGGGCGCTCGCCGCCGGCCGCCTCAAGGTGGTGCCCCTGTGGAAAGCCTCGCGCTGCGAGGTGCTGACCGATGCGTCCCTGTCGGCCTTTGCCCCGCTCGACCGGGCCTTTGCCAACGTAAACACGCTCGAAGAGCTGGAAGAACTTGAGCGCCCGGGGGCCTGACAGACACTTCACCGGCGCTTGGGCCCTTGGTAACGTCAGCTTGGCACGGGGGTGCAGGAGGCCCTGGCCTCCCCGCTAAAGAAGCCGACCATGACCAGCAAAAGCCGCGCGCCCGCCGTGAGTGACAGGGCCAGTTCATCCGCCGCCCAGGCCGCCAAACGCATTCTGGCCCGCCTTTACGCGCCCATCGCGGGCGACCTCGCGCGCGTGGAGGAACGCTACCGGGCCGAGCTTTCCAGCGACGACCCCTACATCGCCACGCTGCTGGAGTACATCGAGGACTACTCGGGCAAGAAGCTGCGCCCGGCGCTGCTGCTGCTGGCGGGCAGGGCCTGCGGCAAAGTAACAGAAGACCACATCATTCTGGGCGCCGTGGCCGAGATGCTGCACACGGCGACACTGGTCCACGACGACATCCTGGACGAAGCCCTGCTGCGCCGCAAACGCGCCTCCATCAACGCTCTGGCCGGCAACGAAGTCTCTGTGCTGCTGGGCGACCACATCTTCAGCCACGCCTTCGAAGTCAGCCTCCGTTGCAGCACCACTGAGGGCGCCCGCCAGTTCTCGCGCGCCATGGCCGTGACCTGCCTGGGCGAGGTCATGCAGGTCAACAACCGCAACAACTTCGACCTCGATGAGGCCAAGTACCTCAAGATCATCGACGGCAAGACGGCTGAACTCTACGCCACCAGCGCCCGCCTGGGCGCCCACTACGCAGGCGCAGCATCCGAGGTCTGCGAGGCTTTCTACAGCTACGGCATGCAGCTTGGCCGCGCCTTCCAGATCATGGACGACCTCCTCGACCTGCTGGGTGAAGAGGCCCTGGTGGGCAAGACGCTGGGCTCCGACGTCGAGAAAGGCAAACCGACGCTGCCCCTGATCCATTTCCTCAGCCGCTCGGACAAGAAACAGCGCGCCCTGGCGCTCACGGCCGTGAAGGCCGGCGCCAAGGGTCGCGACGAGTTGCTCAAGCTGCTGCACTCCACGGAAAGCTTCAAGTACGCCGCCCAGAAGGCGCGCGGCTACATCGAAGACGCCAAGCGCGGCCTGGCCGTGCTGGGCAAGAACGAGCTGCGGCCGCTATTTGAGGAAATCGCCGACTTCGTGCTCTCGCGCGAGCTCTAGCAGGCGCCGAAGATCCGGGCCAGGCTCGCACATTCACCGCGCAAGGCAGGCTGCTGATACCAATGGCTGGGCCGCCTGCTAAGCCCCGAACTCCTGCAGGCACTTCACCGTTTCCTCGCTGCCCTTGATGGAGGCGATGGCGCGCACCGCCGCCTCGGCCGCGCTCAGCGTGGTCAAGATGGGGATGCCCTTCATGATGGCGCGGCGGCGCATGGCCGCCTCGTCGGTGCGGGGGTCCTTGCCGCTGGGCGTGTTGATGAGCAGCCCGACTTCCCCGTTGATGATCATGTCCAGCACGTTGGGCCGGCCTTCCTGAATCTTGTTCACGCGCTGCACCGGCACACCCGCGCCCTCGATGGCCTTGGCCGTGCCGCCCGTGGCCACGATGGCAAAGCCCAGCTCCTGGAATTTCTGCGCAATCGCGGGCACGCGGGCTTTGTCCTTCGTTTTCACGCTGATGAAGACCTTGCCTGAAAGCGGCAGCTTCTGCGACGCCCCGGCCTGGGCCTTGGCCATGGCCCGGCCGAAACTGACGTCAATGCCCATGACTTCGCCCGTGCTGCGCATCTCCGGCGCCAGCAGCGCGTCGGCCCCGGGGAACTTGTTGAAGGGAAACACCGGCTTCTTGATCGAATGGTGGCGCGGCAGGATCTCCTGGGTGAAGCCCAGGTCCTTGAGTTTCTGGCCGCACATGCACTTGGTGGCAATCTTGGCAATGGGCACGCCGATGGCCTTGGCCACAAACGGCGCCGTGCGCGAGGCGCGCGGGTTGACCTCGATGACGTAAACCTGGCCGTCCTTGATGGCGTACTGCACGTTCATCAGGCCGCAGACCTTCAGCGCCCTGGCCAGCTTGATGGTGGTTTCGCGCAGCTCGCGCAGCACGTTTTCCGGAAGCGAGTGCGTGGGGATGCTGCACATGGAATCGCCGCTGTGGACGCCGGCATACTCAATCTGCTCCATGATGCCGGCAATGGTCACCTGCTCGCCGTCTGAAACGGCATCGACGTCCACCTCGATGGCGTCATCAAGGAACTGGTCCAGCAGCACCGGCCGGCCTTCCGCCACTTCAAGCGCCGGCCCCACGAACTGCTCCAGCTCGGCCTCGTCATAGCAGATCTCCATGGCGCGACCGCCCAGCACAAAGCTCGGGCGCACCAGCACGGGGTAGCCCACCTTGCGCGCGGCTTCCATGACGCCCTGGCGCGTGGTGGATGTGGCGCCTCTGGGCTGGCGGATGCCGAGGCGCTGGCACAGGGCGCCAAAGCGCTCGCGGTCGGAGGCTTCCTCGATGGCATCCACGCTGGTGCCGATGATGGGCACGCCTGCGTCGGCCAGGCGCCGTGCGAGGTTGATGGGGGTCTGCCCGCCGAACTGGACGATGACCCCCACGGGCTTCATGGCTTCGTAGATGTTCATCACGTCTTCGAAGGTCAACGGCTCGAAGAACAGGTGATTGCTGATATCGAAGTCGGTGCTCACGGTCTCCGGGTTGGAGTTGACCATGATCGACTCATAGCCGAGCTCGCGCAGCGCCATGCTTGCGTGCACACAGCAGTAGTCGAACTCGATGCCCTGGCCGATGCGGTTGGGGCCGCCGCCGATGACCATGATCTTCTTCTTGTCGCTGGGGCGCAGCTCGCTCTCTTCCTCGTAGGTCGAGTAGTAGTAAGGCGTCCTGGCCTCGAACTCGCCGGCGCAGGTGTCGACAATCTTGTAGGCGGGGATCACACCCAGTTGCTTGCGGCGCTGACGGACGTCCTGCTCCTTGCAGCGGAAAATCGTGGCAAGCTGGGCGTCGGAAAAACCCATGCGCTTGGCGTCGCGCATCATCTCGGCATCCAGCAAGGCAGCCCCGCCTGCCGCCGGCTCCTGGGCCTTGCGGCTTGAGCTTGTGCCGCGACTTGCCAGCTCGCGCAGGTCGGCCTCGAACTCGAGCACCTGCTGAATGTTGTCCAGGAACCAGGGGTCAATGCCCGAGAACGAGCTGATCTCGGCGGGCGTCATGCCCATGCGCAGGGCGCGCCGGATGTTGAAGATGCGCTCGACGCCGGGAACGATCAGGCCCTCCTTGAGCTTCTGGCGCGGAATCTTTCGCGTGTCTGTGGCGGCCTCCTTGCTGTCCGCGCCCAGACCCGCGCGCCCGATTTCAAGGCTGCGCAGCGCCTTCTGCAGGGCCTCCTTGAAGGTGCGGCCGATGCTCATGGCCTCGCCCACGGACTTCATCTGGGTGGTCAGGCGCGGGTCGGCGCCGGGGAACTTCTCGAAGGCCCAGCGCGGCGTCTTGACCACGATGTAGTCAATGCTGGGCTCGAAGCTCGCGGGCGTGGCCTTGGTGATGTCGTTGCGCAGTTCGTCAAGCGTGTAACCCACGGCCAGCTTGGCGGCGAACTTGGCAATGGGAAAGCCCGTGGCCTTGGAGGCCAGCGCCGAACTGCGCGATACGCGCGGGTTCATTTCGATCACGATGCGCCGACCGCTGCGAGGATCGACAGCGAACTGGATGTTGCTGCCGCCCGTTTCAACGCCGATTTCGCGGATGATGGCCTTGGCCTCATCGCGCATGAGCTGGTATTCCTTGTCGGTCAGCGTGAGCGAAGGCGCCACCGTGATACTGTCGCCCGTGTGCACGCCCATGGGGTCGAAGTTCTCGATGGAGCAGATGACAACGAAGTTGTCCTTCTTGTCGCGCATCACCTCGAGTTCGTATTCCTTCCAGCCCGCCAGATACTCCTCAATCAGCACTTCACTCGTGGGCGAAAGCGAAAGGCCCTTGCGGCAGATTTCCTCGAACTCCTCGGCGTTGAAGGCAATGCCGCCGCCCGTGCCGCCCATGGTGAAGCTGGGGCGGATCACGGCCGGCAGGCCCACGAACTCCCGTGCGGCGCGGCATTCGTCCCACGTCTTGGCCGTCTTGCTGACGGGCAGGCCAAAGCCGAGTTTCTGGATGGCGCGCTTGAACAGCTCGCGGTCTTCGGCCTTGTGAATGGCGTCGATGGAAGCGCCAATCAGTTCGACCTTGAACTTCTTGAGCACGCCCTGGTTGTGCAGCGATACGGCGGTGTTGAGCGCCGTCTGGCCGCCCAGCGTGGGCAAGAGCGCGTCGGGCCGTTCTCTTTCGATGATCCTGGCGCAGATTTCCGGCGTCACGGGCTCGACGTAGGTGCGATCGGCCATCTCCGGGTCGGTCATGATCGTGGCGGGGTTGCTGTTCACGAGCACGACTCGGTAGCCCTCCTCGCGCAAGGCCTTGCAGGCCTGAGTGCCGGAGTAGTCGAATTCACAGGCCTGGCCGATGATGATGGGGCCAGAGCCGATGATCATGATGCTCTTGATGTCGGTGCGCTTGGGCATTTTTCGAGGTCAGAAGTCAGAGGTCAAAGGTCAGAAGTAATCCTGGCGTGAGTCATTCTTCTTCGTCGGGTTTTTTGCGCGCCTTCGTCGAGGTCTTGGCTGATTTGCCGCTCTTGGCCGTCGAGTCTTCAGGCTTGGTCTGGGCCGTCTCAGCCGGCCTGGGCGGGGCCTTGGTGTCTTCAGGCCGGGACTCCAAAGCGGGTGTTTCCTTGAGGGCCATCAGGTCCTTGAGCAGTTGCTCGCGCTCGGAGTAGGCAAACCAGTGAACTCGCGAGCGCCTGCCGCTGGGAAACACGATTTCCACGGCATCAGAGCGCCGCTGCACGCTCACGCCGCGGCTCTCTTTCCAGCGCACTTCCTCAACCGTGCCGGTCTCGTCGTTGACAAAGCGCAGCAGGCCCTGCCCGACTTCCACGGCCACGGCGTCCTGCGTCTGGCCCGGACGTTCGAGCCACAACAGCACAAGCTGGAACATCGCACCCAGGGCCGCCGGCAGCGCCAGCAGAAAGAACACCCAGCCCGGCGCCGAGGTCAAAACCCACACCAGAAAGGTGACAAACACAAACAGCAGCACAACCAGCGCCGGCGCCCCGAACAAGAGGGCCCGCCGCAGATAGGCGCGCTGCATCTCCCCGAACTCGTCGCGGTCAGGCTCGTAACGGCGGATGTCTGCTCCCGTTGGCATCAGCGCTCCGATGTGACCCGCGTGTTGCGCGACCTGCGCATGGTGGCCGCGCGTTTGCGTGTCACGCCTGACTCGATCACCGCCGTGGCCATGGCGAACTCGCGGGTGTGGCTGATGCTCAGCCACAGCCACGTCGGTCCCATGGCGTCGAGAAGCTCGCGCGCCTTTCCCGTGACCTCCAGGCCCGGCCGGCCGTCCTCGTCGTTGGCCACCACAATCTGGCCAAAGCCGACACCCCGCGCCCAGCCCGTGCCCAGAGCCTTCATGAACGCCTCCTTGGCGGCAAAGCGCGCCGCCAGGTGAATGGCCGGGCGCGCCTTGGCCAGGCAGTAGGCAACCTCGGACGGGGCATAGACGCGTGAAAAAAACTCCTCGCGGCTCGCGGCGAGGAGTTTCTCGATGCGCTTGACTTCAACTATGTCAGTTCCGATGCCGAGTATGGCCATCTCAGTTCCAGGGCAGGCTGAGAGACGTTAGCGCCACGGCGGGCAAAATCAACGCGTCAGGCGCTAGCCGGGGCGGCCAAGTCCCGCGCGCGCCGCAGGTATTCGAACTTGAAGATGGTGCGGCCCTCTTTGCGGAACTTCTGCTCCCAGTTGGTGATGCCCTCGGGCGCCTCGTCTCCGAAAAGGCGGCTGACCAGCGTAAAGTCGCGGTGGTCAGAGAATTCCCGCTCCATCTGTTCGGCGTAATCAGCATGATCGGTGCCCAAAAAGACCCGGGCCCTGTCCTTGAGCACCCGGGCCGCCTGCAGCACAAAGGGCCCCTGAATCAGGCGCCGTTTGTTGTGCCGCGACTTGGGCCAGGGGTCCGGAAAGTAGATATGCAGGGCGCTGAGGCTGGCATCGGGCAGGTTCTCGCGCAGGGTGTGGGCGGCGTCGTCGCGCAGAAAGCGGATGTTGGACAGGCGCTTGCCCGCGGCGCGCTCGGCGGCGAGGCGGTAGTAGCGGCTGGCCCACTCGATGCCCACGAAGTTTACGTCAGGGCGTCGGGCCGCCTCGTTCATGAGGAAGCGCCCTTTGCCAATGCCGATTTCGAGTTCGACGGGGTGGTCGTTGCCGAAGATGGCCGCGAAGTCAAACCGGCCCTCCTTGAGCTGCTCGATGATGTAAGGCGTGATGTCGCGCTCAGGCATGGCGGAACTCCAGCTTTGGCGTGCGGCCGTCCGTGGCGAAATGGAATGCGGACCCTGTGCGGGTCCGCATTGGACGCCCCATGGGCGGCGTTACCCAATCAGCCGTTGTTGCCAATGCTCTGCACAGGGCACTGCGCCATGGCGTCTTCACACTGCGCCTCTTCCTCCGGCGTCTCGGGCTGCTTGTAGACGTAGTCGTGCGTGCCGTCGTCCGACTCCTTGAAGTTGCTGGGAGCAAGCTGGGGGCACAGGCCGCAGAAAATGCAGGTCTTGTCCACGTACCACTTGCCCGGAACATTGTCTTCCCACTTTTCGTTGGGGTCTGCCATGGTCCTCTCCTGGTTGCGGCGTCGTCTGCTCTCGCTTCGGCGCCCCTCGCGGCTGGCCGCGACTCTCGCTCACTAAATTAGACTATACCAGTCCACTATTCCGGACGGCAAACGAAAATAGGCTCCCATCAGCCCAAATCAAGGCTCTCCTTGGAGCCGCTTGTCACGGGCCTTCTACGCCTTCGCGGCGTCCACCATGCGCTTGAGCGCCGCTTCCGTTTCCGCTCCGGCCTTGGCCAGCTCCCCGTTGCTGAACAGGCCAAACATGGCCGAAGGCAGCGGCAGGCTGATGTAGGTCTTGCCCCTGCGCGAGGTCACGGAGATGCGGCAGGGCAGGCACGACGCCACAGTGTTTTCGAGGGTCAGGAACTTGCGCGCGTAGTTGGGCTCACACACCGACACCACGATGGCTTCATCATCGTAGGTCACGCCCTTGCCGGCCATGATCTGCTTGAGGTTCAGCACGTCGATCACGCCATACTTCTCCTTCAGCACCGCCTCTTGCAGACGCTTGGCGGCGTCCGCCGCCGACAACTTCGACTCCACCGTGTAAAACGAGCTGGCCATGGGATCTCCTTGCGGGTGCCACAGGTTAGCCGCGCGCCCCAAACTTGGAATGCCCGGGCCGCAAACTGACGTTAGACTGGGATAACCCGGCCCCTCACACCGGGCAACAGGAGACTGCTATGCACACCATCGAGCTCAAGAAACTGCGCGAAGCGCTGGCCAAGGGCGCTGTCGCCGGGTTCTACGACAACCGCAGCCGCGTCTCATTCGAAAAGCTGCACATCAAGGGCAGCACCAGCCTGCCGGTGCCGGAAGCTCAGGCGGGCAAGGGCCTTCCAGCGGACAAGGCGGCCATGCTGGTCTTCTACTGATCGGGCTATTCGTGAGACGCTTCCACGAAGGCGGCCCGTGCGGTCGAACAGCTTGGCTACACCAACATTCATGATTACCGCGGCGGCATCGCGGAATGGAGCGAGGCCGGCCTGCCCGTCGAGGGCAGCCTCGCCCCCCAGGCCCAACCCAAGTAGTGCCCAAGGCAGGACCTCCCTGCCACAGCAACGACCCGGCGTGGCCCCCCGGCAGCGAATCCGAAAATGCATGCCGTTTTCGGGTGTCGGGCTGTTTGGGGCGCGCGTGTTGCGGCATCGGCCCTGGCCGATGCCGCCAGTTTGCGCAGGGGCGTGTTGGTCGGAAAGCGATAAGGCAAGGCGGGTGGTTGAGGTCTAAAACAAACTGGGTAAAATCCGCTTTACGTATCCTTTTATGGCCAATCACCAAGGCACACGATGTTCAACCAGACCTGCGAATACGCCATCCGCGCGGCCATTGCCATCGCCCGCCTGCCCCGTGAAGAGTACGTCCTGGCCAAGGATCTCGCCAAAGACCTCGAACTCCCCCAGCACTACCTGTCCAAGATTCTCCAGCAGCTGGTGAGGCAGCGGGTGCTGGAGTCCACCCGGGGGCGCCTGGGCGGATTTCGCCTCACGCGCAACGCCGATGAAATCCAGCTTGTCGAGATCGTGGCGCCCTTTGACGACCTCAAGAAGAAAGAAGAGTGCATCCTGGGTCAGGCCGTGTGCAGCGACGCCCGGGCCTGCCCCCTGCACGACTTCTGGAAGAGCGTGCGCAACCGCTATCTCGACGAAATCCAGCAAAAGACGCTGGGCGAGTTCGCCCGCTTTGAACAGCAGCGCGAAAAGGCTGCCCGACGCTCCGCCAAAGCCAGGGCCTGAGCCTTGGCGCCGCGCTCCACGCAAAGTGGACCAGATACGTCCACTTCCATCGAAGCCTGGTTCATGCTTGAATGCACCCACGATCCAGGAGACCCGCCATGAGAATGCCCACCACGCCCGCCGAGCTTGAAGCTGCCATCCGCCAGATGCGTGATGAAGTCACCATGCACGGCGCCAGGGAACTGCTGACGCCCTCAGACGTCGATGCCGCGCTCAAGAACCAGAAGGGCACGGCCCTTGTGTTCATCAACAGCGTGTGCGGCTGTGCCGCGCGTGGCGCGCGCCCGGGCTTGAGCGAGGCGCTGAAGGCCGCCAAGGCCAAGCCGCAGAAGCTGTACACGGTGTTCGCCGGCCAGGAGAAGGACGCCACGGCGCAAGTGCGCAGCTACTTCCCGGATATTCCGCCCTCGAGCCCCAGCGCGGCGCTGTTCAAGGACGGCAAGGTGGTGGCCTTTGTTCCCCGCAGCCACATTGAAGGACGCGGCGCCGACATGGTGGCCGACGAGTTCCGCCAGATCTTCGAGCAGTATTGCTCTTGAGCGATGTTCCACAGAAAACGCACGGGCAAGCCCGTGCGTTTTCATTTCCAGCCCGTCCCGATGACCTGAAAAAGCGCAAACCGCCGCACAGGCGGCGGTTTGCAGTGCGTCAGCGCAGGGCCGACGAGCCTCAAATGAGGTGCGATGGAATTCAGCTTACTGTGTCAGGAAGCCGAGAAACCACGCTCAAGTACACTGCGGACAACTTATCTCATACCGTTGTCGCGTCAAGTTGTATTCTCTTGTGAAAAATACGGAGAAGCACATGGCATCAGAAATCGTCCTCGGGTTGGATTTGGGTATCGCGTCGGTGGGCTGGGCATTGGTCCGACGTGAGGATGGTGAGTCAAAGGAACTTATTGGTCTCGGCGTGAGGGTTTTTGAGGAAGGCGTTTCCAACAAGGGTCAAGGGGATAAAGAAGAGAGCCACGCCTCGGCTCGGCGCCAGAAGCGCCTTGCCCGCCGCAATCTTGAACGCCGCGCACGTCGCCTGAATCGCGTTTACAACCTGCTGGCCAAAGTTGGGCTGCTACCCGTCTTGCCCGAGCATCTCTCGCACCCGCGCACACCCAGCGGCGAGGGTTCGGCCGCCAATCGCCAGCGCTTGGTGGATGAAACCAAACGCGCGCGACACGAGGCTCTTCAAACGTTGGAGTTGGGCGCAAAAGATCCCGACACTGGCCGTCGCCCGGCCGCGGCCGACCCGAACTGCCTCGTCGGCAAGTATCGGCGCGACGATTTGCCCGTCGAGCGCTTCTTGCCCTACTTCCTTCGCGACCGTGCCATCCATTGTGCGCTCGAACCCCATGAGTTAGGCCGTGCGCTTTACTCGCTGGCGCAACGCCGCGGCGTGTGGTGGAACCGCGCCGATGACAGTCCCAAAGCTGAGGAGAACAAGCCAGAGGAGAAGAAGTCCAAACGAGCCTCCAAAAAGGACGACGACTCAAAGTCCGAGAGCGGCAAGGTCAAAGCGGCCGTTGCTGAACAGCAGGTCAAGCTCAATAAGTTCGGCGAAGCTCGCAAGCTTGAGCGCCCCGCCACGTTGGGCGAGTTTTACTCGGCCCTCCTGACAAACGACTCAACGGCCCTGGACATCGACAAGGCAGGCTGCAAACCAGAGGAATACCAGCTTCGCGTGCGCAACCGCGCCAAGGTTTACAACCGCTGCACGACCCGCGAGATGTTGAAAGCCGAGTTCAATCTCATGTGGGAAAGTCAGCTCAAGCACCACGCCGGCAATGCGGCCATGCTGGCCATCCTGAACTCCACCGTGGACGTGCCACCTCGCAGCGAAAAGGTCATTGAGCGCAATGGCCGCCCTGTCGTGAAATACCCGGGGCGGCCGGGCAAAACGGTTCCGCTGCGCGAGGCCGTGTTCAAGGCCATTTTCCACCAGCGCAAACTGAAAAACGCCTCACACCTCATTGGCGCCTGCGAACTTGAAAACCACACCAAACACCGCCGCGAATGCGATGGCGGCAAGAATGAGATCAGCCGCTCTAGGCCGCTTCAATACGACCGCAAGCGGGCACCGGCGGGCCACCCCTTTGCCACACGATTCAAGATGCTGAAGATGGTTAACGAAACTCGCGTCTTTCGTCGTAGGTCAGCCGAACAAGACTATACGCCCGTTCAGCTCGACCCATCGCTCGAAACCGGCTTGTTGCCGGAATCCTTGAGGGCAAAGCTCGTTGCGCTGCTGTCCGGCCAAGAGTCGCTCCGCTGGCAGCAAGCGCGCGAAGAACTGTCACTCAATGCCGACACGGCATTCAACTGGGAACTTCAGACCGGGAACAAAGCGACCAAAGGCGGCAACCAGAAGAAGGAGAAAGGCAGTTTTACGCCTGCCCACAAGCACTTCATCGGCGACGTGACTGCCGCAAAGTTCAGTGAGATCTTCGGTGCCGAGCGCTGGCAGCGCATGTGCCAGACCAAAGCGCCCAGTGGCATGACGGAAGCCGAGGAAGTGTTCTGGGACTGGTACGCCTGTCAGGATCCCGAAGCTTTGGCATTCATCGGCGCTGTACGCTGGAAGCTCGATGGCATGACTGTCGCCAATCCCGGCGGTCTGTTGCCAAGCCAGATTGTGGAGGAGTGCGCCAAGCTCCGGGCTGACGCCGTAAAAAGGCGCCGCGAAAATCCGTCCAACCCCGGCAAGTCCGCCATGCAGCTCGCTCAGGAGCGCTTTGGCAAGGTCAGTTTCGAAGGCCCCGCCAAGGCGTTTGGCGACTTGAAACTGCCCCAAGGTTATGCGCGCTATTCAACCGCCGCACTCAAGCACCTGCTGAATCATCCCACATGGGGCATGGAGCGCGGCCACACCGAAGGCACCGCGCGCGACATGCTCTACGTGGCCAGGAAAGTCGCTATGGGCCCCGGCACGACGCCGCAGCTGAAACCGCTTGTTGAAGTGTTTCCAACGCTCAACAATCCCGTCGTCAAGCGCACGCTCTCACAGCTACGGCTGGTGGTCAACGAACTCATCAAGGTCAAGCTCGGCGGCACACCGCCCCATCTGATTCGCGTCGAGATGACCCGCGAAATGCAGACCAACCGTGAAGGCCGCGAAGCCATTCAGCTGCGCCAGGACATGAACAGAAAGGCCAACGAAAACGCAGCAAAGCTGCTGGGTCTTGACCCCGAAACGACATCCAGCGAGTTGAAACGCAAAGTCCAACTCGCCCAGGAAGCAGGGTGGCACTGCCCCTATTGCGGCCTGGGCTATGAAGCGCAAGACATTCATTCGCTCGAGATTGAGCACATCATCCCGACTTCCATCCTGCCCGACAACTCCTTCGCCAACCTGACGCTGGCGCACAAGGCCTGCAACATTCTCAAAGGCGGCCGCACGCCTTTTCAGGCGCGGCATGATTTCAAGCGCAACTGGCACGACATCCTTAATCACGTTGCCGTGTTCCGCTCGACGGAGAAGTACTTCGATTCAACGAAGGAGGAACGCTGGACGCCGAGCGAGCGCCCGCCTGAACCCAAACCAGAAAATTCGGCTACCGGCAAGCGCCGCAAAACACTGCCCAAAGCCGCCCAAGCCAAGGAAGGCGAGCGCCATGAGCGCGGCCATCCCAAGCTGCGCCTGTTCCTCATGGACGACGCCGCGCTGGAAGAACACAAGAAGCGCTTCACAAACGCCGACTTGACCCAAACGGGCTACATCACGAAGGTTGCGCTCGGTTATCTGGCAACGCTGTACGGCTCGTCGCCGGACAAGCCCCACGAGATTCCCACAGGGCGTGTCAGACACGTCTTGCAGGTGAGCAACGGTTCCATCACGGCACTCCTGCGTGACGAACTTGGTGAACCTTGTTCACAATGCCAAATCAAACATGCCGAACCCGACAAGGGTAAGGTCATTGACGGCTGGATCAGTGTCAATCACGTCTTGCGCGATGGTGGCAGCCGTGAGCCCGGTGATGGACGCAACCCGCTCTCGGGCGAGCGCCGCAAGAAGGAACGCAAAGATCACCGCCACCACGCGGTGGATGCCGCGATTGTTGCAATCACGGACCCGAACAAGCTGGTCGGCCGGCTTCAGGAGGCATTCCGCCAGTCTCGGCGACAGGATCAAGAGAAGCAGCGCTATTCGTGGGGCCGCGTTCAGGCCGAAGTTCTGCCCCAATGGCCCACGTTCTACCGCGACCTCTACGAGTTCATCCACGTCAAGGATCAGTTCGGCCACGGTTTCAAAGGCGTCGTCGTTTCGCACGCAGTTGAACGCAAGACGACTGGCCCGCTTCACGATGAGACATTCCGTCCGAAGGCCGGCTTCCAACCCATTCGCGATGGCGCCGGGCGCGTTCTCATTGGCAAACGGCCCGTGTCTGTGATTGAGATTGGCACGGGAGAACGCGCACGCCTCGCTCAGCCCGGCGACAACCACCACGTTGGCATTTATCAGGATTCAGATGAAAACTGGCTCGCAGACCGCCCCGCAAGCTTCTTCGACGTGGCAACCAGAAAGCGACTGGGCAAGCCGATCATCAGAAAGGACGCGTTCGCCAATGGCGCCATCAAGTTTCGCTTTGCACTCATGAAGCGCGATGCGTTGCACTTGGCTGACGGGTCAATTCGCGTTGTCCGCGGCTTCAGCGCGGAGAACAAGCCCAGTGGCCCTTATGTCCGCATCAAACATGTGGCGCACACGGACGCCAGAGACGACATGAGTATTCCTGAAGAGGAATCGCCAAGAGATCCCATCTCAACCCTCTTCAAAGAAAGGGGCGCCTTAAAGGTCCTTGTCACTCCCCTTGGCGAGGTGAGGCCCGTGAATGACTGAGCGCATCCTCGATTTCTCCGATGAGCCTGCTCGCCTGGCCGCGCGCAACGGCCTGCTTGTCGTCTCGCGCCAGGACAAGCCCGATGTCACCGTGCCGCTGGCTGAAATCGCCGTCGTCGTCGCCTCGCACCCCCAGGTCTCCCTTTCGCTCGCCGTGCTTGCGGGCCTCGCCGAAAGCAAGGCCATGCTCATTGCCTGCGACGCCAGACGCCTGCCCACTTCCATGACACTGCCCCTTGCCTCCCACTTCGCCCAGGGCGACATCTACGAATCCCAGGCGAAAACGCCCCTGCCCACACGCAAACGCCTCTGGAAGCGCGTCGTGCGCGCCAAGCTTCGCGCCCAGGCCGCGCTTCTGGCCGCGTTCAACCAGCCTGACCCCGGCATTGCCACGCTCATCCCCGCCGTCAAATCCGGCGATGTCACCAACATGGAAGCTCAGGGCGCCCGCAAATACTGGGGCGCGCTCACGGCCGCAAAACTGCTGCCCGAGGGCTTCACACGCAACGCCGACGGTGACTGGCCCAACGCCCTGCTCAACTACGGCTATGCCGTGCTGCGCGCCATTGTTGCCCGCGCAATTTGCGCCTGCGGCCTTCACCCCTGCTTTGGCCTGCACCATCACAACAAATATGACGCCTTCCGCCTCGCCGACGACCTCATGGAGCCCTTGCGCCCCATCGTCGACCGCGCGGCTTTGCAATGGATCAAACGCTTTCCCGACGAAAAGGAGCTGGACCGTGCCGCCAAACAGCACATGGCCGGCGCGCTGCTTGAGCGCGTCGTCTGCGAGGAAGAGGCCCGCACGCTGTTTGACGTCGTAGCGCGGCTTGCACAACGTCTGGCCAGAGTGCTGGTGGGCGAACAACCCGTGAGCTACTTCAAGATTCCGGAGGTGACCTATGCCGGTGCTGCAGTTTGAAAGCCCCGCCAGTCATGGCGGGGCCCAGGCGACAGGCCAACCTGCAAGGGGCAGGGCAGGTCAATGAAGTCGGCCATGGATGACCTGGAGAAGTTCAACCTGTTTTCGGGGTTTCGCGCCGTGTGGCTGTTTGCCATGTTTGACCTTCCCGTGAAGACGCGCAAGGACCGGCGCAACTACACACGCTTTCGCAAGGCGCTGTTGCGTGAGGGCTTTACGATGATGCAGCTCTCCGTCTATGCGCGCTATTGCCCCAGCGAAGAAGCCAGTGCAGCCTACCGCGTAAGGGTCAAAGACGAACTGCCACCCAAAGGGCAGGTGCGGCTGTTGAGCGTGACGGACAGGCAGTTCGGGAAGATGGAGAATTTTTTCGGAAAAGAGCATGAGCCAACGGAAGAACCACCCCATCAACTGCTGCTTTTTTGAACGGTTCAAGCGCGTAACCCCCAGCCACAACTGGGGGTTATGCATGAAGCAGTGTACTTGAGCGCGGTTTCTCGGCCAGCCACAGCTGCCGCCAAGGCGGAACACTTGCCACTGGCAGTGTACTTGAGCGCGGTTTCTCGGCCAGCCACAGCGTGCCGCTGGTGCTTTGCTCTGTCAGCAACAGTGTACTTGAGCGCGGTTTCTCGGCCAGCCACAGCCGGCTCCGTGGAACGTGGCAGCGGCGGCGCAGTGTACTTGAGCGCGGTTTCTCGGCCAGCCACAGCATCTGCCGTCAAGCGGAACGGCCACCATCAATGTACTTGAGCCCGGGTTCCCGGCCCGCCCCAGCCTCTGGTACGGCCGCGCAATACGACAGACCAATGTACTTGAGCG